>NZ_AP019553.1 GCF_009936215.1 Athalassotoga saccharophila | reverse complement strand
AATAGATACCTCCTTGAAAAGGATTATACTATAAAAAAGAGATAATTAAATACAGATCTCTTTTTTAGTATTCCAAAAACTCTTTTTTAGTATTCCAAAAACTCTTTTTTAGTATTCCAAAAACTCTTTTTTAGTATTCCAAAAACTCTTTTTTAGTATTCCAAAAACTCTTTTTTAGTATTCCAAAAACTCTTTTTTCCAATCTATTTTTCTTTATTTTAAGCCATTCTCCGAAGCCGAAAGACGCAGCCGAAAACTAACAAAACAGTTTTAAAACAATTAAAACACAACAAAACAGATAAAGTTCGTCTGTGTCCTATATGAAATTAAAAACTAACAAATAAGTTCAAAGTAAGATTTTATATCAATATAGATCTGGTAAAACCAAATAACAACGTTAAACACACAAATCTAATCGATCCAACTCATAACTATCATCGGGTATAATTATCATAGATGAGCAAAAGAGGTAAATGAAGTGATCAAAAGAAAATGGAAAGATACAAATAACGTTCTTATCATCCCAGGGTTCAAATACGAGGAAGCAGCAATTAAGTACGGTTTATTCATAGCAAAAAATAGAAGGCCTTTTAAACCATCAAAATACATCGCTTTCTATTCAGATGGTATCATAAGGGTATTTGCAAGGATCGTATCCGTATTAGATGATGTTGATCTTATCCACGATATATATCCAGGTACTAATATCCCCTTTATCGATTACTTAAGAATTAGAGACGCAGGATTCGTAAAATCTCTTGCCTCCGGAGAGAGAAAGACAATCTTTATCCTCGATAAGATAAAGCCATGTAGCCCAATTGTAGATGATTCGAGTAAGAAGACCGGTTTTATCCACACAAGGCCGAAATACACAACAATAGATAAACTTCTCAGATCATCTTTCACATCACAGCTGGATGACAAAAATAATCAAAAATCCAGTTCATCAACCCTTCCAGATCATCCAGATGTAAAATCTTCCTCCAAGTCTCTGAAACCTTTGAAATACCCAGAATTAGAATCTCCAGATTCAGAATCTGTCACTAAAACTTTCAGCGCTTCTTTTTCACCTTCAGAATTGAAGCGATTGGATTCAAAGTCTTTGGATTCGAAATCTTCGAACTTAAAACCGACAGACGAGCAGGAAGAGATAATAAAAAGGTTTGGAGATGGGAAGAACATCCTCGTTCGTGCCTTTGCCGGTACCGGGAAAACGACAACTCTCAAGTTGCTGACACTGACATATCCAAAGAGAAGGTTCTTATATATCGTCTTTAACAGGGTTGCTGCCGAGAGTGCAAGGAAGACTTTTGGTAGCAATGTCAGTGTAAGAACTATACATTCTCTTGCCTTCGGCTTCATGAAGGATAAAATCAATGTATCAAACTTTGTAAATAACTACCAGATACCGAATATAGCAGATACGCTTGGCGTAGATTACGACTATGCGAGGGCTGTCAAAATCATCTTTGACGAGTTTTGCTACAGCAATGTCATGGAGATTGGAGATCTTGATTTCAGCCTTTTTTTCAGGGACAACATTGATCTGTTATCTCTTGTTAAAACCGGTGCCATAAGCATCGGGAAGGCGTTAAGATACACCGAACAGTTCTACAGGAAGATGGAGGATGGAAAGATCCCTGTTACACACAATTTCTATCTCAAGCAATTTCAGCGCCTTGGAATGGCGGACAGCGTGAGATACGACGCGATTCTTTTAGATGAAGCACAAGACAGCAATCTTATTACCTACGATATAGTCAACAGGATAAAGGGTCAGAAGGTTGTTATAGGAGACAGGCATCAAAAGATTTATGGATTCAGAAATAGTCTTGACATCTCTGGAAGGTTCCTTTCGGATAGAGCCGAGGAAATGCCTCTTACCAATTCTTTCAGGTTTCATGAAGAAATAGCCACACTTGCTAACAATCTGCTTTCCACCCTGAAGGCCGAAAGAATAAGAATACGTGGTGTTGCGCCACACAGAAGCGTATCAAACAAGGCGTTTATAACGAGAACAAATGCAAAGATAGTCGAGATAATTTCTTGGATGATTAGAAACAATGACTGGAAGACGGTTAGAGATCCCCGCGAACTTTTCAAACTTCCAATGTCGATTACAAAACTTTTCACGAATCCAAGGATAAATTACGAAATTCCAGCGGATCTATCTTTTCTCGAAAGGTTCAAAAGACTGGATGAGCTCGAAGAATATGCAAGAGATGTTAACGACATAGAGATGATGTCTGCAATAAGCATAGCAAAGCGTAAATCTTCCGTGATAGAGAAATGCTTTCTTAAGGCAATGGATCAGTTCAATTTAGAAAATGCTCGGGTCTACCTTACAACTGCACATACGTCCAAAGGACTTGAATGGGACGAGATCCATCTCTCAGATGATTATCCCAATTTATTCAAGGCGATAGGAAGAAGGGGCGGGATACCGAGATTCATTTACATGCAAAATAAGGGCGAGAGCAATGAGATAGAGGACATAATCGAGGAAATAAATCTGCTCTACGTGGCTGTGACAAGGGCACGGGAAAAGGCAGATATCGCAGATATTGAAAACAGCGATACACTCTTTTCCGGAGACATTAAAAGGATCGTAGAAAAGACAATGTTAGAAATTGATGACACTCAGAAAGAATAACGGAAAAATGATATGCTAGGTATTCGAATCGACCTCATGCGTTAAAGATTCGATGTATTCTTTCAAAACAATGGCTCCGTTGTGTATCCTATCTCTCGCGCTGTATAAGAGGGTAACATTTCCATTCTTTGCAGCATTAAGTATTGGCTCGAGATAATGTCTGTTATTCTCTAATTGTGCAAAGTATCTTTTTTTGAATTCTTCCCATTTTTCAGGTTCATGATTGAACCATTTTCTCAGTTTGGTATCCGGGGCCACATCTTTAAGCCATTCGCACTTTATCGATTCTTTCTTGATTCCTCTCGGCCAAAGCCTTTCAACCAGAAAGCGTTTTCCGTCATCATTTTCAGCTTCATCGTATACACGCTTTACCTTTATCATGCCAATCTCCTCCCGCCATACGCTCCTATAGGTCCAAAAAAGGGGGTAAATTAGTTTTGGGTATCTTTTACTCTCCCCACCCCCAAAACCTCTCTAAACGCATTTTTGGGCCCTTTACGGGGATGTTTTCCTTCCCTCTAAAAAGATTGAGTATCCCCCGATACACCCGATCCCGATACGACGTCGACAACGGTCACAACCAATACTGTCACAAATTGACCTTAAGATCTTTTCCAGCTCTAAACTTTGGAACCTTCTTTGCCTTTATCTTCATTGTCTTTCCAGTCCTCGGATTCCTTCCATTCCTCTCGGCCCTTTTATACGATAGAAACTTACCAAAGCCTGTCAGAGATACCTCTTCTCCCCCGCCAACAGTTTTCTCTATAGTTCTTGTTATTGCATCGATGATCTCGGCGACATCTTTTTTTGTCATGCCGGTGTATTTGGAAACTTCATTGACAAGTTCCTTTTTGTTCATGGTATCCTCTCCTTTGGTTAGCGATTTAGATGAATATACCATCGTTGGAGTATAATGTCAATAAATAAAATAGCGAACGCTGCAGGAGGGAATAATGTCAGTTCAAGACGGAATGCTTGGGATACTCAAAGACAAAAAGATTGAGGTCAGGGTGTACCTTGTCAACGGAGTCCATGTGGATGGGATTGTAAAGGCCTTTGACCAGTATGTTGTGTTTGTCGATGACGGGAAACAGCAAAGCATCATCTACAAGCATGCAATAAGCACTATAACACCTTCGTTAATGTTGTCGTTATCACCGGATATGGACAAATCGTAAAGCCATATGCAATATCTGAATGTGCAAGGTCAAATATAAAGATCCATTCCTTGAGAGATTTTAATTTCTTGAATATCCATGATAGATTCTTTTTGAGATGCAGTGATTATAGTAGCTGACAGCACTTTTGTGATCTGTGAAGAGCTTTATGAAGGTTCTCCCCGTCCTTCCAATCCTTCCGTATTCGGAGACAACGGCATACACCCCATCTAAAAGTGTGTCGTAGACTGGATAAAGGATATAGAACCTTTTCATATTCCTGCTTTCGTCTACCTTTGTGAATCTAATCATTTCATCCGAGGTCATAACACATCTCCACAGTAGGAGGTTCATTCCGCTTTATAAACTCTGCTATCGCTTTCCGCTTTTCATCTGTAAGAGGAGGTTTTATATGAAAAGGAGACCAGCTTTGCTTTACATCGTCTGAAAGTCTATCCCAGTCTTCTTGCGTTATAGGTACACGAAATAATCTCAGATAATTAAATCCATCTGTTATGTTAGCTATAGATTTTACCCATTCAAAGAGGATCTCAATATTTCTTTGTTGAATTTGAAGAGATTGATTCATTTGATAAATATTTTGCGAAATCTCGTTTATTCTATTTTCAAGGTCTTCAATTGGATTTGAAGTCAATTTTTTGATGATCTCTTCAATTGCTAATACGGCACCGCCACCTAAAAGTCCACCAAGAAAAGCCTCTCCTGCATTTGCAGATTGAATCTGTGCATACTTTTTAGATATTTGCTGCCGTATCTGCTTTATCTCCGCTCTAAGATCATCCCTTAGTTTTTCTTTTTGATCATTTTCAAAGTCTGTTATGTAGGAAATAAGGTACTCTGTCAGATTGTCGGACATATTTTTGATTGCGGATTTAATCCCGTCAATTTGACTTTGCAACTGCTTAATTTGAACTTCGCAATCTTGACTACTCTCCTCTGAAGATGATTTAGGTTCATACTCCAGAACAGACTTTATTTCCTCATTCTGGGAATTACCAATATTATCAATATAGGGATTATATTTATTCACAGACGGCACAAGATTATCCGGATTGTTTCCATCTGCATGCCTTGTGTGGTTAAAGATTGCGTACCGGATCGTTTTGTATGTCTTTGGACTGATACCGAGTTTCTTAAGGATAAATGTATTTGGATGGGGTCTTGGACCGTGATCTGTATTAAGGAGACTCTCGATATCTGATTTCGAAAAACGCTTTAATGCTTTTGAGAGAGTAGATTCAAAGCGGTCTAAAGTTTTGAGGGTTTGTCGGTTTAGGTTTTCGGAATTGAGAAGATGGATCTTTTTCCACATATTGTTGTGATTTGGATAAAGTCGTTGATTGTAATCTGCCATAAAAGAGACAAACTCGTCGTAGTCCATACCATCCTCCTAAAACACGCATAATGCATAAATATAATATCATAAAATAGATAAATTATCAATATAGTATATTCTAATATATTCACGAAAATAAATAACATATATTTTGTTGCAAAATGAATTTATAATCGTACACAAAGCGCCTAAAATAACACGCAATAATATAGGTGTAAATAACGCATTGCCTTTTGAATTGTTATTTTACATGCTTAGTTACCTTTCTTTAGCGATATATAAAAAGGCAGATTATATTCGCGGATCAATTTCGCGGTGTGGATAAATTTGATCTTGCCAAATGCAATCTTGCCAAATACACACAAACACATAAGCGTGTCGTGATTTTAATTTTGCACGCTATTTACTTGTGCCGTCTTTATTCAGAGGTTAGTTTATTTGATTTGTGTATGTTGAGGCTTTACCCGTGTAAATCGTCTTATTTGATCTTCAGAGTCTAAATTTAAAGGCTGAGATGCTCGGGATGACTGACAGTTAACGTCGTTTACGTGCTCTATATTTTAGAAGACAGGTATGTGGTACAGATTATGTCTTTACCTTTCTTTTTTCAAGAAGTTCTCTTATAGTTGTCATGTCCACATTGATTATGTTGGATGGCATTGAATTGTTTGAATTCTCTGTGATTTCGTTTATCTCGTTCGGGGTATGGTTCTCCTTCAACCGGCTTACAAAGGTACGTACTGTCTCAATACATACATCCTCATCTGCAAGAATATTCATTTTGGTTCTTCCGTATTCGAAGTTGAATATAACGTATCCTGATGGGAGGGAAACCCACTCGACTTTGGCACCTGAAATTACAAACTCATCTAAGCGGAGATAAAAGATGGATTCTACAGGCAGGATTTAGCGATGCTGGAAATGTGGCAGGCCAGTTGTAGACCGATTTGGATTCCAGGCTTGATAGTAAGTTTATTTTGTGATCTGTGAAATAGAATATTCATTTGTACGGTAAGGTATAATGATATCTGTCAGATCATATATTATAGTCTTTGATTAAAACAAATAGAGACAATCCGGAAGGATGCATAATGGACTGTATTTGCACGGGATCCAGCCTCTGTCGGGTTGTAGCATATACCATAGTCACCCAACAGTCTTGAGGTTATATTGGGTCTGTCAATAGTTTTGTGTAAACTCCATTTTTGTCAGTATTCATAAGTATTTAGACACTCTTTCCCCAAAATGTACCTTTAATTGCTGTAAAATTTGATTCCAGTCTTTTACCTTCATCACCCATTTTTTCTTTATCTCAACTACTGCCAAATAAAGCAATTTGAATATAGCCGTATCGTTAGGTAAAACATCTCTGTTCTTTGTTTTCCTCCTCAATTGCATGTTAAAACTTTCTATCGGATTTGTAGTATAGATGAGTTTCCTTATCTCAGGAGTAAATTGATACATCGTGGATATCCTGTCAAAACTCTTTTCCCATACATTCACAGCTAAAGGATATTTCTCAGACCACTTTTCTTTCAAAGCGTTTAATCCCTTTCGTGCCGATTCTTCTGTCGGCGCTTGATATATACTCTTCGTATCCTTGGAGAACTCTTTTAAATCCTTGTACGAAACGTATTTCATTCCATTCCTTATGACATGAACGACGCATCCCTGCAATTCAGTTTCAGGATAAATCGCTTCAACCGCTTCTTTCATCCCACTAAGTCCATCTGTTGTCATTATGAGAATGTCTTTAACACCACGATTTCGTAAATCACTTAAAACCTTGGCCCAATACTTGGATGTTTCTGTTTCTGCTATCCACATACCTAAAACATCTTTTTGTCCACCTAAATCTATTCCTACCGCAAAATAAACCGTCTTGTTTATTACCTGTTCATTTTCCCGCACATTATACCTTATCCCGTCAAGATAAACTATGGCGTATACTTCTTCAAGCCGCCTGTTTCTCCATTCTTCCATGAGCGGTATTATCTTATCCGTTATCCTCGATAAGGTTTCATTTGAAAGTTCCGCTCCGTAAATATCCTCTATCTGATTCCCAATTTCGGAGAATGTCATCCCATTAGCATACATCCCACTTTCCGCAGATAAAAAACAGTTTTTTGGATTTATTTGAAACTCATGTTTTAAAATTGAAAGTGGGAAATGATTAGAGTCAGTAATAGCCAAAGAAGCATTTGCTGTAACCTTGACGCACATCACAAAGATTATACCACTATTTACCGTTTCGGATAGAGTCCATTGATTTATGCCTTTCTGCTGCTATGATCTATTTGAAAAAGACAGCGGAGGTAGAAAAATGGAAATCACTACAAAGCAACTTGATCACCATGGACTTGTGGCTGGGACATTTGATAAATTTGAAATGGGAGAGGTCATTGAAAAGAGAATACCGAAAGTCCGGAACTTCAATCTTTCAACGTCTGCGATAATAAAAGCGATGATCATACTCGGGCTTGGTTTTGTTGACAGGAGATTGTACTTTGCAGGGAGTTATTTTGAGAACTGGGATGTTGAGAAACTTTTAGGCGAAGGAACTAAACCGGAAGATCTTAACGATGACGCTCTCGGCAGAGTGCTTGACAAGATTTATGATTACGGTCCAACGGAATTATTTCAAGAGATAGCGGCGCACGCTTTGAACAAACTTGAAATGGATGTTCACCTCGTTCACACCGATACCACAAGCGTGAGTGTAAGCGGCAATTACGAGATGGAAGACGGGACGAATGGTTTTAAGATCACCTTCGGTCATTCGAAAGATCACAGACAGGATTTGAAACAATTCGTGATAGGGATGGTTGTAAATCAGCATGGAATGCCGATGTTTGCCAAAACATACAACGGGAACGAATCGGATAAAGAGTCGATCAAAGAAATGGTCAAAGCAATCAGGAAGAACATTGACAAAGACAAGAAAGTCTATCATGTGGCAGACAGTGCTTTCTACACTGCGGAAAACATTAGCGAACTCAGAACAACATACTGGATAAGCCATGTGCCGTCTACGATAAAAGAGGCTGAAGAAATGCTAAATAAAGAAGTTGAATTTCGTCCGACCAAAATTGAAGGATATGAAGTGTATTCCGAAATAAGCAATTACGGCGGGATAAAACAAAAATGGATAATGGTGAATTCGAAATATCTTAAAGAACAGGAACTGAAAACATTTGACAGGCATTTGAAAAAAAGCAAGACAGAAGCGGAAAAGTCATTGAAAAAGACTGTGACGAAAGAACGGTATTTTTGTTCTGAAGACGGAATAAACAAGTCCAGACAATGGATGGAAGCTCATCCTCTTTTCAAATACGACAAGTTTGAGATAAAGAGCGTAAGAGTCAGAACTGACGGGAAAAGAGGAAGGCCTAAAGATGGGGATCCGACGATAGAAATGTATGAAATAGATGCTGAGATAGGTCTGAATGAAGAAGCGGTTGAAAAGGCCAAAGCAAAACTCGGAAGATTCATACTTTCAACGAACGACATTGAACTTGAAGATGAAAAAGTGCTCGAATATTACAAAAACCAGACAACGGTCGAAAGAGGATTCAGGTTTTTGAAAGACAAAAGTTTCGGAGTAAGCGATGTGTATCTGAAAAAGCCCGGACGGATTCAGGCACTTGTGATGATAATGGTATTGACGTTATTGGTGTACTCGCTTTCGGAATGGGAAATAAGGCGCACATTGAAAGAGACAGGGCAAACATTTCCGAATCAGTTGAAAAAGCCGACAAACAGGCCGACATTCAGGTGGATATGTCAGAACTTCATGAACATAACCGTTGTAAATGTGGTTACAGATGGGCAAACAACCACACAGATAGCGAATTTAAAAGATTTGCAGATCAAAGTGATAAGACTTTTGGGAGTTGAATATGAAAAATATTATTTCTGATCAAAGATGTGCGAAATGTGGGATACATGGATATTATCCTGTCTTCTATACCAGAAATATCTCTTTGGCGTTTCTTAACAACCTGAGGTTCAAAATCGGAATTCCTGTCTCGTGGAACTTCTATTTCAGTTTCACCGTATTTCGACATAACCGTTTTCTTCGATTTGCCATTTCTTGAATTATCCGTCATCTTAGACTTGTAATCGTATTTGGTATATCCAAGTTGGTCCTCTAATTCAGCCTCAAGCATTTCTTCAATAACCGATGAAAACATCCTTTTTAGAGATTCTTCGATACCTGCAATATCTTTGATATCATTGTCTTTGATAAACTTTCTGATCTCATCTTTGGACATTAGTCTTTTCTTTTCCATGATTCTCCTCCTTTGAGTTTATTTTACTCAAAATGGAGGTTTACACAAATAATCTTATACTCCCAGTTTTTTCCAATGACTATATTTTATAAATACGTACTTTGGTTTATCTTGTGTTTGATATGAATTACTTCTCCAGCTTCGTTAATTCAAAAATTTTGTGTGCAAGAATTTCTAAATTATCAAACCAGTATTGCCTATATTCTTGCGGAACTTTACTTATATCTTCAGTCTTCAATAATAGACAAACTTTTACACTAAATTCGTTATATTTGAATATTTTGCACTTACCCGATTCGTCCGAGAATATGTGTTTAAATCCATCTATTTTTCTATATGCATCTGAAAATTCTGTTCCCTTAGGATCAACAAACAAAATTATATATTCATTCCCTTTTTGCATCCAAAAAATAAAATCAGGCTTGAACTTCTCCATTTTATTTACCTTAGGCTGGTAGTAAGGAATGTAAATCTCATCTAATGTTTCATCAATTTTTGAAAAAAACCACCAATCAAATTTACTGAAAAAGTTACTATCTTTCTTTAAATATTCTTCTAAGTCTTCCACAAATTTAGACTCACTGCCTACTTTGATAATGTGCTTAATGTATATAATGTTATCATCTTCTGAAAGGAGAATGGGAATATAGTAATATTTAGACAGATATTTTATATGTAAATGATCTTCCTTAAGAAATTCTGGATATTGTTCTCCTAATTTTTGTATCTTTTCTGTAAATTGATCAAGGTTTATTGACCCTGAATTCAAATCATTTTTAAGTTTGTTTATTTCATCTTGTTTTTTATCGTAATTCCTAATTTTTTCAATCTTTTCTCTTATATTGTTGGCTTTATCTTTTGATATTTTTATCTGTTTAAAATGTATAATCTCATTTTCAATTTTTTTAAATTCTGACAATTCATCATCATGAATAGAAAAATGCTTTAAAATAGAAGTAAATATTAATTCTGGTTTGTTTAAAGCCATGATATTTCCGTCTATTTTATAATAATTGGTATAAGTGCTATCTGAAAGACTATCTTTTATTTTAACTAATACTTTAGGCTGGCAATCATATTTAACAATTTTGATTTTATCATCGACGAAATTAACATAATTCTTGATTAAATCATAATCTTCTTTATTTATAGGAAAAGTATTTCTTTCATCTACCAAAAGTTTGCCACTTTCTTTATATGTAGGTATAAGCAATAATTTGTCTTTTATTTGTGGATTAATTTCAAATAAGTCTCCTATGAGTTCCTCCTGTTCTTCCTCTTTGAGCGTTTCAATTACTTCCTTTAAATTTTCTACTTTAGTGCCGAATACAAATAAAGTTTCAATGAATTTGACTTTATCTTTAAGATTATTGAAGATACTAATATCAATTTCATTGTTATTATATAAAAATTGCAACCGTTTTCTTTTATTTGGTAGTGGTTCCACTCTTACTCCTCTACCAATGGATTGAAGAACAAACTTTCTTGCGTCAATTCCCTTACCGATATTTATATATAAAATTATATTTGGCCGATTACTATCCCAGCCTTCGTAAAATGAACGAGATCCCATCAAAATATTTATATCTGAATTGTCTCTATTAATATCTCTAAAAAAGCTCTCATTATCAAATCTTTCTATAATCTGATATCCATTAAGTTTATTCTTTAACCAATCAGAAATATCACCTATCTTAATTAAAGCAAAAGGCCTATCACTCGTCGCGAGTTTTAAAATGATTTCTTGTCTATTGCCAGGTATTTTTAAAATTTCTATTCTACCAGGATTGTTTGAATTAAAAGCACCTTCTAAGATGTCTTCATATGTTAAATTATCTATCGTGTTTTGTAGTAAATCAATTTTTTCATTATCAAACTCACATTGTCCATTCAAATTTCTTAATAATTCTTGCTTTGCTTTTGATAGTACATCATTATCAAAATCTTTATTTGCAATATTTACTATTTCCCTAAAAAATAAATACAAATCAGAATCTTCTGTATTTACAGAATTTACAAGCGTCAATATTAACGGATTATGATAATATTTGGAAATATCCTTCTTTTGTTTCTTAATATAAGTGTGTAAGAGTAATACTTTAAGAATAGTAACTTTCTTTTGTGTTTCCGTAAAATCTTCTTTTTTTGCTAATGCTGATATATCTGATTGCGAAATATAAATATGCTTACCATATCCTTGTTGAATAAATTTTTCCAAATTAAAATTAAAAGCACATGTTGCAAAATCTATTGGATCTGTAAAAGTAGCAGAAAAATTAAATAAGAAACCATTACGAGATAATAAAGAATAAAATTGTTGCCTTTTACTGGGGAGTATAAGATTATTTGTGTAAACCTCCATTTTGAGTAAAATAAACTCAAAGGAGGAGAATCATGGAAAAGAAAAGACTAATGTCCAAAGATGAGATCAGAAAGTTTATCAAAGACAATGATATCAAAGATATTGCAGGTATCGAAGAATCTCTAAAAAGGATGTTTTCATCGGTTATTGAAGAAATGCTTGAGGCTGAATTAGAGGACCAACTTGGATATACCAAATACGATTACAAGTCTAAGATGACGGATAATTCAAGAAATGGCAAATCGAAGAAAACGGTTATGTCGAAATACGGTGAAACTGAAATAGAAGTTCCACGAGACAGGAATTCCGATTTTGAACCTCAGGTTGTTAAGAAACGCCAAAGAGATATTTCTGGTATAGAAGACAGGATAATATCCATGTATGCTAATGGGATGACATTCTCCGAAATTGGGAATCAGATAGAGGATATTTACGGAGCGGAACTTTCAAATGAAACCTTATCGAGGATAACGGATAAGATAATACCGCTCATGGAAGAATGGAGAAACAGGCGGCTTGAAGAAGTATACGCCATAGTTTATCTTGACGGGATAAGGTATAATGTGCGGGAAAATGAACAGGTAATAAACAAGACGGTTTATTTTGCGGTAGGAATAGATTTAGGTGGACAAAAAGATGTTTTAGGTATGTGGATAGCAGAAACAGAAACATCCAAGTATTGGGCCAAGGTTTTAAGTGATTTACGAAATCGTGGTGTTAAAGACATTCTCATAATGACAACAGATGGACTTAGTGGGATGAAAGAAGCGGTTGAAGCGATTTATCCTGAAACTGAATTGCAGGGATGCGTCGTTCATGTCATAAGGAATGGAATGAAATACGTTTCGTACAAGGATTTAAAAGAGTTCTCCAAGGATACGAAGAGTATATATCAAGCGCCGACAGAAGAATCGGCACGAAAGGGATTAAACGCTTTGAAAGAAAAGTGGTCTGAGAAATATCCTTTAGCTGTGAATGTATGGGAAAAGAGTTTTGACAGGATATCCACGATGTATCAATTTACTCCTGAGATAAGGAAACTCATCTATACTACAAATCCGATAGAAAGTTTTAACATGCAATTGAGGAGGAAAACAAAGAACAGAGATGTTTTACCTAACGATACGGCTATATTCAAATTGCTTTATTTGGCAGTAGTTGAGATAAAGAAAAAATGGGTGATGAAGGTAAAAGACTGGAATCAAATTTTACAGCAATTAAAGGTACATTTTGGGGAAAGAGTGTCTAAATACTTATGAATACTGACAAAAATGGAGTTTACACAAAACTATTGACAGACCCTTTTACTGTCTTCTCTGTCCCCTTTATGTGCTTCATCAAGTAAAATATACCAATTACCATTATTATCGTAATTTCTAAAATCTATGATTTTGTCTTTCTGTTCGTCTGATATTAAATCACTTCGGTAATAAAAAATATCAACTCCATTGTTAATGTTCATTCTACTTTCTCTTTTTATGCTGTCATATTGCTTTAGATCATTTAGATTTATATTCAAATTGCCTATAGACTTATTAAATTCTTCTATGTGACTTTTAAACTGATCTATAAGATCCTCTCTGTATGTAAGAAAGAGTATATCTTTTTTGGGTATTTGATTCTCTTTCATTAAGTTGATAAGCAATTCAATTAATTTAACGATGACAATAGTTTTACCGCTACCTGTAGCCATCCAGAAACTCATACGGTTTATGAAGTTATAAAAAGCAATTGTATTTCCTGTAATTCCATAATCATTGTTAAATTCTTCAAAGATACTTAGGATCTTATTATTATTAATCACAAAATCTAAATTTTCAGAGAAACCATTGTTTTTATAAAATTGAAAGAATAGTCTTTTATCTGCATTGAAATCTTTGTAATACTTATACAAAGCTTTCAATACGTTTTTCAATGCATCCTGTTGGTAATCAAATAGTTTCTTTTTATCTGAAAACTTGACAAAGTCAAAGTTAGTCCACTCTGAAGGTAAATTTTCAAATTGTATTGATTCCATTATATTTTGTAAGTATAGTTCCATTTTTATCATTCCCACCAAATTAAAGGCTTTATCAGTTTATAATCTAAGTCTTGTATGTTAATCTTTGTTCCATCTTCAAATTCTACTTCACTTTCACTAATTTTCTTTATCCATTTGCCAGTAAGATTAGATAGAGTCTCAGCAATATCAATATTTGGATAGAGTTGTGACAAATCCACTTTCACTTTGTTGCTTTTATAATCAATCTCTAACGCATCAAGCATCTTTTTATCTTTCATAAAAACATATTCTTGATACGGATTTTTGCCTGGCGAATTAAACAAGTCTCCATCTTCATATTTACAATTCGCAAGTGCTTCTTCATACTGCTCAAGTTCGTAGTATTTAAAAAATCCGCCTGCTTGTTTTTCGTTGTAATATTCTTGCACATCTTTTGAGATTCCAGATTTATCATAAAACAAAACCCTTTTCATTCTTGGCAAAACTACGCTGTAAAAATGTTCTCCCATCTCAATGCCGATCCATTTTCTGCCAAGTTTATGTGCTACTGCTGTTGTTGTCCCAGACCCAAGAAAGAAATCGAGAATCAAATCGCCATTGTTGGAAGTAGATTCTATACAACGCATTACTCCAAATTCTGAATTTTCAGTTTGGAAATCCCATTCACTTGCATAACCATAAATATTAGACCAATTATCTGTTAAATATATTTCATTTGGTTTTAACATTTGTGGGTTACCATTTTGACTAAACCTTATTCTGCCTTGTTTTTCTAATTCAGAGATAACTTTCTGTGATGGAAATCTACGACCTTCTCTCGGAACTATTTCTCTTCCTAACACTATTCTTGCTCGTGTTATGTAATTCCCTTCTTTATCTATTTTAAGATTCTCCTTCGAAAATAAATTCAGCATATCTCTAGACACAATTTCCCATGATTCCCCTTCTGTGTCAATTGATCGCCATTCTTCTTCTTTCCTTCTCTCGGTTACGTGGTTGAAAAACGAACTATCACCATTCTTTGAGTAAAAATAAAAAGTATCATGCCATGTTGGGAATTTATTACCTTCAGTTTTAATTCTAATTGATTTATTTATAATTATTTCATTCTTAAAATTCTCTTTCCCCAAAATATTATCCATCAGTGGTCTTACAATCCAATTCCCATTATAATCACATCTTACAAAAATGCTTCCTTTTCCATTCAGCCAATCTTTTGCAATTTTCAATCTGTTTTCCAGCAATGTTGCCCAGTTAGCATCTTTGTAATTGGTTCGGTATAAAAACTGATCAGATGAATCAAGATTAAACGGTGGGTCAATATAAATTGTCTGCACTTTCTCTTTGAATTTTGGCAAGATTGTATTCAATGCCTGGTAGTTTTCGCTCTTAATCAGCCAGCCGTCTAAAGATTTGTCTAAATCATCAAATAAATCCAAAATTTCTAATTCAAGGTCTTTGAAGTATTTAGTATCGATTGGCAAAAATTTGTATTTATCATTTAAGTGTACTCCTGTAAGATCAGTAACTACAACATCTTCAATTTTGAATTGTTCATCCACAATTCCAAGTTCTTGCCACTCTTTTATCTGCTCATTAATATTTTTGTGGTTTAGAATCTTTTCAATAAGTTTTTCATCTTTTATCCTATCCAGTGTAATAACATAATTGCTATTTTTGACAAACTTTGGTTTATTCCATATCTTTACAAGTTCATCTTCAAATTGAGAAATAAAATCGATTATCTTAAATGCTATATCTTTTAGTATCTGCAACTCATTTACACGGTCAGATGTCCATTCCTTGGCACCTTCCCAGAAGTATTGGTAACTCCAAAGTTTAAATTGCTCTTGAAGAAATGCTTTAGCATTTTTGTTAATGAAGAAATCTACTTCACTTTGTTTTTCAAATATCCTAAATGCTCTATCTAAATCCTCATCTGTTATCTGAATGTTATTTTTCTTAAGCTGTTTAATTATGTCATCATTTTTGGTTACTTTCCCTTTCTCAGAATAAATAACATTGAATACTATTGTTTTATCATCTTTTACCTCTTTAAGTTCATAAATCAAATTGCGCTTTTCATTAGCCTTTTTGTTTTCAGTAGTAGAAGCATCAAAATAAAACTTAAAATTATCGAATTCAACAGGCATACTTCTAAATATACGGTCTGTCTTCACGTAATAAAGCATTTGCGTCTTCCAAAATAAAATAACATCTTTGTCGTCTGTATAAACTTTTTCATAGATATTATTATGAAAAGGCGTTGAATTGAAATAGATTGAACCACTCTCGGTAAAGTAACGGCTAAAAAAAGAATATAATTTGTCAAACAACTCATCCCTGAAATTGGGATATTTTTTTAATGCGCTTTCGATGTCTTCATGAAGTAATTGTTCAATTTTACTGTAGTAATTAGACTTTATCTTCATTAAGTTTATGAAGCCACCTTGTCCTTCTACATTTGCTCCAATAAACACATTCCTCAACGCTTCATAAAACTTTTCCTCTTTTGTGTTCACTTTTGATTTTCCTCCAAATTAGTGCTAAAGATTAATCACTCTATATTATACTCGTGTAGAATAATAAGTAAAGAGCCTTGAAACCCAAATCAGATTCTGTGTAGAAGCTAGCTATATACTTAAGCCTCTGAGCTTGTGTTTAGATTTAGCTTCCTCCACAAACATGATTTAGAGTAATGACCTCAAAAGGTCGGACTTATAACGAGTGTATGAAAGGGAGGAATTTGTATGGTATATGTTGGTGTAGATATCTCTGCTGAGAAATTTGATGCCGCTTTTTACTATCCACACAATGTAAGTATGTTGTCATAACCTTTAGACAGTCCCAAAACGGCTTTAAGAAATTCTTGGACAGGGAGTATAAGATTATTTGTGTAAACCTCCATTTTGAGTAAAATAAACTCAAAGGAGGAGAATCATGGAAAAGAAAAGACTAATGTCCAAAGATGAGATCAGAAAGTTTATCAAAGACAATGATATCAAAGATATTGCAGGTATCGAAGAATCTCTAAAAAGGATGTTTTCATCGGTTATTGAAGAAATGCTTGAGGCTGAATTAGAGGACCAACTTGGATATACCAAATACGATTACAAGTCTAAGATGACGGATAATTCAAGAAATGGCAAATCGAAGAAAACGGTTATGTCGAAATACGGTGAAACTGAAATAGAAGTTCCACGAGACAGGAATTCCGATTTTGAACCTCAGGTTGTTAAGAAACGCCAAAGAGATATTTCTGGTATAGAAGACAGGATAATATCCATGTATGCTAATGGGATGACATTCTCCGAAATTGGGAATCAGATAGAGGATATTTACGGAGCGGAACTTTCAAATGAAACCTTATCGAGGATAACGGATAAGATAATACCGCTCATGGAAGAATGGAGAAACAGGCGGCTTGAAGAAGTATACGCCATAGTTTATCTTGACGGGATAAGGTATAATGTGCGGGAAAATGAACAGGTAATAAACAAGACGGTTTATTTTGCGGTAGGAATAGATTTAGGTGGACAAAAAGATGTTTTAGGTATGTGGATAGCAGAAACAGAAACATCCAAGTATTGGGCCAAGGTTTTAAGTGATTTACGAAATCGTGGTGTTAAAGACATTCTCATAATGACAACAGATGGACTTAGTGGGATGAAAGAAGCGGTTGAAGCGATTTATCCTGAAACTGAATTGCAGGGATGCGTCGTTCATGTCATAAGGAATGGAATGAAATACGTTTCGTACAAGGATTTAAAAGAGTTCTCCAAGGATACGAAGAGTATATATCAAGCGCCGACAGAAGAATCGGCACGAAAGGGATTAAACGCTTTGAAAGAAAAGTGGTCTGAGAAATATCCTTTAGCTGTGAATGTATGGGAAAAGAGTTTTGACAGGATATCCACGATGTATCAATTTACTCCTGAGATAAGGAAACTCATCTATACTACAAATCCGATAGAAAGTTTTAACATGCAATTGAGGAGGAAAACAAAGAACGTGTGTATAAAGTAATGGGGTGTAACGATTATGTAAAATGTGGATTTAGAAGAGTCTTAATTTTGGGGAGTATAAGATTATTTGTGTAAACCTCCATTTTGAGTAAAATAAACTCAAAGGAGGAGAATCATGGAAAAGAAAAGACTAATGTCCAAAGATGAGATCAGAAAGTTTATCAAAGACAATGATATCAAAGATATTGCAGGTATCGAAGAATCTCTAAAAAGGATGTTTTCATCGGTTATTGAAGAAATGCTTGAGGCTGAATTAGAGGACCAACTTGGATATACCAAATACGATTACAAGTCTAAGATGACGGATAATTCAAGAAATGGCAAATCGAAGAAAACGGTTATGTCGAAATACGGTGAAACTGAAATAGAAGTTCCACGAGACAGGAATTCCGATTTTGAACCTCAGGTTGTTAAGAAACGCCAAAGAGATATTTCTGGTATAGAAGACAGGATAATATCCATGTATGCTAATGGGATGACATTCTCCGAAATTGGGAATCAGATAGAGGATATTTACGGAGCGGAACTTTCAAATGAAACCTTATCGAGGATAACGGATAAGATAATACCGCTCATGGAAGAATGGAGAAACAGGCGGCTTGAAGAAGTATACGCCATAGTTTATCTTGACGGGATAAGGTATAATGTGCGGGAAAATGAACAGGTAATAAACAAGACGGTTTATTTTGCGGTAGGAATAGATTTAGGTGGACAAAAAGATGTTTTAGGTATGTGGATAGCAGAAACAGAAACATCCAAGTATTGGGCCAAGGTTTTAAGTGATTTACGAAATCGTGGTGTTAAAGACATTCTCATAATGACAACAGATGGACTTAGTGGGATGAAAGAAGCGGTTGAAGCGATTTATCCTGAAACTGAATTGCAGGGATGCGTCGTTCATGTCATAAGGAATGGAATGAAATACGTTTCGTACAAGGATTTAAAAGAGTTCTCCAAGGATACGAAGAGTATATATCAAGCGCCGACAGAAGAATCGGCACGAAAGGGATTAAACGCTTTGAAAGAAAAGTGGTCTGAGAAATATCCTTTAGCTGTGAATGTATGGGAAAAGAGTTTTGACAGGATATCCACGATGTATCAATTTACTCCTGAGATAAGGAAACTCATCTATACTACAAATCCGATAGAAAGTTTTAACATGCAATTGAGGAGGAAAACAAAGAACAGAGATGTTTTACCTAACGATACGGCTATATTCAAATTGCTTTATTTGGCAGTAGTTGAGATAAAGAAAAAATGGGTGATGAAGGTAAAAGACTGGAATCAAATTTTACAGCAATTAAAGGTACATTTTGGGGAAAGAGTGTCTAAATACTTATGAATACTGACAAAAATGGAGTTTACACAAAACTATTGACAGACCCTAATTTTGTCTTCCGCATAAGTATTATTCAGAGTTGCTAATGTACAATCAATATATCCTAAATGAGTGTCTTGATCATTAATGTGCTTCTTCTGCGCTTTAACCTCGTGAATCTTTAGCACTTTCTCAGAGTTTAAAGATATCGTCATGTGCCTTATCATGTTAGATAACCCTCTCTTTGACCAACTCCTACCCTTAAGCCTTTGCTTTACTTTTTTGACGTTGCTTTCGCATGAACCAAAATATCCCTTGTATTCAAAAGATTTGACCAGTTCTTCCTTTCTCCCTCCCAATCTTACAAGATGAAAAAGATCTATGAATCTATCCGTAAACCCCACATCACCCGCTGCCTTCTTCTCATCCTCTCCCATGTCAGAAGAGTAATAAATTATGCTCGAATATGATGAACGTGAATGTATCTGACCCGAAAAATATTTTGAAAACTCCCAAGGATATGAAATCACTATTTTCTTATTCACAAGTTCATTCCTCATCCTATCTCCATTCTTTCCTATCATCCTCTTTGAGTCATAAATTATTCCAACCTTTATCTCTTCCTTCCTTTCACTTCCTCTAACGGATATGAACATCCCATCCGATTCACTTCTAACCTCAGGTGTATTCCCCTGGTAAGTCGAGATTTCATCTTCATCTATCTTATTTAATTGAAGCCATTTCCATATGCTCATTGCAGATGCACCTGTAATTGAAGATACCTTCGAAAATGTCATCTCAGTTGCAAGCGCTATTGCTTTCTCTTTGACAGAGGAAGTGTAAATGTCTCTCGGCTTTATCTTAAGAAATTCAATCAAGGGCTTTATCTTCTCATTCTTGGCATTCTTAAGCACCCTATACGTAAAGGATATTTCGAGATAATGAGAATTAAAAAGCACTTTTATCTTCCTCTTCTTGGTCCTTAATACCTTGTATCCCTTTTCCAAATAAGCGGAACATAACTCCTCATCCAACTCTTTCATGACCGTGTCAAGAAATTCTTTTATTAGTTTTTCGAAGAATTCGTCCACATCTTTAAAATCATCTGGTAAAATTAGTGATGACATTTTGGATGTTGGCTTCCCTATCGGGAAGCCTTTTTCTCCCTCCTTTCATCTTCACACCCCTATATTATATACACACGAATGGTACTGTTTATTTCTAAAAATGTTATAATTGAAGCATGAATATAATTATAAAAAGATATTCTAACAGAAAACTTTACGATACCACAAATAAGTGTTTTACAACCTTAAACAATATCGCCAGAATGATAAATGCTGGCGATATTGTTAAAGTTATCGATAAAAACGGAGAAGACGTTACAGATCATGTAATTTCAACACTGATCCAAAAACATTTCGATCATAATAGACAACTTCTTGATATTTCAGGTGAATCGCCTCTTGATCTTATTAAGAATAAGATAAACATGATAAAGGTGAAAAGATCTCTTGAGGTCATATATGACCTTCTTAAACTTGCCTCGACCGATAGAGATATCTTAAATAAAATTGTCAATAAATTGACCGATGAAGGCGTTATAAATGCCGAGATAGCCATAGACGTTGAAAAAACATTGTATGATATTTTAAAAGAAAGGAATGTCAAAATAGAAAAAGCAATCGTTGAATCAGAGCAGAGAAAAATATGGAATGAACTTTTAAAGTTAACAGGTCTTCTCAGTTATGACGAACTTATAGTTTATATAAAATCAAAGGCAAGTGATAATATTGTAGATCCAAAAGAAGCGGCAAAATCTCTAAATTGGTCTTTAGAGCATTTCGAGAATGTAAGAGATAATCTTGTAAGAAAACACTTTTTAAACGTCAAACAAAAAGGCGGAATTGAATCATGGATATGGACGATCCCATAATACTCAATACCTTTTTTACCTTTTTCAAAAGGCTCTTTCGAGCCTTTTTAACACTCTTTAAGCAAGAATTCCCCCACTTCTATAAGTGGTGGGAGCATGTCACAATTGATCAAGTATTTTTTGACTCATCTTTGAACCTCAACAACAAACGCGTTTTACACACGTCTTCGGGTGGAAGATCGCCATTTTCCGAAAAATATGAGAAACAAAAACACTCGCGCGTGTGAAATTTCTTCTCCATGAGATCCACAAATTCCATAAAAGCAGAGATATTTTTGATTGCTTTTTCATCAAGATCATGCTCTATCTTGTGAGCGTCTTTTTCTGCAATTTCTTGAGGTAAATTAAGAATGTCTTTTAAAAATTCGTAAAGTACTTTGTGCCTTTTTTCTATTTGTGCTGCGAGTTCCATTCCTTTTCCCGTCAATTCAACGTACCCGTAATTTTCGTGGACGATGAGTCCCGCCTTCTCCATTTTTTTCAACATCACATTTACCGCAGGCATTTTCACCTTTCTTTTTTCGGCTATATCTTTTAACCTTACGACTTTCTTTTCATCGCTCAATTTCAATATATCCAAAAGATAATCTTGAAAATTGCTGCTCAAATCATTTATATTTTCCATTTTTCCCTCACAGACTCT
Source organism: Athalassotoga saccharophila (assembly GCF_009936215.1). Taxonomy (GTDB): domain Bacteria; phylum Thermotogota; class Thermotogae; order Mesoaciditogales; family Mesoaciditogaceae; genus Athalassotoga; species Athalassotoga saccharophila. The sequence continues at coordinate 21,789 of NZ_AP019553.1, read as the reverse complement.
TTAAGGCTATAAATCCAAAGATCAAAACAAATGAAAGACTTCCCCAGTAAAATGCTTTCCATTTTTTGTTGGATACGTATTCTCCCATGATCTTTTTGTTTGAAGAAATAACGCCTACCATTATTCCCGGACCTATGAGCACGAAAACAAAGACAACCATCAAATTAAGCATGAAATTTATAAGATCCGAACTGAAGATCATCGGAACAAAAACTGCCGGCAAACTTTCAAGAACATAGACTATCCACGCTTTATCCTTTGGAATGTTTGCCGCCTCCACAAATCCCCATGCACTTCCCAAAGATACAACCACAAGCGCAAGGAAGCCTGCGGCGGCGAGTCCTATACCGAATATGTAAGGAGAAAGAGGGCCGGCTATCGAAGAGAGTATCGTCGAGAGTTCTTTGGGTGACATGAGATTATCGGATGGATCGATACCGGTCGCAACCATTTCAACCACAACCATCAAAACCTCCGTGACTATTGCCCCTATCAAAGTTTCCTTTTTTGAAAGGGAAAGGGCCTTTCTTTTCAAATACGTCTCTCCCTCTTCACCTAAGTGTTCACGTGCGGACGAGACCTTTTCTCCCGCAGCCGAAGCCTGAAAAAAGAGCATAAAAGGCATTACCACGGCTCCAACGGTCACCGCAAGCATGAAGAAGAAAGAAGTTGACGGAAGTACGTAGATCGGTGAGTAAGGCTTAATTCCACGGAAAATCAACGTGATAACGAATGTCGTTATCAAAACGCCCGAGATTGCAAGCAATAATTTTTCGAATTGGGCGTATTTTCTTTTCGTTATAAGCAGGACGTGTAAAACAAAAACAACGGGCAAAGATATGAAAGGAGATATTCCAAAAATCTTAAGTCCTATCGCTATGCCCGCATATTCGGCGATGTAGGTTATAACGTCCGTTATAACCATAGGAATCGTAAGCGCAAGGGCAGTACTTTTTGAGTAATGCTTTCTTATCACCGTTCCGAGCCCCTGCTGGGTCACGACGCCTATTCTGCCCGCCGCTTCTTGAATGAAAAAAAGCGGAATTATAAGCAATAACATAAACCATATCAGTCCATATTTAAACGTTGCACCCACTTCGGCCGCGCTTATCGTGCTTGCGGCATCCATATCGGCCATCATGGTAAGCCATGCGGGACCGAAAAGGTGCATGTGATGACGGTGACGAAATCTGTGCTTAGAGGTTGATCGATCTGTGTTTTTGAGATATTCGTTCTGCAAGATCATCTATTCCTTTCAAATCTTCCTCCCTGCCGTCTCCTTTTATGAGTACAGGCGGTATCATCTCAACCTTCAAATTGCCCAGTAAACCTGAAAGTACATCGACCTCGCGTCCTCCCCAGTCGTAAGAACCTATTACGGATGCGAACTTTGCCTTCGGCCTTAACACATTTGCCAAATATGCGACGTAAGCGATCTTCGGATGGACCCCGCTAAGCATTGTCGGAGATGCAATAACTATCGTTGCCGCGTCTATTAAAGCCATTGCCATGTTGCCTATGTCTGCTGTTACGACGTCAAATGGCCTTGCATCGATTCCTTTCTCTTGGAGTTTTCTTACAAAACGATCGACGAACTTTTGAATGCTTCCGTGCATGGAAAGGTAAGGAATGACAACGGTGTTTTTGACGTCATCGGAAGACCAATCACTGTAGGCATCCGTTATCATCTTTGGATTTTGATAAATGCATCCATGGGATGGTGCTATTATCTCGAAGTCAAAATCTTTTATCTTTTGAAGATTTGATCTTATGGAGGTTCTGAACGGCACCATTATCTCCGAATAATACCTTTTGGCCGCCTCCATTACTTTACCTTCATTCGTTGCGAAAAGATCGTTTGTGGCTATGTGAGATCCAAAAAAATCGCATGTGAAAAGTATTTTATCCTCCTCAAGGTAAGTCGAAAAAGTCTCGGGCCAGTGAACCCACGGTGTGAAGATGAACTTTAAAGTTTTCCCGCCAATGTCTATTGTACCCATGTCTTCGATAACCAAAAATTTGTCTTCTGGCACCTTCACAAGTTCGGTCAAAAATTCCTTTCCTTTTTTGTTTGTGACAACTTCGGCCATGGGATACATCTTCAAAATTTCAGGAATGGATCCGGAATGATCCTGCTCGGAATGCTGGGATACGATGTAATCGATCCGGTGCAAATCCAAACTTTTCAAATCATCGATGAGTTCTTTTGTTTTTCTGGGATCCACGGTATCGATGAGTACGATCTTGTTCTTCCCTTTAACAACGTAAGCGTTGTAACTTGTGCCGTCGGGCAGAGGGATGAGTTCATCGAAAAGTGTTCTGTCCCAGTCGTTGGCCCTTAAAGAAAAAACGTCTTCTTTGATTTTTTGAACTGACATAACCATTCGCCTCCATAAAGTTATATTCATCAAACTTTCTTATCTCTGTTTAAGTATAGCATTGAATAACGATTTAAAGGTTTCTTTTTTTTGAAATTAATGTTTAATTCTGTTTTCCCATGTATCACGCGCTTATGTTACTGGCTCCAACATTTGCCCTTAGTTTTTGTTCCGTTCTATGCTAAATTACATTTCACTTTTAAAATTTGGTAAAAGATGATAACATAAATATACTCGTGTAGAATAATAAGTAAAGAGCCTTGAAACCCAAATCAGATTCTGTGTAGAAAGCTAGCTATATACTCGTGTAGAATAATAAGTAAAGAGCCTTGAAACCCAAATCAGATTCTGTGTAGAAAGCTAGCTATATACTCGTGTAGAATAATAAGTAAAGAGCCTTGAAACCCAAATCAGATTCTGTGTAGAAAGCTAGCTATATACTTAAGCCTCTGAGCTTGTGTTTAGATTTAGCTTCCTCCACAAACATGATTTAGAGTAATGACCTCAAAAGGTCGGACTTATAACGAGTGTATGAAAGGGAGGAATTTGTATGGTATATGTTGGTGTAGATATCTCTGCTGAGAAATTCGATGTCGCTTTTTACTATCCACAGAATGATAAGTATGTTGTCCTGACCTTTAGGCAGTCCCAAAACGGCTTTAACAAATTCTTGGACAAATTGAACAATCTTCATGACGATTTTTCAATTGCCATGGAATCGACTGGCACATATAGCAATAATCTCTTTCAATATCTCAAAGATTTAGGATTAAATGTTGTTCTACTTCATCCTTATGCTGTTAAGAATTACCTTAGATCTCGAAATCATTCCAAAACAGATACTCTTGATGCAAAGAATCTCGCTCTCGCTCTTTTTAGACTTGGAGATGATGCGATAGTCTCTTCACCAGTTCCGGATGAATTTGCCGCTTTGAAGAAACTTATAAGGTTCCGCACATCCCTTGTTCAAGAATATTCTAACATTCAAAAGCAACTCAGAAATATCCTTAGAACCAACATGCCTGAAATATTTGATTTCTTTAGCAGCGTTAATTCTGCTGGAATAATTGAACTACTCTCCACTTTCCCTTCTCGAAAGTCCATTCTTGAGAACAAGGATGAAGTTATTCAACTCCTTTCTTCTTTGAGAGGATGGTCTGAGGATAAGGCTAAATCCTTTGTCATGAAGTTAGAATCCTCAATAGGACTTACCGATTCTTTCGACGTGGACTCAACTATAATCTCCGCTTTGGTAGATAATCTTAAGAGACAGAAAGCATTAATCGAGAATGTTGACAAAGAGATAGAAAAGATATTTTCAACCTTCCCTCACAATCCAATCTCAACGATTCCTGGAATGGGAAGTATAACTGCGGCAACGATAATATCTGAAATAGGAGATATCCAACGATTCCCCACCAAAGAACAATTTGTTTCATTCATTGGACTTGATCCGGTCATTAAGCAAAGTGGAAATAGCATTCACTTTGGAGGGATATCCAGGAAGGGTAATTCATTCCTCAGAAAAATCTTTTATAACTTTGCTGTTAGGATTTTAAGAATAGTTCCAAAGTATAGAAACAAGTATGACCAGATGAAACAAAGAGGGAAGCATCCTAAAGTAATTCTTACTGCCATAGCAAGGAAGTTGGTTGAATTGACTTATTCGATATGGAAGAAAGGAGTTGATTTTAACCCATCTATGCCTTAACTTCAAAGACCTTTGATTCAAAAAATAAAATACTGTATAAATGTACACTATTGACTTTATTAGAGTATCTAAAGCAGGTTCAAAATCCGACCTGTGAATCAGAAAGTAATCTGTATAGAGCATGAAGAAAACGTAAATCAGCAATCGAACATTAAATTGGTGGATAAGATCATAGAAAACAGTTTTACGGACCTATGGATAAGGCGGAAACGGAAGTTATTTCTTGTGATGGACAACGCGAAATACAATCACGGGAAGTTATTCATAGAATATCTCAAACAGATAAGAAGCGAAAAAGGAATTAAGATAGAAGTGATATATTTGCCGCCTTACTCACCGAACCTGAATCTGATAGAAAGACTGTGGAAATATTCGAAAGATGCTCTATTGCAGGTCTATTATGAAAAGAAAGAGAAATTCAAATCAAAGATAAAGGAATTTTTTGAAGAAGAGGTAAAAGACAAACTGATAAAATTGGAATTGAAGACTTTCATAGGCACCAAATTTCAGATCATAAATGGTTAGAATTTGGTCGTGCTTTTATACCGGAGATTCGGAATTTAAACTTGGTTGAGTATAACAAGGTAAGAAGCCGAAGCGGCGGAGGCCGCTCGGCTTAGTTGGAGGAAGGAATGGTAAGGAGCTGTGGAATGGATAAGATTCCTTATGCGTACCTTACCCTGCATATACTTCGCGAATAATATATATATCTCTCTCCTGCCTATACATTATGCGTATATAACTTTCAGAACCTATTCCATATCTGACATGTCTAATAATTAAGTAGTTCTTCCTCATCCTTTCTTTGTCGGTCTAAGCAGATGTGACTCCCGCCGATACTTGTTATAACAGGGCCTTCGGGCCCTGTTTTGTGGTATAATCGTGTAAATCCGGGGTCTGTCAATAGTTTTGTGTAAACTCCATTTTTGTCAGTATTCATAAGTATTTAGACACTCTTTCCCCAAAATGTACCTTTAATTGCTGTAAAATTTGATTCCAGTCTTTTACCTTCATCACCCATTTTTTCTTTATCTCAACTACTGCCAAATAAAGCAATTTGAATATAGCCGTATCGTTAGGTAAAACATCTCTGTTCTTTGTTTTCCTCCTCAATTGCATGTTAAAACTTTCTATCGGATTTGTAGTATAGATGAGTTTCCTTATCTCAGGAGTAAATTGATACATCGTGGATATCCTGTCAAAACTCTTTTCCCATACATTCACAGCTAAAGGATATTTCTCAGACCACTTTTCTTTCAAAGCGTTTAATCCCTTTCGTGCCGATTCTTCTGTCGGCGCTTGATATATACTCTTCGTATCCTTGGAGAACTCTTTTAAATCCTTGTACGAAACGTATTTCATTCCATTCCTTATGACATGAACGACGCATCCCTGCAATTCAGTTTCAGGATAAATCGCTTCAACCGCTTCTTTCATCCCACTAAGTCCATCTGTTGTCATTATGAGAATGTCTTTAACACCACGATTTCGTAAATCACTTAAAACCTTGGCCCAATACTTGGATGTTTCTGTTTCTGCTATCCACATACCTAAAACATCTTTTTGTCCACCTAAATCTATTCCTACCGCAAAATAAACCGTCTTGTTTATTACCTGTTCATTTTCCCGCACATTATACCTTATCCCGTCAAGATAAACTATGGCGTATACTTCTTCAAGCCGCCTGTTTCTCCATTCTTCCATGAGCGGTATTATCTTATCCGTTATCCTCGATAAGGTTTCATTTGAAAGTTCCGCTCCGTAAATATCCTCTATCTGATTCCCAATTTCGGAGAATGTCATCCCATTAGCATACATGGATATTATCCTGTCTTCTATACCAGAAATATCTCTTTGGCGTTTCTTAACAACCTGAGGTTCAAAATCGGAATTCCTGTCTCGTGGAACTTCTATTTCAGTTTCACCGTATTTCGACATAACCGTTTTCTTCGATTTGCCATTTCTTGAATTATCCGTCATCTTAGACTTGTAATCGTATTTGGTATATCCAAGTTGGTCCTCTAATTCAGCCTCAAGCATTTCTTCAATAACCGATGAAAACATCCTTTTTAGAGATTCTTCGATACCTGCAATATCTTTGATATCATTGTCTTTGATAAACTTTCTGATCTCATCTTTGGACATTAGTCTTTTCTTTTCCATGATTCTCCTCCTTTGAGTTTATTTTACTCAAAATGGAGGTTTACACAAATAATCTTATACTCCCTAAATCCGTCATAATAATCCTTTATTCTCCCGCCTTATGGCGGGACTTTTGGAGATGATCCTGTGGCAAAAGTGTACGATATAAAGTCATTCGAATCCCATCTTATCTCAAGAGGGCTTGCAGAAAATTCGGTTAAGGCATTTGTATCCGACATACGACAATTTTTAGAATCAGATCTTGATCCTGAAAGTTTCTTAGAAGATCTCAAGCGGAAAGGATGCACCAATTCTACCCTGATGAGAAAGCGTGCCTCTTTGATAAACTACTACAAGTTCAAAGAGGAGCCTCTCAATCTCGCGCCAATAAGAGTTAACCAGCCGTTGCCATTTGTTCTAACCCAGCCGGAGGCAAAGGCTTTGTTAGAGGAGGCATCCAGAACGAGAAATTCCAAACGCGACAGATTGCTCATAGAGTTGATGTTGAGAGCGGGTCTGCGTCTTGGGGAGGTACTGGGTTTAGTCGGAGGAGATGTAGTCGAGGATAACGGGATAACGTTTATTATAGTAAGGCATACGAAGGGGAAGAAGGACAGAAGGATTCCGATTGTCGACAAAGGTCTTGTGAGGTTGCTAAGAGGATATGTTCGTGGGATTCCGGTCGAGGATAGGATCTTTGATATATCCCGAAGGCGTGTTGAATTGCTTGTAAAGGATCTTGCGAAGAGAGCCGGGATAAGAAAGCCGATACATCCACACACTCTAAGGCACACTGCTGCGACTTTGTATCTTAAAAATGGGACGAACATTGAAAGTATCCGGAGGATGTTAGGCCATGCGAGTTTGTCGACGACTCAGAAGTATTTGCAACTGACAGATGAAGAGGTTGCAAAAGATCTGTCGAGGGCGAACTGGTGATATAATCTTAGTGGGATAATCCCACTAAGGAGATGGTAAAAATGAACAAACAAGTAGTAATTCATGTTGATGGTAAGGGAAGATTAACTTTGCCTAAGAACATAAGGGAGATTGTAGGGATAAATCCGGGTGACAATTTATTTTTGCAATATGAACCGAAATCAAAAATGATCTTGCTATCCAAAGCTATTAACAGTCTTGATCTGTTGGCAAAAGATGCCATTAACGAGTACAAATTGGGAAACACTAAAAGTATTGATGAAATAAAACAAGAACTTTATAAATGAAAAATACGTTCGAAATTAGGTTGACAAGAAATGCAGAAAAAGATTTGATAGCATTAAAAGATCTTATGAATGAAGCCCTTGATGAACTAACAGTTCTAAAAGGCGATCCGTACAAAGGACACGCTTTAAAGGGTAGTATATACGGAGTTAGATCTCTTGAGTTTTCGATGAAAGGTACAGCCTAAGTTGAACGAAGAGCCAAAGGTTTGAAGAAAAAGCTTAAATAATTCGTGAAAAAGAGAAATAGTTCTTGAGCCTGAATCATTTTTGCAACTTATTGAAGTTAAAAATTGATACGGCATGCTCCGATCTAAGGTGATCTTAAGCCGCAGCATATTGTAAATGAAAAAGGCAGGATTGTAAAGAAAATACAAAAGATGTTGAAACGAAGGGCTCAAATCGATAAAGGCATACGATGAGACGAATAGATTCAATGTTTTTGCCAAAGAATTTCTGGTATTGACGAGATGAGGTGGATTTTGGGCTGGAAATGGACAGATCATGTTATTTCCCAAATGAAAGAACGCAATATTCAAGAGAATCTTATTGAACTAACTCTTGACAATCCAGATGAAATAGCAGTGGGAAATCGTGAAAGAAAAATTTATCAAAAGAAGTTTGAAGATAAACTGCTAAGAGTCATTGTTGATGGTGACAAGATAATAACCGCATATTTTACAAAGAAAATATCGAAATATCTTTCGAAAGGAGAGTCAAAATGAAAATAAATTATTCAAAAGAAGCAGATGCCATATATGTCAGATTTAGCGACAAAAAAATCGAAGATACCGATCAAATAAATGAAGACATCATAATTGATTATGATGAAGATGGAAAAGCGGTTGCAATAGAAATACTTAATGCATCAAGACAGGCGGATATGGGGAAGATAATCATAGAAGCAATTAACAAAAATGTGCTTGTCGGTCATGATAAATGTGAGATATCTCTTTAACTCAGCCATATTTTAACAAGTAAAGAATTTGTTGGATTTAGTAAGATAAAATTTCACTTCCTACTTCTAAAAATTACAAAAACTAACGCGGCTTTTAAGGCCGCGTTAGTATGATTAATTATTTTTCAATTTTCACAGTCCACGTTGTTGATACTGGAGTAAGGGTCTGTCAATAGTTTTGTGTAAACTCCATTTTTGTCAGTATTCATAAGTATTTAGACACTCTTTCCCCAAAATGTACCTTTAATTGCTGTAAAATTTGATTCCAGTCTTTTACCTTCATCACCCATTTTTTCTTTATCTCAACTACTGCCAAATAAAGCAATTTGAATATAGCCGTATCGTTAGGTAAAACATCTCTGTTCTTTGTTTTCCTCCTCAATTGCATGTTAAAACTTTCTATCGGATTTGTAGTATAGATGAGTTTCCTTATCTCAGGAGTAAATTGATACATCGTGGATATCCTGTCAAAACTCTTTTCCCATACATTCACAGCTAAAGGATATTTCTCAGACCACTTTTCTTTCAAAGCGTTTAATCCCTTTCGTGCCGATTCTTCTGTCGGCGCTTGATATATACTCTTCGTATCCTTGGAGAACTCTTTTAAATCCTTGTACGAAACGTATTTCATTCCATTCCTTATGACATGAACGACGCATCCCTGCAATTCAGTTTCAGGATAAATCGCTTCAACCGCTTCTTTCATCCCACTAAGTCCATCTGTTGTCATTATGAGAATGTCTTTAACACCACGATTTCGTAAATCACTTAAAACCTTGGCCCAATACTTGGATGTTTCTGTTTCTGCTATCCACATACCTAAAACATCTTTTTGTCCACCTAAATCTATTCCTACCGCAAAATAAACCGTCTTGTTTATTACCTGTTCATTTTCCCGCACATTATACCTTATCCCGTCAAGATAAACTATGGCGTATACTTCTTCAAGCCGCCTGTTTCTCCATTCTTCCATGAGCGGTATTATCTTATCCGTTATCCTCGATAAGGTTTCATTTGAAAGTTCCGCTCCGTAAATATCCTCTATCTGATTCCCAATTTCGGAGAATGTCATCCCATTAGCATACATGGATATTATCCTGTCTTCTATACCAGAAATATCTCTTTGGCGTTTCTTAACAACCTGAGGTTCAAAATCGGAATTCCTGTCTCGTGGAACTTCTATTTCAGTTTCACCGTATTTCGACATAACCGTTTTCTTCGATTTGCCATTTCTTGAATTATCCGTCATCTTAGACTTGTAATCGTATTTGGTATATCCAAGTTGGTCCTCTAATTCAGCCTCAAGCATTTCTTCAATAACCGATGAAAACATCCTTTTTAGAGATTCTTCGATACCTGCAATATCTTTGATATCATTGTCTTTGATAAACTTTCTGATCTCATCTTTGGACATTAGTCTTTTCTTTTCCATGATTCTCCTCCTTTGAGTTTATTTTACTCAAAATGGAGGTTTACACAAATAATCTTATACTCCCTATAATTATGTTTGGAGCCATTCTTCAAGATCCTAAATTCAATTTCAATTTACTTTTTTCTACAACGATGCTCAAGATAGTTTTATTTGAAATTTTTGCCTCACTGACCAGCATTACGATCTTTACTCATGGAATTTATCAGTATCTGCTTGACAAAACAAAACAAAGAACTATTTCCTATATGATAACCTTTGTCTTTATGGCAGTTTATAGTTTGTTAGGAATTGTATATTTTAACTTTCCATTATATGATAACAATGCTTTATTATCAGTTATTATTGCTTCAATTATACCTTGCTTTCTTATCTATCAATATGAATGGTCTGACTATTCTGTTTATTATGTCCTTATAGAATTGTTTTTGATATCCATTGCGGGTGGATTAGGAGGTCTAATTGGAATTAAATAGTGGACACAGGAAAAGAGATATTGTTTACTATTTTTTAATATTATTTTTGGCAATAGGAGCGATAGATCTTACAAGGCCATCACTTCTAAGAGATGGGGTTTTGAAGTATACATATATTTTAAAAGATGCAACGTCCCCAAAAGATATTTTTATGGCTTATATTTATTTTGCGCTGAGTTTAATTGTTGTAAGTTTTATCCATTTTGAATATTTCAAACACTCGGATTATCCTGCCATAAGAATAAAAGATTTATTCAAATATGAACTGAATGAAATCGGCTTTAAGATCAAAAAATTTAAGTTAACACCTGTTAGATGGAAGAGAGTGGCGCTTTTAATAATATTCCTGTACACTTCCTTAAAACTGTTATTTATATCTCTTTCCTTTAATGAACTAAAAATTTTTATATTAATGGTCCCTCTGACATTGGGAGAAGAAATATTTTACAGATACGCAATTTTTAAAGTTTTAAGGGAAATGCGTCTAAATGCATTTATGGTATACATAATTTCAGCCGCTATATTTTCATCAGGGCACTTTTATTATAACTCAGGCTATTCGCCATGGTTTTCTTTTATTTACAATTTCATATTTGGATTATTCTGTCAATATGCTTATGAAAATACAGGATGGTCGATATATACACCATGGATTCTACACCTTATTAATAACATCACATGACAGATTTGTTGATAACATGATCAGAATCATCTCCGAGTCTAAAAAGAGCGAGAGCGAGATTCTTTGCATCAAGAGTATCTGATTTGGAATTGAGATCTAAGATAGTTCTTAACAGCGTAAGGATGAAGTAGAACAACACATCACAAATTCTTGAAGGTATTTCACATTTAGCCCTGTGTTAAATTCACATAAGTTTGAAATGTTTGCCAATGATTGTATAACGAAAACAACACAAACACGACTAAAGTTTTTCAAACCTTTGCCGATAATTCATTTGAGGTGAGAATATGCTGGGGTAACACTTCATTTCGATTTTCCATTTGTTATCAAATCCAAATTGTATCTTAAAGTAATAACTCGAGAAAGAGAGAGAGAGAGAGAGAGAGCCAGAATTAATAGAAATAGTAGGCAATTCTGTCTTTGTTCCTCATGATGAATTTTTATACAGGATACATCTTCAGAATGGAGAATTCTGTTATCCAACAAATAACCACGGAATAGAAGTCATAAACAAAGTCCCATGGGCGAGTACTTCTAAATCATCTTCAAAAAATGCTTACATAGACAACATACAAATATCTAACACTTACCACAACAATTTCACATTTCCATACGAAAAATCAACGTTTTACAGAGGCGTGGATAATATGGTATCCACGCTTTGTGATATTCATGGAATTTTGGATACGGAAGTGTTTATTTTCTTATTTTTCAACAACAAACGGAATATAGTCCTTCTAAAGGAAAAAGTTGTATCAACGAAAGATATTCCAAAAAGTGGAAATAGAAAATCATATATCAAAATGTATGCAAGTTTCAAGTTTAACTCCTCGAAATTGATGGGAGGTGAAGATTATGTGCTTGAATACATCCTAAGTGGCAAAATTCTTGCCACAAGGAAGATTCATTTTGAAGAAGGTATATATGATTTTTCAAAATTACCAAGAAAATAATATAATTCTTAAGGAAGGAGTAGAGAAAGATGGGTTTAACAGTAACGGATACTCAAAATATCGGTCAAAATCAACTTTACAACATCACTCCTGCTGCTAATTCAACAACCGTGCCAAATTATAACGCGGTAAAAAAAGGAGGACCTTTAACAAATGCGATAGAAAATGGAGCAAAAGCAACTTACAACTTTGTGCAAGAACACGCAGATCCAGTTGAAGATGCTGTAAAAGCAGCATATAGATTTGGAAAGTATTCATCAGAACATGATCTAACTGATTTTTATGAAGGACTTGAAGCCTTGGCTGAAATGGGAGAATCTATAGGTATAGACTTGCTTAAATAAAGAATTTTTCATTCCCCTCTTCTACGTAGAAGAGGGGAAAATTCGAAAGGAGAGATTTTTGTGGATGATTTGAACAAAATAAATAAAAGTTTAAGTAGCATTAATTTTTCTGATATTGCATTACTTTGGATGGTAAGTTTTATTTTTATATATTTGGATTCAAGACAGCATAGTCTTTTTACAATAACATCTTTGACTTTGAAAAATTTTTTAGAGACTTATTCATATTCAATTATTTTAGGTATATTAGACACTTTATTGATTCTTTTTTTAGTAATAACATTTAAACTTAAATACTCGGGAAATTTATCTATTTTTTTTAAGGAGAAGGACAAGAATTATTTGTTTCAAGCGCTAAGGGACATCGGATTTAAAAGAGGAGAATTTTTAAAAAGATGGCCATTTTATTTTTCTATCATTTTAATCTTAGTTGTTGGGATACAAATATTCTCATCTATAAACAATAAAATAATTTACAGTTTTAGACCTTACATTTCTTTTATAGAAATAAACGTTTTTATATTCATAATGTTTTTAGGGAAAGCGGTTTTATTTTTTGCAATATTTGATTATTTTTTAGACATACTTAAATCACAAAAATTGGCTTATGTATATTCCGCTATTTTTCTGTTGATCACATACTTAGCAGTAAAAGTACTATTCAATGTAAATATAACAATTATGGGAATTTTGAGAGATTCTTTTGTTATTGCACCATGGATGATGATTATGTACTACTGGTCTGACAATTCGATCTATTATTCGTGGATATTAATGTCTATGATTCAAACGTTGGGAAACTTTTATTATGCGATTAAAATTGGCGTTGTTTAAGTACAGGTTATGAAGAAAACGATACGTGAGATTTTTTATTTCTTCTTTTTGGCTCTTATACAGATATTTTCGATAGTAGCCAATTACACGGCATTCGGGTTTAGAGATTTTTCGACATTTGAAAATGTACTTGTTGTATTTAACACAGTAGACCTTGTAAGGGATTACACGTATCTTGTGTTCATATTCATTCTTCTTTCAATGCTTATTTCATGGTACAGAACAGATAAAGAAAAAAAGATAAGATTCACCGGTGATTTCCTATATCTTTTGCAGGATGCAGGCTTTTTAAGATTTAAACCTAAAAAGAAACAGTTCAAAATATTTTTGATATTTTTAGCGTTATTCGTTTCAATGTACCTTTTCCGTTTACCGCACATAATATCTCTTGAAAATCTATTCAAAAATTTTATCTTTTGGATTCCATTGACATTGGAAGAAGAACTTATATTCAGGTACGGATTATTCAAACATTTGAGAGAAAAGAAAATAAATGCTTTAATTGTTTACATAATAGCATCTTTGATATTTGGAAGCGGGCATTTTTACAAAGACGGAATAAGTGGTCCATTTGAATCTTTAATACTTGGAACGATATACGGTTTATTTTTTCAATTTGCATATGAAAGCAGTGGATGGTCAATATATACAGGTTGGCTTTTGCACTTGGTGTCCAACGTTTTAACGATATATTATTAAATTTACGTGATGAAATTCATTGATAAAACATTAGACTTTATTCGAAATTGAATGAAATTTTGTAAGATAGTGAAGTGAATAGGAGGCTCAGATATAAGGGTATAGCAAACAAACTAAATTTGTTTCGTTCTTTTACATGTCTGTTACTGGAAGGAGTTCAGTTTTTACTGCCGGCATTTCAAAAGGTATATCCCACATTTCGCACATCTTTGATCAGAAATATACTCGTGTAGAATAATAGTTGAAGAACTTTGATTAAAAAAATAAAATACTGTATAACTGTACACTATTGATTTTATTAGAGTATCTTAAAGTATTCAGTTACCTGAATATCTCCAAGGCTAACTACGAAACTGCTGGTTAGGCATTATTTCGATGAGACTTCCACCCATTAGAGTTAACACAATTTCTCAGCCACACTAGTCAAAATCGCGGACAATCTATATTCCATAATAATCCACAACGGTAACATTATTGCTTTTTTGATTTATCATGTAAAGTTTTTTCATGGCAAAATTTATGACCAAAGAGTAAGGAGAGTATGAATCGGGTATAACGCTTATAACACGATCCGTTGATCCATCTATTACACTTACCGAATTGCTGTCCGTGTTTGCAACAAAGATAAGGTCGTCTTTTGGATCTATTACAACCGAACTGGGGTGTATTCCTACTGGAATTGTTTTTAACAATTCGTAAGTATTCGCGCTTATGACGCTGACGGTGTTATCTCCAGAGTTGGCGACATAAATTTTATCTTTGTCTGCGCAAACGCTAAGCGGTGCCTGTCCAACCGGTATGGTCGCAATTACATTATTCCCATCGATCACGCTAAGCGTGTTATCATAATTATTCACAACGTAGATCCTGTTTGTATCCTGATCAACGAATATACAGCATGGGTCATTTCCCACATTTATTCTGCCGATAATCGAGTTTGTCTTTAGGTCTATAACATCTACACGATTTCCATAATAAGCCGAATTGTAACTTTCGGTGACATATAAAGTATCCGTCTTTTGATCTATTCCTATTCCACCTGGGGCATAATTCAAAGGAATTGAACCTTCGAATCTGTTTTTAACAGTATTGTAAATCCCTATAGAATAAAAGGCCGTTGCACTTTCGTTGGCTATGTACATAAGCCCTGTGTCGGGATTTATCGCGAGCGCGGATGGATTTACCCCGACGGGGATATTTTGAAATACGTTCTCGAATGTGTCTTTTTGACCATTTATCACGACGATGCTGTTATCCAAATTGTCTGCGACGTAGACCATCCCGTTTTTGGGATCAAAAAAGCCGGCATCCGGAGATGTACCAACCGTTATTTCACTCAACTCTGGCCCTGTGTATGATCCAACAAAATCAACGTTGGTTTGAGAATTATCTAAAGTTACCTCCCGAGGGTCAAATTTCCACCATTTCAGATATGGTTCTATCTTTACTGTACCACTCGATTGAACGCTCCATGAGCCGTCCGTGTTCGAGAATGTAAATGGTTGACCGTTGACGAGGATGTTCACGCCCGGTATGGCATTTTGATTCGCATCGTCCACGTATCCGGAAATAGTGTAAGAAAATCCTAAAATTCCAATCAAGAAACATGAAAAGATCAAAAAGATTTTCCTCATATCGATTATCTCCTTTAGAGTAGGTCTTTTTCATTTGTGATGCTCCCCTAAAAAGATACGTTCAAAAGTAGAATCTTTTGTAAAATATTTTTGGGAGGTGCATCATGAAAGTTTCAAAGTTCTCAGTCGAAAAGATCATCCAGATTCTTACAGAGGCTAAAGTCACTTCTGTATCTGAAGTATGCAGAAAGTATCAAATCTCTTCTTCTACCTATTACAAATGGGTTCAAAAGTTCTCAGGGTTCTCTACCAACGATGCAAAACGTCTTCTCTTGCTCGAATCTGAAAACGCTGAACTCAAGAAATTGCTCGCTGAAAAAGAATTAGAAATCAATGCTCTCAGAGAATTCTCTAAAAACAACCTTTGAACCAGATCATCTCTTTCCTTGTCTCATTCGGCTTACCTATAACGCGTATTTCAAAAGATTTCAACCTGTCACGTTCCACCGTTTATCGTATCATCAAAGGTGATAACAAACATTACGACCCTTTGGAAGAGAAGATAAAAGATATCGCTTTGCGAAATCCTTCCTTCGGATACAGACGTATCTTCGCTCTTTTAAAACAAGATAAAGCATCAATCATAAGAAGGTATATCGTATTTATACATCTTGTGACCTTCAAAGACTTCTAAATGTATCAAGACGCATTCATACCCATCAGCGTTATTCTCAATTCACTCAGCCCTTGTTTCCAGGCCATGTTTGGTCTGCTGATTTCGTCGAGCGTATGGTAAGAAGAAGAAAGTTTAGAATCTTTGTCATCATAGATGATTTCTCAAAAAGAATCATATCTTATTACATGGACTTCTCCATTTCCGGTCAGAAAGTCCTTGAGGTCTTTGAAAACTCAATAAAACTCTTCTCAAGACCCAGAGTCTTTAGAACCGATAACGGCTCTGAATTCAGGAAAAATTTCAATCTCTTCCTTTCCAACAACAGAATCAAGCACGAGTTCATAGATAAAGGCAAGCCTTACCAGAATGGCTTCAGCGAAGGATTCAATTCCAGATTCAGCGACGAATGCCTCAAAGGAATTGATTTTGACCTTTTATCTATCGACGAGATAAAATCATCCATAACGGACTGGTTCAAATGGTATAATTATCAAAGACCACATAGTGCGATTGATTACGAAACACCTGTAAAATTCTATCTTAGGTCTTACTGAATTCGACTTTTGCAGGATCAGTTGATCCTGCAATGATACATTCATAAGTACAAGGTCTCTACTTTTGACTGTATCAACTTTGGGGGCATATCACATTTGTTCCCTCCTCTTCTTATTTCATGGTGCCGTAAAACCGCGAATGGCCTTTACCATATTCAGCCCTTCAACGGCAACATAGACTATATTCTTATTTTGATCCACACATATGCCCCATGGTCCTCTTCCAACATATATATTTTTTAAAATTGAATTGTTCTTTCCATTTATTACGCTGACTGTGTTACTTCCCCAGTTAGAAACGTAGATTATATCCGTACGGGTATCGACAGCTATGCCATCCGGATTATTTCCAACGTGCAGGGTTTTAATTACAGAATTATTTGTGCCATCTATTATGCTAAGAGTTCCATTCCCCCAGTTAGCAACATAAATCGTATTTGTGTATGGATTTACAGCAATAGTTCCCGGTTGTTCTCCAACTAATACATTTGATAATATTAATGAATTGGAATATCCTAAAGTCGAAAGTAATATTTTGCCACTTATTACACTGACTTTATTTTGTTTGAAATTGGTAACGTAAATTATATTTGTGATTGGATTTAATGCCACTCCATATGCTCCGCTAAGGCCGCTACTTATCTGTGCAGATGTTATAATGGAATTATCATTACCGTTTATTACGGTTACTGTATTGCCTATCGAATTAGTTACATATATAATATTCCTACCCGAATCTATGCTAACGCAGGCAGGATAATTTTCGGCAATCGACAAAGGTATGGTCGCAATCACAGAATTATTTGTACCATCTATTACGCTAATTGTGTTATCGTTAAAATTTACAACATAAATTCTGTTTGTTACAGGATTTACACCGATAGAAATAGGTGAAGAGCCAACAGTTATAACTGCTACTTCAGAGTAATTCTTACCGTTTATCACGCTGACAGTGTTATTTCCCCAGTCAGCAACGTAGATCATATCCGTTTTGGGATTTATACAAACACTATCCGGCCACTTGCCTACAGGAATATCTGCTATCGTTGAAGCAATTACAAAATTAGGCACTACAATCGTGATCATAATGAACCAGAATAAATATCTTCTCATATCATCATCTCCTTTGTACTTTATTTGCACATCCAGCCATTTTCTCAAATGACCGGATGCTTTGGGAAATAAGATTTAATCACTACCTTCTTCTTGGTCTTGATCCGCTCGCAACTCTGCTGGTGTAAGACCTTCAGAATTCATATATTCAGTATATTGTTCATCTAAATTATGTATCAAATCTCCATGTGCAGCTGAAGATTCAGCTGAATCGATAACATGATGATAAACATCACTTGTATTTGGCAATGAACTAGGTCCATCATTAGTGTTGAAATGAGAGCCATTTGTATTATTTGAAATTGAAATATTTCTTGGCGCAACCGTCGAATCTGAAGACGGCGTGATTCCATAATACTGAGTATTATTATTTCCAATCCCATTAATTTCATACATTCCAATCATCTCCTTGATTATAAAATATTTTTAGAAAAATCATATATCCAATCCTTGTACTCGATACTTCTTAGCACGAGTAATCTACCGTCTACGACGTATCCAAGCACATATTCGTCACCACCCTTCAGGTAAGATGAATTAAACTTGAATCTGTCGAATATTTGAACTTTAGGAGAGCGGTTTATAATGCGCTCTCTCATGAGTAACAATCTTTTATTTTTGTTTAAAAACAAAAACGTAAAAAGTGCGGGCTTATTTATGCCATAAACACAAAACAAGGTCGAGGCCATATTGTCTTGACCTTTGTAAAAGACTCTCTTTTCGTAAGGGAATTTCCAGTCTATGGGATATGTGTCCGATATCTGGACATTGTCAATCTTTACGTGGGAGTTTGAAGATATTTTTGTAGAAGCCCATGGGACTTTGTCTATAACTTTTATTCCGTGGTTGTTTGTGGGATAACAAAATTCTCCACTCTGAAGATATATCCTGTATAAAAATTCATCATGGGGAACAAAGACAGAATTGCCTACTATTTCTATTAATTCTGGCTCTCTCTCTCTCTCTCTCTTTCTCGAGTTATTACTTTAAGATACAATTTGGATTTGATAACAAATGGAAAATCGAAATGAAGTGTTACCCCTGCATTTTCTCACCTCAAATGAATTATCGGCAAAGGTTTGAAAAACTTTAGTCGTGTTTGTGTTGTTTTCATGATGTAACCACTAACAAACATTTTAAAATTATGTGAATTTAACATAGGGCTTTTAAGTTACTTTGCTTGACCTTATGCAAGGTGTTGTGTTGAATCTTCTACCATTTCATAAAAGTAATCTCTTCTAATAAGTTTTTCACCTTCTACATTCAAATTTTAGCATTTAAAATACCATAATGAATTTACAGTTTATGTGATAGATTAGAAGAAAATTTTTCAGCGAAACAAAGTGGAAGATATGATTTGAATGTCATACAATCAACGCCTATTTTTTATTCAAGTTTTATTATAGTAAAATAATATTAAAAACTAAAATATTCAGTATTATATATTAATTATATTATATTTTATGGTATAATATTGACGAAATAAATATCAAAATAAGGAGATTAAAAATGATAATATTGTTTGCTCATCAAAAAGGTGGCGTTGGAAAATCAACATTGGCTATTAACTATGCTTATGCTAACCAATGTGCCATTATTGACCTCGACAGTCAACATTCTTCCGTATTATTCAATCAATTAAGAACTTTAAATAAAAGAGAAACTATAGAATGTCTAACACCAACTAATATTGCGGAGATAGAGTCTGTTTTATCAATATATAAGGGGAGAACAGACAATCTTATAGTTATAGATTCTGGTGGTTATGACTCACAAATCAATAGATTTATCCTCGCAAAGGCAGATTTAATAATAACACCTGTGGGAATATCTCAAATAGAAATTTTTGGACTACAGAAATTCAGAAATATTTTAAAAGAAGCAAGTGATATTTTGGGCAGATTAATAAGCACCTGTGTTTTGATAAATAATGTTGATAGTAGATCACAAAAAAGAATAGAAGAACTTAAATTATACATCAAAAATAACCCTCAATATTTAAACTTACTTGACACAGTGATCCACAGCAGAAATGATTTTAAGGTAGCATATGAACATGGATTAACTGTTTTAGAATTAAAACCTCATAGTAAAGCTTCTAAAGAAATGCAACTGTTAATAACAGAAATAAATAGTTTAATACAATTTAAAACATATAAATAACAAGCATAATAATGCAAATATTTAGGAGGGCGAAATGGATATAGTAGAATTAAATGACTTAAATCCCCAAGACAAAAAAATTTCAGAATTTATCAAAAAAGCCGATATGGTTGACAAAATATCAAAAGGTAAAAAAATAGGCAGACCTAAAAAAACTGATGATGAAAAAGCTTCAGAACAAGTTTTTATAAACCTCAACAAAAAGCAAAAAGAGTCTCTAGAAAATTATGCCAAAAAATTAGGGCTATCTATTTCTGCAACAATAAAAATGATTCTGATAAAAGATGGCATTATTTGAATGGGTCTGCTAAAATATATGTTCTTTTGATCTATCAAATTTTAAAAATTTTTCTCAGTTTGCTCTCTCTAACATATCAAGGACCAGCATTAATAAATTGAGTATTTGTTGTAATTTAGGCGCTTGAATTTTACTTTTATTTATTTCTGTTTTTAAGTCCTTCAATTTGCTCTATGTATTGTTCTTTTTGCTGCTCTATAATTTGAGCAGCGTTTTGTTCAAGACGATTTTTTAAATCAGATATCCTGTTCCTCAATTCTTCACTTTCTCCAATTATCTTTTCAGTTATAAGTCTTTCTATTGCAAAATCCAATGCCATATCGCGTAACCCAGGCTCTTGGGCTAATGCTTTAGGCATAAATTCATTTCGAAGTTGTTCTTGCTGTTCTTTAGTTAATGAATTCATATATGACTTATAAATTCTCTTCTCTTCAGCAAAAATATGAGAATCGATATCATGCTTTAATTTTTTCTCAAGTTGTTCAAGTTCGCTTTGCATACGCTTTGTCAGCTGCTCAATTTTAATTTTATCTTCCAATTCTGATTTTTCAAAATTGGCATAATCATTGTCGACGGCTTTCTTCAAATAGGCAAGATAATTCTTTGTGTTATGATTATTTGTATAATCAATTTGCTTGGCTATATACTCTTTATCGTGATTCTGTAAAAGTTCCGAGATAAGTTTTTCAGCATTTTTAGTTCTTTCATTTTTTGGCAACAACAAGATAAGTTCTCCTATAGTTCTTTCATTATCATTTATTGATTCAACTACTTCCTGTTCTGGAGATTGAAATTCAGAAGGGTCTGAACCAACTTGAGCGGTAGTTCCTTCCTGTTCTTTAGCCTTTACGTAAGAAGTTTCCAAAGCAGAGATTGCTTTGATTTTATTTTTCAAAATGAATTTTATTTTAGTAAATTTATGCCCTTCTTTCACGGCTATCCAATCAAAAGCCATAGGTGTATTTTCAAGTTCACGTTGAGCTATATCTAAAACGTATCTTCTAAATTCGATAAATTGTTTTAACTCTTTCTCTTCTATACCAAGTTTTAATCTCAAATCAATAATATCAAAAAGCCTTTCACCTAAAATAGCATATTGTTTAAGCAACTGATAAATTCTTATAGAATACTTTGATTTAAAAGGTTTAAATTCTTTCAGCTGAAATTTAGTAAACTCTTGTTTTATCTTTAGCAAAAAGGGTTTTATCTTCTGATTAAATTCTACGTATAGAACTCCATCTTCGTACTCCATCACAGAGAATAAAGGGTACTCTACCCATTTTTTTCTTGACTTATCTTCAATAAATAAAGTTTTTTTTACCAAACGACGTGCTATTGTTTTAACGTCATCATATATGTTTTTACTTTGAATGTTTAGAATACTTTTTAAAGCATTAGCATTGATAAAATATTTCTTAAGTTCTTCATCATCTTGTCCTATTAAAGATACCAAAGCAAGAAATAACTTTTGTTCATTAAGAGACATAACATATCGTGCTTCAACTATAGCATTATCTAAAACCACTATGTTCTTATCTTCAACTTTTGTAACTTTATGCAATGTTTCATCGTTATATTCCAT
>NZ_AP019552.1 GCF_009936215.1 Athalassotoga saccharophila | reverse complement strand
TATAAAATCCTCCTTTCTCATAAAAATTATAACACAAAAGCGAGAGCGGCAAATATAAAACTCGCTTTTACCTAACAAAAACTCGCTTTTACCTAACAAAAACTCGCTTTTACCTAACAAAAACTCGCTTTTACCTAACAAAAACTCGCTTTTACCTAACAAAAACTCGCTTAAAGGATCATCAAACCCAGAGCCATTCTTATTTTTAGGTTGCGGAAAACGTTTTAAAACACTTTAAAACATTTAAAACACACTAAAAAGGAAAAATGGAGGGTGTGTAAGAATTCAAAAAAAAGAATACAGATAAAAATCAGCATTCAGAAAAGAGTTTCTTATTAAACGATGTTTAATCACACTGCCTGTAGTTTCTCTTTCAAAGCCTCTTCAACTATCTCAGACATAGTCTTGTCTTGCTCAGCAGCAAAAATCTTTAATTTCTTAGCTATATCTTTATCCAAATAAATAGTCATCATTTTCTTTTGAGTTTTTGCACTTTTAAGTTTACTCAAGAAATTATCTTTTTCCATTCAGCCTCACCTCTATCTCTTCGAAAAGTTCTAAATAAGCCTTCGAAATTTTTGCATCAGGATAAATATCGAAAACAGGCCTTCCCTTGCTTATAGATTCTTTAACTTTTACAGATTCAGGAAGAATAGTCTTAAACATTAATTCTTTGTACTCTCGAACCACGTCATTAATAATCTCTTTATGATAATTTAACCTTTCTTGAACAGAGGACAATATAATTCCCAAAACGTTTAGATCTTTATTTGTATTAGTTTTCACATTTTCTATGGAATCCAACAAGTCTCTTAATCCCAGCAAAGCAAATTTTGACATATCAGTCGGAATGATTACATATTCAGATGCAAGTAAAATATTTGATGTAAACAGGCCTAAAGAAGGTGGTCCATCTATTATTGCAATGTCTCCACTTAAATTGTCAAGCAAATTTTTCATCTTGAAGAAATTAGCAAGTTTCGCATCAGCCTCATATTTTGATAATGTAATATCTGCTCCTATAAGAAATATATTTTTATCCACTTCTAATGGTCGAGGAATTTGGCCCTCGTAAATAAGTTTTATGTGATTTTCCTTTGGTAATGCCTCTTTAAAACAACTTGTCAAATTTCCTTGTGGATCTACATCTATAAGCAGTATTTTTTTATTTGCTCTAGAGAAAAGATATGCTAAATGGAAGGCTATAGTTGTCTTTCCAACTCCTCCCTTTTGATTTATTATTCCTATTTTTATCATAATATCATTCTCCTTTTTATAATTATAACTTTATAATGTTTAATTGTCAAGCAATTTAAACAGTAAAATATTTAGATAGTAAAATTTTTAAACATATTAATAGTATCTAATCTTACTATCTTACTATATAAATATTATAATGTTAAACTATATAAAATATAAAGCGCCGAAAGACTCGAAAGAATTTAAAAATATGGAAGTCACAATTTGGGGTACATATGTGATACAATAATATGATAATATGTTTCATGACGGGAGGTGAATAAAAATGAAAGAAGTGAATGTTAGAGACGTAAGAAATAAATTCAGCCAGGTTATTAAAAACAACGAAGAAATTATAGTATTGAGAAGAAATACCCCAGTTGCTCTTATAAAACCTATTTCAAAGAAAGAGTTGCTCGAATACTACATTCAAAAGGCTCAAAACGCTGTCAAAGGACAAATAAGTGAAGATGAAGTGATTAAAATCGTAAGAGAGATAAGACAAAGTGCAAGAGATAATAATTGATTCCAACGTTGTCATATCTGCGGGCATAGGATCAGATACATGTACTCAAGTTATACTTTATGCTGCAGATCTTAAAATAGTATCCCCCAAGATACAAATTAAAGAATTAAATGGCTTTCTCGAGAAAGAAGAAACCATTCTTAGTCCCAAAGCGATTATATATTTAAGAGGATTTTTTGAGTTTTACGAATCAATTGTGAATTTTGAAGATCCAAAAAGGCTCTATGGCTTTAGTGAAGATCCATCAGATGATGCTTTCATTTCTCTCGCATATGAGGAAAATGGTATTCTTATCTCTGGAGACAGGGAAGTTTTGACTTTATCAAAACCATATGTGAAATCTTTTAGTCCCCGCGAATATTTGGATTTTATTGGATATTATCGTCAAGAAAAGTAACTTAAAAACCTTGTGTTAAATTCGATAATATTATTGTCAGTTGTAAATAAAAATAAGGTTCTCGTAAGAACGAGGTTTAAACAAATTAGTTTATACTCTCCATTTGCAACCGCGATAGGAATTGAGGCATGCGAAAAGGGATATAACGTGTCATTCAAAACGGCGGCGAAACTGGTTAACGAATTGAAAGAGGCAAAAGATGAAAGACAACTTACGAAATATGCGAGGATATTTGAGAAATACGATATGGTGATTCTCGACGAGCTGGGATACATTTCATTCGATACGGAAGGATCTGAACTGTTATTTCAATACATAGCAATGAGATACGAAAAGAAAAGCACGGTCATAACAACGAATCTTATCTTTTCGGATTGGATAAAGACCTTTCATGATACGGCTCTGACAATGGCTCTGCTGGACAGGATAACACACAATGCGATTATCTTGAATATGAACGGAGAAAGTTACAGAAGGATGCAAGGATCAAAGAAATAACTGAGGTGGATCACTTTTAATGGGCACAGTGGATCAATTTTTGCTTGACTTTATACATTCATTGATGCAAAAGAAAAATATCAATATTTGAAGATAATAACCGATTATGTGAGATATAATCGTTTAAATACCTGTAATCAATTTTAAATTGAATATAAACTTTGAATATTAACGTTTTCTGATGTTGCATTGTGATGCTATGAAGTAGATAATAAAGTAAACCTTACTTACTAAGGAGTACAATATGAATGCCATAAGTTCAGTCGGTTTAAGAAATTCTTTGAGAATTTTTGAAACGCTTATGGTTAAAAATGCTTCAAGAGTTGAAATAGCAAATGAATTGGATCTCACAAAAACCACTGTCGGAGAAATCACAAAGAATTTTATCGATTTGGGATTCATAAGAGAAAAGGAAAAAACCCATGATTCCCGGATAGGAAAGCCTCAGACCTTGCTTGAAATAGTGCCAGATGCCTTTCACGTTGCCGGAATAGGAATTCTAAGAAAACAGGTCGAAGGATGCATTGTCGATGCAGATGGAAAAATTTTGAGAAGAAAATCAAAATATTACAAA
Organism: Athalassotoga saccharophila; assembly: GCF_009936215.1. Lineage (GTDB taxonomy): Bacteria > Thermotogota > Thermotogae > Mesoaciditogales > Mesoaciditogaceae > Athalassotoga > Athalassotoga saccharophila. The sequence continues at coordinate 40,469 of NZ_AP019552.1, read as the reverse complement.
TCCTTTGATTACAATTCCATAATTAATTCGATCTTTGAAGTGACAGATGATTTAATTGCCGGCAATCGAGATAAGATAGATGCCATAGCCTTTGGAGCACCCGGAACCCTTGACTCTAAAAACGGAATTATCCTCAAACCGGCAAAATTTTTGGAATTTGAAAATGTACCTCTTGCAAAGATCTTTTCAGACAGATACAAGGTTAACGCATGGATAGAAAATGACGCCGATGTCGCTGCGATCGCCGAAAAATACTACGGTAAAGGTAAGAATTTAAACTCATTTATATCCATCCATATGGAAGAAGGAATTGGATCCGGGATCATTTTAAATGGAGAAATACATCATGGAGAATACGGTTACGCAGGCGAAATGGGACATTTTCTTGTAAAGGACAATGGTACGTTCAAATATCTTGAAGATCTTTACGGTGCCGATGCCATTCTTGAAAGGACAAGGATGTTTGGGATACCAGATTTTGAGAGTTTGAAGAAGGCCGAAAAAAACAAAGACAAAAAAGTGATTGAATTTTTGCAAGAGATCGGAGAAGAGGTTGGTGCGGTAATAGTTTCTATGATTCATCTTACAGGCATATCTACGATCTTTTTGGGAGGAAAGGCAACCTATCTCGGAAATACCTTCTTGAACTCGGTTAGAAGTACCATAAAGAAATATCTTTTCTACGATCATGAGGTAAAGGTTGAATTGTCAACACTCGGAGACGCATTTGTCGTAGCGTTGGGTGCGTCGGCACATGGAAGGGTGAAATACGTTGAAAAAGTTTTAAAGAAATAGGTAGAAAATTAAAAATTTAAATTTTTGATTTATTTGAGTAATTTGCTTTAATTTCTCTAAATGAAAAGAAAGGAGAAGGGAAAATATGAAAAAAAGTCTTGTTATTCTTATGATCTTGTTACTTGTCGTTGCCTTTATGACTCTCGCGGAGTCAGTTGTTAATCCGGATACAATCGTTGAGGAGGAAATAGGCCCTCTTGTTACTTTAGATCCTGTTTGGTCCTATGATACAGCTTCTGGAGAAGCTATTTTTCAGCTTTATAATGATCTTGTTCAATACGACGGGACATCAACTGTTAAATTAGCACCAATGCTTTCAACAAATGTACCATCAGTTAAAGATGGAACGATCTTAGACAACGGTACGACCTATGTTTTTCATATCAGACAAGGTGTTTATTTCCATAATGGAGACATTATGACCCCACAAGATGTAGTTTATTCTCTTGAAAGAAGAGTTATATTTGATCGAGCTGGAGGTCCTTCTTGGTTGATTGCAACTCCTCTTTTGCCTAAGATTGATGGTCAGTACGTCAGTACGATAGTCCAAGTTGTTGCTTATGAGTTAGGACTTAAAGATCCTCTTAATTATACCAGTTTAAGTTCTTTGGGAATATTTGCAACTGGGACGAAGAATCCATTGAATGACAAATACAAGCAGGCTCTCATCAACGCATTTAATCTACTCGCAAAAGATTTTGAGATCAAAGGAAATGATGTCATAATACACCTTCCTCAACCATATCCTCCGTTTCTCTACATTTTAGCAAGTCAAAACTCGACTATTTTTGATCAAAAATGGTGTGCTGATCAAGGCGCATGGAATGGTGACCCGAATAACTGGTGGTATTATCATAATCCAACTGAAAGTGAAGATCCCATCTTTATGAAAGAAAATGGAACAGGGCCTTATGAATTGAATTATATAGTACCTGGAAGAGAAATCGCCTTCAAAAGATTTGACAAATATTGGGATGGTCCAGCTAAAATAAAGAATGTCGTCATAAAATATGTTAATGAATTCACTACAAGATTACTTGATCTTGAATCTGGACAGGCTGATATAATTTACGTACCAGTTGAAAATTTATCAGAAGTTGAGAATAACCCGAATATAAGAGTGATAACAGGACTGCCAACACTTAATGTTGATGGTATCGCATTTGAGTGGAATATATCTTCTCAAGGTAATCCATTTATAGGTTCGGGCAAACTTGACGGAAACGGAATACCTCCAGATTTCTTTTCTAATTTGGATGTTAGAAAAGCATTTGAATATCTCTTCCCGTATAAGCAATATATACAACAAGCTTTTAATGGAATGGCACTTCAGCCAAACAGTGCTATAATTCAGGGATTGCTTGGATATGATCCTAACCTTCCGATGTACGAACAGAATCTTGCTAAAGCGACAGAATATTTTAAGGAAGCTTACAATGGAGAACTTTGGCAAAAGGGATTCAAGTTCACCGCTGTTTGCAATACCGGAAATACAACAGATTTACTTGCACTTCAAGCATTAAGCAATTATGCAAGGCAAATTAACCCAAAGTTTCAAATAAACATTGTTTCTGAATTATGGTCTAATTTTCTAAATGATGCATTAAGTGGGAAACTACCAATGTACCCTGCCGCATGGGCAGCTGATTTCCCCGATCCTTACGATTTTGCAGATGCTTATTATGCTTCAAATGGTGCTTATAGTGGAGCGTTGGGACAGAATTATATATCCTTCGCGCAAAAAACAATGGATCCCCTTGTAAATGCTTTAATAAATACGGTAAATACAGAGCAGCGTATTGAAATAGCAAAGCAGTTATCACAACTGGATCATGAAAATGCCTTGTACATTTGGACAAATCAACCGGATGAATATTTTGTTGAAAGAACATGGGTTAAAGGTTGGTATTGGAATGCCATGGAAGCAGGAGTTGTCAATTTTTATACTCTTTCTAAGTAGGATGTTGTTTTAATCCGTATAGATGCGAAGAACCCTTAGAATTTTTTGACATTTAATGCTGGTTACATTCACAATAGAATTGTGACCAGCTTATTTTTTGGGTTTGAATATTAAAATATGGGGGCTTGATTACCCATATTTCGCACATCTTTGATCAAAAATAATATTTTTCACATTCAAATCCCAAAAATTTTATCATTTGATGCTCCCATATACGTAGACGAAGAACCGCCCGAGATAGATAAAAGTTTTAAGGTTTTGCCACGAAGATGAGTAGTTGAAAGATCTTTTGCATGGATGGATAAATACAGGCGTTTAAGCAAAGACTATGAATATCTTACTTTAAGTAGTGAAACGATGATAATGATATCGGTGATAAATCTCATGATTAGGAGGCTTGCCAAAATTAGGAAAAATTCATGTGAGATACATTTTTGAACACCTTCTATTCTACACGAGTATATAATAAAATTAATACATAGTAACACCCAAAAAGGAGGTGGATTATGAAAACTATAAGCGTGAAGATAGATAATGAACTCCTTGAAGAGTTAAATACACAAGCTCACAGGCTCAGAGTTTCAAAAAGCGTTATCATACGGGCAGCCGTAGAAGACTACTTGAAAAAGGTTTCTCACTTTAAAAACCTTTTAGATTTCCTCGAAAGCGTTCCCGAAGTAGAACCCGAATTGGATGAGATAAAAGTCATTGAAGAATATGAAAGCCGTAAAGCTCTAAGAAAAGTTGAAAGTATTTCCCTTGAAGAGGCCAAAAAAGAGTTGAACATTTGATGATAGAATTTGATAGACAAGCCGTAAAGGATCTTTCAAAATTGTCTTCTAAATTGCAGAAACACATTATGGATGTTCTCGAACGCCTTGATAATGAAAGCGTTGGGGATGTTAAAAAACTAAAAGGTGTTGAATTTTATCGTTTGAGAGTAAGCAATTACAGAGTTATTTTTAAGCTCGAAAAAAAAGTGCTTTATGTTGTTCGAGTCTTACCAAGAGGTTCAGCTTACAAGAACTTATGAGAAAGAAAGTTCTTTATTCATTTGTGCAATTTTACCGTTTTGAATAAAATCTTATATCAAATTATGCAAGTCGAGTTAACTGTATAAAGTAAATCAGAAATTGATCCATCGCGCTCATCAAAATTGATCCATTATTTTCGAGATCTTTCCCAAATTAGCTTAAGCTTTGTGTTAAATTCGAGCATTTTCCACTTAACGACTTTTATTACTTTTCGTGTTCCAATAGAACTGGTGATATGTCTTGGTAGAATATATTTATGGACAAAAGGCTCAATAGAACACATTGCAAAGCATGATGTCATGCCAGAAGAAGTTGAAGAAGACATTTTCGACGATAAACCTTTGTTTATGGTATCAAACAGAGATGGTAAAGACAGAATGTACGTGCTTTGTAGAACTTTAACAAATAGATTATTGTTTGTCGTCATTACAAAACCTGTTAAAAATCAAGTCAAAATAATAACTGCACGTGATATGACAGACAAAGATATCAGACTTTACAAAAAGAGAGGTGCAAGGTGAAAAAGGCTTATAAAGATGAAATACCAAAATTTAAAAATTTAGAAGAAGAAAGAATATTCTGGGATACACATTCATTGGAGGATGTTTTTGACGACTTAGAAGAAGTCAAAGTGCTTGTAAGAAAGCGTCCTAAGACAACTGTATCTATAAGAATGGACGAAGATGAATTGAAACAGATAAAAGAACTGAGTAAAAAAATGGGTGTAAAATATACCCCGTTAATTCGATCGTCCACAAGAATTGGGCTATCGAAAGTTGCGAAACTTGCAAAATGAGAGAGTAAATGTTGAAGGAAAGAAATGGATTCAATTTAAATCGGAGGATCAATTTTTGTGGGCGGCGCGGATCATTTATCCCACTTTCAATTTTAAAACTGTCATTTACGTTTGGAAATGTGGGTTTTTTACGGTGATTTTGTGAAGGTAATTTTGAGCCAATGCCATTATTTGTAACAAAAGGATTTTTACATCGTGGTAGAATCAAATTGTAAATATGAAATTAGGTATACTGGGATGCGCTGGAATGGAAACACATAAGGATAATCTTTGATAAAATTCATGCCATCTTACGATATAATCTGCCAGTTAATAGGGATAAATCTTGAGAACGGTAGGTATTTGGTAATGATAGGGACATAGGAAATGATTATAAAGTCAGTTAAATATCAGGAATAAATTTCTACAAATGGCATAATATTTTTATTTCTTAATATTTCCTTTGAAAGGGGGAATTAAATGAATAGGTACAAGTACTTAACTTTTATTTTCTCAGTTATTCTTATAGTTCTCGTGCTGTCGGGGTGTTTTCTATTGACAAAGCCTGCGCTTATCAAGCCACAACTTCTTTCTCCAACCAATGGCGCCACAAATGTATCGACAACGGCAACTTTGACATGGAAACCTTCGAATGTGTCTCAGACAACATATGAAGTCTTCTTAGGCAAAAGCGCATCAAACACTGCGTATATAGCCACTACCGGACAGACCTCTTTTGTAGTTAACAACTTAAGTTATAGCACGACTTATTACTGGAAGGTTGTATCTATGGCAAACGATCAAACTGCGACAAGCGATACATGGTCATTTACAACCGTTAAAGCACCTGCACCATCCAAACCATTTTTAAGTATTACAGGCGTTTCTACCAGTTCAGTTGCGTTAGGATGGACTCAATCAATAGGTGCGTCCATGGTAACGCTTTACGGATCCACATCTACGGTATTCAATCAATACGCAATTCTGTCCGGATCATCTACATCTTACATGGTGAATAATTTGACTCCATCGACGGTATATAAATTCTTTGTCGTAGCGATAAATCCATCCGGACGCGCGACGTCTAACACGGTAACTGCGACAACGCTTTCTTATACACCGGTAATTCCTGTCCTGCCCGTTATAAAGAGTTTTGGAGTAACATCTGTGTCGACAGATACGATAACTTTGGGATTTCAAACACAGAATGCCTCGGTGATATACATTTACAATCCACCGTCCGCATTACTCGCGACGTTAAGCGGGAATGCAACCTTTTATACGATAACAGGTCTTAAGCCTTCAACCTCATACAGTTATTTCATAGTTGGAATAAATCCATCCGGACGTGCGACATCTAACACGGTAACCGCTGTAACACAATCATACGTACCTACGACATCTTTTCCAATATACATAGGAGACAAACCTGTATCGCCATCCTTGATTCAACATCTCTACGTTACCTTGACTGGATTCTCAATTCATGCAACCTTTGAAGGGACATCCGAATGGTACACGTCTTCTGCAAGCGGGACATGCGATCTAACGACTCTTGTCGGGACTTCGACTAAATTCACAAATATAACTCTTCCGGCATCGGCGATAATCACACAGATAAGGTTTGAGGTATCTTCGGCGACAATAGTGATAAATGGCAACTCTTATCCTTTGAACATTCCAAGTTCAACGATATACATGAACATGAATAGCATAAATGCGTTAGAATCAGGAGGAGTTTATTTTGACTTTGACATTTCACAATCTGTAGAACAGACAGGACAGGGATACTTATTCAAACCTGTGATTCACAGCGTGATGGGGAATGTACGATCATCTGTTATAGGGCAGGTAATGTATAACTCGATGCCAGTTCCAATGGCCGTGGTGTCTTTGAGCAATTCATCTACTGTGGTAGCAGAAACGTATACAAAGCCGAACGGGAAGTTCATGATATCTGCAGTGCAAACTGGGAATTACACGCTTACGATAAGTGCAAGCGGTTTAACTTCATATTCAACCTCTGTAACACTTTCAAAGGGTATGAATAATATCGGAACGATAAATCTTTCAATTCTTCCGCCTGCGACTCCCGTGCTTAGAATCTCAACACCTAATCCGTATCTTGCCGTTTTGACATGGACGCAGAGTGCTCAAAATGCAAGTGGATTTCACGTATGGGAGAGCACATCTCCAATGCAGGCATATACTCAAATTGCGACGTTACCGGGGAGTGCGACTTATTACAATGCGAGCATAAGGCCTGCGGTTAATTATTACTTCATGGTCAGCGCGTACAACTCATCTGGACAGACATGGTCGAATATTGTAGCGACAAGAACTACTCTTACTCTTTATATTCCATCTGTGCAATTGACAAAAGTGGCGACAATAAGTGGCAAATCATTACTTGTTGCAACAGCGGTTGTATATCACAATGTGCCTACACTTAAAGCGGCAACCGCAACAATAGGAAATGTATCTGTCAGTGCAATAAGCCTAAGCGCCTCTCCACTTGTTTTTAATTTCAATGGAAATCTTTCAAGTCTTCCAAGCAACTCTTATGTCGCAACGGTAACGGTAAAAGATTCTGAGAATAATACTTACTCAGGCACTTCAGGAAAGATTTATATAGACAATACACCGCCAACAATAACCGTAAAATTAGAAGGTACTTACTTTTCACCACAAGGTACGCTACTTTCATGGACTTACAATACAGTATCGACATACGCGACAAATATAAAGATTTATTACGGGAGTACGGCACCTACTTTATATGCAACTGTAACGGATAACAGTTTGTATCACGTAAGCGTTAGCGCGACTTACAACAGCAGTAAAATTGCAATATCAAACAACAACACGGACAAAGTGACTTTTAATAATAAGATCACAAGCGGAAACACGGTTTTGACGTTAAAAGCCACAGACGCGTACTCTAATACCGATACACTAAGCATTACTTTCATAGCAACGCAAAACATTGCCCAGCCTACTTTAAAGATAACAATGCCTGCCACGATCGGAATATCGACCACCCAAACTTCAACAAACGCAACGATAACCGTATATGCGACGGTTGGAAACACAGAAGGTGGAAACAGAATTGAATCTGTAGTTATTAAGAATCAACCTGCGACCCGACAATCTGCAAATGTGTGGACTGCTCGAGTACCGCTTAGCGCCGGTTCAAATACAATTGAAGCAACAGCAACAGATCTGTATGGAAACACAATTAGTACTTCAACACCGATATACGTTGATAATTCTACTCCAACGATTGAAGTTACTCTGACAGGTGGAACAGGTAAAACTATATCACCTTACACCCTGACAAATAATTCATCTGTAACCATATACACCAATTCAACAAAAGTCCCACCAGTGAATGGAAGTATAATAATTACAGATAATTCAAAGATGCCAGTTACAGCAAAGGCGACAGAAATCACTAACGTATCAACGGCGCTTAAATTCACGACAACTTCTGATGCATCTGAAGCAACATTCAACGCCACATCTTCTCAAAGATACACGATAAAAGTCTTTGCAACCGATGCATTTGGGCATACATCAACATACATCGCGACATTTACACTTGTTGTTGATACGGCATCACCGACAATAACAATAACAGCACCTGCGACGGTCGGATCAGGTCAAGGATTTACGGCGACAATAACAACCACAGATTTGCAAAGTGGAGTGAACACTTCTACTCTTGTTGCAACTTATTATAATCAAACATTGACGAATCCAACAATAACATCTATCACAAACGGCTATAAATTTACATTTACTAATATTCAGACTCAATCAAATTACACTGGGACGACTTTTATAACCGCCAAAGTCAAAGACAATGCCGGCAATATTCAAAATGCATCCACTCCAGTCTACGTTGATGGTCAGGCGCCGACGATAAATGTAAACCTCACAGGTGGAACAGTGTATTATCCTTCCACAAGTCCAAATACTTTACCGTACAATTCTTTCACTTCTGGAAAAGCAACTTACTATGTTTACTACAAGACAGCGCCAACTATCAAAGGGACTGTTACCGACAACAGCAAGTATCATGTCACAGTTAAAGCTACCTATAACAGCGCCGCAGTTACTACAACGGGTAATAACTCCGATCAGGTGACTTTCAGTCAAGGTCTCTCAAACGGTGTAACTAAACTCACAGTCTACGCGACAGATGCCTTTGGTAACAGCGATGTGGCAACACTTACATTCGTAGCAACGCTTGATAATACTCCGCCAACGGTTTCAATAGCGGCAACACCTTCAAGTTATGCAAGTATGGTGTGGAATTCAACTAATGGATCTACTCTGGTTGCAACGTATACGGCTATCGACAACCAAGGTGGTAGTGGTTTGATCAACGGTGAAGCCAAATTTTACATTAAAACTTATGGAGGGACTACAACATCATTCTTGGTAACGGAAGAAACGACTCCCAAATCAACACCACTTTATAGTGTCCTTTCAAGTACAAGCTTGGGCATAGTAAATAAGGGCTCGACTGATATAACATTAACAATAGTAGCAACAGATAATGTTGGCAATGTTACTAAAGCGTCAACCACATGGACTGTGGACATAAAATATCCATAAAGCAACCAATAAATATAAACATACTGAAGCGGCCTTAAAGGCCGCTTTATCTTTTCAAAAGAAGGTAGGAATAAAGGATGAGAGAAAATTGGGCATACAGGCATATCGTGAAAAGATGATTCGTCTGTGTCGTAAACAGTCATAACTGTCATAAGATTTCTTATGCGTATTTTATCCCCCGTACACTTCGCATATAATATACCCATCCACACACTCCCTCTATATTATGCGTATATTAATTTCAGAACGTATTTCGTCCCTGATAAGTCTAATAATTGAGTAGTTCTTCCTCATCCTTTCTTTTTAGCCTAAATAGATGTGTACAACCGTCTGTTTAGACTACAGGGCCTTCGGGCCCTGCTTTGTGGTATAATTTAGTCATCTCCATACCCCTTGTTTTCCCGCCCTCGTGGCGGGATTTTAAACCGAAGGTGATCTTGTGGCCAAAGTGTATGATTTAAAATCGTTCGAATCCCATCTTGTCTCAAGAGGGCTTGCAGAAAATTCAGTTAAAGCATTTGTGTCCGACATACGGCAGTTTTTAGAGTCGGATCTTGATCCTGAAAGTTTCTTAGAAGATCTCAAGCGTAAAGGCTGTACCAATTCCACCCTGATGAGGAAGCGTGCCTCTTTGATAAACTACTACAAGTTCAAAGAGGAGCCTCTCAATCTCGCCCCCATAAGGGTTAACCAGCCACTGCCGTCTGTACTGACCCAGCCCGAGGCAAAGGCTTTGTTAGAGGAGGCATCTCGGACGAGAAATTCCAGGAGAGATAGATTGCTTGTTGAACTAATGTTGCGGGCAGGTCTTCGTCTTGGAGAGGTTTTGGGATTAACCGGAGGAGATGTAGTCGAGGATAACGGGATAACGTTTATCATTGTAAGGCATACGAAGGGGAAGAGGGACAGAAGAATTCCAATCGTTGATAAGTCACTTGTCAGGCTTTTGAAAGGATATATTCGCGGGATCCCGCTCGAGGATAGGATCTTTGATATATCCCGAAGGCGTGTTGAGTTGCTTGTAAAGGATCTTGCAAAAAAGGCGGGGATAAGAAAGCCGATACATCCACATACATTAAGGCATACGGCGGCGACTTTGTATTTGAAGAACGGGACGAATATTGAAAGCATCCGGAGGATGTTAGGGCATGCGAGCCTTTCGACGACACAGAAATATTTGCAGCTGACAGACGAAGAGGTTGCAAAGGATTTATCCCAGGCGAACTGGTGATATCTGGTAAAACAAAGTGTCATTTACGTTTGGAAATGTTGAAAAATTCCGAAGAACTTGAATCCATAAAAGCCTACGACATTGTAATGGCTTTGAGTCCTCTTCATGAGGACTCAACTTAATGTGAGCACGAGGGAAGATATGTTATGAGAAGGGAAGAGGCCATGAGTATACCTCGAGTATACCTCCAAAAATTAAGAGTTTATCCGTAAATATACTTAAACAACTTTAAAAGTCGAATGCCCCTTTAATTTAAGCGAAAGGAAGGATGCCTCCGAGTCCGGCGCAGCCTACGAAGGCCAGACACCGAGTGGGGCACTTGCCGTTGCTACGATTCGGAATTTAAAACTGGTTCAGTATAATTGTATTTCCATAATTTTGGATGTGGATTATATTCTCATTTGAGTTGCTTACTGTTATTGTGTTTAAATGCATTTTTATGTTCTTCAGTAGTAATGAATTTTAAATTGTATTTCTTTTTGAAAGGAACTTTCAAACTGTTATATAAAATACTTATAAATCTACTTTTCACAGGGTTCTCTTTCAATTTTAGAGCTCCTGTAGGGCAGGCTTCAATACAAATATTGCATCTTTTGCAAAGTTCTGGATGGATCATAAATGGCCTTAATCTAATCCGTTTACCAATTCCTAAAAAGGATACTTTCATAGGTTTCATTTCCCAAATCTCTCTTCCCATTGGACAGGCAGTTATGCATTCTTCGGCGCCTCCACAAATCGGGTATTCTATTGTCAGAGGTGCCTTCTGTTTCATTTTCTCGTAAAACACTTTCCACTCTACGGTATTTTCCATATTTTTTACTCCTATTAACTCAATAGATTATAACAACAAGATATCAATGAAACTGGATAATCATTTTAACAACTAAGATTAATACGAATACAGCTATTATTCTTTTAATCACCATGACATTAAGTTTCAAATGTGCAACTTTAGTACCAAGATAACCGCCTACAAAAGATGCAATTCCTCCAAATATTATCAAATCTAAATTTATATAGCCCATGAGTGCATATGTGACGAATCCGGTAAATGATGAAAATAGAACTATAAGGGGTGTTAAAGCAATAACCTTTTTTGGATGAAATCCGAGTATCATCCCACTTTCCGCAGATAAAAAACAGTTTTTTGGATTTATTTGAAACTCATGTTTTAAAATTGAAAGTGGGAAATGATTAGAGTCAGTAATAGCCAAAGAAGCATTTGCTGTAACCTTGACGCACATCACAAAGATTATACCACTATTTACCGTTTCGGATAGAGTCCATTGATTTATGCCTTTCTGCTGCTATGATCTATTTGAAAAAGACAGCGGAGGTAGAAAAATGGAAATCACTACAAAGCAACTTGATCACCATGGACTTGTGGCTGGGACATTTGATAAATTTGAAATGGGAGAGGTCATTGAAAAGAGAATACCGAAAGTCCGGAACTTCAATCTTTCAACGTCTGCGATAATAAAAGCGATGATCATACTCGGGCTTGGTTTTGTTGACAGGAGATTGTACTTTGCAGGGAGTTATTTTGAGAACTGGGATGTTGAGAAACTTTTAGGCGAAGGAACTAAACCGGAAGATCTTAACGATGACGCTCTCGGCAGAGTGCTTGACAAGATTTATGATTACGGTCCAACGGAATTATTTCAAGAGATAGCGGCGCACGCTTTGAACAAACTTGAAATGGATGTTCACCTCGTTCACACCGATACCACAAGCGTGAGTGTAAGCGGCAATTACGAGATGGAAGACGGGACGAATGGTTTTAAGATCACCTTCGGTCATTCGAAAGATCACAGACAGGATTTGAAACAATTCGTGATAGGGATGGTTGTAAATCAGCATGGAATGCCGATGTTTGCCAAAACATACAACGGGAACGAATCGGATAAAGAGTCGATCAAAGAAATGGTCAAAGCAATCAGGAAGAACATTGACAAAGACAAGAAAGTCTATCATGTGGCAGACAGTGCTTTCTACACTGCGGAAAACATTAGCGAACTCAGAACAACATACTGGATAAGCCATGTGCCGTCTACGATAAAAGAGGCTGAAGAAATGCTAAATAAAGAAGTTGAATTTCGTCCGACCAAAATTGAAGGATATGAAGTGTATTCCGAAATAAGCAATTACGGCGGGATAAAACAAAAATGGATAATGGTGAATTCGAAATATCTTAAAGAACAGGAACTGAAAACATTTGACAGGCATTTGAAAAAAAGCAAGACAGAAGCGGAAAAGTCATTGAAAAAGACTGTGACGAAAGAACGGTATTTTTGTTCTGAAGACGGAATAAACAAGTCCAGACAATGGATGGAAGCTCATCCTCTTTTCAAATACGACAAGTTTGAGATAAAGAGCGTAAGAGTCAGAACTGACGGGAAAAGAGGAAGGCCTAAAGATGGGGATCCGACGATAGAAATGTATGAAATAGATGCTGAGATAGGTCTGAATGAAGAAGCGGTTGAAAAGGCCAAAGCAAAACTCGGAAGATTCATACTTTCAACGAACGACATTGAACTTGAAGATGAAAAAGTGCTCGAATATTACAAAAACCAGACAACGGTCGAAAGAGGATTCAGGTTTTTGAAAGACAAAAGTTTCGGAGTAAGCGATGTGTATCTGAAAAAGCCCGGACGGATTCAGGCACTTGTGATGATAATGGTATTGACGTTATTGGTGTACTCGCTTTCGGAATGGGAAATAAGGCGCACATTGAAAGAGACAGGGCAAACATTTCCGAATCAGTTGAAAAAGCCGACAAACAGGCCGACATTCAGGTGGATATGTCAGAACTTCATGAACATAACCGTTGTAAATGTGGTTACAGATGGGCAAACAACCACACAGATAGCGAATTTAAAAGATTTGCAGATCAAAGTGATAAGACTTTTGGGAGTTGAATATGAAAAATATTATTTCTGATCAAAGATGTGCGAAATGTGGGTATCATGAAAATGATTGAAAATAAGATACCACCCCCAATGCCCAACAAACCAGAAATGAACCCTACAAGAGCTCCAATGATAATTAGAGTGATAATATGTATTTGTTTCCTATACGAATCTTCTTCTTTATTATTTGATTTAGAAAAAATCAAGAACAAAGCCGCGATTATTAAAAATATTGTGAAAAAGATGAGCACTGTTTTATCAGGTATGAATTTTGTCGAAAGTGCACCAAGAAATGCGAATAAAGGAGTTGCAATTATAATTGGAATACCCATTTTGAAATCAATTCTTTTGTTTTTTATATTCAAAATGGTTGCAGCTATTAGGCTTATTCCGCTTATAAAGAGACCTAAAGGTTTAGCTTCTTCAAGCGGAAATCCAAAGTAGAATATAATCGGAACAAGTACCATTGCACTACCCAATCCACCCAAAGTGAAGAAAAAGGTTAAAATAAAAGAAAGAATAATTATAATGGAGATGATCATAATCTATTTTTTACCTTATCGCTGAAATTGAAAAGTGTTGTCTCAAAGTTACTATCTTCAAGATATATCGCAAATCCTTCCCAGTTTTCTATGTTGAAAGCGCTGTCATGAATCAATATAACTTCGTGATCTGATCTCTGAAAAATTTCTTCTTCGATCTTGAAGTCATCTCGACTTTTGAAAGTTGTCTTTTCCATGTTCTAAACCTCCACTCTTGACTTTTTAGGTGATCAACTTTATTTAAATTCTCAATCTTTTAAAAAGGTGCTACAAATTAGCTATTTTTCCCAAATTTTGGTAATAAAAAAATATTACCTGCTTATGATTTAACAAGCAGCACCTATGAAAGTCTTTAATTTTCATTTCACTAATTTATCCTTACAGCAATATCTTCTGTAAAGTTTCAAAAAAACGTCTGTCATTCGTCGAAAATGACTATTCAAAGCATTGCCATAAATTCGTATACCGCGATAAAACTGTTTTATGCCCAAAAGATTGTTCCGGCATCTTTTGGATGAAATAGACACCTGAATTGTCTCTTTGTTGCCGTCGATCAAAGATGATTAAAAACATTGATGGTTTAATCTTAAAAACGCAATCTATTTCCCAAACATCTGCATTTAAGATAGATTTAATCTGAAATTTATTGCAAAAGCGATTAGTCATTATACTTTCGAATCTAACGTTTCTTTAAAAAGCTGAAAGGAGAAACTCATGGCACAAAACGTATTTATTTAAATCCAAAATTTGCTTTTCAAAGACCTTGAACGTATTCAAACCTAATTTCAACTTCAATCTCCGAATACATCCTTCTGTATGATGCACCTTTGATCCTGTAACAGGCCTTTTGTATTTTCTTCCTTTTAAAAGACTATGCTCTGAGGTAAGCCTACTCTAAATTGAGTTCATTCTTCTAGCTATATTTATTACTCCTGTATTAGAGTGTATCACTTAAAAGAATATAAGTCAACACGCACTGATTTAAGATTTTATCTATGCATGGATATATTTTTGTCATAAGATTCTGTATGTGTAAAAAGTCAAACAAAATTTGATCCACCGTGCTCATTAAAAGCAAATCTACTCTAAATTGAATTCATTTATTGAATACAAATATCATTATAGATTTTCATAATAAAAAACAACATATTTACCATTATTTGGCAAAAAAGAACGCCTTAATAAGTTTTTTAGTCGTCCCAAAAAACATTTAATTGGTTCAGGAAGAGGTGGATGATATTGTGAGAAATCTGGATGTATGAAGTTAAGAATCACCTTAAACAAATTGACAAAATTTACTCTGAGGGATATAATTCCTTAAGTGAATTTAAGAGTATCCGACAATTTAAGGTCATAATGTTACACTCTTGAGTTTTCTGTTCTTTGGAAATCTGACCGAAAGAATTCGGCTATCGAAAGTTGCAAAGTTTGCAAAATGAGGGTGCAAATGTTGAAGGAAAGAAATGGATTCAATTTAAATCGGAGGATCAATTTTTGTGGGCGGCGCGGATCATTTTTATCCCACTTTCAATTAATCTGACAGAAAGACTATGGAAATATTCGAAAAATGCGTTGCAGGCCTATTATGAAAAGAAAGGGAAATTCAAATCGAAGATAAAGGAATTCTTTGAAGAAGACGTAAAAGACAAGTTGATAAAATTGGAATTAAAAACTTTCATAGGTACTGCTTTTCAGATCATAAGCGGGTAAGACTTCATTTTTAAATTTGAACTATTATACAATCCGAGGAGGGCAGAATCAAATGGCCAATCTTGAAAGATATTTCAGAATGCTTAGCGAGTGCAATCAAATATTGCTTAGAGCGGAGGATGAAAATACACTTGCCCGACAGATATGCGACGCGATAGTAAACATAGGGGGATTCGATTCTGCCTTCGTAGGACTTCTCAAAGGCGACAGACTTAACTTAGAAATTTCAAGCGGGGTTCTTAAGCAATACGCAGACAAAATAAAAATTGAGCCAGATAATCCACAATATTCGTCCGGTGCATCCGGCAGGGCACTCAAAGATGGCCAGACACACATTTACAATGATGTCACCTATGAGAAGGATTACGATGTGTACAGAGATATAATAAATGAAACGGGTCTCAAGGCAAATATGGCCGTAGCGATTAAAGTGGATGAAAAGATAATAGGAACAATTGGAGTCTATTCAAAGATTCCCGGCATATTCACAGATATCGAAAAAAGACTTTTTGAAGAACTTGCCGGAGATTTGGCCTACGGCATAACCGCGATGAGATCAAAAAAGAGGATAGAAAAACTTAATGAGATTCTTAAAAGCATAAGAATGGCAAATCAAAGAATTGCAAAAGAGGACAATTTGGATAACCTCCTCGAAGGCTTCTGCAAGGATTTAGAGAGTGCGAGATTCTACCATGGAGTTGCAATCTATTCCGAGGGTAAGATTTACTGTGCGGGAGATTGCTGTCCCGTTATAAAAGAATGTATAAAATCGGGAGAATTAGAAAAGTGCACAGATGAATTTCAAGTCATTGATTACAAATGTCCCGTTCATCCCGATTCAAAGCCTGCATGCATAAAAAAGGCCTATGGTACATTATTTGTCTGTGGGAGGGAAGAAATCTTTGACGATCCCGAGCAAGTCTCTCTTTTGGAAGAACTTGCAGGAGATCTTGGAGTTGGAATAGAGAGAATACTGAATCGATCGGACGCTTTGACATTTGGAAGAATAGTCCAAAATCTTTCTGAAGAAATTCACATTGTAGATCCAGACACTCTGAAATACAAACTCGTAAATCCAATCACTTTAAGAAGACTCGGTTATACATTCAACGAGATAAAAGAAATCAAGGCCTCAGATGTAAAGACTGATCTTACTTTCGATGAGATCAAAGAAATGCTTGAGCCTTTAAGACGCCACGAGAAAGAATACGTCCAGTTTGAGACGATTCACAAAAGAAAGGATGGCACAACTTACCCGGTGATGATCTCGGTCTTCTACAACGATGATCCCGTCAATCCATCTTACGTTGCCATCGCGACGGATCTGTCTGGAATAAAGGGTATGGAGTTAAAGATAAACTCCCTTGTCGATTCACTTGTCATTGCCCTGTCAGACATGGTCGAGGTAAAAGATCCCTACACGGCAGGCCATCAAAGACGGGTGAGCATGTTAGCAGTTAGAATTGGAAAAGAGATGGGACTAAAAGATGAGGAGATAAAAGAGATAGAGATCGCGGGCCTTCTTCATGACATAGGAAAGATAAGCATTCCTCTCGATATCCTTACAAAACCATCCAAACTGAAAAAGACGGAATTCGAACTCATAAAGGACCATGTCGAAGAAGGGTACAAGATATTAAGACGCATAAAAGATTTTGAAACCGTCGCCACAATGGTGCGCCAGCACCACGAAAGGATAAATGGAAGCGGATATCCTCTTGAGATCAAGGGAGATAAAATGGCAATAGGTGGAAAGATACTTGCCGTTGCAGACGTTGTCGAGGCGATGTCATCCCACAGGCCTTACAGGGCAGCGCTCGGAATTGAGGCGGCATTGGAAGAGATAAATGACAATATTGGAATTCTCTACGATGAGGATGTAGTTAAAGCGTGCAATAGAGTCTTTGATAGCGGATGGACTTTCGATACTCCTGAAAATGATTAATCAACCGAAAATACGGCTCATATTAGAACTTGTAATTATATCCGCGATAATATCTGGAATTGCTTACATCGCATATTACTCGATTGAAGAGAATGCAAAAGAGAAGATAGAAGATCAATCCATGCTTTTGTCCATAGTTACAGACGAATTCATGGGATATTACGTGACTGCTGGAGTGGCCTTCAACAACATGATCCTTCAAAATCCTGATTTGATCCATGACAGGCCTAATTTAGATTATGTCCTTTCAAATTACACTGTACATCTTGCCTCACAGATAAAAAGCGTTGAAGTCTTAAGCCCCGCAGGTTCATTGATAGGATCAAGTCCGAATGCTTCAAAAATAGAACTTTCAGATCTCTATTTTGGACAAAAAGACCTTGGGATTGGAACAATATCGACAGACACAAGGCTTTTGCCTGTTGGATACAGAATCAAAGAAGATGGGAAAATTGTCGCAATTCTTGTAATGAATGTAGATATAAAGGCATTATTTGAGAAATGGGCTCAGAGCACAAAACATTCAGATGTATCTTTGTATCTCTTTAGATTAGATGGAAAATTGTTATGGTCATCTGTGAATAATACTAAATTGAAGATAGGAAGAAATTTTGGATATTCAAAGATAGACGGAATGTATTTGTGGATAGAACCTGTCTCGGGTATAGAGGGATTTAGCGTTGCTGTAATATCTTCGAATGCCATAATGATTTTGTGGTACAGGGACTTGATCTATCTTATCGTGATATGGCTTTTTGTGGCGGGAATAATATACATCTTTTACAGGAAGTCTATCCAGTACGAACAAGAAATTCAGTCCCTTGTAAATGAACAGAGATTTCAAATCGAAGAACTCACAGAGCAGAAAAAAAGATTTGAAATTTTAAAGAAAATGTACGATAGCGTGATTTTGGTAGAGAAAGAAATACTTAATGCCAAAGATGAAAACGCGTTTTTGCAAAGTGTCTGTGACAGAATAACAGAGACAGGTCTTTTTGACTTCGCGGGCATAGCCATTCCAAATGATAAAAAAGTCTTAAGGTACAAATTTCTTTCTGGCAATGGCAAGCAAACAGTTTTGAAGGTACAGAATGAAATGCCGAATAACATTCGTGCACTGCTTGTTTCCGAGATAGCCTTCAAAAGCCAGAAAATTTACGTGGGATCGCCTCAGGATATTTCGACTTTTGAAATTACCGAATACGAAAAGGTATGGATGGAAAAAGTCTATAAGGCGAATGAATGGAAGAGTGGTATCTCGATTCCAATCTTTCAAAATGAGAAGATCTTTGGAATTCTTAGCGTTTTTTCAAAAGAGGAAGATTTCTTCACAGATGACGTAAAAGCACTTGCCGAGATCTTTGCAAGACTTTTAGGGAATGCGCTCGAAAACATGGAGGCAAGAGCAAAATTAATATCTCAACTATTCGAGAGCCAGTACCTTGCCACACACGATCCGCTAACAGGTCTTCTCAATCGCATCGGGATAATGGAAAGAGTGGACAACGTCATCGCGAGATCTAAAAGAGAGAAGAAATACATGGCCTTTGGAATAATGGACATAGACGATTTTAAACTTGTAAATGATATATATGGCCATTCAGCAGGCGATGCCCTTTTAATAGAGTTCGGAGGACGTATAGAATCTTTGCTAAGAGGAGAAGATTTAATAGGACGAATAGGCGGAGATGAATTTGTAATGGTTATCCTCGTAAACTCGGAAGAAGACATAGATGCTCTTATGAGCCGCTTTGAAAGATCCCTTGCACAGCCGTTCAAAGCGGGAGATGAAGATATATACATAAAAGTAAGTGCAGGGTTTACTCTGTACCCAAAGGATGACAATTCATTCGATGCGCTTTTGCGCCATGCGGACAAGGCTATGTACATTAAAAAGGAAATGAAAAACAAAAGAGAAAAGTTCTGGGGCATATACAAAGAAGATATATAATCGCTAATATAATTCAAAGTTGATACAGTCAAAAAAGGAGGAAACGAAAAACAGAGATGTTTTACCGAACGACACAGCGATATTCAAATTACTTTATTTGGCAGTAGTTGAAATAAAGAAAAAATGGGTAATGAAGATGAAAGACTGGAATCAGATTTTACAACAATTGAAAGTACATTTTGGAGAAAGAGTGTCTAAATACTTGTGAATACTGATAAAAATGGAGTTTACACAAAACTATTGAAAGACCCTTTCTTCATGCTCTATGCAAATTACTTTTTGATTCACAGGATTGTAGGCTCCATTAACGTTTATCTTTTCTCTGTCTGTGTTCGTCTTAATAAATTGTTCTTTGCCTTTTTCAATCCAGCCGTATCCAATCTTGACGTTATGGTCGAATCCAGAGCCATCAACAAAAAATATCTGCTTTTCTTCATCACCAGAGCATTCCTCAATCCTAGCGGTTAATTCGTTTATGATTACTTTTTGTACTTCCACGCTTGGATGTTTCCCAGGTACGCCCTTTGGCTTCTTATACACAAATCCATGCGTATTCAAAAACTCCTGCATCCCTTGTTCGGTATACACTTTTCCAAAATGCCCTTTTATCCAGTTTATGACTACTCTCGTGTTCGAAACAAAATGAGTCCTTACAAATGCTATAACTGCTTTCTCTTCTTCTTTGGTCATTTTGTTGTTATGTCCTTCGTAATGATTTTCTATCAAAACATCGGCACCGAATATCTTGTATTTTTCAATAACTTCTTGTATCATGCCGTCAGATATCATTAGTACGTCTTTTATAGTTTCCCATTCATAGCCTTTGCCCCAAAGAATAACACAGTGAATTCTTGTTCTAGCTTCAACGGAATTCTTCGTTTGCTTATAAATTTCGATTAATTTTCTTAGTTCTTCATCTGACAATCTCTGATTTCTCGGCATCATGCTTTAATTCTACCACAAATTCACTTTTAAAAGAGGTTTAGTATATCCAAAAATATTTCTATCCGAATTTTGAAATTGTTTTAATATGTGAAGATTTTTTCAATATATTTGGGATCATCTTGAAATAAGATATGTTTTTTTTCCAATTCTTTACGTGATTTACCTTCAAAAATTCCTCTTACTTGTTCGTAAGAAGAAACTGAGATGATGTATGAATCAAGGAATATGTTTTTGTAATCTTTATTTTTTTGTATTTCTTTTTCTATTTTCTTTATTTCATTCGAGAGATTTTCTTTGCTTTTATCGCGCTCATTCCATCCGTGAGCCAAACCATGGGGCTCAACAAAAATTATTCTTTGTTCTTCGTTTGCTTTGATCCAAAGTATGAAATCTGGAAAAAATCCGTATATTTCATAAAATCCAACACCTTTTCGTGGTAAGTTTCTTAAGACAAATAATTCTTTGCCTTTCATTTTTTTTGAATTTTTATTGAAGAATTTTTTTAAATCTTCTATGAATCTTTGCTCTCCAGAATTTAGACCAGTGGGAGATATTTTTATCTTTTGCGAGTTAATTTGGGCTAATAACGGCTGGTATAAGTGCCTGTCGAAATGGATATTTTGTAAATAATTATTGTTTCCTGTGCCATTCCAAAGATCATCTATTTTCTTAGAAACGATTTCTTTTATCTCTTCGACAAATTTAACGAAATTTTCTTTACTTTCTCCTTTAGAAAATACTTGAACAGAATATTCAGCGAAATTCAAATTCTCATGTTCTTTAGTCAGTTGTTCCATGCAAATGTGCTTTTGAGCCCACGCATGCTTTTCTCTATCATAAAAGGTTTTTATGTATTTCTTTAGAATCAAGATCACAATCTTTTCTATGAAATCAATTTCTTCGAATGTGGTTGGATTTATCATCTCTTCCGAACAATAAAGTGAATATCTATTGTTTTCGATTATTTCTCTGAGAGTCTCTTTGGTGAAAATTAAATTATCCCACCCATTTTCAGTTTTATAATCAAGCAATTGAAAATAAATTTCTTCCCAGTTTAAAAATTGAATATATTCCTCTTTTAAGTACCGATTTTCACGTTGTTCGTAAATTTGAAATGATTCCCTTTCATCGCTTTCTAAAACCTGTGCTCTTGCGGTAAGATCCACGGTTATATTGATATTCTCATCGAGTTTTAGATCAACTAAGACTTCATTTTTAAAATTTGAAGCATTAACTCTTGGAATGAATAATCTTTTATTCAAAAAATCATCTTTGATTTTTATTTTGAGTGGTATCTTAAATTGTTTTTCTTCTTCAATATCAATACCTTCTTGTCTTAGATATTCTCTGAATCTTTCCATGTAATCTGCTTTTATGCCAAAAATACCCAATTTTTCCAAAATACCAATGGGTTTTGGTGGTAATTCATGTTCTTTTAGCTCAGTGCTACGTTTCAATGAAAAATTCTTTCCCTTTAATCTTATCCCTCGTCCAAAAAGTTGTATTATTTGAACCCCTTCGCTCCTACCAACACGCAGTAATCCCATTGTTGAAACACGCCAAGAATTCCATCCTTCCATGAACTTCTTAGCACCAATCAAAATGTTGACTTCAGAATCTGGTCTGTGTATTTTGTTAAAAAGGGATTCCGAAAATTCAGAGGATGAAACTTCAATTGCTTTTTCTCTTGCATGTCGCGCAAATTTTGGCGTATCTCCTATGTTTATGACACCAAAAAATTTGTTTGAAGTTCCTGCTCGCAATCCAATTTCTCCGTTAGCATTCTTAAGATGGATCAAATGCAAATAACAAGCATTGTTCACGTAAAAAATGCGTTGCAACATATCCAAATAAATACTGTTTGAAATACTGTCTGAAATACTGTTTGAATTATGTCCAAAGCGTTCTTGAATATACCAAAATTTTCCAAAAGGAAATATTTCTTGACCTACTTGATCCAAAATGCCAGATTCCCCTCTCATAATTCTGCCAATCGTTTGTACTGACCAATTATTCTCATTTTGCAAGAATTTTTTTAAGAAAAGAACCATTTGAAGAACATCTGAAATATCTTCTGTATTGTCAAGCACATTTGTTTCCTTGTTAACACTTCCTCCAACTATTATCCACAAGGGTGGTTCTATGTTGTACTCATTTGCCATTTTGTGTTCTTCATCAAATACCAATTTTTGTTCGTAATAAGAAAGAGCATTTCCAAGCAGAAGTATATCTTGATAATCGTACGAATCTTTTTTAAGATTCAAAATTTCATAATTTTTCCCATACCCATCGTTATGAAAATGAGAAAATGAATAATCAAAGATTATCGCTTTGGAGTATTCTTCTGAAAGAGCGTTGTTGTTAGATATAGCCTGATTAAAAGTAGCACTGTATTCGAATGTGAAACCTTTTTTCACTATTTTATCTCGAAAATTTTTCCAAGCATTGCCGCTCAAGCCTTTATGTCCTTCATCTACAAAAATCACGTTTTTGTTCCCAAAGCTTTCAATATCAACCGAAACTCCGTTGCCCGTTTTGTTTTCTGTAAATTTGTGAATTTCAATCACTTTTACTTTAAACGAATCATCTTGTATTAAACTATCTGTTTCGTTTGAAAATCTTTTGCATGGTATACTACTTTTCGCCATTTCCCTCATATGCTGATCAGATAGACCTTCAGATGGGGTTATAAGCAGAATATTATCAAAGTCGATTTTGTTACTTCCTTTGTTATATTTTAGAAATTGTAAGTAATTAGCATGGAGAATAAGAGTTTTCCCACTTCCAGTAGCCATTCCAAATGCGAGCTTTTTTAAATCTTTCATTGAGAAACCGATTTCTCTATTTATACTTTGTACAAAATCATTCAAGTCATTCAAAAAATAAACAGGATCCGCGAAAAAATTGTCAAGATAAATTTCAGTAAATAGAATAGCCAAGTACTGAAAATATTTGACTGATACTTTTTCATCTCTATTTTTATTTATGTGCTTGACATATTGGGTGATATTGAGATCATATTCTTCAAGTTTATTTTTGGAAATTCTTAATTGCTCTCCTCGTGATAAAAGTGCATAAAAAAAATTAGACTTATTTTTTTCGTCATAGCCCTCATCTACTTCTTTCATAAATTTTCTAAAATCGTCAAAAGTATCGAAACCAAAGCGAGAGCAAAAGTATTTGTTCAAAACAAGATCCATTCAGTTCATGCCCCCATTCTATGCTTGAATTCCATTTCAAGACTTAAAGCATTTGGTACAATCGATTGCCCATTCATAAATAAATATGCTGGTTTTTCTCCGTTCAAAATCTCGCTTTCAACAAATGTTTTGTCTGCCTGCAGATCAATTTTATCTGTGTTTCTCCAAATAACAACAACACTTTTATCATCATTCATTGTTCCGCGGATAACCACGTATTTATTACCATTGTTTCCTAACTTCTTGATTTTTTGAACATGAAGGCCTATAAGATAGTTGAAAGTTTCTATTAAGTCCACATTTTTAGTTAC
Organism: Athalassotoga saccharophila; assembly: GCF_009936215.1. Taxonomy (GTDB): domain Bacteria; phylum Thermotogota; class Thermotogae; order Mesoaciditogales; family Mesoaciditogaceae; genus Athalassotoga; species Athalassotoga saccharophila. Next base: position 16,538 of record NZ_AP019552.1, on the reverse strand, counting down.
TTCTTTGCTATTTTCTATGACTTTCATTTTGTACTCAAATGGTTTCTTCATTTTGTCAATGTTTACTCTGCATGGACTGTCTTTCGATTCAAAATCAAGCATATAATTAATAAAATAGTCATCAAAAGGGTTATTCTGTATTTTTATAGTAAATTCAATGTTATTCAACGTGTCTTCGTATTGTTCAATGGAATGATATTTGAAGAAGCCACCACCTTGCCAATTGATATCCCTTGAAAGATGATTTCTTCTTTTTTTATTTATCGCTTTAAAATCTTTATCACCAGCAAGAACATTTTTTAATCTACCAAGAATGCCTAATTTTTTCATAAACTGTTTCTGCATCTTGTCCCATTCTTCATAAAATTCATAAAAATATTCTCCCATTTCAATACCAATCCACTTTCTTTTCAATTTATGAGCAACCGCATAAGTAGTCCCGCTACCACCAAAAAAATCTAAAATAACATCTTTTTGTATAGATGAAGTTTGAATAACACGCCGTAAAAGATTTTCTGGCTTTTGTGTTCTGAAAGATAAGTTCTCACTTGTTCTCATTTCTGATTGAGTAAAAGAGTAAATATCATTCCAAATGTCACTAACAGGATATATTTTTTCATTTATATTTATTTGCAAATATTCAAGATTGCCAGTTGAATTATATTTTTCTATAAAGTAATCATAGTCTTCTATTTTATTAAAATCAGTTTTATCTTTTTTAGGAAAGGCTATTAAATCTAACCATCCAATATCGAGATTAGTTAAATTTCTATTTGGCTTCCATAATTTATAAAATTTACTGTTCTTATTTTTACAAAAATAAATTGTAGATGATTTTAATGCAAAATTATTGCCAAAACTTTTATATCCAAACAAATCAGATTCTTCATCTTTAGTGGAATTGGTATTAAATGTAATTTTTTTAATTTCTTCAAAATGTAATTCATCTAACAAAATTCTTCCCAAAAAATCAGCATTCTCATCCAAATGAATAAAAAAACTGCCATTAATACTCAAAAAATATTTTGACAAATTTATCCTATTCTTTATTAATGATAACCACGAACTATCTTGAAAATTATCTTTGTAAAGAAAATCGTTTCCTGTATTAAAGGGCGGATCAATATAAATTGTTTGAACTTTTTCTCTATATTTATTCAACATCAAATTCAAAGCCTGCCAGTTTTCTGACTTAACTAAAACACCGTCTAAAATGTCATCCATGTCATTTTTCTCACTTAAAGTTTCTAACAGATCCCATTTGAAGTCTTCATCAAAATATTTGGTATCAATCGGTAGTTTTTTAAATTCTTTTTCTGTTAGTTGTAATTGATCATTACTTTCAATTAAATCTTCTATTGAATTAATTTTTATTCCAAATAATTCTTTCCACTCTTTTAACTGATTTTCATTTTTAAGAGTTTTATCCAAAATGTTTTCCAAAAATTCTTCTCCAGCATATTCCTTAATCTTATCCAAGGTTATCACGTAGTTCGTTTGAAAAACAAATTTTTTCTTTTCCCATAACTTTTTTTCAAAATTTTCTATTTGTGCCAAGAAATCAATAATTTTCTTCGAAATTTCTTTGAAAGTGCGTACTTGAAGCATTAATCGTTCAAGAACAGAAGAATCCTGATTTTCAATATCTCCCAAGTTGAAAATTTCATTTTTGATGTAAAAATCGAGTTCCCTTTCAAGAAATCCCTTTAAATCTTTGTGAATGAAGTAATCTTTTGTGTTCTTAGCAGTATATTTGTATATATGTTTTCCAAGGACTGTTAATTTGCTGTTATTTGGCTTGTTATATAAAAGTTGAGAAATTTCCAAATGATCCTTAATGGCTTTAAAAATTTGCTCTTCAATTTTTACGTTGATTTCTTCCTGATTTTTGCCAAGAACTTTTTCATCTTCTTCTTGGAGCTCTTTGTATTCAAAGAAAATCGTTAGTTCTTTCTTTTCTTCGCTAAAATCAAAAAAATCATTTTCATCTTCTCGAGATAAAATAAAAAATTTTTTGTTTCCTTTGTTGTTATTTATTTCTATTTCTGCTTTTTTAATTTTGAAATAAACTTTGTAATCACCAACATTAAATGAGTAATTATTAAAAGATTCTCCACTTTTAACGTAATATTGATCCTCTGTAGCCCAATAAAGCGTGACTTCTTCTCCATTATAAGGTATGCAGTACTTGTTATTTTTGGAGTACCTTCTCAATGAAATGAAGTCACCATTGTCGTAGTAACGAGAAAAGAATTCGTATATATGATCGTAAATTTTCGCTTTTTCCTCTTTGGAAACGCTTGCCTCTCTTAATTGTTCTTGCTTTTTGATGTATTCTTTCCCAAGATTTGTGTCTTTGTACTTATTCAAAGTTTCTCCTTGAAAGGCATCATCACCAAGCTCATCTTTGATTCGTTTTCTTATTTCTTCAATCTCTTTCTCAATATTTTTGGAATAATTTTCAGAGTATTTTTCAAAGGCTTTGTCAACAGCGCTTATTAATTCCTCATCTATAAATTTATTTATTTCCTCTCGCTTTTGATTCATAATTCTATAAATACCAAAATCAAGATCTGATTCATCAAATTGAAAAATTTCCATCAATAAATCTTTTAGCTTTTTTTCATTCTCATCTAACGAATAATCAGTTTGATTGGCTGCCATCAAATTTCGCCCCCTTGCATATTTTTTTATACTCACACCTCTCGCAAAAGTTTTTTCTTGGCTCCATTGGAAATTCGGAATTTTTTATTTTTCTTACGATCTCTTCCGCTTTTGCTCTTTCCATTTCCACTTTATTTTCATCTATTTCCACTATGCTAACTTCCGATTTTGTTAGGAACGCGATCGATCCACTTTCAACATTATAATCTAAATTACGTAATGCGTGAGTGTACAGTCTGATTTGAAATTCATAATCTTCTTTTGAAATAATTTCATCTGAAGTCTTATAATCACGGATTTCATATGAATGCGCATCTTCATCTTTAAGAATCACATCCACCCTTCCAACTATTATAGAATTTTCGAGGGGAAGTTCTACACGCATTTCAACTTCAGATATTTTTTTCATGTCTTCTTGATATTCAACAACAAAATTTTTCAAAATCTTTTTGGTATTTTCTTTGATGTTATCAAATACCTTATCTGAAGCAAATGGCAAGTAAAAATCATCCATCGCGGTGTTCACAGCGCTAGTAGCTGAATAGCCTTGATTCATCAATTCAGATGTTCTACGAAGTACATAGTGCAAAGCTTCTCCATATCCTAACAACTGACTGCTCATGCTTTGCATGTATCCCCACAAATTATTGAGTCTATAATGGTAAGGACAGAGCATATAGTTTATCAACTCTGTTACAGAGTATGAATGAATTTCATCTTCATTGTCTTCTTGGTTTCTATCAATTGTGTAATCAAGGTAGGTGGATTTTGTTAGTTGAATTTGAGTTCTTTCTAAAAGTATGTCCACAAATTTGCTCTTACTCACCTTAATCGGATTAGATGAATTTATTCTTGGAGTTCTTGTCTTAAAATAGCTAAACAAAACTGCTTTTTTTGCTCTTGTCATTGCAACATAAAACAATCTTTTTTCGTCTTCGATGCCACCGTTGTACTTACCACTGTTGAACAATTCTTCAGGGATCATCCATCTATCATCATCTATATCATGTTCAGACGGAAAACGCTTATCTACCAAAGAAGGTAAAAAAACAACTGGCCATTCAAGTCCTTTGGCCTGGTGAACCGTTATTACTTGAACCACATCAATACCTGAAAACTGATCTGGTGTAAGTTCTTCATATGAATTTATGGCATAGGATCTAATAAACCACACGAACTCATGTAAATCTGCTGGCCATGATGGATTTCTTTTATCCGTAAGCCTTCTGGTAATGTCAAAATCCCGTATTATTGTGCTAACTCTTCCAAGATTTGCCAATATTGCAACATCGAGTTTATTGTTTGGATCTAAGTTTTTATAACCAAGCACAAGTAGCAGTTCGTAGTAAATATCTTTGAATGTTTTGAACTTTTTATCTTGAAAATCTTTTTTCCATTTTCTCAGTTTTTCTTCCAGATCACTTGGCAATTCGAATCTTACAGCATTTTTCCAGTGTTGAATACCCTCTCTTAGTAAATTATCACCTTCAATTTTTTTATTGTACATTTTCCACGAACTTCCATCCAACCAAGTTATTAGCATGCCAACGGCTAAAGCATCATCCCTTCTGAAAAGACCCACTTTTCCGCCAATGATATATGGAATTTCAAGTTTTTTCAACGCTTCTATATATGCTTTAGCATAGTTTTTTACACTTCTAAGTAAAATGGCAAAGTCAGAATAGCGGAATCCATGATTATCAACTAATTCTTTTATTTGGGCAGCGATCCATTCGGCTTCATCTTCTTCCATATCAAAACTTAAGATCTTCACGTCTCCGGTTTCATCTTTTACGGCTTCCATATTAGGAAAATTTATACCTTCAAAACTATCTGCAAAAGCATTTGCCGCTTCAACTATTTTAGAACCACTTCTTCTATTTCCATTTATTTCCAGACTTTTTGTATGCTTAAAATATTTTTCAAATGAATTGAAAAACTCTTCGTCGGCTCCTCTCCATTTGTAAATGCTTTGACGTGGATCACCAACAACAAACACTGACGCATTTTTTCCAATAAGCCTTATCAAATTAAATTGTGCTTTATCAATATCTTGAAACTCATCAACGATTAAATACTTCACATCTGCCAGCTTTTCAGGATATTTCTCCAAATTCTGAACGCACTCATATATAATTCTTCCAAAGGTGAAGTATTTGTTTTCATTAAGCAATTCCTCATACTTAATGAGTTTTTTGTAGAAATCAACAGCGTTTTCTCTTAGTGTTTCTTTATCTATGTACTCTCCGTAAACAACGTTGACATTCTCGATAAATTTAAAGCAACTATCAATATAATGATTAGACATTCCTAATATTTTTCGCCCTATTTTAAAAATGAAAGCCATTTCTTGATTAGCATCGAAAACATTGTAATTTCCATAACCATTATTGCTGAACTTTTCTTGAAGAACACGCAGACAGAAACCATGAATCGTACCAACATACATTTTACCTAAGTGTTTAGCAATATCTTCCCGACCGTATTCTAAAATACGATGATAGATTCTATTTTTAATATTTTCAGCAGCTTTTTCCGTGAAGGTGAAGGCAACAATAGAAACTGGGTCAATATTCTTTACTAGAAGTAAGTAGATAATCTTACGTGTAAGAGTTTCCGTTTTCCCAGCACCAGCACCAGCCGTAATTTTAACGTATCTACTGTCAGATAACACAGCTTCTTTTTGAGAATCAGAAAGTAATGATGGCTTTGATAAAATCTCTTTTTCGAGGTTACTTTCGCTTATTCCAATCCTCTCCTTTATCATACGTTTGAAGTAAATTTCAATTTCTTAACGATGAAGTAATAACGGAAGGCAGTCCATCGCTAAAAGAAATGGTCACCCCTCCTATTCCGTTTCCATTCACATCCGTCACATATCCAGAGACCGAATATAAAGGCTTCATACAGCCGGATAGAATAAGCATAAGAAGGATCAGACCGAATGCAAGCAAAAAAGATCCGGTACGCTTTCCCATGGTCTTGCCCCCCTGTATTAACACAAAGTGAGAAATACTTTAAAATTATATATCATAGTTTTTGAACATGCAAGAGGGACTGTGTTTAAGACGTAAAGTAAATCTTTGTGAAATCTTAAAAGGGGTGAGAATATGGAAAGCATGAATTTGTTTGAAAGCAAAAAAGTAAGGTATCTTAACATCATTCTAAATGATGAGATCTTCGAAGGCACATTTGGTGATCTACTCGAAGGATTTGAGGAATTGAGGGCTGTGACCTTTGTATCCTCACCGAAGAAGTTTTTTGATATCTCCCGAAGATTCCGGAAAATAATACTTATCCTCGGAATAGAAGACAATGACGCCCTGAAAAATTTTGACGTCATAAATCCGGAAAGCGTAAAAGATTTCTTCAACGACCTTGATAAAAATACAATTGAAATGATCAAAGATCAAAAAATAGAGGTACGTTATGCCGCTCTTGGAAATGCGGTACACTCAAAGATATTTCTTCTGAGTGGTAAAAAGAAAAGGGTTATAACAGGATCTGCAAATCTAACACAGAATGCACTATCAGACAATTCTCAATTTGAAGATATAATCGTCTATGATGAAGAGTATAATCCCAGAATAGTCAGCCTCCTTGAAAAAAGATTTGAATACATCTACGGAAAAACAATCGATTTTATCCCGGAAAGATATAAAAATTCAAAAGTATACGAGATAAGTTTTGCATCCTTAGAAGACAATATCGAGCTTGTAAAAGAACTTGCAGAGAAAAATCAGCTTGCCGGAATACCTTCCGAAGTACTTGAGAGTGTAACCATACCCGGCTTCGAAGAAAAGATGATCAACATAGACATAGAACATAGAAAGGCAAAAAACGGCAAAGAGATATTTGACGAACTGACAAAAAAGACGAAAAAAGGCATTATTTTTCTCCCAAAAGATCAAATCGAAAAAAAGAGATCCATCTTTGCAGATCTTCTAGGACAAAAAGACAAACAGGAAGATGCCCGTGCAGGGATAGTCTACAATCCCTTAGATGGTTTCCTTTACAGGACCGACAAAACAATTTATTCAAAAAGCATTGAAGACAGACAAGAAATAGCCTTTTTTCTCGATAAACTCTCAAAATTCGTGGAAGCATACAGGATATTTACCATAGGAAGCGAGGAAGAGAAGTTTGAAACGCAGATCAGGGTCTTTGAGGCAATTCTTTACACATTCGTCTCTCCTTTCATATGGAAGTTAAGAAAGATATACGTTGACGAAAAACAAAGCGAGGCATTAAGGGCCGATATACCCATCTTTCTTTTGATAGCCGGAAAGACCCAGACCGGCAAAACGCACATACTCGAATTTCTCAAAGTTACTCTGGGACATAAGTTCTATATCTTCGACAAAGAGGTAAAGCCGCAGAATATAAAGGCTTACCTTGAATCAAAAGAGGTCTTCCCGCTTCTGATAGACGAAGTAAGCAAACAGTACTTCAGTTCCACATCTGAAAGTTCATACAGAGGGGAAGAATTCATAAAGACAATGGTTAATTACCTTAAAGATACCCATCCGTGTGTGATAGCGACAACGAACAACAAATTCGGTGCCGGATCCCAGGTCGTAAGAAGAATTTACTATCTGGAAATGAAAGTATCATTTGACATGAAAAAAAGGGAAGAAATGGACGATTACCATGCTTCAATAATAGGAGATCTAAATGGAAAATTCTTTCAGGACTTTCTCTACAGAATGGCCGTGAAACTGAACGAAGGGTACAGTGTAACCCACGATTTTCTCAAAATAGGCAGGGAGATCTTCAAAGAATATTTCGATGAAACCGGAAAGCGCCCTCCCGAATGGTTGAACAGGAGCGTCCTCGATGATTACACCGTGAAATCACGCAACATATGGAAAATGCTGTATGATACAAAAAAAGATGGATTCAAAGTTAGGGGAAAAGAAATATACGTCGATACAAGAAAAGTCTTTGGTGAAGATCACTACGAAAAAGAAAATGCCAAAAATTTTCTTCCCTCTTCGATAATAAAAGAAGATTCAGTCGTACTAATACTCGACAGAGAGGGTTTTTTCCGTTTCATAGAGTACAAAGAAAAAATAATCGAAAAACTCAAAAGGGTCCTAAAATAACCGGATAAATCCATGATTGACTAAGTGCAAAAACCAGGACGTAAATCCACGATCTGGAAATTAATGTATCGCCTGTCAAATATGACAAAACATTTATTCACAGATCGCCATACACAGTCTTTACCGTTAACTAAAACCTCACTATTTTTGCCATTTGCCCGGCAGTTAAAAGCGGATTGCCAAATTCATCGTATTCTATGTTTCCTATCACAGGACTGTTTTGCTCCTTGTGGACCTGTTCCATAAGCTGCCTGCTGAATTCGTTTATATCCCGCGGTGTACCCGTTGCTTGCTGCGATACAGGATTATAAGCCTGAGATTTTGGCTGCATCTTTGGCTGCATTTGCTGGACCGGATTCACCGCATTCAACGGTTGCACAGGCCGTGCTGGCTGAATCTGCGCCGGCTGAAGTACCGGCTGAACTGGGCGGGAAGATTGAGAATTGATTGATTTTAATAAATCAATGATGGCACACAAAGCAAGGAATAATCCAAGTATTACAAGACCGGTAAACCATGATGTATTTTCTTTTTTACTATTTTTCCTACCATTATCTATTTTTTCATCCATGATGTATTTCAGTTCGTCTTCGGTTGCATACTGAATTTTAGATGGCCCCGGCACGATGGAACTTTTTGTCATTGCAGACGGTACTTTTTTAACTTCATCTGTTTTTTCGTTCACTGCTTTTTTCAATTCTGGCCCGGCCTCCTTAATGTCAGGGGTAGCACTCGGAACCATTGCTTTTCCATCTTCTTCGATGGTATTCAAATCCTTTTGAATAACAGCATTCCCGGCAGAGTCATCTTTCCTGACGGTATCGATTTCTACGAGCTGCTTTTGATCGTCCCGGATAGATGTCACCACGGAAACATTAACAATGTCAGATCCTGTCTGGATCTCATTATTGCTTTTAAGGGCAACAGCCGATGCACCTGCAGCGGACTGCGCCCGGGATTTGTTACCGTCATCCATGTCTGCCTTCAACTTCGACATATAGGAAGTAAACTGGTGCGAGTAATAGCTGAAATCTCTCAATATCCCATATCCGTCAAAAGAAGACATTGGAAGAAGGTAACTTATCACCTTTGGCGTGTTTAAGTGATTCCCGTTTATTAGCGCCTCACCGGAACCGAGATATGTCTTTACATCATTCATTCTGTCGGCTGGAATAGACTCTACGAATTTTATAACGCTCTGCCGGAACTGTTCGAGTTTTTCTGGAAGATGGCCTTTAAAGGTTATGATCCTCGCCATAACAGATTCGGACGGGATCAAACTGACAAAATCATCCAGATTCATAAAATCACCTCCGATATTGCTGCACAATATATTGTCATACAATAATATGCAATTGATATATATTCTCTTATAGCACATTATACTCTTTTAGTACATAATATGTCAAGTATATACTCTCATGGTATTCATGTTTAACTGAATTCTTGTAATTAATTTTATGAATATGATATACTTCATTCGATATGATTGATTTACAGTTGATGGGACAGAGAATAAGAACTCTGCGTAAAAAACATAAAATGAGTGGCAGGGATCTCGCAAAGAGAATAGGGATCACGCCTTCTGCTCTTTCGGGTGTCGAGGGAGGCCGTCGCGGCATTTCTATAGAGGTTGCCGCCAGGATATCCGAAATATTTGGGGTATCTGTCGATTATATTCTCGGTATCTCGGGCGATCCCAAAATGTCTCCGGAATGGGAAGGCATAAGAAGAATACTGAGAAACATCCCGTACGCCAGTGAGAAAGACTTCGAAGAAATAGAGAAAAATATCGTCGAGAACACAAAAATTGTTCCGTATTTGAATGAATTGAAGGATGAAATATCGATAGAGGATCAGATCAAAGAAACGACGAACAGATTTTTTCTTCCGGCATCTTTTAAAGCCGATTTTGTCATCGAAATAAATTTTGACCTGCTCGAGCCGGAATATATGGAAGGAGACATAGTCGCATGTTTGCTTTCCAGCAGGATGCGTGACGGAGACTCGGGCACCGGCATTTTTTACCAGAGGTATGAATACATGTTCCGGGACGAATCAGAGGAAGGTGCACCGTTAAAAACCGCAGAAAACAGAGAGTACATCTTCAGATCCTACAAAGCATTTGGTGGCAAAGTTATTTTGACAATACCCAATCCAAAATATAGAGATATGCACATGGAAACAGAAGTATCTATTTTTGAGTTTAGAAAGAACTACGAATTAATCGCAAAAATAACCGGCTTTTATCGTTCACACAAAACTTAATTTACGACAGAATGGACAAAATTTCATTCACAAAGATAGACGAAAGCAGGAATATAAAAAGATTCTATATCCTTTATCCAGTCTACGACACACTTTTGGATGGAGTGTGTGCCGTTGTCTCCGAATACGGAAGGATTGGAAAGACCCGAAGAACTTTCATAAAGCTGTTCTCCGATCGTAAAAGCGCTGTTCGCTACTACAATCACTGCATCTCAAAAAGGCTCAATCATGGTTATTCAAAGCACTAAATCTCAGTAGAATTTTAATTCTTATTCGGCTCAACACAATTGAATCAAACAAAAGTTTATAAACAGAAATATGTAATTCTGATGTTTGAATTCAATTGTAAGTTATGAATCAAGCATTTTGTTATTCTATTTTTTGCTATTTTATGTTATTTTGCGTTATTTTATTGAATCTTATTCAATCTTATGCTATTGTCAATAGATTTAGAAAATTTGTCAATGAATTTAGAAAGTACATGTTGTGTTTTACATGAATGTATCATGATAATCTGCGTCATGTGTATTTGGATAAAGAAGATCCAAGCATTCCAATCAAAATACGAGTAAGATGATCGAAATTAAAAGCTTCAGCCTGATAACATGCTTTTCTGATGGGACTAATTATATGTATGAAGCCTGCTGAAAGTCAGGCACGGCCTTATGTTAGAGTACTTTATGTATCTACACTGTATTCAAAATGCAGGTTAAACAAGAATTATCATGATAATGTAGTTATGGGATCTGTCAATGTCTTCCCGACGCCACATTTAAATCTGTCATGATATCCAGCATATGTTTTATTGTTTACGTGTATTTGAGGACAAGTATTCAAATGTCAGATATTCATTTGTCAAATATCCATTAGCATCAAATTTAGTGAAAGCATAAATCAAGAGTTGCATCGTTATAATTGTGTGGATGTTAGATATATTGATGTATTTGCTCTCAAATTGGATAGAATTGCAATTGTTGAATACCTTGCTAAATAAATTAATTTGTATTGAATTGAAAAGCGTAGATAAAAGTACTCTAACATAAGATTGTGTCTGACTTTCAGCAGGCTTCATGACAAGCTCAATTGGAAAAAATTCTATCGGGCTGAATGCTTTTAATTTCCATCACCTTACTCGTATTTCAATAAAATGCTTGGATCTTCTTTATCCAAATACACATGACGCAGATTATCATGATACATTCATGTAAAACACAACATGTACTTTCTAAATTCATTGACAATAGCGTAAGATTAAATAAGATTCAATAAAATAACGCAAAATAACATAAAATAGCAAAAAATAGAATAACAAAATGCTTAAAATAACTTGCAAGATACTCATTAAAGTCATCATCTACATAATAGAAAGATCCTGATCTTTTGCTTTAGCATTGTTGATTTGTTATTTTATTGATAAACACCTGTATGAATTGATTGAGAATTAATTTATCGGCCAAACTGTATAGCCTGTACACAATAATTCAAAAGATTAAGATAAATCTTTACACTTTGGATTTGGAACGTGAATCGGGCACCGGCATACTCGAGAAAGGTAAAACCTGTCTTCGACAATACAACAATACACTTGAGATTATGTCGACAGACCTTTCTATGGATAAATACGTTATACTTGGTCATTACTTACAAAGAGAAAATATAGATGTTCCAACTACGTCGGGAATGAATTCGGACCTGGGACACCTATCTTGCAAACAGTATGATCATGCATGCAGACGTTGTTCAGATATGCTTTACGGTATGGATGGTATCTCAATTCTTTCTCAATTCCAGAAACCAAATAGGATTAAGAGGTTTTGCTGAGAAATGAGAATGTATTACTTGGCTTTATTCAAGTTGGGATTCCGCCAGATATGCAATGCCTATGAGTTCTTAAAAGGAAATGCACAGATTGAGATTAAGAAATCTCCTTTTTTATCTCCTCTTATACCCTGTATAGAAATGAGCATATATCCATAATGTAAGGGTGTAAGGATTTTGTAAGGAATGTGTAAGGCACGGAAACCCTTATTATATATATATTTTTTGATATTTATATATATATCCTTACATCCTTACCGCTATTTTTCATTTTCTATAAGCCCTATAGGAATGTATTTTGCTGGTAAGGCTGTAAGGCCATGTCAAAAATCCTTCAAAAACCCTTGCGCCATCTGCATTTTTTGGCCTTACAAAATCCTTACAAAACCTTACATTCCTTACGTTTTGAGCATATGTTCGTTTTCTTTTTCATATATCTTTTAGTCTAACACTGATTAAATCATAATACCTTAGAAAGGAAATGTCAAGATGGTGGATCAATTTCTGTGGGCGGCACGGATCAATTTTATCTTACCAAATAAATCTTGATCCACAGTGCATAATTAAGGTAAACTGTATTGATTGTTTGGTTCCTAATTGATTCAGGAGAATTTGTCTACAGGTAACTCGTAAATCTATGTGGCATGGTCATAAGCCGCTTTGAATTTATGCTGCAAATAAATTATGCCATTCGTATTGGACCAATCGTATCGGTCCAATATGGCTTTACGCCTTGTCCGTATCAGGTTGTATTGAATCCGGTGATGCCGGCAATGGAGTGGAAGGCGTTATAGTGCTTATTGCATGCTTGTAGATGATGCTTTGTTGTTTACCGTCATCGATAAGTACGGCATACTGGTCAAAGGCCTTCACAATCTCATCCACATGAACTCCGTTGACAAGGTACACCCTGACCCCAATCTTTCTGTCTTTCAGTATCCCAAGTATTCTGTCTTGAAATGAATTGTTTTGCAATGAACTCCCTCCTGCAGGTGTGTTTTATTGACATTATACTCCAGCGATGGTATATTCATCTAAACTAAGTCAAAGGAGAGGATACCATGAACAAAAAGGAACTTGTCGATGAAGTTTCCAAATACACAGGCATGACAAAAAAAGATGTGGCCGAAATCATCGATGCGTTAACAAGGACAATAGAGAAAACCGTTGGCAATGGAGAGGCAGTATCTCTGACAGGCTTTGGTACATTTCTATCGTACGAAAGGGCCGAGAGGATGGGAAGGAATCCGAGAACCGGAAAGACCATGAAGATAAAGGCAAAGAAGGTTCCAAAGTTTAGAGCGGGAAAAGGTCTTAAAGTCAATTTGTGACAGCGCCGTGACCGTATCGGTATGACCGCACTGGTTTGACCGTACCGGTATGACCGTACCGGTTGTCCGGGGATCGACAATCTTTTAGATGGGAGAAAAACATCCCCGTAAAGGGCCCTAAAATGCGTTTAGAGAGGTTTTGGAGAGGGAGAGAGTTCCTCCCTACCCCAAACTAATTTACCCCCCGTTTTTGGGCTTATAGGAGCGTATGGCGGGTTATTGTTTCAGGATCGAGTTTATTTTGACTGCCGAAAGGTCTACATTTTCTCTTGCACGGGTTATGGCTACATAGATGAGATTTATCTCCTCGACTATTTTTTGGATACGCCTGTTTTGCATTTTCTGCATTTCTATGAACTTCTCAACGCTTTGTGCTTCTTTCTTTATAGACGATATTATGTCGGGATAATCATCTGTAAGGTAGACCTCATCCCATTCAAGTCCTTTGGATGTGTGGGCTGTCGTAAAGTAGACATCTGCATCTTCTAAGAAATGTTTCATCGCAATCTCAAAGCATTTTTCTATGCATTCAGATTTCCTGACAGCAATCCCTATTGCCGAAAGTAATTCTATGTCTTCCATCTTCCTTGCATAATTTTGCAGGTCATCTATGTCTTTGAATCTGGACAAAAAGATTAAATCTGGAGGTACTTCGTAGTCTATGCTTTTGTTTGTGAATATCTTCGTAATCGACATTGGAAGTTTAAACAGATCCTGCGGATCACGGATTGTTTTCCATTCATTCATCCCTATCATACTCTCTATAAGTTCGATTATTTTTGCATTCGTCCTTGTTATGAAAGCGCGCGTTTTTATCTTCGTATGTGGAGATACTCCGCGAATTTCCCTCTTTTCACCCTTCAGGCTCGAAAGCAATTTGTTTGCAATTTCTGCTATCCCTTCGTGAAATCTGAATGATTTCGTAAGGGGCATTTCTTCGGATGTCTTCAAAAATCTTTCCGATATGTCTACGGTATTCCTAAAGCCGTATATCTTCTGGTGCCTATCCCCTATGATAACTTTCTGGCCATTTATTTTGCTTACGATATCATAAGTTATAGGATTGCTGTCCTGGGATTCATCCAGAAGGACCGCATCATATCTTGCCTTTTCGGCTATTCCGAGACGCTGAAATTCTTTGAGGTAGAAACTGTGGGTTGGTGGTATCTTCCCATCTTCCATTTTTGTGTAGAATTCCTTCGCATATCTGAATGCTTTATCAAGATCCACAATTCCACTGTCTATAAGCCATGAAACTTCCATATCCTCTTTGACTGTATCTTTATCCATTTCTTCGAATTCCATCCTGTCGCTGTAGCAAAATTCATCCAGTATGTATCTGGCAACTTCGGCATAATCGTAGTCTATCCCAAGGATATCGGCAAAGACAGGTATTTTGTACGTTCCGACAGGATTATCATACTGTGACATGTATCCCAGTGCAAAGGAATGAACTGTCCTTACATCTACATTCTCCGGAAATCTTTTGCGGGCAGATTCCGCAGTCGAATGATTAAAGACAAGGTATATGAAATGCCTCTCCGGATAGGCCCTCGCAAGCATCTCGAGTGTAGATGTTTTCCCGCTCCCTGCAAAGGCCTGGATTAACAGATCCTTTGTGTCCCCAAAATGTTCTATTATTGCCTGCTGTTCATCTGTCGGAGAAACACTGCTATTATTTGGAGAAAAAGGCACAAGCCTTAGGACAGTCTTAAGCCTATCATCAGGCCTAAGGCCAAATAACTGGAGAAAATATGAAAGCGTTATATCCGGCGTCCTTGATCTTACATATTCGAAAAATGTTTTTGACGGATCCGGATATCTATCGTGGAAGAGATCCACATCATCGACAACCTCAAGTATGCGTCCGTAGTATTTTGATCCCCTTGTGTAGATGTTTATGTACCGTGCTTGACTGAGATTTTTCCCATTCTCGCACACATACAGATCGTACAGAAAAGCCATTCCAAAAGGATCATTTACGTTTATTGTCCCATCAGAGGATATCCATTCTCTTTTCTTCATATCACAGAGATTTTATTTCTTCCTCGATGGAAGCAATTTGCGTGTTGTAGGTATCGTATATTTCTTTGAACTTATCTGAGTACAGAGTCTTGACGGTATCAAGTGTGTAAATCTCGAGTTTTACTTTGAAAATGTGGTCAGTGCTGTTGACATCCTCTTTTGGATTCTCTTCGAGAATCGTAGCCTTTGCAAGTCTTATAACCTGCTCTTTGACATTGTCAGGAAGAGATTCAAAGACAGATCTTGCCTGTTTCTCTATGGCTATATCTCTTTGCTTGATTAATTCATTTATCTTACCTTTCAAAAGCATGATACGCTCTCTTTTTTCCTCTTCTGCCTTTCTTTGTTCCTCGAGTTCTCTTTCTCTTTCAAGCACATCTGCATAATGGTTTTCGAGCGTGCTCTTTAGGTAGGCGACATAATTCTTTGGCTTTTGGTTGTTAACATATTCTATAGCGTTCTTTACGTATTCAGGGCCTGTGGAAAGATAATATTCGGTTATCATCTGTTTAACAGAATCGGTCATCTGATCTGGCGGGATAAGGGCATAAATTTCTTCAAGATCTTCTTCTGATATGTCACCTATTTTGTCAGGACTCTGAAGCACTTTTTCGATATCATTATAATCTATCTCTGGGGTGTCTTTGAATTTGTTCTTGAGGATGAATTTGATTTTGGTGAATTTCTTGCCGGATTTTATCATCTGGTAATCAAAGGCCAGAGGAGTATTTTCAAGTTCACGCTGGGCGATGTTTACAACAAATCTTTTGAAATCTATAACTTTTTTTAATTCTCCTTGCTCAATGCCAAGGCGTAGTTTTAAATCCTCTATGTCAAAGGTCCTTTCACCTATTTTCTTGTATTGTTTCAATAATTCATATATTCTTATCGAATATTTTGACGTAAATGGTTTAAATTCAGCTAATTTAAAGCGGGTAAAATTATCACGCAATTTAAGTAAATAAGGGGAAATTTCAGAATTAAATTTGACATGCAAAACACCATCTTTATATTCCATCTTTGAAAAAATTGAGTACTTAGCCCAATATTTTTTCCCTTTGTCTTCTATAAAAATGATTCTCTTCATCAGCCCATCAGCTACTCTTTTTGTAACTTCATAAATTCCATCTTTGTTCGAAATATTAAAAATATTATTTAACTTTTCCGATTCAATTTGATATTCTTTTAATTCCGTATCATCCTTTTTGATCAAAGATATTAGGGCTATAAATAACTTAATTTCATCTAAATTCATGTTGTACCTTGCTTCGATTACAGAATTATGCAAAACAAGCATCTTATTATCTCTAAAGTCTATAGATTTCAT
>NZ_AP019551.1:0-522500 GCF_009936215.1 Athalassotoga saccharophila | reverse complement strand
ACGAGAGGTTCCTTTGTACCATCACTTTTGTTCATGTAACGGGTATATGCGAGTAAGAAATTCGGTTCGAGTCCAGAAGAAGTATCGGCTATATTCGATATGGATCCAGTCGGTGCGACCGTCATAACTGCGACATTTCTGTGAAATTTTGAGAGTTCTACGAATTCTTTTCTTAATTCAATGTCAAGGTCAGAACTTCCCATCGCAAATGGTATAAAACCACCCTCCTGAGCATACTTGCTCTTTTCGTAGAGTGGAAAATTACCCTTCTCCTTTCCGAGTTCGTAAGATGCCCTATGGGACTCGAGCGCGAGTTCTGCCATAAGGTTGGAAGCAAATTTGAAGGCTTCTTCCGAATCGTAAGGTATATTCATCATGTAAAGCAGATCTGCAAATCCCATTATGCCAAGGCCAAGCCTTCTTGATTCTCTAACGGCCCTATCTATCTCTTCAAGCGGAAAGACATTTACATCTATGACATCGTCCAAAAATCTTATGGCTATCTTTGCGATCTGATCAAATGATGCCCTGTCAAATGAGTTACCAAAATAGAATTTTGCAACATCTATTGATCCAAGATTGCATGCCTCGTAAGGGGGAAGTCCTATCTCTCCGCACGGATTCGTAGACTCTATAATTCTGTGTGGATAAAGCGGATTGTACTTGTTCATCTCGCTTAATATTGCAAGACCGGGATCTCCACTTTTCCAAGCATTTTCCGCTATTTTTCTGAGCAATTCTCGTATCTTTACTTTCCTTACTACTCCGGATTTCGGATGATAAAGTTCAATTTCTCCATCTTCTTCGTAAGATTTCAAAATCTTTTCTTTGTCCTTTATTCCAACGGAAATGTTGAAAAACTTAAGAATCGATTCACCGGTGTTATCTCTTTTTGCCTCTATGAATTCTTCAATGTCTGGATGATCTATATCGAGTATGCCCATCAAGGCCCCTCTTCTTTTGTATCCCTGCTCAACTACGGCTATGGCCGAGTTGAAAACATGCATAAAACTAACCGGGCCGGATGCCCTGCCAGAGGTGCCGGCGACAAATGATCCCTTTGGCCTTAGAGAAGAAAAATTAGATCCAACTCCTCCTCCTACCTTTGTTATCAGGGCATAATTTTTGACCGCATCGAAGATGCCTTCTATGCTATCCTCGACCGGGACGACGAAACAAGCGCTTAACATGTGAAGATGGTTCCTCGATTTGTATACCTTTTCGTAATCCTCAAGTGTCATCTCCTCGAGAGGCTTTCTTATCAATTCGTTATCAACGCCGCTTCCGGCATTGAAAAGAGTCGGGCTATTGGGAATGAAAATTCTTGCATTTAAAATGGAGTAAAATTGATCCTCCCAGAATTCTATTTTATCCAGATCTTTTGAATAAAGGTACTCTGCAGATGCGATCACGCGGGCGACCCTTCGAGATACGTCCGACCAGTCATTTTCTATAAAATTACCATTCTGATCTTTCCAAAAATACCTCTCCCTCAAAATATTCTCAGCATTTTCTGTAGGACGAATTTTGGAAAATTTTTCAATGATATCGGTTAACATAAAATCCCTCCTTGAGTATGATTCACATATAGTTTACCCTTTAAAAGTTACATCCAAAATATCCGTTGTTTTGGGATTTGACTACAACTGACTTTATCTTTGAAAAATAAATCGCTTTACATTTCTATCTACCGACTGAAAAGTGGCTCTTGAATGAAAAAAGATCGATCTTAACATGAAATGACACAAATTTCGTGTACAATTATTTTAAAAGTCGATCATAAGGCGAAGGGCAGGATGCCTTGATCAAGACGGGTCAAAAGTAAGATAATTGGCTTTTAAGTTAAAATTTTCGTGAGAAAGGGTGAGATCATGATCGATGTTATTCTTTTGCTTGGGCTGCCGGCGTCGGGAAAATCCGAAATAAGAAGGCTCATGTCCGTTATGAGTGAAAAAGAAAGGGCAGAATTGTTTCACATTGGAAACACATTGGACATAGATGACTTCCCATACGTTTTTTTGATGAGACGTATAGACGAAGAACTTGAAAGAATGGGAGAAAAAAGGATATTCTACGAATCAGATCTTAAACCATTCAAAGATCCGAGAGATTGGCTTACTCTTACCAATTTGATAAATGAAGATTACAAAGATCTTGTCAAAAAGAGAGAATTACCGCGATCTGCCGAATTCGTAATTCAGAGAATAGAAGATAGCGCCAAAATTGCAGGGATCTCTCCAAGACTTTCAAATCTACCGGATAAAGTTCTTAAAGTTGTAGAAAATGCCATAGAAAAAGAATCGCAAAAACTTTTGGACGACAAATACTCAAACTATGGCAAAAAGGGGACAACAATAATCGAATTTTCAAGGGGAGGATCGGCAAATTCAAAATTACCCCTTGACTTTCCCTTTGGATATCGACATTCCCTTCCTTATTTAAGCGAAGAGATACTTCAAAGATCGGTTATACTCTACGTCTGGGTAAGCCCGGAAGAATCAAGAAGAAAAAACCTTCAAAGATCGAATCCAAATGATCCCGGTTCCATTCTCCATCACGGTGTGCCAGAAGAGGTTATGATCAAAGAATATGGAACGGACGATATGATATGGCTCGAAGAAAATTCCGAAAAGCAAGGCACCGTTACCGTTTTGAAGGGCAATAAAAAATTTCATCTTCCTGTCGCCAATTTCGACAACAGAGATGACAAAACAACATTTTTGAGATCTTCTCCACAAACGTGGGACAAAAAACAGGTCGATGCGATTAAATCATCTTTGAAGTCAGCCTTTGAAAGACTTGTCAGATGAATAAACCTTATCCATTATAACCTGAACCTTATGACCATCTTCAAAGGTTGGAACCATTACATTCTCCTTTAAAGATTTGAAAAAGGCTATGAGAGAAGTCATATGGGCATCCACCATAAAGCCAGAGGAAAGTTTGGGAGAAGGATAATTTTGATCTACGAACCTGTAAAAATCATCCGTAAGATCCTCTTTTGAAGGATAAATCATCCTCGAATATTCGTCGAAGACCTTTGCCCTGTAAGGATCATTTGTGTCTATGAAAAGCGTTCCATTTGACGCGTATATCTCAAATCTCATGCCTTCCTTTCCAGCAGCAAGGCGCGATGCTTCCAAGGTTCCAGAAGGTCCGGACTTTAATTTGACGTATAGAAGGGCCCAGTCATCAACATCGACCGTCTTTTCCTCAAATCCATTCTTTCTTTTTTCAATTATCGTCTTGAAAGATGAATGAACCTCCTCGAAATCACCGAGCAAGAAAAGGGTAAGATCTATTATATGGGATCCAAGATCGACGAGCGATCCACCACCACTTTTACTTTTTTCAAGTCTCCATGACATGGGTTTTGATCTGTCGAGATAACTCGAATGGAAAAATTCACCCCGAAAGGCATATACCTTCCCGATCATTCCTTGTTTTACGATCGATCGCGCCATGGCAACGGCTGGAATGAATCTAAGCATGAAGGCGATCTGATTTTTCACCCGATGGGACGAAAGCACCTTAACGATCTCTGAGGTTTCATTTGAGTTCATCGCGAGAGGCTTTTCGCAGTAGACATCTTTTTGCGCCTCTAAAGATTTAACTATTTGATCTTTATGAAGAAAATTCGGAGTGCAGATATCAACAACGTCTACATGATTAAAAATCGATTCGAATCGATCGGTGACATGCTTAAATCCAAGGTCAGCGCCTTCTTTTCTGTGTAATGGAGAGGTTGAGTACAGGTCCTCGAGTTCAACATCAACATCTGATCCGGCAAGTTTCATATTTTTTATGGCCATAAGATGTATTCTCGCTATTCCGCCAAGTCCAGAAAGTCCATACTTTATCATAAAAACCTCCATCAGTGAATTGGCAAAAAAGCGGGCTTTCGCCCGCTTTAGATCAATATTCAGGAGGCATAGGAGGCATTTCTTTTTTCTCTTCCGGCTTTTCAACTATGGCAACTTCAGTTGTAAGCAGCATGGAAGAGATAGAAGACGCATTCTGAAGGGCGCTTCTTGTAACCTTTGCCGGGTCTATTATACCGGCCTCGAACATATCAACGTATTTCCCTTTAAGTGCATCGTATCCATAAGATTTGCTTGGATTGGAAAGTACCTGATTTACAACAACGGCCCCATCGACACCCGCGTTCTGGCAAATTATCTTTATAGGCTCGCTAAGCGCTTTTCTGACTATCATGGCACCGATCTTCTTTTCACCCTCGAGTTTCTCTTCGAACTTTTTGAGTTCCTCAGAAACTCTCAAAAGCGTTACTCCACCACCAGCGACTATACCTTCCTCAACGGCAGATTTCGTAGCGCTTAGAGCGTCTTCGATTCTTTGCTTTTTCTCTTTGAGTTCCGTTTCTGTAGCGGCACCAACTTTTATGACGGCGACCCCGCCAGACAATTTTGCCATTCTTTCCTGTAACGTTTCTTTTTCGTATTCGCTCGTTGTGATCTCGATCTGGGCCTTTATCTGGGCTATTCTATCCTTTATATCCTTTTCTTTTCCGGCTCCATCAACGATGAGAGTGTCATCTTTTCTTACCTTTATGCTCTTTGCACGGCCAAGCATATCGAGAGTTACGTTGTCAAAGTCAAGGCCTATTTCCTCACTTATAACTGTACCGCCCGTCAATATGGCGATATCCTGTAACATTGCCTTTCTTCTGTCTCCAAATCCGGGAGCCTTGACGGCCACAACGTTGAGTGTACCCTTCAATTTGTTAAGCACTAATGTGGTAAGGGCCTCACCTTCAACGTCTTCGGCTATTATGAGCAGTGGTTTACCTGTCTGGGCAATCTTTTCGAGAATCGGTATCATTGGCTTTACAGCGCTTATTTTTTTGTCGGTTATCAAAATAAACGCATCTGAAAGGTTGGCTTCCATCTTTTCAGCATCTGTTACAAAGTATGGAGAGATGTATCCACGATCGAATTGCATACCTTCGGTGAACTCGACGTGCGTTTCCATAGTTTTAGAATCTTCAACGGTTATGACTCCATCCTGACCAACCTTGTCCATTGCCTCGGCTATGAGTTCTCCGATCTCTTCGTTGTTGGCACTTATCGCCGCAACGTGAGCGATATCCGTTCTGCCATTTAACTTTTTGCTAAGTTTCTTTATCTCCTCAACCGCTTTCTCGGTTGCTTCCTGCATACCAACCCTCATTATCATTGGATTGGTGCCCGCAGTTATGTTCTTTATACCTTCCTTTATCATTGCCTCGGCCAAAACGGTCGCAGTTGTTGTTCCATCACCGGCGGCATCGTTGGTCTTCGTTGCAACCTCTTTTACAAGTTGGGCACCGAGATTTTCAAATTTATCTTCGAGATCTATCTCCTTGGCAATAGAAACTCCATCACTTGAAACCGTTGGAGAACCAAAACTTTTTTCAATAACAACATTTCTTCCCTTAGGACCAAGAGTTATTTTAACGGCACTCGCAAGTTTTTGGACACCTGTAAGTATAGATTGTCTTGCGTCTTGATCGAATTTGAGTAACTTTGGCATTGTTCAATTACCTCCTTCATTTTTCAATCTTTGCGAGAACGTCATTCCAGTCGATAAGTATGTAGTCCTCGTCATCGATTTTGATCTCATTTCCGGAATACTTTGCAAAAATGACAATATCTCCCACCTTTACGCTGATATCATCGCCCGTTCCGATCTCGATGACTTCGGCCCTTTGTGGTTTTTCCTTTGCGTTTTCAGGAAGCACAATTCCTCCCGCAGATTTTGGCTCTTCCTTTATCGGCTTTATCAAGAGCCTTTCTCCGAGTGGTTTAACTCTCATCTTTGCACTCATTTTCAAGAAGACCTCCTTCCAAATTAGCACTCTTATACTCTCTCTGCTAATTATGTTATCGCACTTGAAGTTCTATTCAAAGATTCATTTAAGACGATTACAGTTAATTATACACGTTTAAAGGTAATTATTCAAATATATTATGGTTTATCTTTTAAAATCTCCTTATATCATATCATTATGACTTTTCAACAGTCAAAATTTTCAGTAATGGTAAGGCTTTAAATGAGTTTTCAACAGTTTCAACAAAAGTTTTCAACAATCGAAAAACCAAATTGTTGAAAACTCAAAATTTGTCGGTAAAATATGAAAAAAATCGTTGTTGAAAACTTTTTGAGATTTAAATGTCATTTTTTCCCATAACCATGAGGCTTAAAGATGATTTTTACCTTTGACGTGAATTTGTAGTTTTCAACAATTTATCCCCAAAATACTTTTCAACAAGTTTTCAACAAAGTTTTCAACAGTCAAAATTTTCAGTAATGATAAGGCCTGAGATGAGTTTTCAACAATTTCAACAACGCATACTAATAAGAAAAGATCTTAAAATATATTATTATTATAGAAAGGCAAGGTGATAAAATTGATATACGCGATAGGAGACATACATGGATGCTTAGATCCGCTCGAAAGACTGATAGAAAAGGTAAATCCGTCAACACAGGACACGGTAATCTTTCTTGGAGATTACATAGACAGAGGAACAAATTCAAAAGGAGTTGTTGAATTCTTTCTAAGGTTTTCGTCTATACACAAAAACTCAATCTTCATAAAGGGAAATCATGAATGGATGATAACGAAATTTTACGAAACGAGAGATCCAAAAGACTGGGAATTGTGGGAATACAATGGAGCAAGAAAAACGCTCGAAAGTTACGGAGACATAGATAAAATCCCGAAATCACACATCGAATTCTTCCAAAACACAAAACCTTTTTACGTGAAGGACAAATATCTCTTCGTTCACGCAGGGATAAAACCAAACGTAAAACTGGAAGATCAAAAAGAGGAAGATCTTCTATGGATAAGAGATGAATTCATATATTCAGAAAATCCACTGGAAGGATACACGATTGTATTCGGACACACTCCCATGCCAAAACCTTTGATAAAAAATGATAAGATAGGTATTGACACGGGATGTGTCTATGGAGGATATTTAACCTGCGTAAGGATCGAAGACAGAAAAATATTTCAGGTGAGGTGCACAAAGTGAGAGCTATCTATCCGGGATCTTTTGATCCAATAACTTATGGGCACATAGACATAATAAAAAGGGCATCAAAAGTTTTCGACGATTTCACAGTTGTACTTATGAACAACTTAAGAAAAAAACCTCTTTTTTCCGTCGAAGAAAGGCTTTACATGATAAAGGAATCGTTAAAAGGTATGAACGTAAATGTGGACATTCACGAGGGCTTGCTTGTCCAATACGTAGAACAAAATAACGTCAAAATAGCGATAAGAGGATTAAGGGCCGTTGGAGATTTTGAATATGAATTCGAAATGGCTCTCGCAAACAGGGAAATGTGTCCCTCTCTCGAAATGATTTACTTCATGACGGACATAAAGTATCTTTTCCTTTCCTCTTCGATGGTAAAAGAAATAGCACAATTTGGAGGAGAATTAAAAGAATGGGTTCCACCAGTAGTCGAGAAAAAGTTAAGGGAAAAATTCCAAAAGTTGTAGTGCTTTGCGGAGGCACATCTCCGGAAAGAGAGGTCTCCATATCGAGCGGAAAAAATGTGCTAAATGCACTTAGAAATCTTGAAATAAACTCGGAATTAATGGTATGGAATGGAGATTTTAAAGAACTCGAATCTGTAAAGTCGATGTGTTTTATAATGCTTCATGGATCTCCCGGAGAGGATGGAAGCGTACAAAGATTCTTTGAGGAACGGGATATACCGTACACTGGATCTGATTCAAAAAGTTGCGAGATAACGATCGATAAAATCCGAACAAAAGAATACTTCCAAAAATTGAAGATCAAAACACCAAATTGGTCCTACGGGCCAATTTCATTTCCATGTGTTTTCAAGCCAAGGTTTGGAGGCTCGAGCATAGGCGTGAGGATCATTTTTTCAGAGTCTGAGATAGGGAGATCTGAAGATGGATTTTACGAAGATTACATAGACGGAAGAGAGATAACAGTATCGATTCTCGACATAGATGGAAATCCGACTGTCTTACCCATTTTGGAGATAATTCCAAAGGGCACATTTTACGACTACGAGTCGAAATATTCTCCCGATGGATCCAAGTTAATAACTCCGGCTCCATTGAATTTTTGGGAAAGAAATGAAATCGAAAAAGCGGCGTTGAAGGTTTATAAAGAAGTTAACTGCAAGGGATTTGCCAGAATAGATGGTATAATTTTAGATGGTGAATTTTATTTTTTAGAGGTCAACGCAATACCTGGCATGACTCCAACAAGCGATCTTCCAGCCTCGGCTCGGGCATTTGGACTCGAGATGGAAGATGTTGTAGTTGAATTGTTGGACTCTGCACTGAGGAGGTAATCGAAGTGGAATTTCATTCGACGACCGTTTTAGTCGTAAGAAGAGATGGAAAAACGGTGATGGCTGGAGACGGCCAGGTTACAACCGGTGATACAATAATGAAGGCAACGGCCAAAAAAGTTAGAAGACTTGGAGATGGAAAGATAATAGCGGGCTTTGCAGGATCAGTTGCGGATGCTTTCACACTTTTCGAAAGATTTGAAGTCAAGTTGAGAGAGTCCAATGGTGTGCTTTCAAAGGCGGCCATAGAACTTGCAAAAGATTGGAGAATGGACAGAGCACTAAGAAGGCTTGAGGCGCTTTTGATAGTTGCCGATACGCAGAATATATTTTTGCTTTCCGGAAGTGGAGAGGTAATCCAGCCAGATGAGCCTATAATGGCAATAGGATCTGGAGGGAATTACGCACTTGCTGCCGCTCGCGCGCTTTACAGGAATACAGATATGAGCGCCCACGATATAGCGATCAAGGCGATGGAAATAGCAAGTGAGATATGTATTTACACAAACTCGAACATAACAGTTGAAGAGTTGTAAGGAGGAATTTGATGAACATAGATGAGTTAACTCCAAAGGAAATCGTCGAAGAACTCGACAAATACATAATAGGCCAGAAAGAGGCGAAAAAGGCAGTATCCATTGCTTTGAGAAATAGAATAAGAAGGATGAAACTTCCCGAAGACATGCAAAGAGACGTGCTTCCCAAAAACATACTTATGGCCGGGCCTACCGGAGTTGGAAAAACAGAAATCGCAAGGAGACTTGCCCAACTTTCTGGAGCACCATTTATAAAGGTAGAGGTTACAAGATACACCGAGGTTGGCTACGTCGGTAAATCTGTTGACTCGATAATAAGAGATCTCGTTGAGGAAAGCATAAACAGGGTTAAATCTGAAATGGCCGTGACTGTTGAAGAAGGAGCAAAGCAGGCAGTAGAGGAAAGGATCTTGGATGCTTTAGTTCCTGAAAGCGTAAAAAGACCTGCGATGAGTGGATTTATGTCATTTTTCCAAAGTGCCCAGCCTCAGGTATCTCCAGAAGTTCACAGAGCCGCTCTTTCTAAGCGCGAAGAGATGAGACAAAAGTTGAGAAGTGGAGAAATAGAAGATTTAGAGATAGAGATAGAGGTTGAAGATACAACGCCGGTTATGCCGATGATAGGTGGTATGAGTCCGGAAGACCTTGGAATAGATCTTCAGGACATGTTCGGAGGAATGATACCAAAGAAGATGAAAAAGAAACGTGTTAAAATAAAGGATGCAAGAAGAATTTTGCTTCCGGTTGAATCGGAAAAGTTGATAGACAAAGATCGCATGATCCAAGAAGCACTCGAAAGAGCGCAATATAAAGGCATCGTCTTTTTGGACGAATTTGATAAAATAGTTGGATCCAATTCGAGATCTGGACCGGACGTATCGAGAGAAGGTGTTCAAAGGGATCTTCTTCCTATAGTCGAGGGAACGACGATTTCTACCAAGTACGGTCCTGTCAAAACCGATTACATACTTTTCATAGCGGCAGGCGCATTTCACATGTCAAAGCCTTCAGATCTTATCCCTGAAATTCAGGGAAGGTTCCCCATAAGGGTCGAACTCGAGGCACTCACTCAAAATGATTTCGAAAGGATACTCGTTGAGCCAAAGAACTCTTTAATTCATCAATATAAAGCACTTTTGGAAACGGAAAATGTAGAGGTTATTTTCACACCGGATGGGATATCAGAAATAGCGAGAATAGCCTACGAAGTCAACACGAGACAGGAGAATATCGGGGCCAGAAGGCTTTACACGGTCATGGAAAAGGTGATGGAGGATATCTCATTTAACGCTCCGAAGGTTGAAAGTCCTATCAGGATCGATAAAGAGTATGTCATAAGCAAGGTTGGTCACATTGCTACAGACGAAGATTTAAGTTCTTACATATTGTGAAAAGGAGAGAATTTTATGTTAGAAGTTGTGGAAGAAAATAAGAATGTCAAAATTTTAAAGGTTTCTATGCCACACGAGGTCATAGAAGATGCAAGAGATGAAGTCTACGATGAGATTTCAAAGGATATAAAGATCAAAGGTTTTAGACCCGGTATGGCACCGAGAAACCTTATAAATTCCATAATAGGAATGGATAAGATAAATGAAATGATAAAAGAAAAAGTCGCCGACGAGGCATATGACGTGATCATAGAAGAGTATCTCAAAACGCCTCAAGGAGATGATGTGATACTTCCTCCGCGCTTGAAGTCTGTTGAACTTGGAGGAAATGCGGAGGTGACCTTCGAGATCCATTTATTTCCAAAGGTCGAGATCGAATCGATGGACAAGATCGAGATAACGATTCCAAAATTGCACAATGACAGCGAAAAAATGATCAACGATTCCATCGAAGACTTGAGAAAGGAAAAAGCAATTCTCATTCCAAAAGATGGAAATATAGAGATAGGAGATCAGGTAGAAATAGAGTACCAAGACCTAACAGGAAAGGATCCAGAAAAAAAAGAACTTGAACTTAAGGTTGCAAAACCAGAAGAGGGAAATATCTTTTCACACCTTGTCGGGAAAAAGGCCGGAGATGAATTCGATTTTTCAACAACAGCCGAAAATAGCGGGAATGTCACACATTTACATGTCAAAATCTTAAAGGTTTATTCTGTCAAGTTGCCAGAAATCGATGACAACTTCGCCAAAATGGTCGATGACAAATACGAAACACTTGAAGACCTCAAAAACAATCTAAGATCCCAAATAGACAAAGTCATGAATGGATTTACCGAATCTTTAAAAATAGATGTGGTACTGAACGAATTGGTCAAAAAGACGAAGTTAGACGTTCTTGATTCGACCATAGATTACTTTGTGGATTACGTTGTAGACAAGAAGAAAGAAGAAAAAACCTACGATAAAGAGTTAAAGGAGAAATTCAACGGAGACGAAAAGGCCTTCAAGGATTCGATAAGAGAGGAAGTAATAAATTACATGAAATTGGAGGGAGCCATAAAATCCATTGCCAAGGAAAAGTCTCTCGATGTCTCAGATGAGGAGATCTTCGAGGAAGCGAGAGAAACTTACGAAAAATCAAAGATAAGCGATGAAAGGCTAAAGGTGATGTTGAAGAAGGATTCTGATCTTTACCAATCGATTAAACGCAATCTTATGTCTGACAAAGTCGCAAGAGAATTGCTCAAAAATGCAGTTGTCAAAGAAGAAGAGGTAGGCAAAGATTCTCAAGGAGAGATCGAAGAGGATGAGAATGAAAGTGAGGGATCAAATTGAAAATAGGCGATCAAACGATTCCAATAGTCATAGAAACAACGGGAAGGACTGAACGTGCATACGATATATACTCGAGGCTTTTAAAGGATAGAATAGTCTTTCTCGAGGGTGCCATCGATGATATGACATCGAGCCTTGTGGTTGCACAATTACTCTTTCTCGAGGCCGAGGATCCCGACAAAGACATATACATGTACATAAATTCTCCCGGTGGATCCGTTACGGCTGGTCTTGCGATTTACGACACGATGCAATTTCTAAAATGCGATGTTGTGACGACAGCGATAGGGTCGGCTGCCTCAATGGCTGCAGTCCTTCTTGCCGCTGGAACGAAGGGAAAGAGATATGCCCTTCCGCATGCGACAGTTATGATTCACCAGCCGCTCGGAGGAGCCGAAGGTCAGGCCAAAGATATAGAGATACGCGCAAGAGAGATAATGAGAATAAGAGACGAGTTGAACAACATTCTTGCGAAACACACAGGGCAGCCTCTCGAAAAGATAGAAAAAGATACGGATAGGGATTTCTTTATGAATGCCAAAGAAGCGCTCGAATACGGTTTGGTCGATAAGATAATAGCGTCTAAAAGAGAGATAGAAGGAGATTCAAAGTGAAGAATGAGAAATTCTGTTCTTTTTGTGGTAGAGGGGCCTCGGAAGTAAACAGGCTTATAGCCGGGCCCAACGATGTTTACATTTGCGATGAATGTATCGAGTTGTTTCACGATATTCTCCACGATCATCAATCTGAAACACAAAAAAATACGAATAGAAAACTCCCAAGTCCCGTTGAAATAAAAGAAGAACTCGATAAATACGTGATAGGTCAGGAGCGAGCAAAAAAAGCGATAAGCGTCGCCGTTTACAATCACTACAAACGCGTATTCATGAACAAAAAATTTGACGATGTCGAGATAGAAAAATCGAACATAATGCTCATAGGACCGACCGGATCTGGAAAAACGCTTATTGCCCGTGTACTTGCCAAAGTTTTGGATGTTCCTTTTGCGATAACAGACGCGACGCCGCTTACCGAGGCCGGATATGTTGGAGAAGACGTCGAAAATGTCATATTGAGACTTTTACAGGTTGCCGACTTCGATATAGAAAAGGCCCAGCATGGAATAATTTACATAGACGAGATCGATAAAATAGCAAGAAAATCTGCCAACGTTTCTATAACACGTGATGTTTCAGGTGAAGGAGTCCAGCAGGCACTTCTAAAAATAGTCGAGGGTACGATTGCAAATGTGCCGCCTCAGGGAGGAAGGAAACACCCGTACCAGGAATTCATAAAGGTAGACACGACAAATATACTTTTCATAATCGGTGGAGCCTTCGATGGACTTGAGGAGATAATAAGATCGAGAGTTCAACAGACAACGGTCGGTTTTGCGGCGAACATAAAGTCAAAACGTGATGAGGATATAAATTCACTTCTTAAACAGGTAACTCCGGATGATCTCGTCAAATACGGAATGATGCCAGAATTCGTTGGAAGGTTCCCGATAATATCCACTCTCGATCAATTGAACGAAGAACAACTTGTGAGGATCCTTGTAGATCCGAAGAATGCCGTTGTTAAACAATACAAAAAACTCATGGAATTAGATGGTGTCGACCTTGAATTTGAAAATGATGCTCTCAAAGAAATAGCGACGATAGCGAGAAAGCGTGGAACGGGTGCAAGGGGACTTAAAAGCGTTATAGATGAGGTGATGATGGAGGTAATGTTCAACATTCCAAGACTTCAAAATGTCAAAAAGGTTATCGTTACGGCCGAATCTATAAGAGAGGGTAAAGAACCTCTCATCGAAATGAGGGAAACTGCCTGATGGCTTTTATCCTTGGAATCGAAAGTTCATGCGATGAAACATCTGTTGCGATAGTCGAAAATGGAGAAAAAATCATTTCTGAAAAGACCGCCTCTCAGATAAATATACATGCCCTCTACGGAGGAGTCGTACCGGAGATCGCCTCAAGGTATCACCTCGAAAAGATCTCTATACTCACGAAAATGGTCTTTGACGAATCTAAAATAGATCCCAAAAAGATCTCGGCCGTAGCCGTAACTTACGGTCCCGGTTTAGTAGGGCCTTTACTTGTTGGCTTGTCATACGCAAAGGGTCTTTCTTACGCTCTGAAGGTTCCACTTATAGGCGTAAATCACATGATAGGTCATCTCAACGCCGTCTTTCTTTTCGACAGAAATATAGAATTTCCTTGCATGGTCTTGATGATCTCGGGCGCCCATACAGAGATAGTCTACATGAGATCTTTGAATGATTTTGAAATAATAGGAAAATCGATAGACGACGCTGCGGGAGAGGCCTTCGACAAGGTTGCAAGAATGTTGGGACTTCCATATCCTGGAGGACCTCAAATAGACAAGGCAGCCAAAGGAGGAAAACCTTCTTACAACTTTACAAAGCCGAAGACTGAAGGCAAATACGATTTCAGTTTCAGTGGCTTAAAAACACACGTACTTTATTTTCTGAGAGACAACAAAGATTTCAAATTGGAAGATGTGGCCTCCTCATTTCAAGAGACCGTAGCCTCTATTCTCGTTGATAAAGTTGTTGAAGCGGCGCTTGAGTACCACGTTAAAGACGTCATCGTGGCAGGAGGAGTTGCGGCCAATTCTGCGGTCAGAAAGAAGACCGAAGAGGCTTCTTTGAAAAACAATCTTGTTTTTCATTTTCCTCCTTTGAAATACTGTACAGATAACGCCTCTATGATAGCGGCCGCTGGCTGGCACGAGTACAAAGAAGGAAGATTCGCCAGTTTGGATTTGGAAGCAGTTCCAAATTTGGAGGTCTGAATGCGCCTTTCTTACGGAAGTGCACGTCTTCTTGGACTTATAAATTCAGGCCCCCCTTTGAAGATGGAAACGATTTACGCAATGTTCGGTCAAAGTTGCCTTTTCAATTGCGCTTACTGTACACAGGCAAGAGAGAGCAAATCCTCCGAGGAGTTTCTATCGAGAATTTCTTGGCCTCATTTTGAGATGGGAGAAATAATCTCTGCCATAGAAAGATCTAATGAGATAAAAAGAATATGTCTTCAGGTTGTCTCTTCTGCTCGCGCTAAAGAGGAAGCCTTTGAATTCATAGATAAATTAAGGGTTGACATACCCATCTCGGCAAGTGTGAGAATTTCTCGATTCGAAGAGGCAAAAGAATGGTTTGATCATGGAATAGATAGAATTGGAATGGCAACTGACGTCGTGAATGAAAAAATGTTTGAACTTTACCGTGGTGGAAGTTTAAAAAGACATATTGGGTTAATCGAAGAAGTCGCGAAAAAATATCCCTCTAAAGTCACAACACACCTTATAGTCGGGCTTGGAGAAAGTGAAAGGGAAGCCGTTGAATTTCTTCAAAAAATGCATGACTTTAAAGTAAGCGTCGGCTTGTTTGCCTTTACTCCCATGAAGGGTACAAAACTCGAAAATTTAAAAAGACCCGATTTAGATTCTTACAGACGCATTCAAATCGCGGCATATCTTTTAAAAAACGATCTTTCAAATCTTTCACTTTTCGAGTTTGAAAATGGAAGGATAATTTCCTTCGGGTATGATATTTCGAATATTCCATTTTCTGCCTTTAAAACGTCCGGGTGTCCGAATTGCACAAGACCTTATTACAATGAAAGGCCGGGAAAAGAGATGTATAACTTCTTTGAGGTGAGTTGATGAAAAAAAGGCTTTTTTCATTCATTTTGATTTCGGTATTTGCGTCTTTGGTCTTCGGGATTCAGGTTACCCTTTTCACAATTCCACCGCAGTCTATGGTTTACGTGAATGGAACCCTTGTTGGTCAGACGAGTTTAAGTGGAACTATTGTCGTGAATTTGAATTCGATATCGAACGTAAGTGTTCAAAACGTTGGATATCTTCCTTTCAATTTTGTTTACGATCCTTCCTCGGGATCGACTGTCGTAAAAATAAATCTTCAGCCTCTTTCCTACATCTCGGTCTTTACACAGCCTTCGGGGGCTAATATATCTATTGATAAAGACACCTTTTTAAGTCCGGCAACGATTACCGTAAGCCCGGGCCTTCACAAAATTTCAATTGAAAAAAATGGGTATCTGTCGAAGACCCTTACTGTTTCTGCGATACCGTTTCAGGTCACAAAGACAAATGTGCAATTGATCCCATCTGGCCAGATAAGTGTAGATACCGATCCATCCCATGTCCAGATTTTTTTGAATGGACAGTATGCCGGAATAACTCCCTTCTCGACCGTACTCAAATCGGGCACATATTCGATGACTTTGAAGGCAACGAACTTTTCGGAAATATCCACATACGTCAACATTTCTCAAAATTCTACCCCCCAAAATTTATTTTTCAAAATGAAAAAAATTGTCGATGTGACTATATATTCTTCTCCTTTCAGCGTCTTTGTGAGTTTGAATGGAATCAATTTTAAAACTCCGATATCGATGAGATTACCGGTCGGCACTTATACCTATACGGCAAGTCAGGTGTACTTTCAAAGCAAAAGTGGAACTCTTTCGATATCTTCGAGTGGAACTTACACGATCTTTTTAAATCCCATGACTTCTCTTGTCGTTTTCTCCTCGAATCCACCCGGTGCGGCCGTTGAGGTAAATGGAAAACTCCTCGGACAAACTCAATTTTCAAAGCAAATGCCTTATGGGACCTACAATGTTAAGATGATAGGCAACAATTCAAAGATATGGTTCGGACGTGTAAAGGTAGATCAGCAGGTCGTCAACGTTTACGGAGACATGGTAAATTCTGGGATGATAACCGTTAACGCAACTCCTTCCCAAAATACGCTCGTTCATGTCGGATCGATATGGTCTACACTGCCTGCAACGCTTAACGCTTCCGTTGGGATATATCCCGTTGAATTTTACAATCCTCTATTTCCTCCAAAGACCGTCTACGTTAAAGTGAATGGCGGAAGTATCACAAATGTTTACGAATATTTACAGCCTATGGGAACGATCTTTGTCGGTAGCACCCCGCCTGCTACCATAAATTTGAACGGTAAATTCATGGGAAAAACGCCAATTTTTGACTTTAAATTGCTTCCCGGCACCTACCAGATCGATATTTTATGGCAGGATGGAAGTTTAAGTAGAACTTTAAACGTTCAGGGTGACGGAATTTACAATCTCTATTTTACAGACCCTTCATTTGTAGAGGTAAAATTCATTTCATTTCCGGATCCTGTAAAGGTGGTATTGGATAACGGGAATGAGGGCTATACGCCCTTTTCGGTGAAAATATCGAGAGGAATACATACCTACAAAGTTTACGATCTTTTTGGAAATCAAATAGGTATGGGAAAGATAGACACGAGATTCATGAATTCAAAATCTTACTTTTTCATAGGAGGATGATATGAAAAGATTTTTGATTTTTTCGCTTGTTTTGCTTCTGCCCGTTATCATGATGGGCAGCATGGTGATAAACGATGTATCCCCATCTTCCGATCTATACCCTTACGTTGTTGAAATGGTTCAGGACAACATAATGTCCCTTGACTCGAATAACGATTTTAACGGTTCTCTCGTTGTTACTCGGGCAGATCTCGCACGAATTCTTTCAAATCTTTTGAATTACCTTCAGGGAAGGATCCAGCCAGCCTCCCAAATTTCCCAGCCTACCGTTCAGGGAACATCTGTCTCTCCAGAACTTTTGATGAAGATCCAGCAAATAGAAAACACCGTCAATAAATACCCTAACATTCAGGCCTACATAACGAATCAGGCAAGCACTTTGAGCGTGCTTTCATCTGAGGTCAACCAGATATATTCTCAGGTCGCCGTCATGCAAAATATCCTTTCTTCTCTTTCTTCAGTTCAAAATGTTCCATCGGCCGGAGTTTTATCGAAGGTAATAGACAGAGTTTCGAATGTCGAAAATAACCTCAAGGCGCTTTCGGCAAATTACGCTTCTCTTTCTGCGACTGTTGTGAATATTCAGCAGGAGATAGAAGCAATGAACGTAAGTTCTTCTTTGAACTCTCAGATAAAAAATCTTCAAAGTGAAAATGAAACTTTGAAGTCGAAGGTTTCATCCCTCGAATCTACCTTAGGGAGTATATATTTCTTTCAAGCCGTCGAAATAATAGCCGTTATAGGCGCTTTGGCTTACATACTTTTTGTTAAATGAGGAAAAGATGAAGGTCATCGATCTTGTAAAAAGGCAGAGAATCTTATCGATAGAAGTAATTCCTCCTGACAGGGGAAGGGACATAGACGAGATCTTTTCAGCAATAGATGAGATAATGGAATTTTCTCCTTCTTTTATAAATGTAACACGTCATGCTCCAGAAATAGATTATATCGAATTTGAAGACAGGATAATAAAGGTGCCAAAGATAAGAAGGCCCGGGACTGTCGGAGTAAGTGCCGCGATAAAGAACAGATACAACGTTGATGTCGTCCCACATGTGCTTTGCCTTGGAATGAATAAATTCGAAATAGAGGACATGCTTATAGACTTGAAATACCTCGAGATAGAAAATGTCTTTGTGATAAGGGGAGAGTTAGAGAACAAAAAAGAAATAGATGAAAGAGATGGATACAAACATGCCGATGAACTCGTCGATCAGATATCCAAGATGAATAAGGGAATATACCTCTATCCCGTTGAAAATCCAAAACCGACGAACTTTTGCATAGGCGTTGCCGGTTATCCGGAGAAACATTACGAAGCGCTTAATATGGAAGAAGACTTGAAATATCTCAAAAAAAAGATCGATGCTGGCGCTGATTATGTCATAACCCAGATGTTCTTTGACTTTGAGATTTACAAAAATTTCGTCGAAAGATCAAGAGAAATCGGAATAAATGTACCTATAATTCCGGGGATAAAACCTATAGTTCAATTCAAGTCGATGGTCAAGATACCGAGTAATTTCTTCGTCAGTATTCCAAAAGAATTTGTTTTTGCAATGCAGGAAGCAAGAACACCTCAAGAAGAGTTTAAAATCGGCACACGTTATATGTCAAAACTTGTCGATAAACTTTTAAATTACGGTGTACCGGGCATTCACATATTCACCATGGGAAGAGGAAAATCAACAAAGGCATTACTTGAGGCAATTTACAAGTAGGTTTAACATTTTTTTCACACAACAAACCTTGACATAAAAGGTCGTGATAAAATATACTGTATACAGGTATCGATGAAATGAGACTTAAATTCGATCGAGTGAAATAAGGAGATGATTTTGAGTGGCTTTAAAGGTAAAAATATATTCTACACCAACGTGCCCACATTGTAAAGCGGCAAAAAACTATTTTAAATCTCTCGGAATTCCATTTGAAGACGTAGACGTCTCAAAGGATCAGAGAGAAGCCGAACTTATGGTAAAGAAGACACACCAGTATGGCGTGCCGGTTATAGAACTTGGAAATCAGATCGTCATAGGTTTTGACAGGAACAAGATCGACAGAATTTTAGGGGTGAGGTAAAGGGCAGAAGAGTTTAGAATTCACATATCTCTCCTTGATAGATACCTTTACATAAGATCGCACGCGCTGCAAAGAAGCATAGAAAGAGAGATAGGACTCGATAATTTAAAATCGTTGCTTGAATCCAAAGAATCTCGGGCAACTTTTCAAAGAAATGGAAGGATAAGGATCGAAAATGATGAGATCGTCGCCATAATTCAAATTGAAGGTGACGATCTCGTTTTGATCACCGCATTTAAAAATTCATAATCGATGACCTGAAAGGTATTTAACCTGTTATTTGCAGATATCTTCCATTCGACAGTTATTGGGGCCGCAAAATCTGGCTGTAATCTGCCTTTTTCTATCCAGTACCTTGCCTTCGGATCATTGTAGATGCCGGGATTTGCCATTATCTTCAATTTAACAGGCCTGTCGATGATATCCACCTTTTCTATCTGCGGTATCTTTGAGATCTCGGATTTTACGGAATTTATTACCTTCTCCGGTGGAAGAGGGGATAGATTCACAAGGGCAAGATTCTTGGAAAGAGGGCCCACGATCTTCACATTTGCGATTTCGAACTTTAGATCGAACTCGTTTAAAATTTTCATAAGTGTGACATTCGCATTGTATACGGATCTACCATGAAAATCAAATGATGTCATCATTTTTAAAAGATGTTTTAAGATGCACCCCTCTCTTTTTGCATTTTCTCCTATTTTGTTTATCTTTATGCCGAGAATTTGTGCAATCTCTTCGATCTGACTTCTCGACAAAGAAGAGAGAGGAGAATAAAATCCGTTGTTCATCTTAATTCCCTGTTGGCCCCATGTATCCTCAAGTTCGGCACCGGTTACGACTATACCATTTGCATACCTTTTGACGCTTTCAAGTTTTGGTCCACGTGTGCACGCGTTGCAGGCAGGACCGAATTTCCATATCTTCCTTTGCCATTCAGATCCGTCTACAAAAAGATGCTTTAGGCCATTTGAAGCGGCAAAATTTTTCACTATCTCAATGGTTTGCGGATAGGTAAAATCGAATTTCGTCGTGACAAGGGTTACCCTCGATGGGCCAAGTGCGAGTTTAGAGAGAATGGCCGCAACACTTGAATCAAGTCCTCCCGAAAAGGCGATGTAGAGATCTTTGTCGCCCGCGGTTTTTCTGATCTCTTCGATCAAGGAATCTATCAGATCACCATATTGAGAGATATTTTTCACCTCCGTCGGCCGATATAACGACTATTCTTGAGTCCCTTTCCAACTTTTTGATCAATTTAAGTCCGGCGGCAACGGCCGCTCCAGAAGAGATCCCAAGAAAAAGTCCTTCCTTCTTCGAAAGGTAATCTGTCATGTCTCTCGCTTCGTCCGTTGAGATCTGGATTATCTCATCGACAACGCTCGGATCGTAATTTTTCGGAATAAAGCCAGCGCCTATGCCCTGAATTCCGTGTGGTGAAGGCTTACCTCCCGAAAGTACCGGTGATTCCGAAGGTTCGACGGCAACTATTTTGATCTTACTTGAGAATCTTTTCATAAAATTTCCAACTCCGCTTATCGTTCCTCCCGTTCCAACGCCGGCAACAACGGCATCTATTTTGTAATCCATCTGGGACAAAATTTCGGGACCTGTTGTCATAAAATGAATTCGTGGATTAGACTGATTTTCAAATTGATTCAGCACGATACCTTTTAATTGCTTGGCTATTTCATAGGCTTTTTCGACGGATCCGTTCATTCCGAAATTTGCAGGAGTCAATAAAAGATCGGCTCCGTACATTTGAAGAAGTTTTCTTCTTTCGATCGTTAAATTCTCCGGCATCGTAAGGATGACCCTAAGACCATAATGAGATCCAACCATGGCAAGGCCTATTCCAGTATTTCCAGAGGTCGGCTCAACTATTGTCGATCCAGTCTCTATAAGGCCAGATCTTAGAGCATCGTCGATCATCGAAAAGGCCGTTCTGTCTTTTATGCTACCTCCCGGATTCATCATTTCAAGTTTTAACCAAAGGTTCATCGTCTTCAAATGTACGATCGGTGTCTTTCCTATTATTGAGATTAAATTCACAATTTCTCACCTGCTTTTTGACGATCCTTGCCGGATTTCCAACTGCAGTTGAAAATTCAGGCACATCTTCAAGCACAACCGCATTTGCGCCGATGCGCGATCCATCTCCTATCTTTACGGGACCGAGTATGACCGCATTGGCACCTATCAAAACATTTCTTCCAATGGTTGGATGGCGCTTGCCCTGCATGATTCTTGCCGTTCCAAGCGTTACACCGTGATAGATCAAAGATCCACTTCCAACCGAGGCTGTCTCTCCTATGACGACGCCTATGCCATGATCTATGAAAATTCCGGCCTCTATGTTGGCCGCGGGATGAATATCCATTTTGTACAAGACACGATTTATGTACCTTAATGTCATGGCAAGAAATCTCATTTTCAAATTCCAAAAAAGATGGGAAAATCTGTAAAGCATAAGACCGTGAAAGGAAGCGGAAAAGAGGAAGATATCTCTGCCAGATTTAACAGAAGGATCAAGCCTTTTGCCGGCTTTAAAATCCTCTTTTATCGCATGAAAGGTAAATCCAATTTCTTTGAACAAAGGCACCCCATATTCAATCATCTCCTAAAGTGGATAATAATGGTCTTAAATAATATACCATATTACATCGATAAAATCAATACTTCGGCAGTTCTGATTTAGATTTGGTATAATCCAAGTATGAAAGAGATTACCATTATGGTTCCGACTGCATTCGGGATCGAAGGTGTTACGAAGAAAGAATTGAAAAAATTGGGATACGATGCGAAAGCACAGGATGGACGCGTGATCTTTGAAGGAGAATTCAAAGACGTTGTGCGCGCCAATTTGTGGATAAGAACCGGCAACAGGGTCATGATAAAGATGGCCGAATTCGATGCGTATGATTTCGACACTTTATTCGATAAAACCTTTGAAGTTGAATGGGCAGAATTTTTAACAAAGGACGCGACCTTCCCCGTGGAACTTTCGTCTGTTAAATCTACACTTTCAAGTGTACCGGCATGTCAATCCATCGTAAAGAAAGCAATAGTCGAAAAGATGAAGAAGCGCTACAAAATAGATCATTTTCCCGAAGATGGTCCCCTTTACAGGATAAAGGTCCAGATTTTAAGGGATCATGTAGTAATAGGTCTTGATACAACCGGTGACAGTCTTAACAGAAGGGGATACAGGGTGAATATCTCTGAGGCTCCTCTCAAAGAAACACTTGCCGCCTCTCTTTTATTTTTAAGTAATTGGGACGGAGAGATCCCTCTTTGGGACGGATTTTGCGGATCTGGCACCATACCGATAGAAGGTGCGATGATGGCAAAAAATATCGCACCGGGTCTGATGCGTAAATTTGCCTTCGAATCATGGAAGAATTTTCCGGTATCTATACTTTACGAAGAGAAAAGGATCGCAAAAGAAGTCGTAAGACGATCAAAAACGAAGGTAATAGGGACGGATATAAACAAAGACTCGATCGAGGCGGCCATTAAGAATGCCAAAAGGATAGGATTAGAAAATTTCATAGAATTTCGTGTTGCCAATGTAAGTGAGTTTTTTCCACATCTTGAAAGAGGGTATTTTATCTCAAATCTACCATACGGTAAGAGGTTAGACAAGGATGAAGAACTTTACAAAATCTTGAAAAAAAAATACACGGATCTCAAAGGGTGGGACTTTTTCTTTTTAACCGCGGATAGAGATTTTGAAAGAAAATTCTTTAAGGCGAATGAAAATAGAAAAATGTTTAATGGTAGAATAGAAGTGAGATTTTACATGTACAAAAGGAGGAATGCGAATTGATCTTTACTTTAACGATGAATCCAAGCCTCGACAGATACCTTTACGTGGATGAACTTATTCCAGATGATTCTATCAGGGTAAAGGATACCAAAGAATATGCTGCCGGAAAAGGGATAGATGTTTCGCGCGTCATAAGGGAGATAGGCGGAACATCGATTGCGATATGCCCGCTTGGCGGGTCAAATGGAGAAAGAATAGAATTCATGTTAGACAATGAGAAGGTACTCTACGCGGCAGTCAGAGTCAGACATGAAACGAGAATGAATATAATCGTGCAAACATCCAAAAATCAATACAGATTGAACTTACCGGGAAAGCCTTTGAATGAAACAGAGTACGAACTTATCTTAGATATGTTAAGGACCGTTTTAAGAAAGGGAGACATTCTTGTTGCCTCTGGTAGCCTCCCCCATGGATTGAAGCCCTCTTCCTATGCCGAGATCGTTAGAATTGCAAAGGCAAAGGGCGTAAGAGTTTATGTAGACACAGATGGAGAAAACCTTCAATCCGCTGTGAAAGAAAAACCATTTGGTATAAAACCAAACATCCACGAACTTTCACGTCTTATCGGACAGGATGTGAAGATAGAGGACGTTCCACATGTAGCCTCACATATTTCGAGGGAATTTGGAATAACAGATGTCCTTGTAACACTTGGCAAAGACGGTGCCATAACATTTGTAGACGGTCAAATCTACAGAATAAAACCTCTTAAAATAGTTGCGAAGAGTGGCGTTGGTGCCGGAGATTCTTTTTTGGCCGGTTTTATATACAAAAGGAATGAATCGATCGAAGAAGCGCTCAAAATTGCCAGCGCATGTGGTGCATCTGCGGCCATGAATGAAGGAACGACGCTTGCCAAAAAGGCAGAGGTTGAAGAACTTGTAAAGAAAGTCGAGATAGAAAAGATAAAATAGATGAAGATCATCCAAAGATTATCCAAAGAATGGCTCTTTTTAATCTCCTCTGCAGCGGCAATTTTGACGATCATCTTAGTTAAAGAGAATCCATTGAAGTTCATAGGATACGATCAGATAAGGGTTTTGTGGATTCTCTTCATAATGATGATGATAAATGGAGGACTCAAACAAAAAGGCGTTCTTGATTATTGGGGTTTTCATTTGATCTCTCGATCTAAGAATACTCTTGTACTTTCCATAATGCTTTTGATTCTGACTGCCATACTTGCCCCCCTTGTCACAAATGATGTGACGTTGATCGTCATAGTTCCTCTAACCGTTAGCGTTGCCCAAAGATCGGAATTCGATCCAATGTGGCTTGTCATACTCGAATCTGTTGTGGCCAACGGTATGAGTTCTTTTACACCATTTGGAAATCCCCAAAATATCTATATTTACACGCATTATAATGCTCCCCCGTTAGAGTTCATGGGGTACGTCGCGAT
Source organism: Athalassotoga saccharophila (assembly GCF_009936215.1). Classification (GTDB taxonomy): domain Bacteria; phylum Thermotogota; class Thermotogae; order Mesoaciditogales; family Mesoaciditogaceae; genus Athalassotoga; species Athalassotoga saccharophila. The sequence goes on along the minus strand of NZ_AP019551.1, from coordinate 498,192 downwards.
CTTTTCTTTGCTTTCATTAGCCGTTGCCATTTTTACGATCTTTTTTATCAGGAACAAATCGATAACAAAGGTCTCAAGGATCACAAAACTTGAAAAACAATGGTGGGTGTACTTGCTTTTACTTCTTTTAATGATAGCCTCTATTTTGAGATTTGGGGATATCTTCTTAATTGGCGGCTTTATACTTGCCTACATAATACTTGCAGATAGAAGGTTGCTTGGCAGCGTTGATTACTTTCTTCTCGGCACCTTTGTGGCTTTTTTCATTCTTTCCGGAGAGATATCATCAATGTCGTGGCTTAAGAATTTGCCTGAATTTTTGAACAGCGGTAAAAATGTCTTCCTTACCTCTGCCCTGCTTTCTCAAATAATAAGCAATGTGCCGTCGGCCATCGTTATCTCGGCCTTTACAAACCTGTGGAAGCCATTACTTTTGGGAGTAAGTGTTGGTGGATTTGGAACTTTGGTCGGCTCTTTGGCAAACATAATAGCCTTTTCGATATACAAAAGGAATTTCAAATCTAATTACCTTAAGTATTTTCATCTCTACTCGATCCCCTTGTTTTTGGGAATGTTGCTTTTCTTCTCCTTTGTTTAAAATAAAAAGCCGGACCTTTTGGCCCGGCAATATTTTACTTTATTTTTATTGGGCGGTGTCAACTGATTTTACGAATGCCTGCTCACCGTAAACATTCTGAATTCCACCGAGTGTATGTGTGTAAGCGAATTGTACCTTATCTGTTCTGTATGCCTCCATGAGATTTGACGAGTATATCACAACGTAAGGAACATCGTCTTCGAGGATCTGTTCAAGTTGGAATGCATACTCGCGTGCCTTGGTCATATCGGTCTGTGCTATGAATTCACGTGCAAGTTGCTCGAATTGAGGATTGTCGTATCCTGGAGAGTTAAATCCACCCGGCACATTTTGGGATTGTGCAAAGAAGTCGTGGAGATAACTTGGATATATCGATATACCCCAGCCAAGCATGTAGATATCGAAATTGAAATTTTCATTCCATACGGCGTTGACGATGTTGTTAAAACTCGTTAAATCGGCGTAAAGTGGAATGCCTATATCGTTGGCCCATTTCTCTATCCACAAAGCTATCGTTGCCCTTATGGGATCGTATCCTGCAGACGGTGCAAGCATCGTTATTTGCTTTATGATTTTCCCGTCAGGTCCAATGAGCCCTTCTCCACGCTGGACGAGTTGACCATTTTCTATCTTTGGCGGGATAAGCCATGTAAATCCGGCCTTCTTGAGCACATCTATGGCTGCCTCGTATCTTTGGGCTGTGTCCATACCCTCTCCGTAATATTTAAGGTTTGGATCGTACCAGAAAGCATTTCCGGGAGGCACCAAAGAGGCAAGTGGAACGATCGAGCCGGGTATTATCTTGTCTGCGAGTAAATGCCTGTCTATCAAATAGGCTATGGCGACCCTGAATGCCTTTATGTTCATCGGGTATCTTCTCATGTTAAAGGCTATGTAATCAAAGCCAAGGTCCTGGTTTTGGACTATCTTGACATTTGGATTCGTTTGTAATTCTTGAACAAATCCCTTCTCAAGACCATTTGGACTGAGCATGTAGCCGATAGTACCATTCATGAGTGCGGCGACGGCCGCTGTTTGGTTTTGGTAAATATCGTAAACTATTGAGTCAACGTAAGGTCCCGTTACGAACTTGTGTAAGACCGTACCTTCTGGTGTGCCGTAATACGTTGCATTTATTCCAAGTGCTGGATCGATGTATTGGATGGCGCCATTGGCATACTCTATTTCCTGCTCGCCTTTAAAGGAATAATTTTGAATGGCCGTATCTTTTATAAATGCACCCTGTTGCCATTGAGAGACCGTTATAGGTCCTATCGATGGTTCATTGTAGAGATCTTTATCGTAATTCATCATGTACTGGGAAGGATTGGAAGTTTTAAGGGCCGCCTCATAGACTGGTTCCCAGAATTTTTCTTGGACTATTGGAGCCATAAGCGTATCGTATATGAATTCTCCGCTCGGCTGTTTGACGTAAAGATCGACTGTGTAATCGTTGATTTTTGTTGCCTTTATGAAGTTGTAAGGAGCCGGTGGATAATCTCCGCCCCAGTTTCCGGGCATGTTGAGTTTGAATGGCACCTCATAGGAGAAGACCACATCATTTGCCGTAAACGGAGTTCCATCGGACCACTTTACACCTTTTAACAAATGGATGGTTGTAACGTACGCCGATGTTCCATCGACTGTTGTCGCTTGGAATGTTGACCAGAAGCCGTCTGCCAAAGAAGGAACTAACTGATTTGTGACATCCGACAGACCGTAAAGTGATCCATATTTATCGATCGCCGGATAAAAGTTCCACGAGGTTGCGTTTGGTCCTAACATGGACCAGATGTTCAGAGATGTGATATCAGAATACATTCCGAAATTCACAACTCCGCCTGCGAGTGCCATTCCAATGAAGATGGTACCAATCAATAATAATGCAAGCACTCTTTTCACTGCAAAAGACCTCCCTTCAAAATTAGATGGAAAAATAACTTTTTCATGTATTAATAATTACGTAATTAGAATTACAACTTAATACATATATTAACTCTTAACAATTTTTATGTCAATACATGTATTATGTATTTTACATTTCTTAAATATTTCAAATTAATTTCATACCTCCGTTCTTCAATCAAATATTGATTTTTAATTATCTTTAACAATAATTAGCAAGAAGTCTCTACCTTCAGTCTACGAGTTATCATTCATTGAAGAGGGAAGATCCCACTTCTATAAGTGGGAATAGTTGACTAATTGAAAATTAGAAATAAAAAAAGCGCGTATATCACGCGCTTTTTGCTTTCATTTATGTGTTACTGAATTCCCACTTGTACGGTGTACATCCTCTGGTAATTATATCCGGCGTAATTGCCGTAATTAAGAACGTAAGTTCCTAAATTTAAAAACACGGGTCCTAAATTTGCCTCAATTCCTCCGGTAAACCATCCGGCGGAAATTCCACCGTAGAGCGTAAGAAAATCAAAGATTTTGTAGGAAATGCCCGCATGAAGTTTCCTGTATATCGTGTAATTCTCGTTAAAGACATTTTCTAAATCTACGCCTGCAGAAAATTTATCACTTTTATAGCCAAGGCCAATTCTTACATCCGGTGTTGATTGATTCAATACATTGTGCCATAGCGTACCAAAAGAAAGGTTACCGTAAGAGATCATTGTGCCTAAATCAACGTTGGATGTTGATTCGTAAGTAAGATTTGGATTAAAATCTGCAACGAGTAAAAATTCATTGTTTATACTGTATATTTGAGGAAATACGTATCCATATCTGTAAGTTCCACCGACATTCAACTTCAAATCTCCAACGTTAAATGAGAATGCTGCCATTCCAAATGCGTAACCTCCGGCCAGTGCATTTAAAGACAACGTGTTATATTGTGTAAGAATGGATTGTCCCCACAATTGACCAAAGGCACCACCCGCTATTGAAAAGTTTCCAAAACCATATCCTATTAGCGCATCTGATCCTATTAGCAAAGAATTGCTGTTTTGAAGGTAGGGTCCATAGTTCTGAATCAAATAAATCGTAAGGGCTGTCGAATTCCCGCTCTGGATCAAAGATTGGATCTGGTTCCAGTTGGATAGCGCCTTTAGAACCGCATTTCCGAGCCCTTCACTCATTCCCACATTTACTTCTGGAAGTGAAAAGAAGAAACCTTTTGAATTTGCAATTCCTGCGGGATTGTAAAAGATAGCATTTTGATTGTTTGCAATTCCCGTAAATGTCTCGCCCATCTCGAGAGTTTGAACTGATCTGTAAAAACCAGTATCAAACGCAAAGATAGAAACTGACAAAAGCACAATAAGAATTCCAATCGTGATCTTTTTCATATTTATCAATCACAGACTTATTTTTTGAATATCTCCGAGATACTGGATCTGGGATATCATCTCGGCATTCACAACATAGAGTGCGGTCTCTATCTGGACAATATAACTTCTTATCATTGTAAGAGTTTGTGCCATTTGTGGGTTAGATTGAGACATCTCATTGAGTCCTGAGTCGAGAGAGGTCAATGCCGTTGAAAGGTCTGCGAGAAGTTCATTTGACTTTTGAATGTTGTTATAGGTTTGAAGTTGAACCTTGTACAAAATACCGTTATAATCTGCGGGAAGATATTTGAAGATCTGATCCTGTGAATCGAGCACATTGTTTCCATTTGAGTCAAAAAGAATTATTGGGATTTGTAACGCTGCATATATTCCTTTGGATATAAGCCAGTTCGGGTTAGATGGATCGAAACGGTTAAGTGTGCTCGATAATGCCTCAAGAAGTTGCATTAGTTGGATGTTGTGTGAAGAAGAGACGATCAAATTTATTGCCGAGGTTATATAGGCAGTAGAAATTGAAGAGGTGTTAGACAGAACGGAAAGATTTTGACTTTGCCAGATCGATATGAAACTGCTTGCAAGTGTTATGGCGTTCAATCTCATAGTGCCATTTATTGAACTAAGCATAGCCTCAGCGGCGTTTTTGAGGGCCACACTTGTTGACTGGGTTGTATTTAAGAAATTTGTGACTGTGGCAAGGGTATTTCTTGCAGAAGTAGAAGTATCGGAAAGTACAACGGCACTGTAGATGTTGGTTGAAGGAATTGTGCCATTGCTAACAGCATTTAAAACCTGAACAGAAGCAGAAATGGCCTCTTTAAAGTTTCCACTGTTTGCTTCATTGATGGCGATTTGGGAAAGATTTTGTGTATTCGCAGGTGTATTTAATCCTTTAAATACGTTAATCGCGCAGGAACTTAAGATCAAAGATACCAAAACGACCAAAACCAACAAAAAGATGTATCTTTTCATCATTACCCCACCTCATTCCCAATGCAAGTTATCTATGTAAAATAAATTCTAAACACAAGAAGTGGGCTTCCATTGTAATTTGAATTATCTGGTAAAGTACTTCGTGAATTCAATGTACTTGACACTTACTCAATTTTTAAACCCCAAAATAGAATTGATTACCGTTCAATTTAGCAAATACTATCATAAAAAATTGCTTTTGTCAATTCCCGCTGATCACTGATCACGCGTTACTGATCACGGCCTTTTTAATCTCTAATCTCTTTTTACTATTCGCCATCTGCCATCTGCCATTGGCCATTCCAATTTTTCTTTTGAGAATCCTTTCTATTTCCCATAGAATGAATTCTGATAAATGGTAAGTGAAGTGTCTCTTCTTGCAAATTCCAAAATCTTTCTTGGGTTCCCAGGAGTCAAAATAGCAGAAATGAAAACATTAGTATCTAAGACGACTTTCATCATTATTTATGATATTGACGAAAGTCTTTGATAAGTTGAGCGACATCTTTTTCATCTCTTATTCCAAGTGATTTAGATTTTTCCTCGCCCCACTTGTAGATCAGGTTCCATTTTTCTTCTTCTATAATATAACGTTCCAAGGCTTCTTTTAAGATGCTACTTTTAGAAGTTTTTCTCTTTCTTGCCATTTTATCCACTTTATCGTAAATATCTAAAGGAATAGACATATTCACAATCCTTGTATTGCTTGGCATATAATCATCTTCGTAATGTTAATTCTTTACAATTAAAGATATCATAAAAAGTTGCTTTTGTCAATTCCCGCTGTTCACTGATTACGCGTTACTGATAACGGCCTTTTTTAATCTCTAATCTCTTTTTACTATTCGCCATCTGCCATATGCCATTTGCCATACTCTTTTTTGCTGATCGATGATAAGTAGTATTTTTAAATAATGATAAGTAACCAATTAATTATTTTTTCATTTTTTACTTTTAAAATAGGATTTAGTGATATAATAATGATAAGTAATTTTTTGTAAGGTGGCAAGTAAATTGTTAAACGACATAGAAATCAAAATCCCTGAACCAAAATGGGGAAGTAATCTTACAGGTATTATTTTGAAACTTGAAAAATTGAGGTCAAACCAATCTGTCGGGGAAGTTCCAAAATGGATATTTCTCCAATTGAAAGATATTTTCCAAATCCTTGAAACATTTGGTTCTGCAAGAATAGAAGGAAATAATACCACTCTTTCAGAATACGTTGAGAAGATAATCGAAAAATCAGCATACAAAGATGAATCTCAAAAAGAAATAGAGAACCTTGATGAAGCTATAAAATGGATTGAAGATCAAACTGATGAAAATACAAAATTTACAAGAGCATATATCTCCGAAGTTCACAAGATTATTACGAAGGAACTCACTCCACCGCCACATGGGGAAGGTTCAATGTATCCAGGAGAATTGCGAAAACATAATGTTCATATAAAAAAATCTTCTCATATTCCTCCCGATGCGGCCGCATTGAGAGATCATTTCGATTCATTTTTGAATTTCATCAACCAAAGTTGGCCAGAACAGTATCAACTTCTTATGATAGCCATTGCGCACCATAGATTTGCGTACATTCACCCTTTTGATAATGGTAATGGGAGAATGGGTAGATTGCTTAATTATGCTTTGCTAATAAAAATTGGCTTTCGCGTAAAAGATTTGAGAATCATAAACCCTTCTTCCATCTTTTACAACGATAGGGAAAAATATTATAACTTTTTATCAAGAGCAGATTCTCTAAAAGATGAAGATTTACTTCAATGGTCAGAATACTTTTTGTCTGGGTTAAAAGATGAAATTGAAAAAATTGATCACTTTCTCGTTAAAAAATATGTTCAACAATCACTTTTATTGCCGGCAATTTCATTTTCTCTTGATAGAAAGCAAATTACGGACAGAGAATATCAAATTTTGAAATACCTCATTTTAAAGGACGATATGACAATGAAATCAGAAGAATTGAAAATCTTCGGTATCACAAATTCTGTTCAAAAATCTCGTACAATGTCAAGAATGAAAGAAAAAAACATGATCAAGCCGATAGAAACAAAAGAGAGGATTTACACAATCAACTTTGCAAATAATTACCTTCTTAGGGGTATAATCAAGTCTTTGGAAAGTGAGAAATTTATTCCTGAGTTTTTAAACAAAAACGAGAATCGCCTTTAAGGGCCTCAATGTGATCCCGCACGTGATGCGGGATGACGTTGTTTTGTTTTTTCACCTGCTATTGGCAATGTGTCATTTGCTGATTGCTCACCTGTCACTGCTTACTGTTTACCGATCACGCATTATTATTTTTTCTACGTGCTACCCGCTACGAGCCACCTGCCGTTTTTCCCCTAATCTCTAATGTCCAGTCTCTAATCTCTGCTTTTTTGCTGATTACTCGTTACGCATCACCGTTTTTTCAATATTTCTTTTAAAACGTTATCTATTATTTTGTATTTTTCACCGGTATTTTCTTGCTTTATCCATGTCATCTTTTCCAAATTTTTAAGTATCTCGTAAAGCCTTGAATCGGATATCGTGTCACCTTTCGCAAAAAATGCATTTTTTAAACCGGACCACGTATTTATTCCATTTGAGATGTACGCAAGCGTCTGAACATATCTTGGACTCTTCCTTTCTAACTCTTTTATCTCTCCTTCTACCATTCCGGAAAGGCCTTGAAATGTGCTTTTTATGGCCATATCAAGATCTTTAAATTGAGCATACCGGTTTCCAAATTCAACAAGATAGCCCGGAATGCCATCTAAAATCTCAACTGCTTTTCGAATATCTTCCCGATCGATCTTTACCTTTATTTCATCAAACCCTTTTTCAAGGAATGAAATCGATGTTAATTTATCGAATGGATTCAAAGAAATTTCCCTTATATATCTTCCGTAAAGTGGTGATTTGTAATCATCCACGTTTAAAAAATTGTGGAGAAGGCCTATTTCCGATCCGGAAATTATTATCTTTATGAACTTGAAATTATCGTACATGTAAGAAAAAAGCGAAAGTAAATCATTGCCTCCTTTTGTTCCGTAATACTTTAAGTATTGTGCCTCGTCAAAGAAAAAGATGGTGTAATTGTTTTCTTTCTCACTGAATTTCTCGATCTTTTCTATCAAAGAGAGCAGGTCCACTTCTTTCCAGTTCATCGACAACGAAAGATCTTTAACGGATATTCCCCTTAAATTTGTCAGAAAAATTTTTAATTTCTCAAAATTTGAAAATTCAGAAAGGGCATTTTGCAATCTTTGGATCAAATCCGCCTTCTTTATATTTCCACCACTGTTTGCATACATCGCTCTTCCGTCCAAAAATACACTTTGATATTCCTTATCTTTTATGACCGTCCGCACAAGAGAAGATTTTCCGATCCTCCTCAGCCCCGTAACCATCGTAAGCGGATACTTTTCTATTGAATCAACAAGATCATTTATCTCTTCTTCTCTGTCAAAAAAACTTTTTATATCCTCTTTTGGCTTTAGATCAAAAAGCATTTTATCACCCAGAGTGATTATATCACTTCCGGTACCGGAAGTTACTTCCGAGGGCGGAAGTGTTTTTCTAACCTCTAATGTCTAATCCCTAACGCCTAATCTCGGTCTTTGCTATTCGCCATACGCTATAAGCCATTTGCCATTGGCCATGCGCTGTTCCATGTTATAATTGTTAAAATGCATAAAAAGATTTCTCCATGAAAAAGAAGGTGATTTCAATTTCTACCCCATTTCAATTCGCTTCCTTTAACAACTGTTTCTGGGATGTTGATGCGTCTAAACTGGATATCATCAAAGATAAAAATTTCATAATTGCCAGAGTGCTTGAGTACGGCGTCATGGAGCAGATTAAAGAATTGAGAACTATCTATTCGGACGATGAAATAAGATACGTTGTTAAAAATTCAAGGAACATCTCAAAACGTGTCGCAACGTTTTGGTCTACCATTCTTGATATACCTACCGAGGAGGTATATGCATGTTCTCAACGGTATTCCCCTTAAAACGCCCAAAGTAATAGATCCGCACCATTTGTTGATGATTTTTATCTTGCCGGCGGCACAGCCTTATAGATTTATTACGGCCATCGTGAGATTGAGGATTTAAACTTCTTTACCATTTCTTGGTGCCCGTCCATTACACGGTTACCAAGTAATATATATCTGGTGCCCCTAGCAGGAATCGAACCTGCATTTGCGGATTAGGAATCCACCGTTCTATCCATTGAACTATAGAGGCGATATCTTGAAGAGTATAGCATATTAAATGATAAGAGATCAACAAAAAAGACCGCTTTTGCGGTCTTTTTTGCTTTAGTCAAAGTACTTTGTCATATCTATTACGGCTATCGCTCCATCTGCTGCCGCAGTTACTATCTGCCTTAGCGGTGTTTTTCTGACATCTCCCACCGCATACACACCCTCTAAATTTGTTTCCATGTGCTCATCTGTGAGTATGAAGCCGTTTTCATCCGTTTTTATCTGATCTTTGAATATTTGTGTGTTTGGAATCAAGCCTACGTATATGAAGACACCATCAGTGGGATACTTTGTTGTTTCATTTGTTTTCAAATTTTTTATCATCACGTACTCGACGTTTTTGGAACCGCCTATCTCTGTAACAACGCTGTCCCAGATGAACTTCATCTTTGACTTGAAGGCCCTTTCTTGGGCTATCTTTTGCGCTCTCAATTTGTCTCTTCTGTGGATTAGGGTTACTTCTTTTGCGATCTTCGTCATGTAAAGTCCTTCTTCCACGGCGCTATCGCCACCACCAACAACTACAACCCTTTTATCCTTGAAGAAACTTCCATCACAAACGGCGCAATAAGAGACACCTCTATTCATAAATTCTTCTTCGCCCGGAACACCAAGTTTCCTTGGATTACTTCCGGTTGCGATTACAACGGTTTTAGCCGTGTATTCATTTCCAAGGTCCGTTTTCAACCTCTTGATCTTTGAAGTTAAATCAGCCTCTATTATCTCTTCATTCGTGAAATTTGATCCAAATGCCTTGGCGTGATTCAGAAAATTTTCGGCCAGTGCATTTCCGCTTATAGAAACGAAACCCGGGTAATCTTCTATCATGTCAGTTAGAAGTATCTGACCACCCTCGGTTGATTTTTCAAAAACTATCGTTTTTAAACCTGCACGACCTGCGTATATAGCACTTGCCAGTCCGCCTGGGCCTGCTCCTATTATTGCAACGTCGTAGTTCGTTTCTTTTGGCTTCGAGACGTTCGAGAGGTTGAAAAGAGGCATGTTATCAAACTCCTTTTACCACACTCATTATTTGTTCAACGAATGCATCTTCAGGAAGGGCACCCACGAATTCTCCTTCTCCCTCATTTATTATTATGTGAGGAACGGAAGAAACGTTGTATTGCATCGAAAGATCCGGAAATTCATTGGCCTCTATCATCTCTCCAATTATGTTAGGTGACTTCATCGCAAGTTTATGGGCCATTAAAACCGCTCTTGGACAATACGGACATGTTGGCGTCACGAATACCTGCAATTTCAAAGGAGATTTAATCTCTTCGAGTTTTTTCAAAGTCGAAGAAGAAAGGTCAACTTCTCCTTTTTTAGAAGTCGCTATGACGTCTTCTATGAGGGATGAGAATTCATAACCGGAAGGTATTCCGTAATATCTTATTCTCATGTCATTGCCTTCTGAATCCAACATCAGAATCGCAGGAACCATTTCGACGTTGTACTTTTTGACCAAAGCATCTTCATCAAAATCATGCGTTTCTATCGTTATTTTGTTGTTTGTTTCGGCAAGTTCCTGAAGAATCTGTTCCGTAAGATCGCAGTACTCGCACTCTTCTTTTCTTTTGCTGCCAAAAAAGAGTATTTTAACTTCTCCTTTTAATTCCTTCTCGAATAGATCGACAAGGTATTTCCTGTCCTCTTCTGAAAGTAATGCTGCCATAATCCACCTCCGAATTACCCTTTACGGGTACCAATATAATACTATATTTATCGAGTATCTGAATTTAATTTTTCTTGACAATTTCTTTTAGAAGAATGTCAAGCAATGAATTTGCAATTTCATTTTTAGTCATTCGTTCAAGATGCACGGTTTCGTTTTTCGTTATTACGGTAACTTCGTTGTAGTCTGACTCGAACCCTATATCCTTTCTCGAGACGTCATTGGCGACTATCATGTCGAGAGATTTCGATTCGAATTTATGTCTCGCATTTTCAAGAAGGTTTTGGGTTTCGGCGGCGAAGCCAACAACGAATTGATCCGGACGTTTAACCTTTGAAATCTCAGAAAGTATATCCGTCGTTTTTACGAGTTTTAAGTCCAAAGAGAGGCCCTTTTTTATCTTTTGCTGTGCCGTTTCCAATGGTTTATAATCTGCAACAGCGGCAGCCATTATGACTATATCGACTTGATTCAAGATATCTAAAACCCTTTGGGCCATCTCCTGTGTACTTTCAACGTCATATCTTTTGACATTAAAGGGCGATTGAATGTTCACAGGTCCGCTAACAAGATGCACATCTGCGCCTCTCAAAACGGCCGCTTTCGCTATTTCATATCCCATTTTTCCCGAGGATCTGTTCGATATGTATCTGACCGGATCTATTGCCTCTCGAGTTGGACCGGCGGTAACAAGCACTTTTAAATTATCCATGTCTTTTTTTGTAAAAAGACTTTCCATTTCAAAGATTATCCTTGCATTTTCTGGATACCTTCCCTTTCCTTCTTCTCCATCGGCAAGGTGTCCAATTTCGGGCTCTACTATTTTCCATCCATATTTGGATAATTTTTCAAGGTTATCTTGCGTTACCTGATTTTCGTACATTCTTACATTCATCGCAGGCACCAAAATTTTTGGTCCCTTAAAGGCAAGAGCGCTTGCCGTCACTATGTTGTCTGCGATCCCATTTGCTATCTTTGCCATCGTGTTTGCAGTTGCAGGTGCTATGATCATAACGTCGGCCCAAGAAGAAAGTCCCGTATGAGAGATCAACCCTCTGTATTCGAACTCGTCCGTGTAAACTTCAGCGTTACCCACCGCGGCAAATGTAAGAGGAGAGACGAATTTCATGGCATTTTCTGTCATGATTATTTTCAATTCATCTTTTCTCTTTCTCAAAATGCTCGCAAGATCAACGGCCTTGTATGCCGCTATCCCGCCAGTTATGGCAAGAAGAACTCTCATCTTTTCTTTGAAATTTTGACATTCGCGGTAAGCGCTTTTAACATTTCTGAATTCTTTATCTCAACGTATCCGGCCGCCATTTCCTGAAGTGCGATTGTTACAAGATTGGATTCTTCTGTCTTTACAAGTGGTTTTGAAAGTTCATTCAAAGATTCCGCTCTTTTTGCCACAGCCATGGATATAGCGTATTTGTTTCCGTATCTGTTCATAAGAGTTTCATAAATACCATCTTTCATTTTTATCATCCCTTTATAAAATTATACTTTCCTATGAACTCACTTAACCTTGAAACCTTCAATTGTTCGGCGATGATTATCGACACAAGTTCTTTGACCGCCGTGTTTATCTCTCTGTTAACTATAAGATAGTCGAATTTAGATATTTGAGAAAGTTCGAATTTCGCATCTTCTATTCTTTTTTCAAAATCATCTTTGCTTTCCGTGTGCCTTTTTAAAAGTCTCTCTTTCAACTCTTTAAAGGAAGGGGGAGCCACAAATATGAATATGCCATCTTTGTATATCTTTTTGATATTCAGCGCTCCTTTTACGTCTACGTCTAAAAGCAAATTTTTGCCTTTTTCAAGCCTTTCCTCGACGAATTTTTTCGAAGTGCCGTAAAGATGGCCATGGACTTCGGCCCATTCAAGGAATTCTCCCTTTTTTATGAGTTCTCTGAATGTTTTTTCATCCACAAAAAAATAATCAACACCTTCCACTTCATTTTCTCTTTTGGGCCTTGTTGTGTATGAGACGGAAAATTCCATTCCCTCTATTTGTGAAAGTGCCATTTTAACGATTGTAGTTTTACCGGCCCCCGAAGGGCCACTCATCACGAAAATCAGGCCTCTCATGATTTTGCTTTAGTTTTGGTTTTGCTTTCTGGCGTTTTTTCCGGTGTTTTTTCTGTTATTTCTTTCATTTCTCTAAATGAAGCCTGGAATCTCTCGGATATCGTTTCTGGCTGGATAGCACTTAAAATGACGTGATTGCTGTCTGTTATAAGGATAGATCTCGTTCTTCTTCCGTATGTGGCATCTATGAGTTTGCCATCGTCTTTGGCACCATCCTTGAGACGTTTCAAAGGCGCAGACTCGGGGTTAACTATCACTATGACACGATCTCCGATCACAACATTTCCAAACCCTATGTTTATAAGTCCGTACATACTTCCTCCCTCCGTATCTATTCGATATTTTGGACTTGTTCTCTTAACTTTTTGACAATAGTTTTCGCCCTTACCACGAGATTCAAAACTTCAGGTATTTTGGATTTGACGCTTAAGGTGTTAACTTCTCTGCCTATTTCTTGAAATACAAAGTCAAGTTCGCTCCCCACATCCTGATCCGAATTCATGAGTTCTTTTGATCTTGATATGTGTGCAAATATTCTCGATATTTCCTCTCCTATGTCCGATCTTTGTATTGTCATTACAACTTCTTGCTCAATTCTTTCAGGATCCATCTTTATTTCTGAAAAATTATCTTGAAGGCTCTGCAAAAGCAACTCTTTGTACTTCTCTCTGTTTTCTGATTCATAACTTTCCATCTCTTTGATGATCTCTTCGAGCGTCTTTATCTGATCTTCAAAATATGATTTTAGTTTTTCTCCCTCTATTTTTCTACTTTTATCGTAATTTTCAAGTGCCTCAGATAGTATCTGGCTGAAATCATTCCATATTTGATCTTCTTTTTGGGCATCGAGAGACATCTTGAATATATCCTTTATCTCTAACAATTGGCCAAGGTCAAGTCTTAACTGAACTCCAATCTCCTTCTCTATTTCTTTGAAGGCTTTAAAGTAGGATTTTGCAAGTTCGAGATCTGGCACTATTAAGTCGCTTTCGAATTCTCCCCTTATATCGGCCTTTATGGATATATTTCCTCTTTTTACCTTGGACTGAATTAATGGCAACGATCTTTGTTCGAATGATGAAAAAAGATAAGGTATTAAAAAGGATATATTTATGAATTTGTGGTTCACACTCTTTATTTCCACGGTGTAAAGATTTCCGTTTAGATTTTTGCTTACCTTGGCATAACCTGTCATGCTTTTCACGGGATCACCTTCTAATGTATTATGACACAAATTGAAGCAAAAATGAAATAGCAAAAGGAACAATATAATAAAAACCTTTAAATGTCTATAAAGGTTGATTTTGGGTTATTTTCGGCCAGACGAATCAGATGATTTTTTATTACCATAGATCGGCTCTGTGGAATATGTAAGGTTTGAAATTTTCCATCAGGATTTGTGTTATATTGCCAGGTTCTTCTCCAAAAAGCGTTCGATTTTCTATCTTTCTTATGGGGATTATTCCGGCGCTTGTTCGAGTCAGAAAGGCTTCAGAACAATTGAAAAGTTCATCGACATTTACGAATCTCTCTGAGACCTGTATTTCGAGAGACTTGGCAAGATCGATGACTATCTCTCTCGTTATTCCGTCCAAGATTCCAGTCTCTATCGAAGGGGTCACAAGCACGTTATTCTCTACAAGAAAGATATTGCTCATTATTCCCTCAGCCACATACCCACGACTGTTGAGCATCAATACCTCGTAAAAACTTTCCTTTCCCCTTTTAGCGATCATAAGATTTGCATGCGAGGTTGTCTTTAGGAGATTTGGGAGGGCAGATTCGTCTATTTTTCTTACTTTTGATATACCAACATCTACTCCATAATTATACAGATCTTCAGATGGGGCCTGCAATTTCATGATATAAGCGATGAAAAGAGGTTCTTTTCCATTTCCCGTGGTAAGCATGACACGTATTGTACAATCCTCTTTTTCATCTTTTATCCCCTCGAGAAGAATTGATTTGAACTCTTCGAAATTCATTTTGCAGTTTATACCGAGCAATTGAGCGGATCTTTTGAATCTTTCGAAATGTTTCAGAGGCGCAAAAAGAGAACCATTGTACGTTCTCAAAGATTCGTATATTCCCTCGCCGTACATGAATCCCCGATCTGTAACGCTTATTTTCACGTCCTCATCGTACCATTTTGAATTAAGATATATCTTCAAAAGCATCCCCCTCCTTTATCTCAACGAAATCTCCAACCTTAGATTCAGGATCCTTAAAGGTATATTTAAGATAATAATCGCTAAAGCCGCTACAAAGATCGCCTGATTTTTCTTCGACAAGAATCCTCTGTTTGAATTTCATCTTTTTTCTTGAATCGTATTCGAGTTCATTTGAGAGCGATCTTAGAATGTTGACCCTTCTCTTCTTTTCTTTGCCATCTATCGATTTTAGACTTGCCGCCTTAGTTCCGCGTCGGGGTGAGAATGGAAATGCATGAATTCTCATTACCTCAATCTCTTTAAGAAGTTCAACAGTTTCTAAAAAATCATTTTCATCTTCTGTCGGAAAACCACATATCACATCGGTTGAGAAAGCAAAAAATCTATCTATTTCTCTCATCTTTTCGGCTAACCTGATGACATCATCTGATCTGTAAGGTCTCCCCATATCTTTGAGTACTTTGTCTGAACCGCTTTGAAGAGAAAGATGAATGTGATGGCACATCTTTTGATTCTCAGAGAAAACCCATGCGATTTTAATGGCATTGATTGGATCTATTGACCCTATTCTTATTCTAAAATCACCATCTATTTTTGAAATCAAATCGAGTGCCTTTCCAAGATCAAGCCCATTGTCATCGTAAAGGGCGATATTTATCCCGCTTATGACTATCTCTTTTATCCCGGATCTTACCATCTTTTGCGCTTCTTCTATAACTGTATCGATCGGCTTTGACCTTATCTTTGTGCCTCTAAAATGAGGTATCGCACAGTAAGTACAGCCCCAGTTGCATCCATTTTCGATACTCAAAAATCCGCGCGTTCTTTCGGGAATCTTTTCAACTGCGTAATTGATATCATCGTGAAGAAAATAGGCATTATCGCATATCTTTCCATTTTTATTTATAAAATCAAGTATTCTCATCTTTTCTCCGTTGCCGAGAACAAGATCAAAATCCTCGATTTTGTCATCGTGTACGGCACATCCGGTAAAGATTATCTTTGCTTGCGATATTCTTTTGAAATGTCTTGCCATCTGAAGGGATTGCCTTTTGGCCTCAGACGTAACCGCACAACTGTTTATTATTATTAAATCAGAATCTTGAGGATCGGATTTTTGGTGCCCAGCCCTGTCAAGGATCTCGGAGATTCTGGCACTTTCATACAGGTTAAATTTACACCCGAGCGTGTAAACGTGATATTTCATTTTGACCTCTTTTATAAATCAAAAACCAATTCTTTTTTTGTACCCTCGAATTCTATCTTTCCGTTTTTCATCACGATGATCTTATCGGCTATTGGTAAGAAATGAGGTAACTTTCTTGTGGCAAGGATCAACGTGTACTTTTTCTTCAATGATAGCACAATGTTTTGTATGTTCAAAACTGCCTCGTCATCGAGATGATCTATTATACAATCGAGAGAAATGACCTCTGGTTCTCTCAATATCGCAAGCAACAACAAAAAGAGAACTCTCACATTTCCGTGGAGATCCTCAACGTAGGTATGAAGTCCTTCTTTTAAGATGTTTATGAGTCCCAACTGTTTAAGAAGGCCTATCATTTCATCGGAATAAAGATCGACATTTCGTCCCTTGACGAGGGTGATTATCTGGTTAACGGTAAGAGGGGAAAGAGTTTCAATGAAGGAAGTGTCTATGTAGGCAATTTTTCGTCTTAAAGATTTTCTGTCCGCGTTGATTATGCTTTGACCATGGAAAAATATATCTCCCTTAAACTCTATTTTATCGAACAATTCTTCATTAAGGTGAACGATACTTCTAAGCAGAGCAGATTTGCCCGAACTTCTGGGCCCGTAAATCAAAAGTACACTTTTTTCTTCAACTTTTAAAGATATGTCATCGAGTAATTGTTTGCCGTCAAGATTTAGGGAAAAATTTCTAAATTCAATTAGAGGATTTTCCATTTTCCCGTTCTATTTTTTGATCCGCACATCCTTCGAGGGAACGTTTGACGAATTCGACTTGTGCTTCATTGTTTTTGAGTCTTATCATCTTGAGCAGATCAAATTGAGAGGCGATCCTTGGATTATTTAGAACATTTTTAAACTTCATCAAATCACCTTCCATTTTGGATCGTTTATTCAAGTATACCTGTAAGATTTGTCTTTATTTTATACTCTCTTTGAAGAAATCATTAAGGATGTGGATCAAAAAGGCCGCTTTAGCGGCCTTATTTCGAAATACTTATCTTTACAGGAGTTGGATTTCTAAGATTGTCACTCACAGGGCATCTCTCTTCGACTGCCTTTATCCACTTATCGAGCGTTGCTTTGTCTGCATTTGTAACAGGCTTGAGATTCACCCTTATCTCTTTGTATCCAGTTCTCTCATTTGTAGGCTTACCCATGAATTTGGAAGGATCGAGATCTCCTTCTATCGTCATTTCAAGTCCTTTCAATTCTATTCCCATCTCTTTTGCAACAAGGTGACCCACAACGTTTATACATCCACCGAGAGCAGCCAAAACGTACTCAACTGGATTTGGGCCTTCGTTTGTTCCACCAAGGTTCGGTGGCTCATCGATTATCATCTTGAACTTACCGGCATTAACGACCAATTTCGTTGGATTCTCAGACTTTCCACTCACAGAAAATTTCATAACTGGCATATTTTCACCTCCATTCTCATTTTATAGCATCGTGGTTAAGTATTCTTTTTTTAGATGTGAATTTTTTCACCTTAGTGTGGAAATAATTTGTTACCAATCTCAAAAATGAAAGAGAGAGTTGCTTATCAGTCTGTGATTAAGATTGCTTAATTTTTTAGTAAATTATAAATTTAAATCATGAAATATTAGATATTTGAAGGATTAAAAACTTTATAGGAATTTGATTTTGACTCTTGACAAGGCCGATAAAGTTGATTATAATTTGAATTGAAATTATGGAGGTGACATGAATGGCTGAAAGAGAATATGTGGTTGGGATAGACCTTGGAACGACTAACTCGGAAATAGCGGTTATCAGAAATGGCAAGCCCGAAGTTATACCCAACGCCGAAGGCTCGAGACTCACTCCTTCCGTTGTTGCTTTTACAAAAACGGGGGAAGTTTTGGTTGGTGAGCCTGCAAAAAGGCAGGCAATACTCAACGCCGAAAGGACTATAAGATCTATAAAGCGTCAAATGGGAACAAATACGAGGATCAAAATAGACAACAAAGAATACACTCCTCAAGAAATAAGCGCTTTCATACTCAGAAAATTGAAAAACGATGCCGAAGCCTTTTTGGGCGGCAAAATAACGAAGGCTGTCATAACGGTTCCGGCATACTTCGAAGATGCCCAGCGTCAGGCTACAAAGGATGCCGGACGTATAGCGGGACTCGAAGTCATGAGAATCATAAATGAACCGACGGCGGCCGCATTGGGATATGGAATAGACAAGAGCAAAGACGAGATGGTAATAGTTTGTGACCTTGGCGGAGGAACCTTCGATGTCTCACTGCTTGAGATAGGCGGCGGGGTCATAGAGGTTAAGGCCACAAGCGGAAACAATCATCTCGGAGGAGATGACTTCGATCAAAGGATCATTGACTGGCTCATCGATAACTTCAAAAAGGAGACCGGAGTCGATCTTAGCGGTGATAAACAGGCGATGCAAAGGTTAAAGGATGCCGCCGAAAGGGCAAAGATAGAACTCACGACGAAGATGGAGACGGAGATAAATCTTCCTTATATAACAGCAGACGCGAATGGGCCAAAACATCTTCAGACATCTTTGACAAGGGCCAAATTGGAGAGTTTAATACGCGATCTCGTTGAGAAGATGAGGGAACCAATCGAGACGGTTTTAAACGATGCAAAGATAACTGTTGAAGATATAGGAGAGATATTGCTCGTTGGTGGACCGACAAGGATGCCTATAGTTCAGGAATTTTTGAAGAACATTTTCCATAAAGAACCTTCTAGGGCCGTCAATCCAGATGAGGCCGTTGCGATAGGTGCTGCGTTCGAAGCATCGATCCTTGCCGGAGAAACCAAAAGAGAGGTTGTACTTGTCGATGTTACTCCGCTCTCTCTCGGTGTGGAGGTCAAAGGCGGTCTTATGCACAGGATAATACCGAGAAATACCACGATACCAACGAAGAAATCTGAAATTTTCACGACCGCGGAAGATGGTCAGACAGAAGTCGAGATAAATGTTTTGCAGGGAGAGCGTGAACTTGCGAGCGACAACAAATCTCTTGGAAGGTTTACACTCACCGGGATTCCACCAGCGCCAAGGGGAATTCCGCAAATCGAGGTTACCTTTGACATAGATTCCGAAGGAATTGTACACGTTTCTGCAAAGGACAAAGCGACTGGTAAGGAACAATCCATCGTGATAAGGGGAAGTTCGAACCTTTCGGAAGAAGAGATAAAGAAAATGGTCGAAGAGGCCAAGAGATACCAAGAAGAAGACGCAAAACGCAAACAGCAGGTTGAGATGAAGAACCAGGCCGATTCCCTTGTCTACCAGATGGAAAAGTTGCTTAACGAACAGGGATCGAAGATAGATCCTTCCTTGAGAGGTGAAACTGAGAGTCTTATAAAGGATCTCAGGGATGCCATAGAAAAGAACGATTACGCACGCATAAAGGTTCTCATGGATGATTTGCAGAAGAAGTCTCAGACTATAGGTCAGAAACTTTATCAAAGTGCGACGAGCGGTAACGGATCGAACAATTCATCGACAAATGATGATACCGTTAACGCTGAATACCAAGGAAAATAAATGAAAATTTAAAATAAACGGGAGGTGGTCTTATGGCCATTGAAAAAAGAAGAGAAGAGGAACTTGACATTTACAGACCTTTTGAGGAGATGCAAAAAGTCATTGACAGGTTCTTCGAGGAGTTCCCGAGAATTTGGCCAACAACACTCTCTGCAGAAACCTTCGTGCCGGCAGTTGACATTTCTGAAACGGACAAGAGTTATGAATTTGAAGTAGAACTGCCCGGCATGAAAAAGGAAGATGTCAATATCGAAATCGACGACGGAGTTCTGACAATCAGAGGCGAAAAGAAAGAAGAAAAGAAAGAAGAAAAGAAAGGATACAAGAAAATCGAAAGAAGTTATGGCAAATTCGAAAGATCTTTCTCTTTGCCATCTGATGTAGACGAAAAGAACATCACGGCAAAATTCGAAAACGGAGTTCTCAACATATCCATACCAAAAAGCCCTGAGGCAAAGAGTGCAAAGAGGAAAATAGAAATAAAATGAGAAAAGGGGCTTTGGCCCCTTTTCTTTTGGAGGTGTTATATGTTTAATCTTGAAGAATACACGGAAAAAGCGGCAAATGTCATGATGTCAACACAGGATATACTTTCGCGGTACGGTCAAGATCAATTGAGATCCGAGCATATATTGCTTGCCCTTATAGAAGATGAAGAAAATGCCGCGATAGATGCCCTTAAGAATTTGAAGGTTAATATTGCTAAATTAAAAGATAAAACAGAGGATCTTGTCAAAGAATACGGTGGTAGTCAGGTTTCCTCTGGCGGGATAAAACAGATGTATATAACTCCCGATGCAAGGCATGTGCTCGAAAGTGCCAAGAGTGAGGCTACACGCATGGGAGACGAAAAAATAGGAACTGAGCATCTTTTGCTCGGAATGGTCAAAACACCGGACTCGATGGCGGCACGCGTACTTTTACGTTTTGGTGTCAGTGATGAGAAGGTATACAATGCGATTCTTTCTATTAGGAAAAGTGGAAAATCAAAAGAATCTGAAAATTTAGATGCCCTTGCGAAATTCACGGTAGACCTTACACAGCAGGCAAAAGAAGGAAAACTCGATCCAGTCATAGGACGTGAAGAAGAGATCGAGAGAATGATAGAGATCCTTGGGAGGAAAAGAAAGAATAACCCTGTTCTCATAGGAGACCCCGGCGTTGGGAAAACGGCCATAGTCGAAGGACTTGCCCAACTTGTCGTTAGCGGGAAAGTGCCTGACTACATGATGAACAAAAGAATTCTTTCTCTCGATATGGGAAGGCTCGTTGCCGGTACCAAATTCAGAGGAGAATTCGAAGAAAGGCTTAAATCTCTCATAGACGCGGTCAAGGGAAATAGCAATGTGATACTTTTTATAGATGAATTACACACAGTTGTGGGCGCCGGAAGCGTTGAAGGAGGAAGTCTCGATGCTTCGAACATGTTAAAGCCAGCGCTTGCGCGTGGAGAGTTGAGATGTATAGGTGCCACAACTTTGGAAGATTACAGAAAGTATATAGAAAAGGATAAGGCACTCGCAAGAAGGTTCCAGACAATAGATGTAAAAGAGCCAAGTGAGGAAGAAACCATAAAGATATTGCTTGGGCTTAAGGACTCTTACGAATCTCATCATGGTGTCAAAATAGAGAATGAAGCGATAGAAACGGCCGTAAAACTTTCTTCGAGATACATATCCGACAGATTTTTGCCCGATAAGGCTATAGATCTGATAGATGAGGCGGCATCACGGGTGAAATTTGAAAATTCATTTGTGCCTTCCGAAATATTAGAAGGACAGAATAAAATATCCGCCTTGGAAGAGGAAATAAATGACGCGGCACTTTCAGGAGATTACGAAAAGGCCGCGATGAAGAAGGCCGAACTTGAAAAGATAAAAAAAGAATTTGCCAAGATTCAGGAAGAATGGAAAAAACGCCAGGAGAAGATTCCAAAGGTGGTCAACTCAGATGTGATAGCCAAGGTTGTAGAAAGATGGACCGGTATTCCTGTTACAAAACTCATGGAAGATGAAAGGAATAAACTTGCAAATCTCGAAGAGTTGATACACAAAAGAATCGTCGATCAGGAAGAGGCAGTCAGAGTTGTTTCTTCCACTATAAGAAGAGCACGGGCAGGCCTTAAAGACCCGAACAGGCCGATGGGTACATTCCTTTTTGTCGGTCCCACGGGCGTTGGAAAAACAGAGACCGCCAAAGCCCTTGCGGAGGTATTGTTCAACAGCGAAAATGCGATGATACGCATCGATATGTCAGAATATTCAGAAAAGCATACCGTATCAAGACTCATAGGAGCGCCTCCTGGCTATGTGGGATATGAAGAAGGAGGACAGTTAACTGAGGCCGTGAGAAGAAGACCTTACAGTGTCATCTTACTCGATGAAATAGAAAAGGCACATCCCGAGATCTTCAACACCTTGCTTCAGGTACTCGACGATGGGAGGTTAACTGACGGAAAAGGCAATACCGTTGACTTTAGGAATACCGTCATAATAATGACTTCAAATATAGGGTCTGATTACATACTCGAGAGCGTCGAAAGCGGTAAGATGGATTATCTCGATGAAGGAATGATCCAAGAACTCAGGAAATATTTCAAGCCAGAGTTTTTGAATAGAATAGACGCAATGATCGCCTTCAGGCCCCTTGGAAAATCTCATATGGAAAGTATCGTTGAAAAGTTCATATCCAAGATACGCGCGAACCTTGCAGACAAGAATATAACCCTGGAAATAACGAAGAATGCGATAGAATACCTTGCCGAAAAGGGTTACGATCCGGCATTTGGTGCGCGTCCTTTGAGAAGATTAATAGAATTCGAGGTAGAGGATAAAATAGCGGACATGATCATTTCTAAGGAATTGTCAGAAGGAGACAAGGTAATCGTCGATGAAGAGGATGGCATCCTCTCTGTAAGTAAATCTCCGGCAACTGTGAAATGAACTCTATTCGAATAAATGCCCCCGAAGGGGCATTTATTTTTTTGTTGACATTTAAAAATTTTTGATTTATAATTAAATAAAATTGATTTTAAAATTAAAAATTTTAAGGAGGTGATCAAAATATCTGTGGTAAGTCGGTGTCCTTATTGCGGTCACAAAATGGATGTAGTCGCTCTGAAATGTCCCGTGTGCGGGACAGGAGTAACGGGTCAATTCGTTCTTGATGAATTCTTCAATCTTTCAGAAGAACAGATGAAATTCGTAAAGATTTTTCTAAAACACAAGGGGAATCTCAGTGAAGTTCAGAAAGAACTCGATATTTCCTATCCAACTGCGAGGAATAAGTTAAACGAGATCGTGAAAACTCTTGGATATGATGTGGAAGATGAAGTGAAGGAAAATGAAAGGGATATTCTTGAAAAACTAAAAAATGGAGAGATAGATGTTTCGACGGCAATTTCGAAATTGAAAGGAGGAAAAGATGAGGGAAGCCAAAAAATTTGAATGGGATATATCCCAGGTCAAAAAGGTTTTTGTACATTCAATCTCGCCAGATGTAAAAATTGTTCGCAATGTGGAAAGAAAGATATCATTAGAGGTTGAACTTTCGGGATTCAAAAAGGATATCGAAGAATATGAACCCAAGGTAAGAAAAGAAGGAGAAAGATTCGAATTAGATCTTTTTCCACATTCGCAGTTTTTCCCAGATGGATTTTTTGCCTTTGGATTTATGAAATTCGGAGGACTTGAGATCGAGGATGTTTATTTAAAAATTCCAGACGATCTTTCAACGGGAATAGATACGACATCTGGTGATCTTTCCATTAACGGCCTTTCCTTTGACGAATTGAGGATCTCGTCTGTTTCGGGAGAGATAGAAATCGATTCGAAAGTCAAAAATCTTTTTGTCAAGACCACATCTGGCAATTTGAATTTCAGAGGATCGTCAAGAATAGAAAAAATAGATGTTCAGTCGATATCGGGAGATCTTGAATTTTCAAATCCTTCATTCAGGTTGGGAATTATAAAAACTACCTCTTCAGACATAAAGATCACGGGAATGGATCCTGATTTTGAAACTTTAGATGTTAGAACGATATCGGGAGATTTTTCCATTTCTTTTAAATCAAGGCCGAACACCCACGTCGAAATTGACACTGTAAGCGGGAACATAAGATCCGATGTGAAGGTAAAGGGAATCGTCAAAGGTTCATTTGATGTCGGCAAGCCATCGTCAACGTTGAAGTTCAAAAGCATTTCTGGAGATGCGCATTTGGAGTTCGGATTTGATATTGTAAACTCAAAAGATGATGAAAGGTTGAAAATTTTTGAGGAAATTTTAAAATCTAAAAGAGCGACGAAGGACGAAATAAGGGAATTGATGGAGACTCTCGGCTACAGCAAAGAGAAGATAGAAGAGTTTTTATCAGGTAAATGAATATGGATCAAAAGGTCATCACAGAAAAAGGCCTTTTTAACAAGGATTTTATACTTTTGTGGTCGGGACAGGTAGTTTCATCGATTGGAAATTCAATTCAATACATCGCGGTCATGTGGTGGGTAATGAACCATTTTTCAAGTTCACAATCTGGCGTTGTTATGGGGTTGATGTTTACCTTCAGCGTGATTCCAATGGCGGTCATAGGCCCGTTTGCTGGAGTTCTTAACGATAGGGTAAGCAGAAAATCGATCGTCATACTTTCCGATTTTTTGAGAGGACTTTTGATTTTGTGGATGGCCTATCTTGCGTACACGAATACTTTGACCGCAATTTTGATATACCTTATCTCCGCGTTAATGGGCATAGGCAGTGCGTTTTTTAATCCCGCCATTCAATCCACCATACCAAACATCGTACCGGACAAAAATTTGACCCGTGCAAACAGCCTTTACCAGACCGGAATGCAATTCACTCAAATAATAGGTCCTGCCATTGGAGGCCTTCTTGTAGGTTTCTTTGGGCCATTTTTTGTCTTCATGCTTAATGGTTTTTCCTTTATAATATCTGCCGGCACCGAGATCTTTATAAATTTCAAACAGTCAATTTCAAGGAATAAAGACAGTTCTTTCTTTTCGGATTTCAAGGATGGATTCAAATTTCTCTACGATCAAAAATTGATCTTTTGGTCGATGATCATCGTTTCAGTTTTGAACTTTGCCTTTTCTCCGATCGATATACTCATAGCAAAGCAGATAAAGGAGGTATACCATCTTGGTGCACTTGAACTCGGCTATACATTCAGCGCCTTTGCCATAGGGATGATGATCGGATCAGTTGTACTTTCGATAATTCCCGAGATAAATGTAAAGCACAATTTCATAATACTTGGGGCGGTATCGACGGGAATACTTTATGCCATGTTCGGAGTCGCTCCTAACTTGATTGCCTTTTTGATAGTAGCACTTTTGATAGGTTTTGCACTCGCTTTTGTTAATGTGCTCTTTCAGGTTATAATACAAAGGTTAGTGCCAGATGAAAAGAGAGGAAGGGTCTTTAGCGTTATGTTAACCTTTGAGACGATCTTCCAGCCCATTTCTCTTTCAGTTGTAGGATTTTTGTCCGCTTCCTTTTCGAATTTTCTGATCTTCACGGTTTTAGGAAGCGTTGTAACGATTTGCTCGTTTTTGTTCTATCTCGTACCGGGTGTAAAGGAGGTTTAAAATGAAAGCATTTGCCGTGTTTTTGATTCTTTTGGGAGTTCTTGCCTTTCTTGGAGTCTTTGGATTCATGAACCTTACCTTCGGCTTCATAATTGGCATATTCTTTGCCATTCTTTTCTGCTTCGAAGGACTAAGGGAACTCGTTGGAAGAAGGCTCATAGGAGTTGGAAGTTTGCTCTTTGGTATCTTTCTATTTTTAAGGGCCTTTAAACTTTTTGGAATAAATGCGTCTTTCAGCCAGTTGTTTTTGGGATTTGTGGCCTCCTATCTTATAGGAATAGGATTGCAGATTTTCTTTGGAAAAAGGTTTATCCACATCAAAAAAGAGTGGTTCAATGATTAAACCTAATGGGGTGGTAATTTGTTGATTTCAAAGGAATTCAAATTTGATGCCGCACATAACCTTGTTAACTATCACGGAAAGTGTGAAAAACTTCACGGTCATACTTACAAATTAAGAGTTACATTAGAGGGAAAGCCTGACGATGAAGGAATGATCATCGATTTTGCCGAACTCAAAAGAATCGTAAATGATCTTGTCATATCAAGACTCGATCACAATTACATAAATGAGATAATTACCCAGCCATCTGCCGAGAACATAGCGATGTGGATATGGAAGGTGCTCGAGACACCTCTAAAAGGTCCGAATTACAGATTGTATTCGGTAGACCTTTGGGAGACTGAAAGTGCGTTTGTAACCTACAAAGGACAAGAAGAATAATCGATGCATGTACTATGTGCCAAATCACCTGCCGATCATTCTGAATTTGAACTTTGTTTGGTATATAATCTTTTTGGGAGATGATAGAATGCCAAAGGCCGAAGGAAAGACCTTTTCTTTTCTTGGAGAAGATGCCATAGAGACCGGCATCCTTGAGACTATAGATTTTCATAATAAAGAAAGAGAATTCGTCAGGTACGAAACGGATGAATTTTCGGCAGTTTGTCCTTTTTCCGGTCTTCCCGATATAGGTAAGGTTACGATAGAGTACATTCCTTCTGACAAAATAATAGAGTTAAAGTCCTTGAAGTATTATTTCGTATCCTTTAGAAATGTTGGAATTTACCAGGAAAAGGCCACGCAAAGGATCTTTGACGATCTTTTTGAACTTCTAAAGCCTATCTGGATGAAGATAACTGTCGTTTACAAAACTCGCGGTGGAATAGATGCCACAACGATTATAGAAAAGGGTGAAAGATAGTTGGAAAGAAAGATAACGCCTCTATATGTTTTTCTGGCCGTTGCCTTTGTTACGTGCCTTATAATAGCAAATGTTACGGCAGGAAGGCTTGTGAACTTCTGGGGAATCGTATTGCCAGGGGCCGTTTTGATCTTTCCCGTATCTTATATATTCGGAGACATTTTGACCGAGGTTTACGGATTTAGAAGATCGAGACTTGTCATATGGCTTGGCCTCGGAGCCAATTTGTTCATGGCCTTTTTCTTTCTTTTGATAAATGCCCTTCCAGCGCCGGTATGGTGGCAGTCTCAGGCAAATTCCTATTCGATCGTCCTTGGCCTTGCTCCAAGGTCTGTGATTTCTTCCGTTATCGCGTATTTCATCGGAGAATACCTTAATTCCGTCGTCATGAGCAGAATGAAAATACTGACTAAAGGAAAGTTCCTCTGGACAAGGACCATAGGATCAACTGTCATAGGTGAAGGCGCAGATACTCTGATATTCATCACAGGAACCTTTGCTGGTCTTATGGATCTTAAAGAGTTGCTTTTTCTTATCCTTGCCCAGTACATCTTCAAGGTTGCCTATGAGACAATTGCCACTCCGTTAACGTATCTTATCGTCTTTAAGATAAAGCAGATAGAGAAAATCGACACTTACGATTACGGAGAGAGGTATAGTCCCGTCATTTCAAAAGAGGATTTTTAAAATGGATATAAGTCAGGATTTTTTTACAACCTTTTACACCTGTCACAGAAAAGCCTATCTTCTCAAAGATCAAATTCAAAATTCTAATGGCATCCAAGCCGAATACAAAGGGTTTCGTCTCATCGCTTTTGCAGATGAAGAACGCGAAGAAAATGGACAAAGCACATTTATACTGCGCAGAACGTCCAAGAATGTAAGAGAAAGGCACATAATTGAGTCTTCATTTTTGTACTTTGTTCTTCATCTTAGGGGAGAAGATGCGCAGGTTAAGATCGAGTTTTTGAGGGGCGAAAAATTTGTAAAACCTCGAGATGAACTCATTTCAATGATGATCGATGTTATGAAAGAGACTTTTGAAAATGCTTCCCCTCCAAAGCCTTCCTTTGGTTACGAATGTAAGGAATGCCCATTTTACAAAGAATGCCTTGATTTAAGTCAAAAAGAGGAGGATCTATCTCTCATAAATGGTGTGGGAGAGAAAAGAAAGAAAGTTCTCATCAAGGCCGGATTCAAAGACGTTGATTCTCTTTCAAATGCCAACCCTTACGAGATAGCAAAATATGTGGGCATAAGTTTGGATGAGGCAAATTCGATTGTAAAGCAAGCAAAGTCCCTTAAAGATCACAAACCCATAATGGTAAAGAGAGTGATCCTTCCTCATTCAGATCATGAGTATTTCTTTGATGTGGAAAAGGACGATGAGGATCTTTACCTTTTTGGACTTTTGGTCGATGATACTTACCATCATTTTATGCTTAGCAACGAGAACTGGAATGAATGGTTCGATTTTATAAAAATGTTATCCCTTTATCCCGATGCTCCCATCTACCACTATGACAGGTTTGACAAAGATGTTATGCAAAAATTTGGAAAGATATCGAATACGGATCTAAAATTCTTGCTTCCACGATTTGTAGACCTTTATTCCACCATAAGGAATAGCGTAACGATGCCGGTCAGATTTTACTCTCTTAAAGACGTTGCGAGGAACTTTGGATTTAACTGGAGAAATAAAGATTTTAACGGGTACAATGCCATGATGGCACTTTCAAAGTGGAGAAAAGAGAGGGATTACTCGGCAATGCAGGAACTTTTGAACTACAACGAGGATGATTGCAGGGCATTGAAGGTTTTAAAAGATGCGCTTGCCAGTATGAAAAATGGATGAAAGAATAAAGGAATTCGATCTTTTAAAGGGGTTCGGGATATTAACGGTCGTCTTTTTTCATGCCATTTTTTACAATTTTCAAACTTACGATGAAAAAATACAGAATGTGCTTTATTTTTTTGGCCCTTTAGGAACACCTGTAGTGGTGATTTTTTTCTTTGTTTCAGGATTCTTAGCATACAGAAGTTACAAAAGATCGCCCTCTCATTTTGTATCAAAAAAACTCAAGACCTTTCTTCCCCCTTATTTTTTATGGTCTACGATTTATCTTTTAATTCAAGTAGGACTTTCTAATTATCTTTCTGGATCTTACCAGTTAAGCGTTCCAAACCTGATTTACGGATATCTTTTCGCAACTATCTACCTTCCATTTTATTTTATCTTCGTGCTTTTGATCTTTTACGTTTTAACACCTTTTATTTTCAAGACGAATTTAAAACATTTGATGGCATTCTCTCTGATAACCGGTCTTTTCTTTACCGCATTGTATTATATTCCCCAGTACTGGAATTATTCCATCGTCAATTCGACGATAACTTACCGAAATCCTTTGATCTGGGCCTTTTTTTACCTTTGGGGAATGTACGTTGCACAAAATGGAGACTTTTTATGGCTCAAAAAGCCATCTTTTTGGGTATGGATTGGTTTTCTGCTTTCCTATGCAGGATCCGTTGCGATGATAATAACCGTTCCAAAACTTTTACAGGATTACGAATCATACTCGGCCCTTGGTCCTTTTGAATACCTTTTTTACTGCTTTTCACTTCCAGTCTTTTTATGGGTGTCCCACCTTGTAAAGGAAAAAAGATATTCCGGTGTACTCGCACTCTTTGGGAACCATTCATTTGATATATACGCGGATCATATTTTGATAATAGGGCTCACATTCGCGGCCTTTTTTCCCTTTGCTGATGTCTCAAAGGGTGCGAACCTTTACATTCAGATCTTCGCCGGCTTTGTCTCATCACTTGTAGCGCTTGGGGTGGGAATCTTTATAAAGCGTTTCCCCAAGATATACAATGTTATATACTGAACCGTATCCGAATCGCTCCGGCAGGTGTCAGCACAGCGCGTGTCACATAGAAAAAACAGAGATATGGCATGTAACGCTCCGTAATCAATAAAGTCTTTTACTGTTAAATTACGATTTGGTATATAATTTTAGTGATAAGTGATCTTTAGAAGGAGGTGAAGGTAATGGAAAAGATTCCTCTTGATGTCCCAAAGGATAAGCGTGCCGAATATTCGAGAAATTACGAAGAGATTACCCATGGCGTTGGAAGACTGATGTTGTTTGCTGGCGATCAGAAGGTAGAACATCTTAACAAGGATTTTTTTGGCAAAGGCATTGCACCTGATGACGCGGATCCTGAACACCTTTTTAGAATCGCAAGCAAGGCCAAGATAGGTGTTTTTGCAACACAACTTGGATTGATATCGAGATATGGAATGGATTACAGAGAGGTTCCTTATCTTGTCAAATTGAACTCCAAGACGAATTTGATCAAAGCGGATCAGATGGATCCATTCAGTAACCAATGGATCGATGTCGATCAGGTTGTCAAATTCAAAAAGGAAAGCGGTCTTAAGATACTCGGAGTCGGTTATACGATATATCCGGGAAGTAAATACGAGGCCGAAATGTTCAGACAGGCAGCCCAAATCGTGTACAAAGCCCACGAAAATGGTCTTGTGACGGTTATATGGGCATATCCGCGCGGTATCTCCATCGCCGATGAACTCGATCCTCACCTTATAGCGGGGGCAACAGGCATTGTGGCAGCGTTGGGAAGCGATTTTGTCAAGGTTAATTATCCTGAGGTCAAAGAAGGAAATGTCGCCGAGATGTTCAAAGAGGCCGTTATGGCGGCGGGCAGGACAAAGGTGCTGTGCGCCGGCGGTCCAAGCATAGACGTAAGGGCCTTTCTCCAAAGACTTCACGATCAGATCTTCATAAGTGGTGCGGCCGGAAACGCAACGGGGAGAAATATTCATCAAAAACCACTCGATGAGGCTATAAGAATGTGTAACGCGATATACGATATAACCGTTGAGGGAAAAAGTGTAGATGAGGCTATGAAGGCCTTTAACCAGTAAACAATTCCATAGGGAGGAGTTATGGCAGAAGAGGACAAACAGAAGAATTATCTCTCTCCAGCGGAATTTGTCTCTTTTGTCTTTGGACTTCTTGAAGAAAAAGCATGGATATCTCTTGGCCTTATCAAAGACACTGACGGAGAATTTCACAAATCAAAAGAAGACGCAAAATTCTTAATAGATTTGCTCGAAAAAATGTCAGAAGTACTCGACAAAAGGTTAGATGAAAATGAAATAAAAGAGATAAAAAATCACATCGTCAATCTTCAACTCAACTTTGTCAATCAATTCAAATAAAGGCCTTGTGGCCTTTATTTTTTTGTGAGAGATTTTATGAATGAATACTGAATTATCGCGACGGCAATTAGAATTGTTGCCGACATTATTCCAAGGCCCGCTAAATTCAACATCTGAATTGCCAATCCGCCAATCAAAGGTCCTATTCCGAATATCATGCCTATTATCGCTTCGTGAAAGCCCCCTTGTTTTCCTTCATCCTCATCCTGAGAGTTCAGTCCATAGAAGATAGCATAGGTATAGGGGACGGCATAACTCATTCCGGCAAAAAAGGAGATCAAAAAGAACAAAACAGGTGATGGTGGCCCACATTTCGCACATCTTTGATCAGAAATAATATTTTTCATATTCAACTCCCAAAAGTCTTATCACTTTGATCTGCAAATCTTTTAAATTCGCTATCTGTGTGGTTGTTTGCCCATCTGTAACCACATTTACAACGGTTATGTTCATGAAGTTCTGACATATCCACCTGAATGTCGGCCTGTTTGTCGGCTTTTTCAACTGATTCGGAAATGTTTGCCCTGTCTCTTTCAATGTGCGCCTTATTTCCCATTCCGAAAGCGAGTACACCAATAACGTCAATACCATTATCATCACAAGTGCCTGAATCCGTCCGGGCTTTTTCAGATACACATCGCTTACTCCGAAACTTTTGTCTTTCAAAAACCTGAATCCTCTTTCGACCGTTGTCTGGTTTTTGTAATATTCGAGCACTTTTTCATCTTCAAGTTCAATGTCGTTCGTTGAAAGTATGAATCTTCCGAGTTTTGCTTTGGCCTTTTCAACCGCTTCTTCATTCAGACCTATCTCAGCATCTATTTCATACATTTCTATCGTCGGATCCCCATCTTTAGGCCTTCCTCTTTTCCCGTCAGTTCTGACTCTTACGCTCTTTATCTCAAACTTGTCGTATTTGAAAAGAGGATGAGCTTCCATCCATTGTCTGGACTTGTTTATTCCGTCTTCAGAACAAAAATACCGTTCTTTCGTCACAGTCTTTTTCAATGACTTTTCCGCTTCTGTCTTGCTTTTTTTCAAATGCCTGTCAAATGTTTTCAGTTCCTGTTCTTTAAGATATTTCGAATTCACCATTATCCATTTTTGTTTTATCCCGCCGTAATTGCTTATTTCGGAATACACTTCATATCCTTCAATTTTGGTCGGACGAAATTCAACTTCTTTATTTAGCATTTCTTCAGCCTCTTTTATCGTAGACGGCACATGGCTTATCCAGTATGTTGTTCTGAGTTCGCTAATGTTTTCCGCAGTGTAGAAAGCACTGTCTGCCACATGATAGACTTTCTTGTCTTTGTCAATGTTCTTCCTGATTGCTTTGACCATTTCTTTGATCGACTCTTTATCCGATTCGTTCCCGTTGTATGTTTTGGCAAACATCGGCATTCCATGCTGATTTACAACCATCCCTATCACGAATTGTTTCAAATCCTGTCTGTGATCTTTCGAATGACCGAAGGTGATCTTAAAACCATTCGTCCCGTCTTCCATCTCGTAATTGCCGCTTACACTCACGCTTGTGGTATCGGTGTGAACGAGGTGAACATCCATTTCAAGTTTGTTCAAAGCGTGCGCCGCTATCTCTTGAAATAATTCCGTTGGACCGTAATCATAAATCTTGTCAAGCACTCTGCCGAGAGCGTCATCGTTAAGATCTTCCGGTTTAGTTCCTTCGCCTAAAAGTTTCTCAACATCCCAGTTCTCAAAATAACTCCCTGCAAAGTACAATCTCCTGTCAACAAAACCAAGCCCGAGTATGATCATCGCTTTTATTATCGCAGACGTTGAAAGATTGAAGTTCCGGACTTTCGGTATTCTCTTTTCAATGACCTCTCCCATTTCAAATTTATCAAATGTCCCAGCCACAAGTCCATGGTGATCAAGTTGCTTTGTAGTGATTTCCATTTTTCTACCTCCGCTGTCTTTTTCAAATAGATCATAGCAGCAGAAAGGCATAAATCAATGGACTCTATCCGAAACGGTAAATAGTGGTATAATCTTTGTGATGTGCGTCAAGGTTACAGCAAATGCTTCTTTGGCTATTACTGACTCTAATCATTTCCCACTTTCAATTTTAAAACATGAGTTTCAAATAAATCCAAAAAACTGTTTTTTATCTGCGGAAAGTGGGGTGGTAAGAAAAGTAGAATGGTTTCAACCGGAATGACGGAGAGGAAGATCGTCGATAGGATTGGATTTCCAACCCATATCTTTATCCTTCCGAGCGCTAAAAAAACGATCAAAACGCCTATGTTGGCGCCTACTATAAGAAATCCGCTTATTCTTACGGGCAATCCATTCATGCTTATAACCTTTGGAAATAATGAAAGGACGGCAGAATAAACAAGGCCTGAAAGGAAAAGAGTCGTTCTGTACACGAGTCTGTAAAGTTTTATGCGTGGAAAATCTATATTCTTTGGTGCAACGGTAAGTCTGTAAGATGGTTTAAACTTTATGGCCTCACCATTTTTCAAAAGATCCCGCCTTATTATGTAAGAGGCAATGATGTTTAGCGCTATTCCATACCCAAATGTTATGTAAGGATACTTGATTATCAAAAAGGGTCCGAGCGCCATCCCTATTATATTTCCCGTGCTCCACGAAAGGGTGAATCTATTTACGGTGCTCGCAGGATCTATCTTTAATGCCTTTTCCCTCTTTGAGAGTAATCCTTCGATCTGGGGGAAAAATGTTCCAAAGAAGAGGTTCACTCCTATGGCAAAGACGAAAAGTTCAAAGACATTCGACCAGAAGAAACCGAGCACGTTAAAAAATGCAAAGATAATCGTTATAAAGATTAAAATCCTTTTCTGACCGAAAAGATCGCCAAGTCTTCCAAAAAACAAACTTGCCGTCACGTAGGAGATGGCACCGGCAAAATTTATCAAACCTATCATGAAAAACGGTAGGTTCCATTCGGCGGCAACAGAATTTATGGCCGAAGTTAAAAGATAAGAGAGAATCGAGAAATTATTCGAGAAAAGGTGGTAGAGATGAAAGTATCTTTTCAATTTATTCCAAACGAGATATCAAAATCTCTCTTATCTTTTCAATTTCATTCGTTATAACGATGTAGGCTTCTTTTTCTATCGCG
This sequence comes from Athalassotoga saccharophila, assembly GCF_009936215.1. GTDB lineage: Bacteria > Thermotogota > Thermotogae > Mesoaciditogales > Mesoaciditogaceae > Athalassotoga > Athalassotoga saccharophila. Next base: position 464,210 of record NZ_AP019551.1, on the reverse strand, counting down.
TATTCCATATCTTCTCTGTCATTAACTGTCCAAAAGACTATCTTTATCCCCTGATCCTTCGCAAAATCGATCAATTCGTCCATTTCGGCCATTCCCTTGGCGTAAACCGGCAGATTGTAGGAAAAGATTCCCGCCTCGACACTCTGCTTTTCTATCTCTTTTGTTTTTCCTATGTGTTGATCTCCAAAGAGAAAGGCGAGTTTTAAATTCTTATCCAGTTCTCTTGCGTAAAGTATGCTTTTGTGGTTGAATGAAGATATTATTACCCTGTCAGGATTTCTCTCTTTGACGAGTTTTACAGTTCTAAAGACCAACTCGTCAGATTCTATGACGTCAGTTTTGAGTTCCACGTTTATTTTGAATAATGGACCTATAAGATCGAATACTTCCTCGAGTGTGGGAATCTTCTGGCCGTGTGAATCGTACTTTCTGAGTTCTTCGAGCGTCATCTCTGAAATAAGGCCGGAACCGTTAAAGGTTCTGTCTATCGTTTCATCGTGACATACGACTATTTTCTTGTCTTTTGTCAGATGGACATCTAATTCTATCCCATCTGCGCCGTATTCTATCGCCTTCTGAAAGGCCAAAAGCGTGTTCTCGGGATATTTTGCGCTGTATCCTCTATGACCGTACACCAACATAATTTCACCTCGGCAAAAAAGCCCCGTTAGGGGCTTTAGAAAGTGATCTGTGGAACCTGAAAACTTTGAAATTCCTCTTTTGTCTGTGGAATATTCAACTTACCATCGATTATCATCTGCTCGAGGACCTTTACCTCTTTCATAACGGATTGAGGAACAAGTTGTTTCGTGTAAGTCATCGGACTTATTCCTATTCCTCCGTTATTCAAAGAAAGTAAAATCGTTCCTCCTTTGAATGTTCCATCGACGACCGATTTTATCCCGTCGTAAACGCCTATATCAACTCTTTTTAAAGAACTCACAAGTACATGGCCCGGTGCAAGATAATCCTGATCCATGTCTGCTCCTATCGCGTAATATCCGGCCGGCTGGTTCTTCATCGCATCTATGACTCCAAGTCCGCTAAGACCCGCGAGTTGGTATACTATATCGGCACCGGCGGCAATTTGGCTTTCGGTCATCGCCTTTCCTGCTGCCGGATCATCGAAACTCCCAACGTAACCGGAGATAACCTGCACATTTGTTCCATGAAGCACGTTGTAAGTTTCAACGCCCGCTTCATATCCATACATGTAACTGTCAACGGGAGGAATTGGCATTCCCGCAACTACTCCAACCTTTCCAGTTTTTGTCATTGCTGCGGCTATGTAGCCGACCAAAAATCCTCCTTGCTGCTGGGCAAAGATGTAACTTTCAACGTTTGGTATCCCATTTATCGATCCGTCTATGAAGATGAATTTCGTGTTTGGAAATTGCGGTGCCACCTTTATAACTGCATCCTGAATCAAGAATCCAACCGCAACAACCACGTCTGAAACCTGTGCCGCTGCCGAAAGATTTGGAATGTAGTCGGCCTGCTCATAGGATTGAATCAGATTTGCGGTAACACCGAGATTTTTGACGGCCATCTCGACTCCATTCCATGCACTGTCGTTGAAGGATTTGTCTCCTATGCCGCCCGTATCCGTAACGAATGTAACGGTCAGCGATAACCCTATACCCGCAATAAGTGCCAAAATCAACAACACAAAAAACTTTTTCACCTTTGCACCTCCCCGTTTGGTCAAACTATCATTTGATTGACCACCTCTAAATTCATAAATTTTATCTGTTGTTTTATGGATTCATAACTCTTTCTGAAAAAGTCTATTTGCATTCCGTTGACTATCTCCATCTTGCACTCGACAAGACTGCCCATGAGGTCGGAAGCACGGGCGACCTTTCCCTCGATGCCTCCATCGAAGGGCTTTAGCATCAAAGGCGAATAGTATTTTGCGATCTCCGATGGCAGAAGTGGAAGCAATATTTCGTTTACCATTTTTGATTCTACCTCTTCGACAACGGTCTCGAACCCTTCTACCCTTCTTTTGGTCGGTGAGATTATGTCTCCCGTTAATGCTTCTGGCACATCGTGAAAGATAGACCTTTCAAGGACGTCAAGCATGTTGATTTCGTTCATTTCGAGGGCGATAAGATAAGATGTGAATGTGACAAAAAATGTGTGGCCAGCGACGGTCGTTGGAACGGTTCTTGGATGTTGGTTCCATCTTACCGCGTACATCAAAGCCGCTATTTGGGTAAGGTAATTTTTAAGTTTTTCATCTTCGAGTATATTATGGAAGGATTCAAGATCGATCTTATACATCGCCTTCTTGATTGATTCAAAAGGCTCCTTGAAGTATTCTGGAAAGAATCTCACATTTGTTTCGGCCTCTTTGAATGCGGCGTAAAGATCAGCGGCATTGACTATTTTTCCCTCAATTGATTCATCTCTCGAGTTGATCATCGCGTCTTCAAACTGTGCTTTGAATTTGTCAGGCACGTCCTTGAGGATATCATCTATTGAACTTTTGTACATTCTGTCCCACGCCGAAGGGGAAAGCGTCTGGATCATTCTCTTTGTCGAAAGGGATATGTCCGAGATTATGCACTTGGGCATATCTTTCAATATGATGCGATTTATCAACTTTGACATATCGACTTTTTTACCATTTGAGATTTCAAGCATGCCCATCAGGTGTGCCACATGAAGGATAAAACCACTATTTGAGGCCTCACTTATAGATTCAAATGTTGGCCTGTTGTTCCATCTTCTCATAGAAAACATCACGGTTGCAAGAGCGATTAAATCTTTGATCATCTTTTTCCTCCCGATGCTTCCTTAAGAGTTTTTTCCCGTAAAAGCATCTAATTCTCTTTCCATGTCGTTGTATACCGACCTTACACGAGAATTGAAATTTTTAATGGCATCAAAATCAAATTCGTTCAACCTTGAAAAGGCAAGTCCAAGTTCTGTCATGTCCGGATCGCATACGTAATTTGAGAAATCCTTTCCTATGTACCTTAATATCTTTTTTCCGACGTGAACAAAAGGCGTTTCAAAGGAAATAGCCGTAAGGGTTGTGTAAAATTTTTCAGATATGACAAATCTCGCATTCTTTATTGCATCCATAATATCGTTTATTTTAAAGATCAAAGAAACATCGTCGACTTTAAGTTTTGAAGCGAATTGAACGGCTGTCTTTGAATCCTGTGGATCTTCAACTATTACCCTTGCATCCATCATTGGAAACCATTTTTCTTCGGTACATTTGCTTAAAATTCCATCCTTTGAAGGCGCTATTACAACGAACTTGCCTCTCTCATATTCAGACCTTTCAAGAAGGTACACATTCGCAATGTCTACTCCAGCCTTTATTCTTGATCCGGCCCACAAAGAGGCCCATCTTTGTCCAACGGCATCCGTTACGAATCCTTTTACAAGAGGGCTCATTATTTGAGTTGTCAGATGCTTTACCATTCTTCTGTCAGACTCTTCAAGGTTGAGTCCAAATAAAAACACCTCTTTACCGAATTCAAGAGCAAGATCTATTATCGCAGAATTATCAATGTATCTGTTTAACTTCCCACTGACAATTAAACCATCGTAAAATGGTATTATCGTCATAGTATGAATGGAAAACTTAGGGTATACACTTTCGATATTCCTGGATCTTAAGACTTCTCTTACCTTCACATGAGTCAAGCGCTGGCCGTAATCTTCATCGTTTTGGCCAGCCATTACGATCACTTTTTTCATTCTATTCTTGAATTGGTCAGATAGAAATAAAAATATTTCAAAATTCGTTACCCCCATTTCTTGCGAAAAAGACGAGTTCTGCATAGATGAAGTCGTCTATTTCCCCATCCATAACTGCCTGAATATTACCGGTTTCGTAGTCTGTTCTGTGATCTTTGACCATGGTATATGGTTGAAAAACGTAGGACCTTATCTGACTTCCCCATCCTATTTCTTTCAACGTGCCCTGTATCTTTTGAAGTTCGGCCTGCCTCTTTTCAACTTCCAATTGATAAAGCCTCGCCTTTAAAATTCTCATTGCCGTCTCTTTGTTTTGAAATTGAGATCTTTCATTCTGACATTCCACGACTATTCCGGTTGGAATATGTGTGATTCTTACTGCTGAATCAGTTCTGTTGACGTGTTGGCCTCCAGCACCAGAGGCCCTGTATGTGTCTATCCTTAGATCCTCATCTTTTATTTCGACTTCTATGTCTTCCTTTAATTCAGGTAAAACATTGACAGAGGCAAAAGAGGTATGCCTTCTTTTTGCCGCGTCAAATGGCGAGATCCTTACAAGCCTGTGAACACCCCTTTCATATTTCAGAAAGCCATAGGCGTATTCACCCTTTATAAGTAATGTCGCGCTATTTATACCGGCCTCTTCGCCGGGCTGGATATCTATCTCTTCTATTTCAAAATGCTTTCTTTCGGCCCATCTCGTGTACATCCTCAAAAGCATCTGTGCCCAGTCGTGAGATTCCGTTCCTCCCGCTCCGGGATGGATTGAAAGGTAGCAATTAAGATCGTCAAATCTGCCATTGAGCATCATGATGAGTTCGAATCTTTCTATGAGTTCCTTTGCGTCCTCAACGACCTCTTCAAGATTCTGTGCAAATTCTTCATCTTCATCTGCGAGTTCAAGGCCAACATCTACCTCTTCCATCTTTGACTTCATCTTTTGAAACAAGTCGTATTTTTCCTTGAGATCTTTCAGATTTTTGAGGATCTCCTGGGCCGATTTGGAATCATTCCAGAAACCATCTGCCGTGGTTTTGCTCTCCAAACTCTCTATCTCGCCCTTTATCTTTTTTTCATCGAAGACCTTTACAAGTTCGCCGAATCTTTTTTGAATGTCCTCTATTTTGACTTTTAGATCGTAATTTATCACCTAATCACCCTTTCACCTTTTAACACGCATTCTTCTCTTTTTTGCCTCTTCGACCTTTTCGTCTTTTTTACCGTTGGAGAGCGTGAAATCAGAATGCTGCGTTTGAAGCACTGAAAATCTCTTCTTTGCACGTTCCTTTTCTTTTTGTTCGTCTACCATGACGATTCTGAAGACTATCGAAGAGATGTCATCATACATTCCGTCGACCATTTCTTCAAACCTTTGGTAACTCTCCTTCTTAAACTCTATGACCGGATCCTTTTGTCCATAGGCACGCAAGTTTATCGATTCTTTTAGCATGTCAACTTCTTGTAGATGTAATCTCCATCTCTCGTCTATAACCTTGAGCATAACGTATTTGAGAATTTGTGGGAATCTCTCCTCACCGATTTCCGAAACCTTTGCATCGTAATTCTTCTTCAAATCTTCCATTATTTGTGATTTTAACTCTTCTACCTCTTCTTTTGATTTACCATCTAAAGAGAAAAATGGAAAGATCGCCGAAAGTTCGTTGGAGAAACTTTCCCAGTCCCATTCGTCTGGATCTTTAGAAGAAAGATAATTTTGGATTCTTCTGTCAACGACATCTTCGAAGATTTCCATAAGGTGTTCTCTAACGTCTGTACCGTCAAGAATCCAATTTCTATGAGAATAAACCGCATTTCTCTGTCTGTCAAGAACCGAATCGAGTTCGAGCAAATGCTTTCTTATGGAAAAATGCATTCCCTCGACCTTTTTTTGAGCCTGCTCTATAAGCCTTGAAAGCATGGGATGCTCTATGGGTTGACCCGGAGCGATCTTCAGCGTGTTCATCAAGGATTTCATTCTGTCTCCGCCAAAGATCCTCAAAAGGTTATCCTCTGTCGATATGTAAAATCTTGACTCTCCCGGATCTCCCTGACGCCCAGAACGACCGCGCAACTGGTTATCTATACGGCGCGATTCGTGTCTTTCGGTACCGAGCACAAAGAGCCCTCCCAACTCGACGACGCCTTCTCCGAGTTTTATGTCAACACCGCGTCCCGCCATGTTGGTTGCGACCGTTACGGCTCCCTTTTGACCGGCCTTTGCTATTATTTCCGCTTCTTTTTCGTGATTTTTGGCGTTTAGCACCTCGTGCGGTATACCCTTTCTTTTCAGCATGGCACTGAGTTTTTCGTTCTTTTCTATTGAAGTTGTTCCTATAAGTATAGGCTGGCCCTTTTGATACCTTTTTGTTACTTCCTCTATTATGGCGTTGTACTTTTCCTCTTCAGTTCTGTATATGAGATCGTCCATGTCACGTCTTATCATTGGCTTGTTCGTCGGTATGATGACGACTTTCATCTTGTAAATCTGATCGAATTCTTCTCGTTCCGTGTAAGCCGTTCCTGTCATACCGGCTATCTTTTTGTACATGAGAAAGTAATTCTGGAGAGTTATCGTAGCATAGGTTATAGATTCTTCCTTTATCTGGACATTTTCCTTGGCCTCTATCGCCTGGTGAAGACCTTCGCTATACCTTCTACCCTCGAGTATTCTACCTGTGAATTCGTCGACTATGACAACCTCATTTCCACGCACTATGTAATCAACGTCTTTTTTGTAAAGGTGGAGTGCCCTGAGTGCGTTCAATATGTGGAAGTTGTATTCTATATTTGAAGGATCGTAAAGATTTTGAATTCCAAGCAAATTTTCTATCTTTTTTATCCCCTCTTCGGTTAAAGAGACCGTTCTTTGTTTTTCGTCTATTTTGAAATCCTCGTCTCTTTTCAGTTTTTTGGCAAGGGAGGCAAATTGTTTGTAAAGTCTCGAAGAGTTTTCGGCCGGACCCGAGATTATCAAAGGAGTTCTTGCCTCATCTATCAAAATACTATCTACTTCATCTATGATCGCGTAATTGTGGCCTCTCTGAACTCTTTGCTCGGGAAGGTAGGCGAGATTGTCTCTGAGATAATCGAAGCCCATTTCTGTATTTGTACCGTATGTTATATCGCAGTTGTACTGGGCCCGCCTTTGATCCTGATCCATCTCGGATTGCAAGAATCCTACGCTAAGACCAAGCAGTTCGTAAGCAGGCTTCATCCAGTTGGCATCTCTTTTTGCAAGGTAATCGTTGACCGTCACAACATGGACGCCTTTTCCTTCAAGTGCGTTAAGATAGGCTGGCATGACCGCAACGAGGGTTTTTCCCTCTCCCGTCTTCATTTCGGCCACCATGCCTTCGTGAAGTGCTATCGCTCCCATCAATTGAACATCAAATGGCCTCATGCCTATTGCCCTTCTCGATGCCTCTCTGACGATCGCAAAGGCTTCGGGCAAAAGATCGTCTAAGGTCTCTCCCTTAGAAAGTCTTTCTTTGAATTCTTTTGTCTTATTTGCAAAATCCGAATCGTTAAGTTTTTTAGCATCCTCTTCAAGTTCATTTATATGCTCAACGATCTTTGATGCCCTTTTCAAAAATCTTTTGTTTGGATCGAAAATCTTATCAACAATGGACATCCTGACTTCCCTCCATTTTCCAAGCAAATTCAACTACCTTTTCGATATCGAAAGGTTTAACCTTTCCGTTCAACTCGATCAAAAATTCTATGTTACCACTACCTCCTTTAATCGGTGAAAATGTCAGTCCGCTGACTTTAAAGTTCAAATCCTTTGCAAAGTTCAAAATATCCCTTATCGTTTCTAAATGTAAATCTTTCGATTTAACAATTCCATCTCTGACATTTTTTGGCCCAACTTCAAATTGCGGCTTCAAAAGGCAAACGGCTATCCCGTCTTCTTTCAATATTTCCTTTATCACTGGTAGAATCTTTTTCAAAGATATAAAAGACAAATCACAGGCTATAAAATCTGGCAAGAGATCGAAATCTGCTTTTTTTAAAAAACGCGCGTTTGTTCCTTCCATAAGCACTATTTTAGGATCTTTAAGTCTAAACTCGCCTCTTGCGACATCTATGGCGTAAACTCTTTCCGCGCCACGTTCCAGCATCACCTGCGTGAATCCTCCCGTTGACGATCCAATATCGCAGCATATCTTTCCGTCAAGCGTTATTTCGAATTCATCGAGTGCCTTTAAGAGTTTGTACGCGCCACGGGAAACGTATACTTTGTCTTCGAGAGTGATGACCGCGTCCTCTTCCACCATTTTCCCACCTTTTGAGGCTTGGACGCCATTTACATAAACCTTCCCGCGCAGTATTTCATCCCTTGCCTTGCTTCTCGTCTCACATAGGCCACGAGAAAGTAACAATTCATCGAGTCTCTTCTTCATAGACCTGCCCTTTTTTATTTTGTTCAAAGCAGACCTTGTAAAGGTAAAGACCATGTGATGGGGCCGTGGCGGCCGCCTTGCTTCTGTCTTTCAATTCGATCAATTCTTTGACCTTTTCAGGCGGCCAATCTCCGGTTCCAACCTTTACAAGGGTTCCCACCATGTTTCTTACCATTCTTCTCAGAAAAGACTTCCCTTCAAATCTCAAAAGTATGTAGTCGTGCTTTTTCAGAATTCTAACTCTGTATATCGTTCTGACAGGGCTTCTGTCATCATCTTTGTCTATCGATGCAAAGGATGTAAAATCATGTATTCCTTCAAAATATACGGCCGCCTGCCGCATTCTACCAACGTCTAAAGGGTAGGGAAACCACCACATTCTGTCTCTTAAAAACACGCTTCTTTCCTTCGAGTTATGTATGAAATAATGGTATATTCTTTTGATCGCGCTATTTCTTGGATTGAAATCGTCCGACGCGAACCAAACCTCTTTAACTCTCATGTCAGAAGGAAGCAAAGAATTAAAGGCCTCTTTGAAGTTCTTTTCATTCATCCTTTTGTTGATGTAGTCAAATGAAAATACCTGACAATTCGCGTGCACTCCGGTGTCTGTCCTTCCGGCAAGATCTGTTCTTAGTCGCACTTTCAATATCTTTTCGAGGGCATCATCGAATTCTCCCTGAACGGTTCTGACATTCGGATGGAACTGTGAACCGTGAAAATTCGTTCCATCGTATTCGACGACACACACAACCTTCAAGAATCTATCCCCCTCAAGGGCGTGAATGCAACGACCTTGTCTTCGGGATCGAGATCAACACATCTAAAGCCCTGCGTGTTTCTGCTCGTTACAGAAAGATCGGAAACCTTGAATCTTATTGCCTTTCCATTGGCAGTTACGGCTATTATCTCATCATCTTCTACGACTTTGGCCGTCGATACGACGAGTCCATTTTTTGCCGTTAACCTTAGATTTCTTACGCCCTGCGATCCTCTTTTATGAATCGGATAATCCGAGAATGGACTCCTCTTTCCAAGTCCCTTTTCAGTTATGGTCAATAACTGGACCTTATCTGCCTCGTCTGCTTTTAAAACTATCATCGAAACTACCTCGTCTCCTTCGTGCAACCTTATGCCCCTGATCCCCATGGCCATTCTTCCCATCTTTCTGACGTCTTCATCCTTGAATGCGTTTACAAAGCCTTTCAAAGTTGAAAGCGCTATTATGTTCTTTTCATTCGTGTCTGTAAGGGCGCTATCGACAACCTCGTCTCCATCTTCGAGTTTTATCGCAAGCACACCATTTGACTTGAATGAAAATTCACTCAGAGAGATCCTCTTTATCTTTCCCGATTTTGTCGCTATCCACATATCCTTTGAAGGATCAAGGGTGTGGCCTATCGATATGACCGATTTGACCTTTTCATTGGGAGAAAGATTGAAATAATTCAATATGAGTTTTCCCTTGGATCCCTTTTCATTCTCTTGAAAGTTGTAATTCTTTATGAAATAGAATTTTCCAAGATTGGTTATGAAACCCGTATAACTCAACTTGGTCGTTACAAAGGTATGTTCTACGTAATCGTCCTCTCGGGTGCGAATCGAGATATTTCCCTTTCCGCCTCTTGACTGCATCTTATAACTTTCGAGTTTTGTGGCCGAGACATAACCGTTATGCGTTATCGTGACGACTATCTCATCGTCGGGGATGAGATCTTCTATGTTTATATTTTCTGTGCTTTGTGAGATCTCACTTCTTCTCGCGTCCCCGTACTTTGACTTTATGTACTCCATGTCCTTCTTTATCTCTTCCATTATCATCCTATCAGATCCGAGCAACGCGTGGAGTCTGCCCATACTTTCTATGAGATTTTTGTATTCTTCGTCGAGTTTTGCATGCTCGAGCGTTGTAAGTCTTTGTAGTTTCATATCCATTATTGCCTCGGCCTGTTCTCTCGAAACTTCCAGTATCTTCGTAAGGCTATCTATTGCGCTTTCGAGGTCTCGAGAATTTTTTACTATGTCAACGACCGTTCCAATCGCTCTCGATGCCTTTATCAATCCCTCGACTATATGGGCCCTCTTGGAAAATTTTTCGAATTCGTATTCGCTTCTTCTTTTTATTACTTCGTACCTGTGATCTATGAAAGCCTTTATTATCTGCTTTAAATTCATCAATTTCGGCTTTCCGTGATCTATGACAAGCATCTGAACTGCAAAGTGAGTCTCAAGGGCTGTATGTTTAAGTAACCTATTTAGAACTATATTCGCATCGGCATTTCTCGCTATTTCTATGACGATTCTAAGTCCTTCCTTGTCAGATTCGTCTCGTATATCTGAGATTATATTTTCTTTTGAATTTTTGGCGTATTCGGCGATCTGCTCTATCAAAGACGCCTTTGATACACCGTAGGGGATCTCTGTCACGATGATTCTGCTTCTGTTTTTGTGATCTTCTATAGATGTTCTCGATCTTATAACGATCGAGCCGCGTCCGGTTCTGTATATATTCCTTATCGCTTCGGAATCCATTACGATGCCACCGGTCGGGAAGTCGGGCCCTTTCAAAAGAGATGCAACCTCATCGTCCGTCATTTCGGGATTGTCTATGAATTTCGAAATGAGATCTGCCACCTCTCCTATGTTGTGGGGAGGTATAGAGGTTGCCATTCCAACGGCGATCCCAGATGCCCCGTTAAGCAATAACTGCGGGATTTTGGACGGCAGTACGACCGGTTCCTTAAGAGTTTCATCGAAGTTAGGTACCATATCGACTGTATTTTCTTCTATGTCCTCGAGCATTTCTTCGGCGATCTTTGAGAGTTTTGCCTCGGTGTACCTCGAAGCCGCCGGCGGATCTCTGTCTATCGATCCGAAATTTCCCTGACCATGTACGAGGGGATATCTCATCGTGAAATCCTGTGCCATTCTCACAAGGGCATCGTATATTGCCATATCTCCATGAGGATGGTACTTTCCCATGACCTCTCCGACTATCCTCGCACTTTTTTTGGTAGGACCACTGTTTTTAAGGTTTAACTCGTTCATCGAAAAGAGAATTCTTCTCTGGACAGGTTTTAGTCCATCTCTCACGTCAGGGATGGCCCTTCCTATTATTACACTCATCGAGTAATTCATGTAAGACTCGACGAGTTCTTCAGAAATAGATCTTTTTATTTCCTCCATTATTTACACCTCAAGATATTTTTGCTCCGGTCTCTACAAAGCCATCGACGGTTAAAATTCTCAATTTTTCTCCATCCTTCGCCGCCAGAAGCATTCCATTTGACTCAACGCCCATCAACTTCGTCGGTTTAAGATTGTAGATGATGATTATTTCCCGTCCTATCAAAGACTCTGGTGTGTAGACCAATCCTATGCCGGTGACGATCTGTCTTTCTTCTCCTCCGACATCTAAGATTAATTTCACGAGTTTTTCGGATTTTGGAATTCTTTCTGCCTTTTTTATCCTTGCAACTCTCAAATCGATCTTTGCAAAATCCTCTATGCTTATTTCTGCCTTTTTTTGGTTTTCTTCCGTTTCTGCCATCTTTATCACCTTTTTCCATACTTTTGTGTCTATTCTCGGAAAGAGGGGCTCTCCAACCTCTATCTTCGCCTTCTCTGTCTTATGCCATCCAAGCATGTTAACGTCTAAATCCTGATTTATTCTATCTATAAGTGATTTGGAGGTCTTTACCATGATCGGAGAGATCATTATAGATATGTTTCTTATAACGTCAACGAGATTGTAAAGGACGGTCCCGAGTCTTTCTTTTTTCGATGGATCTCTTGCGAGAAGCCATGGTTCGGTCATGTCTATGTATTTGTTAGAGAATTTAACAAGATTCCATATCGAAATTAACGCCTCGGTGAATTTGAAACTGTCCATGTAAGAAAAATAATCATTTATCGTTCTTGAAAGCAGGTCTTTTAAATCGTCGTCTATTTTTTCCTCTTTGGAAGGATCTGGAATTTCTTCGAAATTTTGATTTACCATTGATAGGGTTCTGTGGACAAGATTTCCAAGATCATTTGCCAGATCGGCATTTATTCTAACTATCAAATTGTCCTCGGAAAAATCTCCATCATTTCCAAAGGTTATGTCTCTTAACAGGTAATATTTGACCGCGTCGAGTCCGTAGGCTTTGACAAGCACGCGCGGATCGACTGCATTTCCCTTTGATTTTGAAATCTTTTCTCCGTTGACCGTTAGCCATCCATGGGCGAAAATCTTTTTGGGCAGTGGAAGTCCCACGCTCATGAGCATTGCAGGCCATATAAGGGAATGAAAGCGATTTATCTCCTTTCCGACAAAATGTACATCGGCAGGCCAATACTTTTTGAATTTTTCATCGTCTCTTCCATATCCTACGGCCGAGACGTAATTTATAAGAGCGTCAAACCATACGTATATGACATGCTTTTTATCGAAAGGCAGAGGAATTCCCCAATCAAAAGAGGTGCGCGAAACGCTTATGTCCTCAAGACCTTCTTCGAGAATCTTTATCATCTCATTTCTTCTGAAATCCGGCTCGACGAAGTCCGGATGGGACCTGAAATGATCGAGAAGTGGCTTTGTGTATTTCGACAATCTAAAAAAATAATTTTCCTCCTCAACATGCTCTAAAGGTCTATGACAGACCGGACAAAGTTTATCGGGCCCTATGTCCTTTTCGGTCCAAAAGGTCTCATCGTGAACACAATACCATCCTTCGTACTTTCCAAGGTATATGTCTCCCTTTTCGTACATCTTTTGAAAGAATTCCTGAACTGTCTTTACGTGATAATCATCTGTCGTTCTTATGAAGAGATCATTCGAAATTTCAAGGTCTTTCCACAGTTGAATGAACCTCTGAGCAAGGTCGTCAACGAATTTCTTAGTGTCCATGCCCTTCTCTTTTGCCGCCCTCATTATCTTTTGGCCATGTTCATCGGTTCCGGTAAGGAAAAAGGTATCGTATCCCATCATGCGTTTGTAGCGTGCAACAACGTCCGCGACTATGGTAGTGTAAGCAGATCCTATGTGTGGATCGGAATTAACGTAATATATGGGTGTTGTAACGTAAAAAGTCTTCGACAAGTCTTTCACCTCTTCGATTAAATACACATCCTTGCGCACGAAGCGCATCTTTGAAGTATTCACTTTCGATCATTATTATACTATACTCGGCTCGCTTGATCCGAATGTGCGCGTAGGACGAAACAAAGTCTGAATCATTCGACAGGATCTGAACTTAGAGGGTGGGCATGTTCTTTGTGACAGTACGGGCACTCATGACCGGTGTAATCGACAGGGGTTCGAAAGACCTTGCCGCAATCATCGCACTTCATCAACTTCACGACCCTGCATCTGCCGTCATTTCCCGTCTTTATCTTTTTTGAATTTATAAGGGCGTCGGCGATCTTTGAGTGGGCCGAGTCGAGAATCCTTCCAAAGGTTTGGCGGGATATGCCCATTAATTTGGCGGCATCTATTTGATACATCTTTTCGATGTCGGCAAGACGCATTGCCTCGAGTTCGTCCATCGAGATCTCAACCTCTCCGGTTGGGTTATCGGGAGAAAATTCCAAGGATTTCAACACGTATTCGACCATCCTGTATTTTTTAGGCCTTGCCATTTTTAACACCTCTCTTTGCGTTGAGATATATCAAAAGAAAAAGTCCCGTGTAAACAAAGAGATCTCCTACGCTGCAGGCATAGTGAAGACCCAAAAAGTTCACCGGAATTATGTCTCCCATAAATGGCAAGATGGTATTTTGTCCCATCAAAATGTGTTTGGGATCCATTGTATCGGGTGGGAGTCCCGCAAGCACAAGAGTCTCTTTTGAGAGTGGCATCCTTCCTCCATTCAAAAGTATCACGACTGTATTCGAAATCGCCCCTAAAGTTATGAAGGGAAAACCCTTTATCTTCCAGTTTGCAATGCAAAAGATTATCAAGATGATGTAAGCAATGGATGTCAGGTAATTCGAAAAATCAAAATTTCCAAAGACCGCAATCAATTCAAGGATAAAAGGAATGAAGATGAGATAAAACCATTTAAAATTGGTATTGAGAGGGTTCCAGACATTTCTTTTGAAGATCAAAGAGGTTACGATCGCCGCAACTATCACGTATATGTATATCATTTTTTCATTTCGGGATAGACAGGCGCATTTTCTATCCTTATTTTGTCGAATTCGTCGGCGCTTTCGATGAGTACATCGACGAGTTTTGGATCGAAGGCCTTTCCTTTTTCAGAACGTATCATCTTCAAAGTCTCGGCGTGGGAGAATTCTTCTCGATAAGCCCTTTTGGTAGTCAATGCATCGTAAACATCGCAGATTCCTATTATCCTCGCCTCTAAAGGGATATCCTCTCCCTTTAATCCTTCCGGATAGCCCGTACCATCCCATCTTTCGTGGTGGTACTTGACCCATCCAACGATTCTTTCAAATGAGGGTATTTGAGAGATCACATTTGCGCCATCTATAGGGTGTCTTTTTACCTCCTCGTATTCTGTGATAGTAAGCCTTTCAGGCTTGTTCAAAACTATGTCTCTTATGCCGATCTTGCCGACATCGTGTAATTGGGCCGCGATCTTCAAATCGTCGAGGTGCTTTCCGTATATGCCGATCTTCTCGGCAATGACCTCGCAGTACAAACTCACGCGCTCGCCATGGCCGGCCGTATAAGGGTCCTTTTCCTCGAGCGCTTTTGTAAGGGCGTACATGGCCTCAAGTTTCGTGTGAAGAAATTTTCTGTAGAGATCTATTACAAACCTTATTCCCAGCAATGGTCCGAGTATGATGAAGATCACGTAGAAGTGAACGAATGGATAAAGGTAGATGGCAAGGTAGGCGATCCCAAGGGATATGAAGATGCTAAGCCCAAAAAAGTCTATGAGGACATCCTTTAGGATCCATTTGAACTTTTTCTTTGTCGCAAGACTTATCGCACCGGCAACGAATGAGTTGTTTATTATCGCATAGATTCCTATCGCTATCGCTATTGCAAAGATCTTAACTATTTCAGAACTAACCGGAAAGATCCTGTATACAAAGGCGGCAACAAAGGTCGCTGTGGAAATCTGTGAAATGTTAAAGACCATTTTGTACCACTGTGTAGTTTTCATTTCATTTAGGGATGTTGAGGCAATTGCGCCTATTATCATGGCACTTATTGGAGAAAAGAGAATGGCCGCAGAAAGGTTAAAGGTCATACTCAATCCTATGATCCATTTGTTTCCATTTATCTTTCTGACTTCAACCGGAAAGGCGTCGGCAAACCATCCGCTTAAGCCCCATACGACTATAATCCACCACGGCTCGAGTGGTTCAAAGAAGAGGAGGGTGCCAATTAGCACCCCGGCAATAATTGCGATAATTGCTATGTAAAACTTCAGCGATAATGACACATCTTCACCTCTTCAGATTACCACCATTTCGAGCTGCCGACGGCGGCAAGGATCAAACTGAGAAGTCCACCTGCCACGATAGCGAGTTTGAATATCTTTCCTTTCATGAGACTTACCCCCTTTCATTTTATTTTGACTTACATTACAAGGGTTAAGCCTCCGCTTTGATCTGGGATCCTTCTCTTTTTATCGCTGAGATAATCATATCATATTTTTCGTAAAATAAATAAGCAGACGGCCCATTACGGGGGACGAGTAGAAAAAACTTTGTTTTCTGTAGATGTGTTATAATTTCACGGAAATGGAGGTTTTATATGTCGATAGCGGTTCTTGGAAGTATCAATGTCGATCTTGTGAGTTTTACAAAGAGATTTCCCGATCCCGGCGAGACTATAAGGGGAGATGGATTTGAAATTCATCAGGGAGGAAAGGGCGCAAATCAGGCAGTTGCCGCGGCAAAAAGCGGCGGGGATGTTTTTATGTTGGGCGCCGTCGGAAAGGATATATTCGGAGATTTTTTGATTGACTCTCTGAAAAAGTCAGGTGTCAAGACCGAAAGAATTTCAAAATTCGAAGGGACATCTGGCGTTGCGAGTATATGGGTAGATGGAAATGGTGAGAATTCGATAATTCTCGATGGTGGCGCGAATGATAAAATAGATAAAGGATTTGTCGAGAAAAATTTTGATATCGTAAGGAGATCTGATTTCCTTTTGATCCAGTTTGAGATTTCAAAAGACGTCGTCGGATACGCCGCCCGTCTTGCCCACGATCTCGGTGTAAAGGTCATACTCGATCCTGCCCCGGCCTTTCAAATTTCTGATGATATTTTAAAATGCGTTGATTACATAACCCCGAATGAAATAGAGATCACCCAGATCGTCGATGGGAAGAATTTAAAAGAGAGGATTATTGCCATCGAAAAGATGGGGCCTAAGGTCATAGTCAAGGCCGGCCGAAAGGGTGTATATATTTTAAAAGATGGCGAGATCCTCAATCTTAAGGCCTTCAGGGTAAATGCAGTCGATACGACGGGAGCGGGAGATTGCTTTAACGGGACTTTGGCCGTTGGACTTTCTGAAGGAAAGGCTCTTGAGATGGCATGTTATTTTGCGATGGCAGCCTCTGCCATTTCGGTAACGAGAAGAGGCGCCGGATCTTCATTTCCATCGAGGAAGGAAATAGAGGAGTTTTTGAAAACTCATGAGACTTGATAAATTCTTGAAGGTTTGTGGAATAATAAAAAGAAGAACGGTCTCTCAGGAGATAATAGAACTTGGCGGAGTTACGAAGGATGGAAGGACTCTAAAGCCTTCTTACGATGTGAAGGTTGGAGATATTCTCACGATAAAGACAAAAAATGAAACCGTAACGATAAGGGTAACGGCCCTCCCTGAAAAGAACGAAAAGGGAAATTACTTCGAGATATACCGAGGTGATAAAAATTGAAAGTTGGAATATACGGCGCACCTTATTCCGGGAAAACGACGGTCTTTAGGTTGCTCGTTGGAAGTCAAACGGAAAATGTGGGCATTGCAAAGATTCACGATGAGAGGATAGATTTTCTCTCCAGGATGTTCAATCCCAAAAAGACGACCTACGCGACGATCGAACTCGTCGATTTGCCGGGCCTTTCTCCCGAATTGTCGAGAAAGGATAAGAACCAGATATTGATGAAGATCCAGAATGTAGACGCGATTCTGTGGGTCATAAGAGCCTTTGAAGATGAATCTGTGCCATCTTACTTTGGAGATCCGGCAAAGGAGTGCGAATACTTAAGAGACGAATTGTTAGTGAGAGATCTTGAAATAGCCGAGTCTAACGTCGAAAAATTGAAAAACGCCAAGAGAAAGTTATCTCTAAATGAAGAACTCCAACTTAAGGCGCTTGAAAAATCTTTGAATGCTCTGAATGAGGGAAAGTTCGTAAAACTTGCAGATTTAAATGATGAAGAGAGGAAGATCTTGAATTCCTTCTCCTTTTTTACACTTCTCGAATCCGTTATCGTGGTCAATCTCGATGAAAAATCTTTCAGATCGCACGATTACAAAGGAAAAGAGGGAATTCAAAGGATAGCGAACGAAAATAACTTTGCCATGATAGAGGTTTGCGGAAAACTCGAAATGGAGATAAATGAACTTGACGAGAATGAAAAGTACGAATTTCTAAAGGATCTTGGCCTTACGGAGAGCGGAATTGAAAGACTTTCTAAGGTCCTTTATTCAAGCCTTGGCCTTATTTCCTTCTTTACGGCAGGAGAGGATGAGGTAAGGGCATGGACCATAAAGCGTGGCACGACATTTAAAGAGGCGGCCGGCAAGATCCATACAGACCTTGAAAGAGGGTTCATAAGGGCCGAAGTTGTGAAGTTCGATGATCTCAAAAAACTTGGGTCTATGAAGGAAATAAAGGCAAATGGACTTATGAGACTTGAAGGAAAAGATTCGATAGTCGAAGATGGAGATATTGTGAATGTGAGGTTTAGCGTGTGATCCTTTCGGGAGTCCTTGCTGGCGTTTTTTTGTATTTTGCCATATCTTTTTTTCACTTTGAATGGACGGTATGGATAGTTTTTGTCATTGCCGAGATATTATCACTCGTATTTCACAAGGGAAATCATTTCAGAACTTCCCAGATAACATTTATCTTCCTTTACCTCATAATCTTTTTGCTTTGGGCGAAAGAAGGACTCTCTCTTGCTCCTCAATTCATCTATCTTTTGAGTTTTGCCGTTATATCCTTTGTGCTTTCCGATCTTTTTTTGAAATTACTTTTTAAAATATCTGGCTGGACTTTGGTTGGAATCACGATATTCCTGCTCATGTACGAGAGATTTGGTTCTATGATTCTGGCCATAGTTATTGGCCTTATCGTAATTCCAATAGCCTTAAGGGATCGAGAACGTGCCAGAGATAAGAATAGATCAATCTAAATTCAAAAGATTCGTAAGGATTTTCGACAGGGTAAGTGGTACGATAGAGCCTTCAATGAGAAGGGTGTATTTTTACACAAACCTTTCTAAACTTATGGCCTACGGTACAGATGGATGTCTCTCGATCGATCTTGAACTCGGCTCTATCGATTCATTTGATGGATTTTACACTGTTCCTCTCGATGATCTGAAATTGCTTTTGAGAGAAAAAAGCGAAGAGGTAAGAATGAATTTTGGATCTAATCTCTACATTTCGAGTGGAACGGAGATAATATCCATACTCCATCCATTAGTTCAAAACCCGAGAAAGTTCGATCGCATCGAGACCGAGGAAAAAATATACACCTCTCAGTTCAAAAAGGTGCTCGATTTGGGAAGCATAATCTCGAGAGAAGGTCAGATGATCTTTGTCGGTATAGGTGAGAAATTACTCTGTGCCTCCGAAGATTACGGCCATACAGGTATAGCCTTTACCGAATTCAAGGGTGGACCATTTTCCGCAGAGATTCCTTACGAGAGCGTAAGACATCTTGTAAAAGCCCTTGACGCGGTAAGAGAGGACAAAATTGAGATCGGATATACAAGCGGAATCGGAATAAGATTTTCAGATGGGATGATGTCGATCTGTTCAACGCCTTCCGATATAGGTAAAATAAATGAATTGCTTAACTTTGAGGCTGGCGACTTTGAAATCCCGACAAAAGCGATCAAAGAAGGGTCAACGCTTGCGGCGAGATTTCAAAGGAGGAACGGGGGGAGAGGATATTTAGAACTTTCGAACACGATGAAATTCATCGTTATCTCCGCAATTTCGGCATACGAATACAATTACCCCATCGAGTGTGGTAAGATGTTAAGGGTGGCCATAAGTCCTATGAAATTTCAAAGGTTTTTCTCGCGCTTAAATGAAAAGTACGTAAAGGTCGGCATCAATCACGAATACCTCGTCTTTAAAGGCCTCCAGTCTTTATTGATCGTCAAAATCGAGCGATGATTCATTGTATTTTCTTACCTCTTCAAGAGTCTCGACGGCCCTTCTAAGATGCGGAATGACTATAGAACCTCCCACAACAAGCCCGACGTCAAAAGCCTCGAAGATCTCTGCATCGCTCAATCCTTCCTTTACACATTCGATTATGTGATATGTTATGCAATCATCACACCTTAAAACCATTGAAGCGACAAGACCTAAAAGTTCCTTTGTCTTTTTAGAGAGAGCGCCATTCTCATAAACTGCAGAATCGAGATTGAAAAATCTTTTGGTTGAAATTGTTCCTTGATTCAGGATCTTTTCATTCATTTTTTGTCGGTAAATTTTGAACTCTTCAAGTTTTGACATCTGTATCACCCCGTTGAAAATTTAGCACGGAGGGCAGGATATCCTGTCCTCCCTTCAATTATTTCTCACTGACTTTTTCATTCTGAGGGGCCGACATTATCTCCTTTATTTTATCGGCCACACCAGCCTTTCTTCCCGGTACGCAAAGATCAAAGGACGCGTGCTGTTCGACGATGGCATGAGCATAGGCAGCACAGCCGGCGTATCCACACATGCCACAGTTGGCGCCCGGGAGAGCATTGATTATCTCTTCAACTTTTGGATCTTCTTTAACCTCGAATTTTTTGGCTGCCACAGAAAGTGCCAAACCTATTCCAAATCCCATTATTCCAAGTAAAATTATCGAATAAATCACCGTTATCATTTGAATCACACCTTTATCATTCCGTTAAAGGCCATAAAGCCCATCGAAAGTACAAATGCCGTTATGAAGGCGGCAGGCATTCCCTCAAAGACGGGAGGAAGCTCATCTATGCTAAGTCTTTCTCTTATCGATGCGAAGAGAATTATAGCGAGAGCGTAACCGAGAGCGGAACCGACCGTGTTGAAAAGCGTTTGGAGAAAATCGTAATTCTGGTTCAAATTCAAAAGCACAACTCCGAGAACGGCGCAGTTTGTTGTTATGAGTGGAAGATATATTCCAAGCGCGTTGTAAAGTACTGGATTTGTCTTTTTGACGAAGATCTCTATGAACTGAACAAGGGCCGCTATTACAAGCACAAAAACGAGAATCTGCAAAAATTCGATGTGCCATGCCACAAGTAAAAGGTTAAGTATCCATGCGGCCAGACCGGAAACAACCATTACGAATATAACCGCTATCGACATTCCGACTGCCGTATCTATCTTCTGCGATACTCCAAAGAAGGAGCACATGCCAAGAAAACGGGAGAGCAAAAAGTTGTAAACTAACATCGCAGAAAACATCAAAGCAAATAATTCACCAAAATTCGCGCTCATTTGTTCTCACTTCCCTGTGGTTTCTTTTCACTTCTTATTTTTCCTATATATCTGAATAATCCCATGTAAAGTCCTATGACTAAAAAGGCTCCCGGAGGAAGTGCAACGACAAACACATTGTAAGCCTCTGGCCATATTCTGTACCCAAAGATAGTGCCGGCATCGAACAATTCTCTCGTTATTCCTATAAGCATTATGGCACCAAGGAAACCTATACCCATACCAAGTCCATCTAAGAATGATTGCCACGGACCATGTTTTGAGGCAAAGGCTTCAGCGCGCCCGAGCGGAATGCAGTTGACGACTATCAAAGGTATGTATATTCCAAGGCTTACCCACAAACTATATGTGTATCCATGCATCAAAAGGTTTACCATCGTGACAAATGCGGCTATTATTGATATATAGACCGGTATTCTTATCTCGTTGGGAATTATATTTCTTACGAATGAGATGAACAAATTCGAAATCGCAAGCACTCCTAAAGTTGCGAGGCCCATGCCGAGCGCATTTTCGGCGCTCGTTGAAACGGCGAGCACGGGACACATACCTAAAACCTGAACAAAGGTCGGATTTTGTTTTATCCATCCCGCCGTTAAAACGGCCCAATCTGAAAGTTTGTTTTCGGCCATCACTTTACCTCCTTTTCAAGGAATTCATACATGGCATTCAGAGTATTTGCAACGGATCTCGGTGTTATAGTTGCTCCTGTCATGACATCGCTTGTAACGACTATTCCTTCTGCCTTGTACTGGTTGATTTTTGACAAATAATTGGCTGGCAAAGGAAAGAGTCCCGCATCCTTGTTAACCTTTACACCATCTTTTAGGCCGGAATTGGGTATATCGAAAAATCTGCTTCTGACATCCGGATCATTTATCTTTGCGCCAAGCCCCGGAGTTTCATTTGAATAATCTATTACATCTATTGAGTTTTCAAGGAAACTCCCATCCTTCTGCTGAATAAAAGATGCAACGGTTACAACTCTGCCTCCAAATCCTATGCCATAACCGGTTAAGACGTAGATGTTGCTTCCGTCCTTTCCCTTAAAAAGGTATGCTGGAGAAAGCACATAACCGGGCAATTTGGGATTGGAATAGAGCACGCCGGAAGAATCTGATTTCCATATTTTAGCGTTAAGTTCTGCCATAGTTTGGGGAATCTGGCTTTGACTGACAAGTAACTGTCCCGTCGTTTGATCTGTCAGTACGAATTTTATTGCCTCAAGATCGGCATTCAAATCGGCCTTTGCGATGGGCGCGTAGGTCATAAGGTATATTCCAGCCAGCCCTATTCCTATTATGACCATTACAACTGTTAGAATTAAGGCAACCTTGATGTGGTTAGACATTTTCTTTCATCGTCCCGAAGACCCTTCTTTTTGTAAACTGGTTTATGAATGGTACAAGCGCATTCATGAGGATTATGGCAAAGTTAACGCCTTCAGGATATGCTCCTACATATCTTATAAGTACCGTTATAACACCAGCACCTATTCCGAAGATCCATTTTCCCATCGGCGTAACAGGGCTTGTGACTGGATCTGTTGCCATAAAGAGTGCGCCTAACATTAATCCACCGACCATTATCGAGGTCAACGGATCGTAATAGGCCGAGGGATTGGCAAGCCAAAAGATCGCAGAAAGTACAAAGGTTGTTCCTATATATGCCACAGGTATTTCGTACGACACTATCTTTCTCCACCACAAATAAAGGAATCCTATTATCAAAAGCAAAGCACTCGTTTCACCTGCCGAACCCGGAATTATTCCAAGGAATGATGTCCATGTCAGATTATGAAAAAGTTGTGTTGCGGCAGCAACTCCGTGCAATTTTGCCTCTCCCAGAGGCGTTGCAGTTGTGGCCACGTCGTACGCCGGGGTCCAGAAGTGGAGCCAATTAACCTGTGGCCATGTTATCATGGCGACCGGGAATGATATGTACATAAAAAGACGTCCAACCAGCGCGGGATTGAAGGGATTGTTCCCTATGCCTCCGAATACTTCCTTTCCTATGATTATCGCAACCAAAATGCCCGAGGCCATAGTCCACCACGATATACCGGCTGGAACATTGAACACAAGTAAAAGCGCTGTGACCGAGGCCGAAAGATCGGGGACAAAATCCTTCTTCTTTCTAAAGACTCTCATGACAAAAAATTCGAGAAATTCGGCAAAAGCCATCGATCCAATTTCTAAGAGTAACATGTACCATCCCCACATCAAGACTGCAAGAATCGCCGAAGGAGTTAGGGCTATGAGCACATCTAACATTATCCTTCTTGTCGAGATGGTATCATGGATGTGAGGGGCGGGCCCTGTCAGTAATTTCATAAGATCATCTCCTACCGAGAGTTCTAACAACGAGTTTGGCGGTTTTAAATGCCTTAACGTGATCTATATTTGCAGGACATACGTAGGCGCAAGATCCGCATTCTATACAATCCATGAGATGTGCTTCTTTCATCTCGTTGAACATCTTCTTCTTAAACATCTTGTAAAGCAAATAAGGTTCAAGTTGTGTTGGGCAGGCCTCAACGCACCTGTAACATCTTATGCAATTCGTCTCTGCGGGTTTTTTCACAATTTCTTCGGGCAAAACGGTTATTCCAGACGTACCCTTTGAAATGCCCATCTGAATAGATTCTACGGCGACTCCTGTCATTGGACCGCCAAGTATAACTCTTCCACTTTCTGACGTTACCTCTGCGTAATCCAAAAGATCGGAGATAGGTGTCCCTATCCTTGCAAAAACGTTCTTTTGATTTTTTACGCCCTCTCCCGTTAATGTCAGGCCTCTTTCTATGAGTGGCTCTCCAAATTCAAGCGCCCGATAAATTGCCCTCGCCGTCGAGACGTTGTCAACCACAACGCCGACATCCATTGGAAGTCCACCGGATGGTACCTGTTTTTTTGTTATGGCGTAGATAAGATGTTTTTCAGATCCTTGAGGATATTTTGTTGGAAGCACAACAACCTCGATTCCGAAGGCGCTGCCGGCCTTTTTCATACTTTCGATCGCGTCTGGTTTGTTCTCTTCTATTCCTACAAAGATCTTCGTCGCCCCGACAGATTTTGCGATTGCAATGCCACCTTTACATATCTCTTCGGCATATTCAACCATCATGCGCTGATCTATTGTCAAATATGGTTCGCACTCGGCGCCATTGAGTATAACGGTATCCACCTTTTTTGAAGGGGAAAGTTTTACATGAGTTGGAAAGGTTGCCCCTCCAAGACCCACAATGCCAGCCTCGGCAACTCTTTTTTTGATCTCTTCTGGGGTGTATTCCGTGTACGGTTTGGCACTTAACTTTACCCATTCATCATCTGAAGTTCTCTCGATGACGACGATATCTGCCGGTCTTCCGGTAACGGGATGCTTTTCCTTTTTTATCTCGATTACCTTTCCCGTCACGGGAGAATGAAGGGGAACGGAAACAAAACCATCTGCCTCCGCTATTTTTTGACCGGTCTTTACTTCACTTCCGACCTGAACTATTAGTTTCGGAGGATTTCCAGAATTTTGGGCCACAAAAAGAGAATACGTCTTTGACGGTTTCAAATTCTCGATCTTGGAATCTTTTGCCAGTTTTTTGGTGGGAGGATGGATTCCTCCTTTAAACCTCCAGACCAACAAGATCTCTCATCTCCTTAAATTTTAAAAATTTTTAGGTTTTTCTTTAGATCTTCAATATGTGCCTTCTGATTTTCATATCCTTTTCTGTTCATCAAAGCGTAGGTGTTTTTCTTTCCGAGTTCAACGCCTGGTTGATCGAATGTGTTTATGTTGTACAAATGGCCCATGGCAGTAACGAGAATCTCGTAATATCCAAAGAATCTCCCGATTTCCACTTCGTCTATAGACTCAAAGGAGATCGTAAGATTCGGCCTTCCATGTTCCAAAAGTGCAAGTGATGTCGCTTCCTGTTCGTAATTTATGAGTTCTTCAAGTTCATGACCACAAAGGTAAGACAGTTCTTTTCTGTCCTGATGAATTACCGGTATCTTTAAGTTTCTTCTGAAATTTTCGACTTTGAGGAAGGTTATTACCTTGTCATTTGGACCTTCCATGTAAAGTTGAACTTGAGAATGCTGATCTATCGTTCCGAGGGATTTTATAGGGGTCTGTCCGGCATGTACAGTCTCGCCCGTAAGGGATTTTTCCTTTCCGAGAGATTCGGCCCACAATTGTCTGTACCAGTCTGCAAGGGTATAGAGGGCATTTGAATATGGCATCATGACGGATATAGACTTACCTTTTTGAGAATAAAGGTAATGAATGGCAGCATTCAAAAGTACTGGATTTTTAAAGGTATCATCTTCTTCTTTGAACCTATCGAGTTCTTCCTGCGCACCATCTAACATCTTCTTTATATCAACGCCTAATGATGCTGCACTTAAGAGACCGACAGAGGTGAGCACGCTGAACCTTCCTCCGACATTTGGAGGTATGTCAAGAACGGGAATATCCTCGTCTATGGCGATCTTCCTTAAAACACCTTCGACAGGATCTGTCGTGAAGACAAGGTGATCTCTCGGATTTAGACCGCGCGTTTCGAGAAGTCCTCTTACGATCAAATAATTGCTCATCGTTTCGGCAGTTGATCCTGATTTACTTACAACGTTGAAGAGGCTTTCGGCCGGATCGATGACATCGAGAATCGATCCGATTTGTTCGGGATCGACGTTGTCCATTACGAAGAATCTTGGAAGGTTATTTCTTTTTTCCCGGGATAAGTTGTTCCACATTGGATGACGTAACGCTCCTTGGATTGCCTGATTTCCAAGAGCCGATCCACCTATGCCTACAAGCACGAAATTCTCAAAATGTTTGCATTTTTCTGCCATTTCAAGAATACTGTCTATGTGTGATTGATCGTTGAATACCTTCGCAAATCCTGGAGGATTTTGCCTGAAATTTTCGAGAAAGGCGTGTAATCTTCCGGTTATTCCCTTTATATCTTCATATCTGACACCGTCAGACAAATTCTCACCAAAAGCATTGGTGAAATCGAATTTCAAAATAAATTCCTCCCTTCAGAAAACTAATATGTCAACAGTGCTTTAACTTCGTAATTTCTAAGATTCTTTCTCGGTTCAAGAAAAGAAAGTTCACCGAGGAAGACCATTCCACTGACTATTCCACCCAATTTTTCAACGAGATGGGCCATAGCGAGAGAGGTCCCACCCGTTGCAAGTATATCATCGACTATTACGACCCTTTCATTTGGATCGATCGCGTCAACGTGCATTTCTATTTTCGATTTGGCATACTCAAGGTAATATTCCTCATTTATCGTGAAATAAGGCAACTTTCCTGGTTTTCTTATTGGAACAAAACCCGCTTTTAGATTGTAAGCAATAGGAGCCGCGAAGATGAAACCGCGCGCTTCTGCCGCGACGATCTTTTGAGGATTGAATTGTGCGGCCAGTTTGGACATTTCTTCTATGGCAAATGCAAAAGCCTCCGGATCTTTCAAAAGAGGGGTTATATCTTTAAAAACAACACCTTCTTTTGGAAAGTTCTGGATATCACGTATGTATGATTTGAGTTCTACCAAAGTTTACACTTCCTCCCGATCGAATTTGAACATAAAATATGATATCACAAAAATCTTTTGTGATAAACGAGATGATTATACCAGTTTTAATTTTACGCTTCCAATTTCATTTGTTTTACCTTTTATACCAAACAAAGTTCAAATTCCGAATATTCGTTCCAGAAGGTGCCCATAATGACACGCTCGGGTGGTTCGTGGCCTTTATCGTCAAGGTAGTCCTTAATTTAAATCATAATTTAATACAAAGTTAAATAATACAAAATCAAAAAGTTCAAAAATGAATTGTATGATATTGAAATGGGTGGTGAAAAAATGAAACGTGAAGTTCCGGAAGACCTTTTGATGGCTTATTCGTCCTTTTCTAAGATCGTTTTTAAGAGTTTTGATTATTCCAAAACAAAACTTCCAAAGACATCCGCGTCCATTCTCATTTTTATGAGAAGGCATTCTCAAAATCGTGCCCAGATGTCTGAAATAGAAAACAAATATGGATTCGTTAAAAGTACAATTACGGCCGCAACCGATGTTCTTGTCAGGGAGGGGTATGTTAAAAGGTACAGAACGGATGAGGACAGAAGGGCTGTTTTCATAGAGTTAACCGAAAGGGGAATGGAGAAGGCCGCCGAGATAGAGAAGGCAATGAGAGAATACGTCAATGAAAAGTTAAGCGTACTTTCGGATGAACAATTTGAAAAACTCCTTAATGCTTTTTCGATAATAAAGGAGACTGTCGAGATTTTAAAGAATTTCTAAAATAAAGGTAAAAAGGAGGAAATATGAAATATGGAGATAACAAATGGCATTCATCTTGTAGATGGAACGAATGCAAATGTTTATATCGTTTTAGGGGATAATTTGACGGTAATAGATACCGGCATGCCGGGTCAATTAAACAAGATCCTTGATTACGTAAAATCGATTGGTAAAAATCCATCTGATATTTCAAAGATAGTCCTTACACACTGTCACATGGATCATATGGGAAATGCCTACGAGTTGAAGAAAATAACCAATGCGAAGTTGTACGTTCACGAAAAGGATGCACCCTACGTAACAGGAAAGGAAAAACTTCCATCGCCAAAAGGATTTACAGGTGCCGCGATGAAGGTTGCATCCACATTCATGAAGATGAATTACGTCGAGCCAGATGTGTTGCTCAAAGAAGGAGATACTGTGGATGATTTTGTGGTTATTCACAATCCAGGTCATACGCCCGGCAGCATCTCACTCTACAGCAAAGAAAGAAAGGTTATCTTTGTTGGGGACGAATTGAGATACATTGATGAACTTCAAGGTCCTCCGGAACAATTCACACCGGATATGGCACTTGCGATAAAGTCTATGGAGAAACTTACAAAGATCGAATACGATATCATGTTAAGCGGTCATGGAGTACCTTTGAGGCCTGACGCATCAAAAAAGGTCAAAGAGTTTTACAAAACACTCATCAGTTAGAGGTGATAAAATGAAAATTCAGTATAAATGGCTTGCACTTTCGGCCACAAGTTTGGGTCTTTTGCTTGGTATTATGACGGGAACGGCGCTTTTGATAGCCCTTCCCAACATTGCCGAGGGTCTTAACGCTCCGATGATAATAATAATCTGGGTTTTGATGAGTTATATGTTGGCAACAACGGTGCTTGTTCCGTCCATTGGACGTGTTGCAGACATGATAGGCAGAAAAAGGTTGTTTGTCCTTGGAGCAGCCATATTCACCATTGCATCGCTTTTTGCAGGTATGTCTCAAAGTGGTGTTGAACTTCTCATAATGAGAATCATCCAAGCCGTTGGTGGATCTTTGATGATGGCAAACAGTACGGCAATAGTTACAGATGCCTTCCCGAAGGGAGAATTGGGGATGGCGCTTGGGATAAATGGAATGGTTCTTGCGGTTGGATCTGCTTTCGGCCCTATAATAGGCGGATTGTTGACGACGGCCATCGGATGGAGATGGATCTTTTACATGAACGTACCGTTCGGCGCGCTTGTAACAATATGGGCGTGGATTCAAATAAAGGATATCGCCCCAATACCTAAAGGAGAAAAATTCGACTGGCTTGGTGCCATATCTTTCACATCAGGCATGTTCTTTTTGCTTTACGCCTTAACCGAGGGAGGCTTTGGCGGATGGACATCTCCGATCGTGATAACTTTCTTTGTTTTGGCGGCTATACTTATGCCTTTGTTCGTTTACATAGAATCCAAAGTGAAATACCCAATGCTGGATCTAAGGCTTTTTAAGACAAGGGTACAGGTATTCGCGTACAGTTCGAATTTGATGAATGGAATCGCAAGGGGCGCTTTGATGTTTTTGCTCATATTCTACTTACTCGGTATCAAGAATATGGATCCATTTACCGCGAGTATCTATCTGATACCATTTGCCGTTGCCATGATGATAATGGCGCCCATAAGTGGAAGACTTTCTGACAAATATGGATCGAGAGTGTTAAGTACTCTTGGACTTTTAATAACTGGTATCGGTCTCCTTGGTTTTGCGGTATTTACAAGGGTTGACATGTCGATTGCCGAGGTTATAATATGGGGAACTGTCGTGGGATTCGGATCGGGCATGTTTAATTCTCCAAATACAAACACCATAATGAGTATGGTGCCTCCAGACAGAAGAGGCATAGCGGCTGGCACAAGGACAATGATGAACAACGCAGGTTCTCTTGTAAGCATTGCAATGGCATTCGCGATTCTTTCTTCGGGTCTTACTCCTCAAGCCATGGATGCACTCTTTATAGGTGCACAGATCGGAGGAAAGGGTATATTCGTTGATACCTTCATTTCTGATTTGCGTCTTGCATTTTTCATATCTTTCATAATAAGCATTGGTGCAGCCGTCATTTCCTACATGAGAGGGCCAACCCCTGTTTGGAAAGATGCAAGTTCATCTCTATCTAAAGAAAGCATAAAATAAAAAAGCCCAAATGCCCCCGTTAAGGGGGCATTTTATTTGGAGGAGACATGAAAAAATGGTTGAATAGAGATCTATTCTTACTTATGATAAGCAGACTTTTAAGGAGCATTGCTCAGGCATCATTGACGATTATCGTGCCTATATACCTTTCGAAATTGGGTTTCTCCGGCGTTCAAATAGGTTTAGCCTTCACTTTGTCAGTGATTGTCGGCATACTTTTTTCAATAGGCGTTGGATTCTTTGCCGATAAGCATGGAAGAAAGATCGTCATTC
This sequence comes from Athalassotoga saccharophila, assembly GCF_009936215.1. Lineage (GTDB taxonomy): Bacteria > Thermotogota > Thermotogae > Mesoaciditogales > Mesoaciditogaceae > Athalassotoga > Athalassotoga saccharophila. The sequence goes on along the minus strand of NZ_AP019551.1, from coordinate 434,693 downwards.
TTGTCATGACCATAATAAATGCGATAAGTGTACTGGGCTTTTTCTTTACAACGGACTTTTTGCCCTTGATGCTTTTTGTTTCTATAGGCACAATAAGGGGTGGTGGTGGCGGTGGTGCTGCCGGCGCGGCACAACAGGCACTTATAGCCGAAAGCGCAGATTCGAAATTCCGAAATGATGTCTTTGGGACATTTTCATTTTTTGGCGCTATAGGAAGCACTATCGGGTATGGCCTGACGATATTTCTTCCATATATTTCGAATGCCTTCAAAGATGGATGGCGGACAGGATATTTGTGCTTGATGGGAGTTGCATTCGTCATCTACATTTCTACGTTCTTTATAACTTTATTCGTTCATGAAGACAAAAATAGGCCAAGGCGTCGAAATACTTTCAAGATCTCGTGGAAATTGCTTGGAAAATTTTCCATCACCAATGCCGTAAATGGTCTTGGAACGGGATTTTTCAGCGGGCCGATCCTTGTTTATTGGTTTTTTGCAAGATACGGTGTCGGTACCGAATTCATAAGCATAATTTACGTGCTGTCCAACATTGCACGAGCAATTTCTTCTATATCATCTGCGCGTCTCGCGAAATTTTTTGGCACCGTCAAAACCATAGTTGGAGTCAGGGCTATCGGTGCAATAATGCTTGTATTTATGGCTTTGATGCCAACATTTTTACTGGCTGGGATCTTTTATCTTTTGAGAATGTTTTTTGTCTCTGCCGGGATACCTCTTAGACAATCATTCACAATGGGACAGACAAAAGAAGAAGAAAGAGCCTCGATGGCTGCCCTGAGCAATTTACCCCAGCAAATAACATCTTCAATAGGACCCGCCGCAAGTGGGTATTTCATGGATTACTCCATGATGGAAGCGCCCATATTCATCGCCGCGATCTTTCAATTTGCCAACGCAGTGCTTTACTGGCATTTTTTCAAAACGAATAACCTCTAATGGAGATTGAAATTTTGAACACTTAGGATATTTCATCGATGAGATTGAATTATATTTCAGGAGGGAAATGGATGGCCAAAAAACGTGGACTTTTGATTTTTTGGGTTTTCCTTGTTATTTTCACATTTCTTGTACTTTCAATCGGAATAAGTTATTTCTATTTCGAGATGAATAAACTCCAGATGTACGGGGTTACTCCTTTTGCAGACGTTAAAAGTTACGCCGCCTCGATACTTAAGATGGTTCCATTTATTGGAAACAGTGTAAAGTATGAACCTCTAAGGGTCATTCCGTACCAGACCCTTTTGGAATCGAGGATAAATGCATTCCAAAACGTTCTAAACACGCGGGAAGCCTCTTTAGAAGCAAAAGAGATCCAGATTGCAAGCCTTCAGGCCCAACTGGCATCTTTGCAGGCAACTCTTAAGGCTTCACAAACGGCCTTTGAAAGGCAGGTTCAGCAATTCAACGCGCAGGTTGCCGAATATCAAAGTTATCAAAAGAGAATCCAGACACTCGATCAATGGATAACGAACAGCAATCCATCTCAAATTGGACGCATCATAGCAACTTCGAATATCCCGATTAACGTCATTGTAGACGCGATGGTAAATCTCTCTCCACAGGTTGCCGGATCCGTTCTTCAGGCCATTTCACAGACAAATCCAGCCATGGCCTCTTCGATTATAGAGAATCTGACAAAGGTGACAAGATGAATCCCGTAAGCATGAATCTCGATCGAGTACCGACCGATAAACACAAAATTGCCCCCAAAGGTGCCTTTGAAATTCTTTTATTGTCTGACAAAGATGGTAAGAAGGACGATGTAAAAGGGAAGACGGATATTTCCTTACTTTCGATCTTGTCAAAGGGCAAGGATGAATCATCGAAAGACTTAAAGGTAACTAAAGAAACTGAAAAATCAGATGTAAAAAAGAATAAAGATGTGGATAATATAAAAGATAAGGATAATTCCGGCAAAGATAGTCAAAGATCGGAGAATACCATAGAGGCATCTTTGGTTAATCTTATTGTAGAGAATTCACAAAAGAAAGTTCCAAATTCAGAAGACAAAGTGCAAGATCTTCATGATCAGAAGGTTCAGGAAGAAGTTGAAAAAGGCAAAATAGAGATAGGAAATCAGAAAGCAGTAAGCGTTTCTGTACAAATTAAAGATAATTTGAGTTCGGAGATCAATTCAAATCAGATTGAAAATAAAAGTAATGATGCTTTGAAAAAGATCGAAAAGATTTCAGACGTTAAAGTCCCAGAAAAGGTTGCCAGTCCCGATCAAGGCAAATCCACCGATTTAGGATTTTCATCGCAAATTCCTGTCAATTCATCATCTGTAAATTCATCATTTTTCAGTCCAAAGGTTCCGAAGACAGATTCTGAAAATCACAAAGATACTCAAACAAAGACAGATGATGCCAAAATACAGATTCCAGCCAAGATCTCCGATCAATTTGAAAAGACCAAAACAGAAGACAAAGTAAAAAATGAAGTCAACCTTTCCCAGGTCGATAAGGCAAATACGAAGATAAACTCTTATCAACAAAATATCCATCTTACTTCCAATCGCCAAAGTAATGAAAATAACCTTAATTTGAAGAACTTCGTCATGGAAGCAAAAAATGCAGATTCGCAACCAGTCCAAATTCAGACAAATCTTTCAGATATGTCGAATTCCAACAATACACCTAATCAAAAACTCTTCGATACCGTGAATGTCAAGATCCAAAACGTAGTCAAAGAAAATTTTTCGGGACAGAATTTCAAGGTAGAAATAAATGATAAAGACACGAAATATAGTCTCAACGATGTAAAGGTTTACGAATATCTACCGCAATCATCGAGAGGAGAGAATGTCCAGCCCAAGAACTCTCCAGATAAAGATGGAGTCCCAATTTCAAAGATAACTGATTTCATCGCTAAATCTTTGAAGGATCAAAAATTACCGGTTAAGGTTGATATTCAACTTAATCCTCCTTCTTTGGGAAAAATTGAGATTTCTCTTACAGAAGATGGAGGAAAGACAACGTTGATAATCAATTCATCAAATGATAAGACTCAGGAAATGTTGAAAAACGCCATGCCAGTTATAGTTGACAGACTTTCGAATTTGAATTTCAACATCGTAAATGTGCAGATAAACGGACAAGAATGGTATCAAAACAGTTCAAATGAAGACAGTCAAAGAAAAGATGAGAGAAATAGAAAGCAGAATCAAGAAAAAGAAAAATTCAGCGAATTTTTCAAAAAGGAGGTGTGATCTTGTTAAGCGTAAATCTAATTAATCCAACTATATCCGTAGGCAGTGTCAATTCAACTCAAAATGTAAGCGGATCTTCGAATCAACTCGGAGAAAGTGCCTTTTTAAAACTGCTTGTGACCCAACTTCAAAATCAGGATCCTTTGAATCCAATGGACAACACTCAATTTGTCTCCCAACTCGCCCAATTTACGGCCCTTGAACAGACGACAAATCTTGCCAACGCCTTTACTCAATTTCAAAATAATTTCTCCAATTTTGTTCAACTACAATCTGCATCTTTAATAGGAAAGACCGTCTCAACCCAGAACAACACAGTTGATGTCATCGCCGGTCAACCCGGCCAGATCGGTTTTAACCTTCCATCCAACGCTTATGTTACGCTTAAAATAACGGATTCAAACGGGAATACCATAAATACCATAAAACTCGGACAGATGAGTGCCGGAATGCATACCTACCAGTGGAATGGACTTAACTCAAATGGAATTCAGGTCCAAGACGGCGCTTATACATATCAAATACAGGCTTTGGAGTCGGACGGTACCCAGTTACTTCTTAGCGGTACGAATTCTGGAGTTGTTCAATCGGTTCAAATAGAAAATGGACAGGTTTACGTCGTTGTGAACGGAACAACATATCCGGTTTCTCAGATAACACAAATTTCTTCAGGTAGCGCTACATCTAATACGGGAGTGATTTTATGAGAGCACTTTACAGTGGAATAAGCGGCCTTGAGGGCATGCAAACGGAGATGGATGTTATTGGAAATAACATTGCAAATTCCAATACCGTGGGATTTAAAGCATCGCGTGTTACTTTCTCAACGGCGCTTTCTCAACTTTTAAGCGCGGCGAGATCGCCTCAGGGAAATCTCGGAGGTGTCAATCCTACACAGGTTGGCCTTGGAACACAGATAGCATCGATAGATCAACTCATGACTCAGGGAAGTTTTCAAAATACGGGAAAGAGCACCGATCTCGCAATTCAAGGAGATGGATTTTTTATAGTCAACAACGGAAGCGGAAATTATTACACAAGGGCTGGAAATTTCAGTCTTGATCAAAATGGTACTCTCGTCCAAGCCGGTACCGGATACGAAGTTCTCGGATGGGAATCGACAGTCAGTTCGACGGGTCAAAGATATGTGGACACAAATGCGCCTATCGCTCCAATTCAAATAAGCGCTAACACAACGATGAACGCAAAGGCAACATCGCAGATGATAGTCGGAGGAAATATAGATTCTTCGTCCGGCATCCAGCCGACTACTATAACTGTCACAGACAACAGTGGTAATCAATACACCGTTCAATTCACCTTCTCCCCTCAGACGAATAATTTCAACCCATTCTCAACATCGAGAGTCTACAACTGGACGGCCACGATCGTAAGTGGACCTGCTGGTTCTGTGGGGAAAAGCATATCGGGAAGCATAGCACTCGATCAGTATGGAAATGTGACAAAGGACTCGGCCAAAAATATCTACATCAACAACTCTAATGGAACTTATTCGCTTTCCACAACCTCTGCAAGCACGGCAAGTGGGGCTGCCATAACACTTCCGACATCCGGGCCTATATCCTTTGCCGAGTCAGACAACACGGCAAATACAGTCACAGCAGGATACACAAATCCTGTCTATACGACATCGACGCAGATATACGATTCTCTTGGAAATCCTTACACTATATATATAGATTTTACAAACCTCGGGACTGTAAGCGGATCCGGCACATCGACCACATGGGGCACCGGTACCAATACGGCATGGGCATGGGATGCAAGGCTTGCAAATGGTACGCCGGTAAATCTGATAACTTCGAGTGGATCTGCGACGGGAACTAATTTTGGAGTACTCGAATTCAACTCTTCGGGTAGAATGGTTGGAAATTTTGTCCTTAACAACGGTCAACTTACAAACGTAAATGCCCCGACAGGGATATCCTTTACTCCTTCAGATGGGGCGGCGACGGTCAAATCTCAGATTGACTTTACCGCTGTAACTGACATGGCAGGTTCTTCTTCGGCGGCAATAACCCAGCAAAATGGAAATGCTCAAGGAACGTTGCAATCCTTTGCCATAAATCAAAATGGACAGATAATAGGCACCTTCTCGAATGGTCTTACCGATACGCTCGGTCAGGTCGCTTTGGCCAACTTTAACAATCCTGCCGGTCTTAACGCGGTTGGAAATTCACTTTATTCCGAATCGGCAAACAGCGGCGTTCCACAAATCGGAACGGCAGGTACCGGCGGGCGCGGCACTTTTATACCGGGTGCACTTGAGATGTCCAACGTAGATCTTGCCCAAGAATTCACCAACATGATAATAGCCGAAAGAAGTTTTGACGCCAATGCCCGAGTTATAACAACTGCGGATGCCATGCTCTCCCAACTTGATAATTTGAAGCAGACGCCATAATGATATGATAAATCTAACACATCTTAGCGGTGAAAGTTTTGTTTTAAATGCGGAGTACATAGAAACTGTTGAGGCAAAGCCCGATACGGTTATAACTCTCTTCAACGGGAAGAAATACCTTGTCAAAGAGCCCGTTGAAGAGGTTGTAAGGTTGGTGATAGAATACAAAAGGAAGATTGGAAGTATCCTTGTTCTTCCGAAAGAAGGTGAGTAAGTTTGGATCTTGCAAGTTTCATAGGAGTAGGTCTGGCCCTTCTTGCCATTATGATAGGGATCGGAAGCGATCTAAGACTTTTCATGGATATAACCTCCATCGCCATTGTCTTTGGAGGGACTCTCGGATCTCTCTTTGTCGCTTACCCAATCGAAAGGGTTATGGATATATTCAAGGTTTTGATGGGCATCTTCTTTTACAAGCCAAATGACATGAATGGAACAATTAGAGAACTTGTAACCTCGTCTGAAAAGGCAAGAAGAGAAGGATTACTCTCACTCGAGCAGGATGTCGAAAAGATAACGGATCCTTTTATGAAAAAAGGTTTGCAGATGGTCGTAGATGGAATAGATCCGGAACTTTTGAAATCCATGATGGAAACGGATTTGGATCTTAGAGAAGAAGAGGCTATGATGTACCGAAACATGTTTGCGTATGGAGCGACAGTCGCTCCTTCTTTTGGAATGGTTGGAACCATTATAGGTCTTGTCAAAATGCTTGGAAGTCTTAACGATCCGTCCACCGTTGGGCCTTCATTTGCCATCGCTTTGACGACTACATTCATGGGAGCATTTTTGGCTTACGTCTTCTTTATGCCGATGGGTGAGAAACTCGCAAGACGTTTGCAGATGGAGATGAGATACAGGAGAATGATTTTAGAGGGCATTCTCTCCATTCAGGCAGGAGACAATCCGAGGATTCTCGAAGAAAAGTTAAAGGGATTTTTGAACGAAAAAGAACTTAAAGCCTACGAAAGTTCAGTTGCTCCTCAGGTCGCGGAGGGAGGTGTGGCAGGTGGCTCGTAAAAAACCCGAAGAATTCAAAGAAAGCGCTCCACTTTGGATGATAACATTTTCTGATATGAATTCTTTGATGATGGGATTTTTTGTGACGTTATTTTCGATGGCAACTATAAGTCCGGGAAAGTTCCAACAGGTCTCTTACGGTTTTCAAACCTTAATGAGTTCTCCTCCGGGCATTCTTGTAGGTGGAAAAAGCATGAGCCAAGAGCCTCTCATAACCTCTAATCCGGGCATAAGACAGTCTATAATTCAGATCCAGGCAAATCCAGAATACAAAGGAATGATAACCATAGAACAGACGAATGAAGGTCTGCTCGTTGAACTGCACAACGCGGCATTTTTTGAGCCGGGGTCTGCAAATCTTTCATCTTTGGCGAAAGATTTGCTTGCAAAGATAGGCGAGATAATAATAGAACATTCGACAAATCCTTTGTGGGTTTACGGCTATACCTCTACAGAGCCGCTTCCGAAGGATTCTATATATCCTTCGAAATGGAGTCTGAGCGCGGCAAGAGCCGCGGCAGTTGTGTCATTCTTTCTTAACGATTTAAAGAATCAAAGAGCCAATGAACTTGTCTCAGAGATTATGAGTGGACAATTTGATCCGAATTACTGGTATAATCCTAATAGATTTGTTGCAATTGGAAGGGGAGATGTGCCCGCCCAGCAAGCGATAGAGTCTCAAACGTCCTCTATAAATCAAGAATTACAGGCTCTTAGGCAGGAATACGCGGCAGGCCAGATCTCTTACGAGGAACTTGTCACGAAATCGAAGGTCCTCAACGATGAGTTGAACAAAATGGCCCAAGATATAAACCTTTCTTACAACAGGGTCGATATTTTGATAAGAAATCAGGGTGATTGAATGGCGGAAGAGAAGAAAAGATCCGGTCTTATGGTCATTCTCATAGCGGTGATTCTATCGGCAGGCATTTCCATGGTCGGTACTTTTATAATAGTCAAATACCTTAACGCTCCTCCTGCCCAGCAAAAGGTAACGAGCCAACTTTCAAGAACGATGGCCATTCTCATAAGATCTGGATCCAACCAAACCTTCCCTTTGCGCGGCGGGAATCAGGTACTTGTCGTCGACAGTTTAACCTTCTTGGTTGGAAGTGCCCAGTGTAGTCAGGAGATAGGAATAGATACTCCACAGATAATGGATGGAATTCAAATGCTTATACTCTCGAAGAGCGCAAATGAGATTCTAAATCCAGATGGTTTTCAAACGTTAAAGCAACAAATAGCCGATTTAGTCGATCAGATAACGGGTTATACGGGAGATAAAGCGCCTTTGGGAGTTTTACAGGTTTACATGTACATAAAGGCAGTTGCATCGACGTGATATTATGGCCGATATCCTAAGTCAGAATGAGGTTGATACCTTATTGAAGGCCCTCGCGGCCGGTGATCTTTCGGCCGAAGAGGTAAAGGTAGAAGAGACAAAAAAAGTAAAACCTTACGACTTTACAAGACCAAGCAAATTTTCTAAAGAACAGATAAGAACCATTGAAATGGTTCATGAAAGTTTTGCGCGAGGCGTTTCGAATTATTTTTCAGCTCGCCTTAGGTCTTTTGTTGATATAACCAAAGCCTCAACGGATCAGATAACTTATAATGAATTCATAAGGTCTATATCTTCTCCAAGTTTTCTCTTTGTCTTTACCGCAGAGGAATTGAATGGAAATGTCGTTATAGAGATAAATTTGAAAGTCATCTTTGCGATAATAGACAAACTTCTCGGAGGCGGAGGAGGCCTTTACCAGAAGATAAGACCTCTGACGGAGATAGAAAATTCCTTGATGAGAAATGAGATCGTAAGAATTCTTTCAATACTCAAAGATTCTTGGTCAAGCATTTACTCTTTTACACCAAACCTTGTTTCGATAGAAAACAATCCACAGTTCGTTCAGGTTGTTCCTGCCAACGAGATGGTTGTCGTTGTGACTTTAGACATGAAGATAGGCGAGATAGAAGGATTTATGAATGTGTGCTGGCCGTCTTCACTTCTCGAGGTGATAGCGCCAAAATTGTACGCAGAATCTTATTTCAAACAGGAAAAGCAGATTAAACCCGGTCAATTGAGAGAAGATATAATCTCATTACTCAACAACGCAAAACTCGATTTGCACGTCGTAATAGGGAAGACGATGATAAACCTTTCTGACCTTTTGAACCTTGAGGTTGGAGATGTTATAATGCTCCAAAGACACGTAGATGAACCTGCCTCCCTTTACGTCAATGGAAGAGAAAAATTTCTTTGCTCTGTCGGAACCCATAAAGGGTTTAACGCTGTTAGAATCACAGAGGTTTTGAACAAGGAGATAGATGAAAATGGCGGATAAAATGTCTCAAGAAGAGATAGATTCTTTGCTTAAGGGCTCAAAGACGATTCTTACGGAATTAGAAAAGGACGCGATAGGAGAACTCGGCAACATATCGATGGGAGCGGCCGCGACCGCTATTTCGACGATCGTCGGCAAAAGAGTCGAGATAACGACTCCCGAAGTTTATGAAACCACCATAGATGATTTTAGAAAACTTTTTAAAGGGATGAAAATCGCCACAAGCATTGATTACATAAAAACTCTTCAGGGAACAAATGTTTTTGTCCTTGAGCCTCATGTTGTTGCGGTAATTGCGGACATAATGATGGGTGGAACTGGCCAGGACGTAAAGGATGAACTTGACGATATAAAGTTAAGCGCCATTGCCGAAGCGATGAATCAGATGATGGGATCTGCGGCTACCTCACTTTCGGAGATTATGAAAGAACCAGTCGAGATTTCACCGCCAAAGATAGAAAAACTTGACTTCACAGATCCTAATGTCAAATTTCCTCCGGTCTACGATGGTCAGGACGTTGTTGCCGTCAAATTCAAAATGAAGGTAAATAACCTTGTCGAAGGGTCCTTGATAGAATTGATGTCCCCGTCATTTGCAAAGAATTTTTCAAAATTCCTCATCGGAGAAGTTGGAAAGAGCAACACCGCAAAAGTTGAGGAGAAGCCAAAATCTGAAAGATCCCAAGAGGTCACCGAAAAGGTCGATAAACCTGAAAAACCAGTAAAAAAGGTTGAATTTCAGGAATTCACCGATGAAAAGGATGTACAGGTTTCTCCCCAAAAGATAGAGTTACTTCTCGATATACCCCTTGAACTTTCCGTCGAACTCGGAAGAACAACGATGAACCTCAAACAGGTACTCGAACTTGGAGTTGGATCTTTGGTTGAACTTGATAAACTAACCGGAGAGCCCGTGGACATCCTCGTGAACGGAAGACAGATAGCCAAGGGAGAAGTCGTTGTGGTCGGCGAAAACTTTGGCGTTAAGATCACACAGATACTCAACAAGAAGGAAAGGCTTTATTCACTAAAGTGAAGCGAGTTTTGATCTTTGATCTTGATGGAACGATCTTCGTTAATTCCAAAATCTCAAGGGAATTGAGAGACGCGATAGATGAACTGTCCAAATCAAAGATCGTGATATTTGCCTCGGGAAGAATGCTCTCTTCAATGGAAATTCTTTTAGAAAATTACGATTTATCCGGAATAGAGATTGCTTACAACGGAGCCCTTATACGCTACGATGAACTCTACAAATTTTGCCTCGATTACGAGAATTCAGCAAAGGTAATAGACTTTCTAAGGGCGAACGATATTCACCGCCAGATATACGTTGACGATGTACTCTACGTCGAGGAAGACAACGAATTCGCAAAGGCCTATTCGGATCAATCCGGAATAGGATACAATGTCATTTCCGATCTTAAAGAGATCGCGAAAAAGGGTTGCGTCTACAAGATATTGGCCTTTGGCCTTCCAGAAAGGATCAGATCTTTAAGGAAAAAGGCAAAGGATGTATCTAAAGATGTAGACGTCTTTACCTCTTCGGAACTTTACCTTGAGTTTGTGAAAAGAGGCATCAACAAAAAATTTTCGGTCGAATTTTTGTCAAAAAAAATAGGTTTTTCACTCGATGAGGCAATCGCCTTTGGAGATGGAGAAAATGACGCTGAACTTCTCAAAAGTGTGGGGATAAGTTTCGCCATGAGACCCGGAAATGAAAAAAGTTTGGTGAGCGCAAAATACATAACGGACAACGAAGACGGAAAGGGAGTTTTGAGGGCTATAGATTTTCTTAAAACTATGGGGGAAATATGATAGTATCAAGAATATATAAGGTGAAAGGATACGTTCAAGGCGTGGGATTTAGATCCTTTGTCCGTGCGCGCGCAAAGGCCTTAGGAGTTAAAGGGTACGCTGAAAATCTTGATGATGGCTCTGTAAGAGTTGTGGCAGAAGGTGAAGAAGAGAGTTTAAGAGTACTCGAGGGTTATTTGAGAGATGGAAATGCCTTTTCAAATGTTGAATCTGTCGAGGTTGAAGAAACTCCTGTCAAAGGATACAAAGATTTTGAGGTGTTCTAATGAGAACGTTTAGAACTTTTTTTAACTTCTTTGCCGGAGAGGTAGAGGTTTTTTTGGGAGGATACATACTCATAATCTTTTTGACCATCATCTCTATGTCCTTCTCGATGAATCAATTCTTCGGGATGAACCTTTACCTTTCGAGATTTTTTGTTACTATCTTTATCTCGATGATCGTTGGTGGAATATCGATCCAAATATCAACGGTCAAAAGGCTTTCAGACGGGTATGGAGGATACCTTTATTCTTCCATTTCGGCCATAGCGAATTCCTTTGCGGTCTTTTTTGAAGCGATAGAGATGATCATGTACGGAACCAACTGGTTTGAATTTGAGTTTTTAAGGGTGCAAAGTGATAATCCACTGATGTATTTCATAGGATTTATGGTATTTTTATATTCCGGATTGATGGCAATACTTTCAATACTCGATCTCATCTTCATAGTGAATAAATCATGAGAGTACTTGGAATAATAGTCGAATACAATCCTTTGCACAACGGCCATCTTTATCATCTAAAAAGCGCGATAGATCTTGTGAAACCCGATTTCGTGGTTGCAGTTATGAGCGGAAATTTCGTCCAAAGGGGAGAGCCGGCCATCGTTGATAAATTCGCCCGTACCGAAATGGCTTTGCGCGCCGGAATAGACGCGGTTTTTGAAATTCCTTCCATTTACGCCTTTCAAGACGCGAGCGGTTTCGCAACTGGATCCGTTGGACTGCTTAACTCTATGAATGTCGTGGACGATCTTGTCTTTGGATCCGAAAGCAATGATGTTGAAAGTATCTCCGAAATTGCCTCCGTAATAGTCGAAGAACCTGAAAAATTCAAAGAAGAATTGAAAAAACATCTCAAAGAAGGATTTTCCTTTCCAAATGCGAGAAGGTTTGCGATATCGAGCATATTAGAAGAGAAGTCCGATAACATGAGATATTCCAACAACATACTCGGCATAGAATACTTAGTCGCCCTCAAAAGATTGAGATCTCATATAAGGCCTCACACGATAAAGAGAATAGGATCGAATTACAACGATGAAAAGATGTCAGAGATTCCGAGTGCAACGGCCATAAGAAAGGCTATATTTCAAAACTCAGAACTGCGGGGTTTGCCAGATTTTTCGATCGAAATCCTCAAGCGCGAATTCAAAGAAGGACGGGGTCCCGTTTTCCCAGAAGATCTTTTTGATTTTTTCAGAAAGAAGGTTTTGATCCTCGAGAGAGAAGGCCTTGAAAGTATCTATGGATTTAACGAAGGGCTTGCGGAAAGGTTTTTCACCTCTGCATGTAAAAGCGGAAATCTCAAGGAATTTCTCGAATCGGTCAAGACGAAGAGATTTACCTTTACAAGGATAAAAAGAAGGATGATATACACGATCTTCGACGTCGAGAGAGAATTGATTCTTAGATCTAACGATCATGGTCCGCAGTATTTAAGACTTTTGGGATTCAGGCAAGAATCGAGAGAGATATTGCGCGCCATATCGGATAGATCATCGATTCCTGTGATTTCGAATATGTCTGGATTCAAAAATGCGCTTAAATCTAAAGGTGTAGACGTAGCCCTCGCTCAGGATCAGATGAAATACGATGTTAAAGTTTCGAATTTTTACAGGCTTTATTTTAAATCACAAAATTGCGATGGCGATTTCAGGAAGCCAGTTATGATATGAAAGATGGTTTTGAATATTTCATTTCAATCGAAGGACATAGGATAGAAGAAAAGGTAGATAGATCGCTTTTTATCTCGACGGCATCTTACGTTGAGAATGAAGAGATGGCTAAAAATTTCATTTCGAAAGTTTCTCAAGAATTCAAAGACGCTACTCACAATTGCTGGGCTTACAAGATAGGAAATTTGCAATTCTATTCCGACGATGGAGAGCCTTCTAACAGTGCGGGAAGACCCATAATGGATGCAATAAGATCATCGAAGATAGAGAAGGTATCAATCGTCGTTTCGCGGTACTTTGGCGGCAAAAAACTCGGAATAAGCGGATTGATAAAGACATACAGTTACATGGCAAAAAAAGTTCTTGAATACGCGCCAAAAAAGAGAATTTTATACGGTAGATTGATAGAAATAAAATGTGTATACGGCGATTTTGACAGGATAAGGTATTTCATACAAAAGCACGGATACATTGTCTCTCCCGTCGATTTCAAGGAATTAATAACGATAAAGGCCTTTCTCCCTTTAAATTTACCCGTAAACTTTGATCATAAAGACTTTGGAGAAAGGATGATCGAAGAAGAAAAATTGATCGAATTGTAAGTAGTTATGATAAAATTTGAATGTAAATCTGTGCATAAGGAGGATAGAAATGAGAAATTTAAAATTCACGTCAAAGTTCATGATCTTTGTCGTTCTTGTGACTGTCATACCCGTTGCGATACTTATTGTCTACTCGGCCTTTTCAATGTACAACAATGTGAGCAACGAGATCAAGAATGGCCTTTCGACATCCACTCAAAATCTTACCGATTACGTGAACCTTTACGTTGCGAATTACTCAAATGTTTTGAATTACCTCTCAAATGATCCAAATGTTAAAGGCGTCTACACTGACAAAAATCAGGAAGACATATGGATGTTAAAAACCTTCGATTCTTTTAGAAGTGCCTATCCCGAAATAAATAACATATTCGTGATTTTGAAAAACGGAAAGGTGTATACCTCTCCATCTAACGTTCAGGTAAAGTCCGGAGATTGGTACAATGTAACGCTTAACTCGACCGGAATCTACATGAATTTGATTACAGATCCCAAATCCCACAATACCCAGATGCTTATGACGAAGGCTATAATCGGCGAGAATGGTGGCATTGACGGCGTTGTCGGCTTTTATCTGACTCCGGTCCAACTTCAAAGTTATATATCGAATTACAAATACAACGGCAAAAATGTTGAGGTATGGATCGAGAATAACGGCGTCATAAACATTGCCTCCCAATCTCAGGATATCGGAATGAATATCACGAATCAATCTTGGTGGTCAAAACTCAATTCTTTAAATGGAAGTTTTGATCTCAACGAGGATGGATCTCAAAAGGTCACTTATCTTTCTACAACGGGTATTGGAAAAATCCTTCTTATGATGCCGGTTAGTGACATGACCGGTACATTGGTCGTTGAAGTAATAACGCTCATCGTGATAGGGCTTATTGTTATCGTTTTAGCCTTTATCGCGGCGATCTTTATTTCAAAATACGCATTTACAAAGCCTGTTAAGGACCTTATACCGGTAATTCAAAATGTTTCAAATGGGGATCTTTCTACCGAGTTCAAAGTTAGAGGCAAAGATGAGATAGCCCAAATTCAAGGTGAGTTGAACAAGGTATTCAAAATATTAAAAGAGACTATCACAAAGGTAGAAGATGCTGCCGGACGTGTCTCGAATGGCGCTGTAAAACTCTCCTCTTCGGCAGAGAATATCTCCTCTACCCTTGAAAGTCTTTCTGGAACTGTCAAAGAGATGAATTCAGATACCCAAAATCTCTCTGCCTCGGTCGAAGAGACCTCGGCTTCGGTCGAAGAGGTTTCGTCGGCTGCTCAGAACACGGCAAAGGCCATTCAAGAGATAGCAGAGCAATCTCAGCAAATATCTGCTGGAGCCGAAAACGGTAGCAGGGCTATAGAAAATATGAAAAAGGATTTCACAGATATCGTCAATGTAAGTCAAGAAAGCGCCGAGAGTGTAAAGTCTCTTGCCGAAATGAGTAGCAATATAAGCCAGATCGTTAACGAAATAAACAAGATAGCCGAGCAAACCAATCTGCTTGCGCTCAATGCCGCCATAGAGGCCGCGCGTGCCGGAGATGCCGGAAAGGGTTTTGCGGTCGTGGCCGATGAAATAAGAAAACTTGCCGAGAGTTCAAAGAGTTCCACACAGCGTATTTCTCAGATTCTTGAAGAGATCATGGCAAAATCTTCTCAGGTCTCGGACGAAACGAATAGAACTCTCGAATCGATAGAAAGAACATCAAAGGGCATAGACGAGGTCTCGATTGAACTTTCGAAGATACTCGATCAGGTCAAAGGCATCACGGAAAGAATAGAATCCGTCGCGGCCGCCTCTCAAGAAGAGAGCGCCAGTGCCGAAGAGATGGCAAGCGCTATGGATATGGCAACGAAGGCTGTCTCGAATATAGCCTCGAAGATGGAGAATATAACAAGAAGTATTTCTTCGACATCTGCGGAATCAAAGGAAAATCTTAAACTTGTCGAGGATCTCAAAAGTCTTTCAGAGGAGTTAGAAGAGATTTTAAAGAAATTCAAAGTGTAAAAAAGGCCCCGTCGGGGCCTTTTTCTTACGATACTTTTTCGATTATCTGCTTTGCTATTATCAGCGAGGGATTGGCTGCCGGGCGCAATTTTTTCAAGTTGTTCGATATGGTTTCGTAAAATTGGCTTTGTGAAAGTTTTTGAATTGTCGAGATTATATCATCTAAATCGATCTTTTCTTCATCGACTACGAAGGCCCCTCCCATCTTTTCGAGGTATTTGGCGTTCAATTCCTGGTGACCATTAAGTGATCCCTTCCAAGGGACAAGGATGGCTGGTTTTGCACTCTGAATTATCTCTGCAATTGTACTTGCCCCCGCACGCGATATTATCACATCGCAATTTCTCATCAAATATGGGATATTCTCGTAATACTCGAAATTGACGACATTATCATTTTCGATCTTCGAAGGGCCTATGTGGAAGAAGGTGATCTCTTTCATTCTCTTCGAAAGGTTCTCGACTATTCTGTCGATAACATTCGATCCTTCGCTTCCTCCGAATGCAAGCACCTTCATGGCCGGGAATTTCTTTAAAAATTCTGGATCCTTACCAGATTCAAACCCTTCCCTTACGGGCATACCAACAAAAAGACCATTTTTAAGTGATCTTGCAGTTTCTTCGAAGGCACAAAAAGATATCATCGCGTATTCGGAGAGTTTTTTTGTGGATATTCCAGGCTGTACATTTGATTCGTGAAGAAAAAGAGGGATGCCTTTTTTGTGTGCGACATATCCTGTTATTCCTCCTATGTATCCTCCCGTCGTGAAAACAAAATCCGGAGAAAATTTGGATATCAACCTCGATATCTTCAAAGTTGCGATCGCGTTTTTGTAAAGGTACTTTATTCTTGATGAATCGCTTCCGGCGGCAGGGATCTGGATGTATTCATATTTGAAGTTTTTGAATATCTTTGCCTCTGCCCCGCGGCCGGTTCCGACAAAAAGTGCCTTTAGTTTTACGATCTTTGAGATCTCGTCGGCGACGGCCAATGCTGGATATATATGGCCTCCGGTAACTCCGGCTGCGAATATGCCCTTAATCTCTGTTTGAATAGGCAATGTTTATCACGATCCCTAATCCAGCGAGCAGCGCTATTATAGAACTTCCGCCGTAACTGAAAAATGGCAATGTTACCCCTGTAACTGGAAGTATTCCAAGGGAGACGCCGGCGTTGAAAAGTACCTGTATACCGATCAAAAAGGCATAACCTGTTATGTAAACCTTCGCGAATATATCGTTAACTCTCAAAGAGATATGGACTATTTCTCTTATCAGCATGTAGTAAAGGATCATTATCAAGATTATTCCTATCAATCCAAATTCCTCTCCAAAGACCGCAAAGATAAAATCGCTAAACTGGACTGGAAGAAAGAATTTGTAGACTGAGCCACCCGGACCACTTCCTAAAAGTCCGCCGTTGTTTATCGCCGAGAGAGCCATATTCGCCTGGTAGTTAGAACTCCCTGTTATAAGGTACGTGAAAAATGAGGTGAGTCTCTCTGCTTGATATGCGTGCAAAAGCCCTGTCGCATAGGCTCCAAGAATGCCTAACACTCCAAGTCCAATTACACCCAGTACATGTAATAACTTTGCCCCGGCAATGTAGAGCACCACAAGAGTTATGAGAAATAACAATATCGTTGTCCCCAAGTCTGGTTCAAAAAATACGAGCAAATAAATTGGCAAAAGTCTTATTATAGGATCTACTATTCCCTCTTTGAAGGTCCCTATCTCTCCGTTCTTTCTGCTCACGTAAGCGGCGAGATATACAAGCAAAAAGATCTTCGCGAACTCGGAACTTTGAATGGAATAGGATCCTATCGAGATCCATCTGTGCGATCCAGCTACACGGCTTGAGAAAAAGACGGCAATGAGTGCCACAATCGTCAGAATGTAATAAATTCCCGTGTACGATTCGTGTTTTCTGTAATCGAAAAGACTGAAGAAGATCATGAATGCAACGCCTACTATCATGGCGACTATTTGGTGGATGAGATAATAATCCGGTGGTGGATAGGGGTATCTGTAGGTCATTATGTAACTCGCACTGTAAAGTGTAACAAGTCCTATCGCGGAGATTATCGAAAGCAATATCAGTATTCTACTCGTTGATTTTTCCATAGACGATCCTTTTGAATTCCTTTCCGCGCTCTTCGTAATTTTTAAACATGTCAAAGGAAGTGGCAGCCGGACTTAAGAGTACAAAATCACCATCCTGGGCGATCCGCTTTGATATGTCCACCGCTTCTTCCATGGATTTTGCCTTAAAATAGCGCATTCCATCAAGAAGAGGTTCCATTATTGGTACCATCTCTCCCATGAGTATGACGGACTTTGATCTTTCTTTTAGTCCCTTTGCGAGGCTTGAGTAATCTTTTTCCTTTGGCCGGCCACATATTATGACTATTGAATTTTTGAAATTCTCGAGCGCTTTGAGTGTAGATTCAGATGTTGTTGATTTCGAATCGTTTACGTACGTAACGCCGTCTATTCTCGCGAAAACCTCCTGCCTGTGCTCGAGAGGTATGAAAGTTTCAAGTCCCTTCATAATCTCGTCTTCAGAAGATCCCAATACCTTGGCGATAAAGGCAGCAAAGGCCGCGTTGTAGACATTGTGGATTCCTCTCAACTTGGTTTCACTCAGAGAAAAATAAGTTTTGCCTATTTTAAATCCTTTCTCATCTATAATTATATCCCCAGAAAACCTTGATACTCTGATTCCATTAACCTTCGGGATCATACTGTCTGCGTTGTAGATGAATGTTTTCGCCATCGCGAGTTTCATTTTCGAATCTACGTACTCTTCAAAATTTTTGTGCCAGTCAAGATGATTCGGAGAGATATTCAATACTGCCCCAATATCTGGCACGAATGTATCTGTACCCATCAACTGGAAACTACTTATCTCAAGCAAAGATATCGGTTCATTCCTTCTATCGCTTGCGGCCGTTCCTATATTCCCTCCCGTGAAGTGGTCAATATTCGAAACCTTCAAAATGTGATCTGTAAGGGAAACGGTCGTCGTTTTTCCATTTGATCCCGTTATCGCGACTACCTTCGAGCCATTTAAAACGTATCTCCATGCGAATTCTATCTCTCCGATCGCGCGCTTTTCTTTTACTGCCCTTTCGATGAGAGGATCGTCTGGCCTTACCGAAGGGCTGTATATTATCAAATCACTTCTTAAGACACGTTCTGTGTTTCCATTTTCTTCAAAATCTATCCCGTGTTTTAAAAAGAAATCTTTGTCTTCCTGCGAGAGTGTGTGCTTTTCGGAGACGAAAATATTTCCCATCTTTTTTTCCATCAAAAATTTAAGTACAGATCTGTTGCTTACTCCAAAGCCAATCAACGCAAAATCCATAAGATTCCTCCAACGATGACCGCGGTAAAGATCGCCTGAGATATCCAAAAGCCAGTTGTTACCTCAAGTTCGGAATAACCAGAAAGTTCAAAATGGTGATGAATGGGACTCATTTTGAAAATACGCTTTTTTCTTATCTTGTAACTCGTTACCTGCATCAAAACGCTTACGGCCTCAATTATGAAAACCGGAAAGATAAGGATCATCCATAATTCCGTACCGTAGATCATACCCATCATGCCTATGTAACCTCCGATGGCAAGAGATCCGACGTCTCCCATGAAGATCTTCGCGGGCTTGATGTTGTAGAATAAAAATCCGAGAACACTTCCCATCATACTCAAAGTCATCGAAATTGGAAGATCTTTGATCATCGAAAAGACAAGAAGGCCGAGAGAGGATATCAAAAATATGCCACCCGCAAGGCCATCAAGACCATCGGTGAGATTTGAGGCATTTGACATGCCGGATACAAAAACTATGGTAAAGACCGGGTAAAACCACCCAAGATTCACCGAAAGGGAGGTAAATGGAATTAAAAGATACGTGTGTGGATTGATCCTCTCGACAAAAACGTAGGCAATTAAAGACACAAGGAGTTGAAGGGAGAGTTTTTGAATCCCACTTAACCCTTTTGCCCTTTTTAAAAAGGTTTGGATGAGTCCATCCGCAAGTCCTATTGACCAGAATCCCATGGTCGATATTGCAAGAATCAAAGTTGGAAGGGATCTGTCAAAGATAAGAGTTACGATAACCGCGACAGGTACAAATACAGTACCGGCCATCGTTGGTGTTCCCTCTTTGTAATTGTGCATGTTCGGTCCTTCTGGCCTTACATGCTGGCCTATCTTCCTTCTTCTCATCAAAATCAAAAAAGGATAAATCGTCAAAAGTGAAAGGATAAAAGAAAGCACAAATTCGATGAAATGACTCAAGATGCCTTCAATGCCTCCTTTATCTGCCTTACGATTTCTTCCATGTGGTAAAACCTTGAACCTTTGACAAGTATAACATCATTTTTCTCTAAAATATTTAAAAACTTATCCAAATTGTAAGGAATCCCAAAAGGGTAAAAATTCTCATTTTGGAATGTGAAAACGGCTTTGGGCTTGAGTTCTTCGTACAATTTGAGAAGTTTTTGCTTTAAATTTTCGTCTTCTTTTAATTCTTTCATAGGCGCTATCACCCACACAACCTTTCCAAGGTGAGCACATGTTCTTGCCGCATTTTCCAATGATTCGGGACTTGCGTTGTATGTATCATCAATTAAAAGGTAATTTCTTATTTTCTCAACGTTCATTCGAGAGGGGGGTATCTCTAAACCTTCGAGATCTGAGACGTTAAAATCGATGCCTATTCGCGAAAGCAAGGTGAGAGCCATGTTTAGGTCTTTTATCTGTCCATCTCCCCAAATGCCGTTGAGGATCGATCTCGATCCATTTACCTCGACGATCGTTTTGAGAGAATCGTATCCTTTCAAATGCACGAATTGATCGTAAATTATACCTTTTCCTTCGAGAGAAAGCCTTGGATCTCCATCGTATATGACGAAATCCTTTGTGTGCTTTGCAATCGACGATTTTTCTTTCACAACATCTATGAATGCGGAATGCGCACTTCCGGCAAGGGTTATTATCGAGATGTCCGGGTTAAAGGTTGAGGAGAGATATTCTATATCGAATGGCATCTGTGCGCCCATTTCCATAACGCAAAAGTCGGGGTTTGAAATCCCGTTCAAGATGGAAAGAGAAATTCCGACATCCGTATTTAGATTACCCTCTGTTTTTAAAACTTTCCCGTGTTTCGAGAGAAGGTGAAAGAGAAATTCTTTAGTCGTCGTCTTTCCATTTGAACCGGTTATCGCTATTTTCAGAGATCTTTTTATCTTCGATCTTGCAAGATCGATCATGCCCTTCTTCACATCTTCGACAAGAATATAGGGAGAGAAATCTATCTTTCTGCTTACAACGGCAATCGATCCCTTTGAATAAACCTCCGCAACAAAATCATGACCATCAGCGTTCTGGCCTTTTAGCGCAAAGAACAAATCACCCTCCTCGCATTGGCGCGAGTCGGATCTAAAGTGCTTTATTTCTCTATCCTCTCCTTTGAGTTCTCCATTCAAAGATCTTGAAATTTCAGATAATCTCAAATGAGTCCCATTCCTTTCAAAATATCGAATGCTACCTCCTTATCTTTGAAAGGCACCTCGTAACCATTGAAGATCTGAACTCTTTCATGGCCCTTTCCGGCAATTACCAACTTGTCACCATCTTTCCATTCCTTTAGGGCCATCTCTATTGCCATTCTTCTGTCCGGAATCACTCGAAGTTTTTCTCTTTCTGATATCCCATTCATAACTTCGCTTATTATCTTCATCGGATCTTCGGATTTTGGATTGTCATTGGTCAGAAAGATAAGATCGGCGTATTTTTGTGCCATAGATCCCATCAAAGGCCTTTTTCCCCTGTCAGCATCTCCACCTGCACCAAAGACAAGAATAAGACGGCCCTTTGTCAATTTTTTAACGAACTTGAGCACGGCCTCAAGAGCCGCTGGCGTGTGGGCATAATCTATGTAGAAATCGTATCCGTATCCGTGATACCTTTCAAGTCTTCCTTCAACTCCTCTGAATTTTTTAACCACGTCTTTTATCAAATCAATGCCAATTCCAAATGATACCGCAGAAAGAATCGAAGGGACAAGATCGTAGATCATGAAATCTCCTATTATAGGAGTTTCAAATTCCACATTCTCTCCATCAACGTTTAGAAGAAATTTTGTACCGTTATCGTCTGATTTCTTTATCTTGAAGATCACGTCTGCTTTTTTCCCGTAAGTTATTACTTTAATTCCTTTCTCGGCGGCGCGCTGAGCGTACAATCTTGCCCATTTGCCAGCATCTAAATTTATAAACGCAATTCCGTCAGGCTTTACAAGGTCTATAAGGTGCGCTTTAGCCTCGAAATAATTTTCAAAATTAAGATGGGTGTCAAAGTGATCTCGCGTAAGATTTAAAAAGGCTATTCTATCAAATAAAAGACCATCGAGCCTCTTCATTTCAAGACCTTGAGAAGAAGCCTCGAGAGAGACGAATTTTGCCCCTTCAATCTTTGCCCTTTGCAAGAGTTTTGCAAAGTATATCGGTGACTGGGTCGTATGATCTGAAAGTTCAAAGAATTTAGGCGTTGAGTTCACAACGGTTGTCATCATGGCACATCCATCGCCGTAAGCCTTTACTATTTCGCTAAAGAGAGTTGCGCAAGTTGTTTTTCCCTTTGTACCGGTCACGGCGAAGAATTTCATATCGTTAAATGGGCCGTAGAAATTATAGGCAATCAAAGATATGGCCCGTCTTATATCATTTACGATGGCATAAGGTCTTGAAGTTTTTATTTCATACTGGCAGACAAAGGCTACGGCCTTCGTTTCATTCGCCACGGTGTGGGAGTCGAATTTTGATCCTTTTATGCATACAAAAAGAGATCCTTCAACGGTTTTTCTTGAATCTTCACAAAATTCATTTATTTCTGGATCATACGACAAAGAATGACCTACGACGAGGTCATTCTTCGAAAGTAATCCTATTATATCTGAGAACTTCATCTTCCGATCGAGTAAAATGCGCTTAATCCCCTGTAAAGACCTACAGATCCGAGTTTTGACTCTATCTTAAGAAGTCTGTTGTACTTTGCGATTCTTTCGCTTCTCGAAAGAGATCCAGTTTTTATAAGGCCCGTGTTTATTCCGACCGAAAGATCTGCTATGAATGTGTCTTCTGTCTCTCCAGATCTGTGAGAAACCACGCATGTAAAGCCGTGAGTCTTTGCATACTCTATGGTATCGAGAGTCTCGGTAACGGTCCCTATTTGATTTAGTTTTATGAGAATAGAATTTGTTGCCTTTTTCTCTATACCGGTCTTCAATCTGTTCACATTTGTGACGTACAAATCATCACCGATGATTTGGATCTTTTTGCCAAGTTCTTTCGTTATTTTAACAAAGCCATCCCAATCTTCCTCGTAGAATGGATCCTCTATCGAGATTATCGGATACTTATCTACTATCTTCTTGTAGAAATCGAGCAATTCGTCCGTCGTTATATCCTTTCCACCAAAGTGATACTTTTTCTTTGTTTCATCGTAGAAAGAATCAGGTGCAGAGTCAATGGCCACGTATATGTCTTTTCCCGGCTTATATCCAGCCTTTTCTATGGCCTGCACTATTACCTCTATCGCCTCTTCATTTGATCCCAACTTCGGTGCGAACCCTCCTTCGTCACCAACGGATGTTACCATCTTCATGGACTTTAGGATCGCTTTCAGCGCTTGGAAAGTCTCGGCGCCGTATCTTAAAGCCTCTTTAAAAGTTGGTGCACCGGCAGGGACTATCAAGAATTCCTGTATATCAAGACCGCTATCTGCGTGTTTTCCACCATTTATAACATTCATCATGGGAACTGGTAAGGTCTTTGCGTTGGGTCCTCCAAGGTATTCGTAAAGATCCATGTAAAGGGCATTTGCGGCGGCGCGAGCGACTGCCATTGAAACTCCTAAAATCGCATTTGCGCCAAGGGAAGATTTATTGGATGTTCCATCAAGTTCTAACATTGTTTTATCGACATATGCCTGATCGAAAACATTTAAGCCTACAACTCTTGGTGCTATCTTTTCGTTAACATTCTCGACGGCTTTTTCTACGCCTTTGCCATCGTATCTCTTTCCACCATCTCTCAATTCAAGGGCTTCATGTTTTCCAGTTGATGCCCCAGATGGAACCATGGCCGTGCCAGTTGTGCCATCTTCCAAAAGCACATCGACCTCAACGGTTGGATTCCCTCTCGAATCGAGAATTTCCATTGCCTTTACATCGATTATATCGGTATGCATCTTCAAAACCTCCTTTAAACAATTCAAAGTTAATTATAACACTAATTTGTAAATATAATGTATACTGAATTCGCTTTAAAAGCCGATTATCTCAATAAGTGAATAGTTATAAGTGAAGAGTTTTTCTGATTACGGATCACGCGCTACGTACCTGTCTATCGAATCGATTTGGAATTTGAATTTTGTTTGGTATACTTGATCGAATTCTGCAAAATAGGGTGTTAAAAACGAACGATGAAAAGATCTCTTCACAGGATATAATAAGCGGTACAGTATGGATAACTCTCTTTGTTGCCGGATCGAAGTTACTTGGCTTTGTAAGGCAGATGCTTGCCGGCATGCTTTTTGGAACGAGTGGAGGTTACGACGCCGTCATCGTGGCTTTGGGACCTACGGATATAGTCGCCGGAATAATAGCCGGTGCCTTTGCCTCTATGGCCGTACCAATTTACATAGAAGAGAAAAGGCACAACCATCACAGAGAATACGCAAGATCTCTTATTACCTTCACATCTATCTTTCTCGTCTTATTCGGAATAACTCTTGCGATTTTCCCATCCTTTTACATTCGTATCTTTGCTCCCACCTTTAAGGGAGAAGAATTCAGGATGGCAGAAAATTATCTTAGAATTTATTCTCTTCTTCCACTGTTAAATGGGTGGTCAAATCTTTTCGGATCTTTTTTGAGAGCCGAAAGAATGTTTTTTCAATATTCGGTAGCCCAATTTTCGGCAAATCTTTTTTTGATACCTGCCATGCTTTTGTTTTATCCATTTCTCAAGGAAGGATCTTATGCCCTCTCTCTCGAGTTTGGAACTGGAGCGATAGGCCTTACGGCGTATCTTTACGGAAGAAAGATATGGGGAAAGATTCCATTTGGATTTGATCGCGGAAAGATAAAGCATACCTTTTATCTTGCCATTCCACTTTTGCTCTCCTCTTCAGTTGCAACGATAAACGGCGTTGTGGATAGAGCCTTCGCAAGCGGTCTTGAAGTTGGCAGTATTTCATCTTTGAACTATTCTTTTACGATAGTTGGGATGATAAACGGGATCATAACTTCCGGAATTCTCACGACTTCCTTGACCAGTCTCTCCGAGAACGCGATCAATTTCAACGGAAATGCAATCGTATCTCAAACCCGTGCTATCTTCGAGTCTATGATAAAGATTCTTGCCCCGATAACGGCTTTTACCATCGTTTGCGCCGATTTAATAGTAAAGATAATATACCAAAGGGGAGCCTTTACGGCCGATTCAACCCTTATGACTGCCTCCACTCTCGTTGCCTATTCACCCATGATAATAACCGTTCCACTTACAGGCATCCTTGCAAATATATACATCTCTAAAAAGCAAACGTTAAGACTGACTTTGATAAGCGTTCCCATGATCTTTTTGAATGCTTATCTCGACTGGATATTGATGATTCCTCTAAAACAGGCAGGCATAGCGGCTTCTTCAAGTATAGTCTCATTTTTACTTTTGTTTTTGATGATATACGATCTTGGTGTATCCGGAATGAGCGGATTTTTTTCGATAAAAACGATTTTGCCTGTCTTGACCTCTGTGATTTACGTGATCGTATTTTACCTTTCAAGATTAAGTGCTTTACCGAAGGATATAATTGCGACCTTTGTGTTTTTGATGCTTTTATTTTTCTTTGGAAGAAATGAGATAAGAATGGTGATAAAAAGATTAATCAGATAATGTCCAAGAATGAATTATCGGCCAGGTTAAGTGTGCACCGTCTTTTATTAAATTCGAAAAAGTGTTAGAATAATTAAAATCGAAATGGAATTCCTAACTTTTAGGGAGGTATAAGAATGAGGAAGATATTGCTTTTTCTCTTAATAACAGGTGCGTTTGCTGGGCTTATATTTGCAGATTACATTTCACAGAATGATTTTGCTAATGCTCAGAATTATATTTTTGAACAGTTAACTTTGAAGGCCACCGATGGATCTGTCGTTCTTGGAGTGGCGGCCAAACCAATTACTTTGACATTTTTAGGTGAAATGTTAACTTACAATTCTGATAATACCCTTCAGCATTTTGCCGATGTTCTATTTAAATTGAATTACAATCCTGATATGTACGTAATTGTTGGATTAAAAGGCCAGGAGACACCTGTAATTGTTGTCAAATCAGGTGTTCGAAAATACGTATCCTTAACGAGTCAAATGATCGGGAAATACAATGATTATAATTTGTGGCTATGCGTAATTCCAATTTCAGAATCTAATTATTACATAACGGCTAAGCAAGCATTTTCAGATGATTCATTTTTGTACTTTATGCCGATGGACGATAAACTCGGAACCCCTCTCTGTCCAAAATTGGGACCCGTAACTTATCAGCAAATTATACAGAACCAGCAATAATCATCGTAGATTATAGTTGATCATATATCCCTTGGGGTCCATCTTTTTTACTGGTCTTATTCATTTTATGTAAGGGGAGATGATCTGGAATGAAATTTTGGATTTTCATGCTTGTTCTTGTCTTGTTGGTTCCTTTGGCTTTTGCACAAAACTTCTTTGTCGGTCTGGAAACAAATTCTGGATTCTTGGGAATAGGCGGTGGAATTGATACACCTCACGCGATAATAGGTGGATCTTTGCAGAGTTACTTTGGAGAGACGGACATAGGATTGAATTTTACCAATGTACTTGGCAATCTTTACAGTACCAATAATTTCAACGTCAAGTACGGATGGACTTCTTTGTTTTATCTGACAAGCGGCTACGTTACAAACTTTGGATTTGGAGTTGGAGGATCCCTTATTGAGCATTTGAAGGTACAAAATATGCCGTTTTTGTTTAGACAGACTGTTTCTTTAAACACATCCCTTATGAGTTTGGGAGCATTTGTCATAGGAACCAATTTTGGCTTTTACTACGAATTTTGATAGTGCCGTACCTCTTGTATTAGCAAAGATCTTGTGGTATACTTTTTAAGTACTCGGGGCGTAGCGCAGAGGTAGCGCACCTGTCTTGGGCACAGGGGGTCGCTGGTTCAAATCCAGTCGCCCCGACCAAATTCCGGCTGTGGCCGGAATTTTTATTTTATTCCGATTGTGATATAATAAAATTGATAATTATTAGCAGGAGGTTTTCATGAAAAAAGAACTTTTGAATGAATTGAATCCTTATGAGGAATTCGTGATAATAAAAAAGGGAACGGAAAGGCCTTTTACCGGAAAATATGATGATTTTTACGAAAAAGGCACGTATATCTGTAGAAGATGTGGATTACCGCTTTACGAGTCAAAAAGTAAATTCAAATCTGATTGTGGATGGCCGAGTTTCGATGAAGAAATACCCGGCGCCGTAAAAAGGCAATTGGATGCAGACGGAAAAAGAATTGAAATAACTTGCGCTTATTGTGGTGCCCATCTCGGACACGTCTTTGAAGGTGAGGGATATACACCGAAAAATGTAAGGCATTGCGTTAATTCGGTATCGATGGAATTTGTGCCAGAAAGAGAAAAGGTTAGAAGAAATAGAGCATTCTTTGCCGCGGGATGCTTTTGGGGATCTGAATACATGTTTAAAAAGTACAAAGGAGTGCTTGATACACGCGTTGGATACATGGGTGGAAAGGTAAAAAATCCGTCGTACGATCAGGTTTGCACCGGCATAACAGGACATTACGAGACGGTCGAGATTATATACGACAATACGTCTGTCAGTTACGAAGACCTTGTAAAGTTTTTTTTCGAAATTCACGACTTTTCTCAATTCGATGGTCAGGGTCCCGACATCGGCGAACAGTACAAAAGCGTTATCTTTTATACGAACGAAGAACAGAGACAGATTGCCGAATCGGTAAAAAAGTCTCTCATTCAAAAGGGACGGATAGTCGCCACACAGATAAAAAGGGCCTCTGATTTCTGGTTAGCCGAAGATTATCACCAGAATTACTACGAAAAAACTGGCAAAGTTCCTTACTGCCATTTCAGAAGAGAGGTTTTTTAACGTCTTTTTAAGCAAGAATTCTCCCACTTCTATAAGTGGTGGGAGCATGTCACCTTTTTATAACCACGGCATCTTTTATGACGACCGTTACGTTCGAATTCACATCTCCCACGTCATTGACAGAAGGAGAAAAGGTTTTTAGGGTGGAATTCTTTCCTATTCTTATTCTGTATTCGAGACTTCCACCGAGGTACAACTTGGATTCTATAGTGCCTTTTATGCCATTTTCGCTTGACCTTCTTAACTCCACGGCCTCGGGTCTTACGAGTAGCACTTTAGAATCGTAATTGTTTATCATGCCTTTCCTTGCCTCTATCAAGAGACCATCATTTGATCTGAAAAGTACCCTATCCTGTGAAATTTCTTTTTCTACATCTCCATCTATGAAGTTCGTTCCTCCTATAAATGAGGCAACGAAGGCATTCGCGGGCGTAAAGTAAACTTCTTTTGGATTTCCTATCTGAATTATAATTCCAGCCTGCATTATCGCGATCCTGTCAGATAAAGTCATGGCCTCTGCCTGATCGTGTGTTACGTAAACTGCCGTTATATTGACTTTTCTTTGCAATTCTTTAAGTTCGTATCTTACCTCTTCTCTTAGTTTTGCGTCTAAATTTGAAAGTGGTTCGTCAAAGAGCACCACCGATGGATGTGGTGCTATTGCCCGGGCAACTCCAACCCTTTGCTGTTGGCCTCCAGAAATTTGTTCTATACGTCTGTTGGCCAGTTCTTCTATTCTCAGCATTTTTAGCATTTCCATTACCCTGATATTTATCTCTTTCTCTGTCATATGTCTCATTCTCAATCCGAAGGCAACATTGTCAAATACGTTCATATGTGGAAATAGCGCGAAATTTTGAAATACCATCGTTAAATTTCTTCTTTCCGGTGGAAAATTCGTTATGTCTTTTCCGTCTATCAATATCTTTCCTTCGTCGGGAGAGATCAGACCGGCTATCATTCTTAGAGTTGTGGTTTTTCCGCATCCGGACGGTCCGAGAAGAGTGAAGAATTCTCCATCTTTTATCTCAAGCGCTTCTATGGAAGAGGCCAAAACCTTTCCATAATATTTTTTTAGATTTTTAATTAAAATCGTAGACATCTTATCCTCCTTATCCTTTTATGCCCGCTCCGGCCACGTATTCACTCTTTATGTATTTTTCCATCAAATACACTATGAACAGAGAAGGAACTATCAAAAAGACGCTTATTGCCGATGCAGGACCGGGAGAGATATAATAACCTCCGACATACCTGTAAAGAAAGACTGGAAGTGTAACTATATTCGGAAGACCCAAAAGTAATGTTAAGAGGAATTCATTCAAAGACCACGAAAATGCAAAAACTGATCCCGAAAGTAATCCGGGTGTGACAAGGGGAAGGTATATCTTCAATATAGTTCTTAATCTCGTTGCTCCAAGCACTCTTGCAGCCTCCTCAATAGATGGATCTATCGATTCAAAGGACGCCTCAACGCTTCTGAACATGTAAGGTGTTGCGCCTATCATGTGAACTAAGACTATGGCCATGTAATTTCCTATCAATCCGAGTTGTGTGTAAATAGAAAGTATCCCTATTCCACTCACGATTGGAGGCACGATTAGGGGTATTAGAAAAAGATTTTCTATCAACCTTTTTGATTTTATGTCCTTTGTTCCTATTATATACGCTGCCGGTATACTTATGATTGCTGAGAAAAGCACCACAAGAGGCGCTATGGTAAAACTCAAGATTAAACTTTTGCCAAGCCCTGCTTGGATAACCTGAACGAATGATCTAAAACCTAACTGGGTTGGAAAGAGCGATGTGCCGTACCATATCGTGCTGAAGGCCCATTCAAATATAACAAAGACCGGAAAGAATATGATCAAGACTATTATTATGCTCACAAGGGATGTCGATATCCTCTTCATCGTCTTTCACCTTGAAGCCTTGCTATTATCTTTGTGTAAAAATAAGTTATTAAAATCGCACTTATCATGTATATGACAGACTGAACCGATGCCATCCCGTACTCGGAAAATTGCGTTACGTCATTGTATATGGATATCGACATGTACTGTGGCCAACTTGCTCCAAGGATGAAGGCAACGGAGAAGGCCCCAAACATGCCTATGAAAGAAAGAATAGATCCGGCCAAAAATCCAGGCATTGATAATGGAAGGACTATTTTAAAAATACTCTTCCAAAAGGTCGATCCCAATGTTCTTGCGGCTTCTATCAAAGTTGGATCTATCATTTTGAGTGTACCAGTTATCAAGAGCACCATGTAAGGAAAATTCATCCAAACATTTGCCACTATTATTCCTATTCCATTCGGATCATTCACAAGCAACATATTCGGATTTACTATCCCTGTTGCGGCGAGTAATCTTTGAGCGTATCCACCGGGAGAGAGTAAATTCCACCACGCGAATGCGGAGATCAAATAAGGAATGAACAAAGGTATTTTGTACGTTGCAGAAACAAAAGATTTACCCTTGAAGTTGACAAAATAGAAAAAGATCGCAAGAAAAAATGAAATTACGCTTATAATCACAGTGGCAAGGGCTGAATTCCAAAAACTAAACCATAAACTCTCAAGATAAGGTCCTTTTAAATCGAAAAATTTCAAATAATATTCTAAGGTGAACTTTGGAGGCTTCATTGGCCCCAAACTGTAAAGTCCAAAGGATTGGAGAAAAACCAAGATCAAGGGTAAAACGAATATAAAAGAATAAAAGATGATAACCGGAGAAAGGTAAAGTAACGCAACGGAAAATTTAACCTTTGGCTTCATCGTTCTTGTGGCAAGGAGACTCCGATCTTATGTAAGTTGGAGAGGAATTGCCACATTCACCTGCCTTTCTATCAACAATGTTTTTGCACTTTCCAGTTTCTTTAACTGTTTCCAGTTCGCAGACACATGTATCTTGCTACCATCCAACTTTCGTAAATCAAAGTATCCACTTGTCCGAAGACCGTATATGAAACATTCCTCATCATTGTACAGAACTTTGTCAAACCTTTTGTATCCTTTTGCAGATTTGATCGTGTTAACTTTCTTTCTCCCACCATTCAACATATTTGCTTTGTGCAATGATCTGTTCTGCCTTCTTACAAATTTGGCAAAGAATGATGATTCTGTCCTCGTCGTTGTTGCATCTCCTCCTGCGATTATGAGAGCATCTGTATCATGTGTTTTACTTAAATTGCTTGCCATTCTTTTGCCCTTTGTGATATTTCCAAATGTTACTTCTGTCAGATATCTTATCCTAAGTCCCGATACTATGAATTGCCCAATCGTGGAAACATGGCTTGCGTCTTTTAAACCTTTTATCTTTTGATTTACTCTCTTTGTGATCTTAATCTTTCCTTCGTGTATTTGTTTGTGCTCATCGGCAGTTAATACAATCAGATTTTCCGGTGTATCTGTGCCTCCCATGCTTTTGGGGATAATGTGATGAACTTCAAGAATGCCTTTCTTGCCTGAGTATTCAGATTTATACCCAGCACGCCACAAACAATACTCTCTTACATCGCTAAAGCCTTTCTGCACTCCGTTCTGGTATTCCACTCCAGAAATCTCGGGATTCATTATTTTTTGCGTGTCAAATGGTGCTATTTCTACAACTACTCTTGCAATTGGAAGAATTTTAGAAAGGAAATGAATTATTCTTATGTGAGCCTCTACTTTCCATCTGACAGACGGCGCAAGCCATTTGTCTTTTTTCCTGTTCAAAAATCGTGCTTCTCTGTATCTCGTTTTATAACTTCTTCTATCTCTTCTGTACATTCTTCGTTCCGTCATTAAATCATGAATATCTGTCCTCATATCAAATTGTCCTGCAAAGAGTTCTTTATTTCCAGATATTGCTGACGCTCCTGCATGACGTGATCCTATGTCCATTCCTACTGTTACATCCTGCGTGTATTCTTCTGAGTCATACAACAATTGAATCGTGAATGGAGTGCGTCTTACCACTTTTGCCATTCCAGATTTAAGCATTCTTCTTACCTTGCCATGTCTTTTCGTAGGCATCAAAGGTTTTCCTGATTTGCTTATTACGTAAACCATCTTCAATCTCCTCAGAGATAAGTCAGTCTTGCGACTGTTAGATGCTCATCGCCAATGTTATTCGTGCTTTTGGGCTTACCACACTGTTCCTACCCATCAGAACTGTTTAATGGTAAACGACAGAGCCTGAAACTTGAGCAGCATCTCAGGGTGTCATGACACGAATAACGTAGTCTTGCGACTTAGGCTAATCAACAAGGGCTTTTACAAGCCCCCACCTCTAAAGGTGGTGGGGTGTTGACTCTTCCCTCCTAAAAAGGTCAGGCGTAGAGCCTGACCTAATTTTATTGAGACTTCGCGATGATTTGAGTCCAGTCTTTCATCAATTCATCCATGTAGAGGCCCGATCTCAGCCAGAGAGGATTCGTTACACTGTCAAGTGGTACCCAATAAGGCTGCGTTTTTATCGCTTGGATAACCTCTGGTTTATTCATGACTCCCGTAACGACCGGGAAGGCTCCTCCTCTATCAAGTACTATACCAGTTTGAACTTCATTCGAGAGCAGGTAATTGGCAAGGACCATTGCAGCGTATTTATGGGGAGCGTTATAAGGAATGAAGAGTCCATCCATTCCGCCTGCATCCATAGTCGGTTTTGGTATGTAGAGGCCAACTATATTCGGATCCAGAAGTCCCTGTTTTATCCACGATGCCGTAACGTCAAGCCATTGTGGCTCAAGCCATACTTGACCCTTTGAAAAGAGGGAGATTGCGGCAGAGTTTCCCGCTGGATAGAATCCGGGCTGGTACATGTATTTTTGTAATTCTTTTAAATATCCCCACAGAGAGTATCCCTTTGGTCCGACGGTATTCCAAAGTTCAGATCCAAGTGCTTTATTGTATGGCATGCCCATTGAATTGTAATATCTATCATAGCCGTAGAGCCATTGTGAAAGCGTTATAAGGAAGGTATGGCCACTTCCGCCGGTATTTGGATCACAATAGGTGAATTTGCCCGGATTTGCCTTAACCCATGCCATTAAATCGTCCCATGATTGTGGAGGATTCTTGACCATCTGCTTGTTGTAAAGGAAGGCTACTTGCCACCATATAAATGGTACAAAGGCTCCATTTGTCGGGATCATGTCCGTATATTGAAGTAAATATGGATCTACTATATTTCTTGCGTTTGGTATAACGTAACTCCATGGATACTTCCATACAACTCCCGCATTCCACGCATCGTTAAAAGGTATTGACCATGTGAAGACAAGATCCATGTCTCCAACATTCTGTCCGGCTTTCTGTTCGGCAAGAAGTTTCTGTAAAAATGCGTACCAGTCTCCAAATATGAAATTGACCTTTATACCGTATTGTTTTTCGAATTTTGGTATTAAACTTTCAAAGTAAAGTTTGTCGTATTCGGCACCGTACGCGTACCAAGACACTGAGCCTTCCTGCTTTGCCATTTGAACGACGGTGTCCCATGACGGTATAGGACCTTGAGGACCCGTTAAACCTGCCGTAGAAGTATCGGCCAGAGCCGTAATCGCTAACAAAGCGACTAACGCAACTAAGATAATTACTTTACCCCTCATCATTACACCTCCTTTTGAAGTCTATTCACTTTTAACATTAAAAGTTTCTCCCATTTATATCCCAAGATTAAGTGAATTTAAAATCCCTTTAAAATTCTTAGAATTTCTTGGTGTATCTCAGGTATAGCGCCGACTATTTCTATTTCTTTTAGTTTGTAGTCTTTTCCATCAAAATTCGTGATCTTCACTCCTGCCTCTGTGGATATCGCTATCCCCGCGGCAACGTCCCATGGGTATATCTCGTCCTCCCAGTATCCATCTATCCGTCCGGCCGCAAGATAGCAAAGTGACAAAGCCGCGCTTCCGAGAATTCTAACTTCCTGAACAGATGAAATGATCTTTTTTGTCTCTTCGATGGCACGCATCATCTTTTGACGATTGTAAGGAAGGCCTGTTGAAAGGATAGAATCCTTAAGGTCCTTTTTCTTTACAGAAAGTTTTTTCCCATTCAGATATGCGCCTTTGTCTTTGATACCGTAAAACAACTCATCTCTTAGAGGGTCGTAGACTACCCCGATAATTGGCATTTCATTTTCCCAGTATCCTATTGAAACGCAAAAGAATGGTATTCCATGCACAAAATTAAGCGTGCCATCGAGAGGATCGACGTAAAAAGCGTTTTTTTCCGTAATTTTCTGTGTCGATTCTTCTGCCACAATTGGGATATTGGTTTTCTCCAATGTTTCAATTATTGCTGACTGCGAATCAAGATCGACAGAAGTTACAAGATCTGCCGATGAACTTTTGATTTTAACATCGTAGGAACTTTCATATCCGTCTTTCAAGATACTTCCGGCTTTCTTTGCCGCCTCTATCATGATTTCTATTATTTCCACGTCTCCTCCTTTAATGCATACATGCGCCGCCGGTCACATTTATCGCTTGTCCGGTCATGAAATCCGCATCTTCGGATGCAAGAAACAATACAACCTTTGCCACATCTTCCGGATAGCACAGCCTCCCAAGCGGTGTCTGTTTTATATATCCCCTTCTTATCTCTTCTGGATCATCTACGCCCCTTAATTTCGCTTCCCACACGATTTCTCTGTCTTGCATGGAAGTTTTGACAAAGCCGGGACATACGGAATTGACATTTATCCCGTACGGTGCAAGTTCTTTGGCTGCGGCCTGAGTAAAGCCCACAACGGCGAATTTTGAGGCCGAATAATGAGCGAGCAGATCTGCTCCTATCTTCCCGGCCATAGAGGCCGTGTTAACAATTTTTCCCTTTCTTCTCTTTATCATGTGAGGGACAACGTATTTACTTACAAGCCAGACACCTTTGGCATTTACATTCATGTTGAAATCCCATTCTTCCTCTTTTAATTCCCAAAAATAGTTCATTGTCGATACACCGGCGTTGTTTATCAAAATGTCTATCACCTTAAAATCTTCTATGACCTTTTTGACGACTTCCTCTACCATCTTTGAGTTTGTGACATCGAGTGCGTATGATCTGACCATTTTGGAAATGCTTTTCAGATTCGTGGCAGTTTTTTCAAGTTCATTTGTGTCTAAATCCGTAAGGGCAAGCAATGCGCCCTCCCGTGCAAAGCCTTCTGCTATCGCCTTTCCTATGCCTTTTGCAGATCCTGTAATCAGGACAACTTTATTCTCAAATCTCATCTTCTTTTACCTCCCTGAGATTGTAAAGTTCTTCGTAAATAGGTCTTAAAGACATGTACAGTTTTTTGTATATTGTGTAATATTTTTCGTATTTCAGATGGTTTTGAAGGTTGAAATGCGTGATCTCAGACTCTTCATCTTTTTCAAAATCGTACAAATTCTTGATTATCCCGGCCGAATATGCCGCAAGCAAAGACACGCCAAAGACAGATCCCTTTTCTTTTTTGTAATTCAGATCCATGCCTATAATGTCTGAGACGATTTGACGCCAGAGTGGATTTTTGGCCCCTCCATCTGAGATAAAGACTCTTTTTATCTTAAATCCCGCCTCTTTCAAAATTTCGATATGATGGTTAAAGCCGAATGAAACACTTTCGAGAAGAGATCTGAATATGTCTCCCCTTGAATGATGAAGATCGAGTCCGAATATCAATCCGCGCGCTTTTGTGTCGAAAATAGGTGTTTTCTCTCCGAGAAAGTACGGCAGAGTTACTATGCCTTCAGATCCTATCGAACTCATTTCGGCCAATTTGGTAAGTTCATCGTAATCGTCTGTCTTTAAAAGATTCATGTACCATTTTATAAGAGAGCCGCTTGTCGCCATACAACCGTTTAAAACGTATTTGCCGGGTATGTCATGGTAATCAAAAAACAGGCGCTTTTCAGTTTTAAAAGAATCTGTGACAAACATTATATCGCCTGCGCCCCCGATCTTAAGAAGCAGATCCCCTTCCTCCACAAGCCCAACTGCCAAAGATGCCGCTATGTGATCGGCTGAACCTGCTATAACTGGTATTCCATCAGGTAATCCGGTCTCTTTTGAAACTTCTTTACTTACCTTTCCGATTATCTGTGTAGGATCAAAGATGGGTGGCAAAATCTTTTCATCGATGTCGAGTTCTTTCAAAAGTTCTGTGTACCATCTCTTTTCTTTTACAAGTAGCATCCCGCTTTCTAAAGCCCAGTTTAATTCAACATGAGGTACTCCCGTTAATTTTGTGGCTATGAAGTCATAAGATCCCATTATCCAGCGTGTCTTTTCAAAACTTTGAGGTTCATTTTTTCTTATCCACATGATCTTCGGAAAGATTATCTGCTGATTTATTGTATTTGCGGTAAGTTCGAAAAATTCTTCACCTTTTATCATTTCCTTTAAAGATTCTATTTCTTCAGTCGATCTTGAATCGTTTTGAAGGATAGCATTTCTTATCACGTTGAGATCATCGTCTAAAAGTACAAGGGCCGGGACCATACCAGTTACACCTATAGATCCTATTCTTTTTCCAAATCCATCTCTTAATCCCATCAACAACGATTTTAGGTCTTCCCACCATCTTTGTGCATTCTCTTCCGCAAAGCCCGCTTTTTGTGAAATAAGATCGTGAGGTCTTTCATCTTGGAAAAGGATCCCATCCTTTCCCATAACCATTATTTTTATTCCCGTAGTCCCTATATCGATTCCGATCGCTAAATCTCTCATCTTATTCTATTTACCTCTTTCATGAAATCGATGACTCTTTCTTTGTCTATTGGATTCCAGGTGATACCGTCTTTTTTCAAACTCGTGCCGACTATCGCTCCGTCCGCTGCCTTTAAAAGTTCGGAAACGTTTTTGATGTTAACGCCTGTATTCACAAAGACAGGAACATCGACCCTTTCTTTTACCCTTTTCAAAGTTTCAACCTCCGGTGCAACGCCTGTCATAGGACCGGAAATGAGAATAACATCTGCAAGAGAGGAAAAGGCGACACTTTTTGCTATCTCTTCGATGGGACGTCTATCGAGATTGTAAGCGAATTCTGCCGAGATGTTGAAAAATATAGATATATTCTTCCCGTCTATTAACTTTTTGTACCTGTAGAGATCACCAACATTTGTATTCCATAATCCCATATCAGAGACATAAGTGCCTGTGATTATTTCCCTTATGAATTTCGCTCCCGTGGCTTTTGCAATTGAAAGCGCGGCAGATGGATCCCACAGGACATCTATTCCGAAAGGGATTTTTATCATTTCCGATAATTCTCCTATGACCGCACTCATAGAGGCTACGGTCATGTAATTTGCTTCAAGTCTGTACGGCCTATCATTTTCGTTGCAAAAGATAAGACCATCTATCTTTCCTTCTTGAAGAGAGATAAGATCGTTTTTAACCCTTTCTTTTATGTATCTCATGCCTTTTTCGTCATCGTAAAGAGGAGAACCTGGTAAAGGTGGAAAGTGAACCATTCCTATAACAGGTTTTTCTGTACCGAAAAGATCCTTGATCTTCATATTTATACCCCTTTCTAACACAAGATCTTTATTCCATTTTTATTCAAATATTCTGTAACGTCTTTTGGTAAATCCCTGTCTGTTATTAAGACATCGAATTCTTTAAGATCTGAAACCTTTATGAAGGCATTTTTTCCATACTTTGAATGATCGGCAAGAAGGTACCTTTTCTCGGATAGCGCTATCATTTTTCTCTTTATTTCAACTTCAAAATCAGATGAGTTAAAAGTTCCCGCTAAATTCCATCCGTCCGTTGCTATGAAAGATTTTTCAACGTGAAATTGATTTAAAAAATTCACCGTCTCATTTCCTCCTATGCTGTAATATCCCGATCTTACAGATCCACACGCTACGATCGTTCTTATGTTGGGATGCTTTGAGAGTTCCTCTGCAACCTTGAGATCGACAACGACTGCCTTAATGCCTTTTTTACTTCCCATTATCTTTGCAAGGTAATATATCGTTGTTCCCGAATCTAAAAAGATGGAATCCCCGTCGTCAATTTGATCGAGCGCTATCTGGGCTATCTTTTTCTTCTCTTCGATCATATTCGAAAGTTTAAGATCGAACATTGGCTCGAATCCGGATTTGTCGAGAGAAAAGACTATTCCTCCTCTTACCCTTCTCATGGGTATTTCTCCATCAGATTCGAGATTGACTATGTCACGCCTTACAGTTGCTTCTGAGACACCGAGCAATTCTGCAAGATACTTCGTGGACGCATTTCCTTCCTGCGAGATCACTTCGAATATCTTTTTGATTCTTTCCGATTTGTTCACTATACCACCTTTTTGCATTTACGATCATTTTATTGATTGTAATTGATCGATTTTTGATCATTATAATCTCATTGTTTCAGAATTTCAACTCCGTTTTTTATTGAAATAAAATCGTTATTGGCAAAAAATGTCAAAAATTCCATTTAACATTCATTTTCCTTTTTTTATCTTTGATTTGTTTTGATTTTAAGATAATAACTTAACATTACAGTAAAAAAGTAAAAAGTCATGGGAATTTTGTTCGGTATATAATTGAAATGAAGGAGGTTTGTTTATGTATGTCCCGGAATTTTTAACGCCACAAAAAATGGAGGCAAAACATACCCATGCCTCGATCTTGCTTGGTACTCTTTCAAAGATAGGAACGATCTCAAGAGTTGTTGAACTTGGAAGTGGAAATGGCGTTGTTCTTGTCATTATTGCAAAATTGAATCCTGTAAAAGAACTGATCGGAATAGAGATAAATGAAAGATCCTGCGAGGTTGCTCGGAAGATCGTCGAAATGAATGGATTGAAAGAAAGAATAAAGATAATAAATGCGGATGTAAGGGATGCTTCAAAGATTTTAGGGTACGAAAG
This sequence comes from Athalassotoga saccharophila, assembly GCF_009936215.1. Classification (GTDB taxonomy): domain Bacteria; phylum Thermotogota; class Thermotogae; order Mesoaciditogales; family Mesoaciditogaceae; genus Athalassotoga; species Athalassotoga saccharophila. Next base: position 396,219 of record NZ_AP019551.1, on the reverse strand, counting down.
CGTGGATTGTGTTGTCTTTAATCCACCATTTCACAACGATGGAAAGAAAAGCAAGGAGAGCGAGAGATTCTTGGAGAGAAATGTCGATGATTTTGAAGATTTCGTTGTGGCGGCCAAAAGCATTTTAAAATACGGCCATGAATTTTTCGCGATAACTTCTCCCAAAAATTTAATACTCGATGTCAACGTATTTGTAAAGCACAACATGACACCAAAATCTATAACGCCGATTTACGGGAAACTTGGAGTTGATTCAAAGATGATCTTTGTGGAAGGGAAAAAGGGCGGAAAGATGGGAGGTTTTAAATTACATTCCCCCATCATGTTAGATGATTTCTAATTTAGATCCGGCGATCTTTCGAAAAACGCGTAGATCAATCCTATAGCAAGCGAAAATATTCCAAAGAAGAGATATCCATTTGCAACACCCACTGTGTTTGATATCCATCCTCCAAAGACATCGCCAAAGATCATCGAAAGCCCGCTTGTCGTCATCCAAAAAAGTGCATGGGCGTCCGATCTGTGAGATGGTGAGATCTTTGAATTCACGTAGTAAAAAACAGCGTAATATATCGCTACCCAGTTGAAAAATTCAAAAGACTGGATTGCGACGATGGCGACGGGATTTGAAATCAGAAAGGTAAGAATCCACCTAATTCCAAACATCACCGATCCAATAACGAGCATTTTCTTTACGCCTAATTTTTTTACGATTCTATCGGCAAAAAAGAAAAATGGTATTTCGGCCAATGCCTGAACCGCTATCGATATTCCCGCAAATGAAACAGGATATCCCCTTGAACGCATGAAAACTGGCATAAAATAAAGGCCAAAAGCATTTGAAGAGAGCACTAAAATTTCGAAAATAAGCATTCTGTAAAATTGCGAAGGCAAACTTCTTAAAGAAAACTTTACCTTTTGATTTATGTTGTATCCCTGTGTCTTTGGAACGAGAAGGGAAGATATGCCTATAAAAGCAAATGAGAGTGATCCGATGAGAAAGAAGAAGAAATGATCCGTTGTGTATCCAAAAATAAGCATTACGAGTGCGTATCCTAAAGATCCCATCATGCGGGCCTTACCAAATGAAAATCCGAATTTATTTGCGTTGTAACTTGCCATCGATTCGGCTATTGGAATTATCGAGGTCCATAAAAAACCAGCCAAAAAAGAGATCAAAAAGATGGCCCAAAAATTTCTAAAAAGATATATAAGCCATATGGAAAAAGCGGTCGTAAAGGAGATAAAGGTAAGTACTGAATTTTTGACTCTTTTGTCTGAAACTCTCATCCAAAAAGGATTGGATACAAGGATAATTATCGCGGCAGTACTGCCTAAGATTCCATTTTGAAGGTCTGAAAAACCCAATTGGTTGAAGTAATTTCCTATGAAGGTAAAGAAAGCCATCGGAAGATATATTGAAAACTCAAGTAGCCAGAATGACCAGATCATGCGACCTCCTAAAATCAATGAGGAAATGGAACTGTAAGCCGGATTCTGTCTTGGATGACCATCTATCTTGGAGATACGTTACCGTACCCCTCGAGCGACCTACCAGAGAGATCGGCGGGCCACCTAATATCCTCTCGACTTGGTCTTGCTTCGGGTGGAGGTTACCAGGCCGAACGGTTACCCGTTCGCCGGTGAGCTCTTACCTCGCCTTTCCATCCTTGCCCTTGCGGGCGGTTTCCGTTTCTATGGCCCTCTTCAGGGATCACTCCCTCCGGGCGTTACCCGGCACCCTGCCCTGTGAAGTCCGGACTTTCCTCGGCAATGCCGCGATCATCCGTTCCATTTCCTCTCATTTAAAAAAACTCTCTTTTTTCAAAATTTCCATAAAGACAGGATCGTTATGAAACAGAGTCAAAGGCGTTACGGAAACGTAATTCTGTTCGACGGCATGATAATCTGCCTGAATATCTTTATCGTCTTCAACTATCTCGCCTATCATCCAGTAATAGGTATTCCCGAAAGGATCCTGCCTTGCCTCAAAGAAATCTTTGAACCTTCTTTTAGACTGATGTGTCAGTTTAAATCCCCTGATATCGTCGTAATCGATGGCCGGCACATTGACATTTATGGCGGAGAACTTTGGAAAAGTGTCTAATTTTATGTGATTTATGAGTTCAATCACAGCCTTCGTTGCGGACAAAAAGTTCGGATTGCTATTTGAACAACTTGAGACCGCTATCGAAGGTATTTCCATAAGGGCTCCTTCCAAGGCTCCGGAGACTGTACCCGAATACATAACGTCTGTTCCGAGATTTGCGCCTTTGTTGACACCGCTTACGACAAGATCGACTTTTTTGTCCTTTAGAATCGCCTGCACGCCAAGTTTAACACAATCTGCCGGCGTACCATTGACGGCATATCCAAAGAATTGGTTACCGAATTTAACCTCCTTGGCCCACAAAGGATTCCTTATCGTTATAGCATGACCAGTCGCGCTTCTTTCTATGTCTGGAGCAACAACGTGGACCTCGGCTATCTCAGACAATTTTGTGGCCAGAGTTATTATTCCCTCTGACATTATACCATCATCATTGGTTATGAGTATTATCATCTAATCACCTCCGAAAATTTGTTCATTTATTGTACAACAAAAAACCCCCTTTTAACAAGGGGGATACCTGTGGCGCGCCTGACAGGAGTTGAACCCGCAACATTCGGATCCGAAGTCCGACGCTCTATCCAATTGAGCTACAGGCGCAATTTGGGGTGGCTGGTGGGGCTTGAACCCACAACATTCGGATCCACAGTCCGACACTCTACCAATTGAGCTACAGCCACCACGCTATGGCGCGCCCAGCAGGAATTGAACCTGCAACCTACGGATTAGAAGTCCGTTGCTCTATCCAATTGAGCTATGGGCGCTTACATCTGAAATTATATCACATCATTTTTCATGATTACAAGTTCAATTTGAATCTGTCTGTAAAATCCTTTGAAACAATTCCATCTATTTCAAAGGCCGTTAATCTCGAGTTCACCTCATTTACACCGACTCCAAGATAGATTGCAATCTCTTCGAGACTCTTTGGCCCACCTTTGAGAAGATCCAAGATGGGATCTTCTGGAATAGAAGATTTGACGCTTACGTATCCGAATTCTTCAAGTACATCTTCGGCAGAGGTTACACACTTTGCGCCATGCTTTATAAGGTTTATAGTTCCTTCGCTTGTCGGAGAAAAAATAGATCCCGGAACGGCAAAAATTTCGCGTCCTTCTTCAAGACCAAGACGAGCCGTTATTAAAGAGCCGCTTTTGGTCGACGCTTCAACCACTATTATTCCCATGGACAATCCTGCGATTATTCTATTTCTCTTCGGAAAGGTCCACTTTGCCGGCATTGTACCGAGAGGAAATTCACTTACAAGACATCCGTTTTCCATAACCTTTTGAAAGACGGTATCTTTTGATCTCGGATAGACGATATCGATGCCGGTTCCGAGCACTCCTATTGTCAGACCATACTTTGAAGCCTCTTCGTGGGCAACGGAATCTATTCCATGGGCAAGACCACTGACTATCACAACGCCCGATCTGGAAAGTTCGGTCGATAGTTTTGCGGCGACGTTTCTACCGTAAGATGTGGCCATACGTGATCCAACGATGGCTATCGCGAATTTTCCCAGAGCGTCCATTCTCTTTCCCTTAACGTAAAGCAATAACGGAGGATCTTTTATCTGTGCAAGAGAAGATGGATATCTTTCGTCTTCGATCGGGATAAGTTCTATTCCAAGATCTTCGCATTTTTTTATCTCATTTCTTACATCTTTCGAATCCGGCGGTCTGTTCAAGATCTTCGAAAGAGCCTCTTCTAATTTCATATTACCCCCCTGAAATTTTGATTACCCGATTTCAATTTTTAATTCACGCAAAATCGCCTGCCATCTTTTTGATTCGGAATTTGGGACTGATTTTAGTATACCAAAAGAGATTTAAAAGTATGATATAATTTTTTAAGATTCCGATGTGTGGTGATCTGAGTGGGAAAAGTCAAAAGCCCAGAACTTGTGAATTTGGTGTGCGTGATCTTCGGTAGCGATATAAATTACAGGATAAAAGATCTCACAGAGATACTTGAAAAGAATTTTGGCAAGATCGATTTTGTGTCTAAGCCGCTCGATTTCTCTGCTTTCACTTCCTATTACGAAGATGAGATGGGAAGTCCTCTGAAAAGCAGAATCGTTAGTTTCGAGCCTTTGATCCATCCATTTGAACTTGCAGACATAAAGTCGATCACGAATAAAATAGAGATGGACTTTTCAGTTGAAGGCAGAAGAACATTTAACATAGATGCGGGATACATTCATCACAGTCAATTTGTTCTCGCTTCAACGAAGGCATGGGGAAGTAGAATTTACCTTAAAAATGGAATTTATGCCGAGATAACGCTTCTCTTTTTGAATGGCCACTTTCGGCCTTGGGAGATGACCTATCCCAATTACAGGACGCCCGAGTACATCGGAGAACTTGAAAAAATAAGGGATATATATATGGAAAAAAAGAGAGCGTTAAAAAGGTTATGAGAATATGGATAGATGTCTTAGGATGTCCTAAAAATGAGGCCGATTCGGACGCACTTAAGGCCATACTTGTGAAAAGAGGTCATGAGATAGTAAAGGATTTAGACGATGCAGATGTTGCGATAATAAACACGTGTGCTTTTGTATCGGATGCAAAAAGGGAATCTGTAGATGAGATATTGGAAGTTGTCAATTACAAAGATCAAAGGGATATCAAAGTAATAGTCCATGGATGTCTAACGCAGCGCTACTTTAAAGAAATAAGAAAGGAAATAGGCGAGATCGATGCCGTTCTCGGTGTTGTTCCACCGTTGAAGGTTGCACAAGCCGTAGAGAATCTTGAAGATTTTAAAGATTCTCCTCAACCTATTTACGAATTCCTTGGAAGGACTATCGATGAAAAGCCATACGCTTACGTAAAGATAGGCGATGGTTGCGATAGAAAATGTGCGTTTTGTGCCATCCCGTCGATAAAAGGTCCACTAAAAAACAGAGGGTATGATGATATTCTTGAAGAGATAAGATTTCTTGTCCAAAATGGAAAGAAAGAGATAATTCTTGTCTCCCAAGATTCTACGAGTTATGCCTATAATGGTAAAAATTTCATGGATCTTTTAAGATCTATAGATAGTATAGAGGGAGAATTCTGGATAAGACTTTTGTATCTTTATCCAGACGGCATCGATGAGGATCTCGTTATGACCGTTGCAAACTCCAAAAAGATACTCCATTACTTTGATATGCCCCTTCAACATGCATCACCTAAGATTTTAAGGTTGATGAGAAGAAATCCGGACCTCGAATCAATCAAGCGCAAGATCTCTTTCATAAGATCTGAAATACCGGATGCCATTTTTAGAACATCTTTCATAGTTGGCTTTCCTCAGGAAGAGGAGAGTGACTTTGAAGATTTACTCCGATTCATCGATGAGATGAAGTTCGACAGAGTTGGTGCCTTTATTTACTCTGACGAAGAGGGCACCGAATCTTACAACTTAGATCAAAAGGTCAAAAGGAGCGTTGCAAGGTTAAGATTTAACAAACTTTTAGAAAGGCAACAAAGGATAAGTTTGGAAAGAAATAAAAAATTGGTCGGAATGAATTTTAAGACACTTGTTGAAGGCTTTGAAAACGGAATGTATTTCGGCCGAACCTATATGGATGCACCAGAAATAGATGGCTTGGTCTACATTTCCTCTTCGAAGCCTGTTAAGATCGGAACTTTTGTGGATGTAAAGATTAAATCCTTCGAATTTTACGATTTAGAAGGAGAACTGAAATGAGAATAACCATTGCGACAAGATTGACGTTGCTGAGGATCTTCTTTGTGATTCCTTTTATGATCTTTTCGATCATAACTAAGACTGATACCTCTTTGGCGGCCTTTATAATTTTCATAGCCGCCTCGGTAACGGATTTTTTGGATGGAAGAGCCGCAAGATCGATGAATGAGGTTACAACTCTTGGGAAATTCTTCGATCAGATGGCAGATAAAATCCTTGTAGATGCAGCCTTTTTGGTCTTTCTCCAACTTGGTTACGTCCAAAGTTGGTTTGTGATAACCGTTATTGCAAGAGATTCCGCGATCAGCGGATTGCGCATGATAGCGGCATCAAAGGGAAAGGTCATAGCGGCGAGTTGGTGGGGAAAGTTCAAGACAACGTTTCAGATGGTCTTCATAATTTTTGTGTTGTTTTACAGAATAACTCCTGTTTTTGGATGGACTTTGAACGTTGTTTTGATGTGGGTAGCACTTGTCATGACCATTATTTCCGGTATTGAGTACTTCGTTAAAAACTGGGAGGCATTAAAAGATTGAGAACCTTCATGGCCATTAGAACGAATGATGAAGTTGAGAATGAAATGGTCAAGATTCAGAAGTTTCTTATGGACAATGAATTTTTTGGCACATGGCCAAGAAAAGAAAATGCCCATCTGACCCTCTTCTTCTTCGGCGATATAGATGAAAAGAAGATGGAAAAGATAGAAGGCATTATGGATGATGTATCAAAAGATTTTAAACCATTCTCTCTCGAATTCAACGGTGTTGGTGTTTTTCCTCCAAGAGGGCTTCCACGCGTTCTGTGGATGAGAGGGATTGGTGAGCAGGTATCGACACTTTATTCTTCTCTGAATGAAAGGTTAAAGAAGATAGGCTTTTCATTCGGTACAGAATTCACACCGCATCTTACGATTGGAAGGCTTAAAAGTGTCCCAAAGAACTGGAATGAGACGATTTCGAAAATCGAGTATGATCCGTTAAGAATTGAATGTAAAGATATCGAGTTATTTTCTTCAACTCTGACACCTAAGGGCTCGATATACAGTTCAATTCACAAAAGTGAATTTGGAGGTTAAAAGATGAGTGAAGATTTAAGTGGAAAGGAAAAGGCTCTTGAGAGTGCTATAAAACAAATAGAGAGAGACTTTGGAAAAGGCTCTATAATGATCCTCGGTCAGGAAGAAATAGTTAAAAACATAGAGACAATTCCATCTGGATCTCTTTCTCTCGATATAGCCCTTGGAGTTGGTGGATATCCACGTGGAAGGGTGATAGAGATTTACGGACCCGAATCGAGCGGAAAAACAACGCTCACATTGCATGCCCTCGCTCAGGCACAAAAACTTGGTGGTATCGTTGCCTTTATAGATGTCGAACATGCGCTCGATCCCGCTTATGCCCAAAATCTTGGCGTGGATGTTAGCAAACTCGTTATCTCACAACCGGATAGCGGCGAACAGGCCCTTGAGATCGTCGATACACTTGTCAGATCCAACGCAGTTGATATGGTTGTCGTTGACTCAGTTGCCGCCCTAACACCGCGTGCCGAGGTGGAAGGCGCTATGGGAGATTCCCAGATAGGCCTTCAGGCCCGTTTGATGTCTCAGGCTTTAAGGAAATTGACATCGAATGTCAGCAAATCAAGATCGATCGTGATATTCACTAATCAAATAAGAATGAAGATAGGCATAATGTTTGGCAATCCCGAAACTACATCTGGTGGAAATGCGCTCAAATTTTACGCAACGATAAGATTAGACATAAGGCGCGGAGAACCTATAAAGGAAGGAGAAAAGATAATAGGCAATGAAACGCGCGTCAAAGTTGTCAAGAATAAAGTTGCCCCACCATTTAAAGAGGCGCATTTTGACATAATATACGGAAAGGGAATTGTCAGAGAAAATGAACTCGTCGATCTCGGCGTCAGCGAAGGAATAATATCCAAAAAGGGGTCGTGGTTTAGTTACACCACCCTTGACGGAAAAGAATTAAGCATCGGACAGGGTAAAAATAACGTTGTCCAGTATCTTACGGAAAACAAGAATATCGCTGACGAAATAGAGAAAAGGATAAGAGAAGCGCACGGACTTTTGAAAGAAAAGAAAGATGGAGAAGCAAAAGAATCTTGATAACGCAAGAAAGGACGCTTTCAGACTTATAAAGATAAGGGCGCGTTCTGAGCATGAACTTTACACGAGGCTTAAAGAAAAGGGATATTCTCAGGAGATTTTAGATCAAGTAATCGACGAACTCAAGAAAAAAGGGTTTTTAGACGATCTGAAATTCGCAAAACTTTTTGCTTCAGATCAAATCGAATTGAAATTCAAGGGACCTAAATACATAGAATACGAGTTGAAAAATTTTGGTGTAAAAGAGGAGATCATCGCAAGCGTTATAAAAGAAATCTCGGATTCTAATTTCAAAGAAATATTTATTCGTTTTAAAAAAGCGCATAAAAACGATAATGAAGATGAGATCTTTGAAAAGTTGATCAAAAGAGGATTCGATCCTTACACGGTGAAAAAGACATTGCGTGAGATCTCCAACGAAACGGAGGTGTGATGATGGACAATTTGATTTTGATAATAATTTTGGTGCCAAGCGTTGTTTTGGCAGTTATAATCGGATATTACTTTGGAAAATCAAAGATCCTTAAAGATCAAAAAGTTGCAAAGCAGGACGCGGAAAGTATAATCAAAAATGCCCAAGACGAGGCACAAAAAATAAAGAAAGAAATGATCATAGAGGCAAAGCAAGAGATATCGATAGCGCGCGAGAATTTTGCAAAAGACGTAAAAAAGCAACAGGACGATCTTAAGGCAGTCGAAGACAGACTTGTAAAGCGTGAAGAAGCGATAGCAAAAAGAGAGGAATCTATCTCTAAAAAAGAAGAAAAACTCGAAGAGATCAGGCTAAATCTGGAAAAAGAAAAGGAAAGGATATCACAACTTGTAAAGGAAGAAGAAGAGAAATTGCATGAAATAGCCTCCCTTACTCAGGAACAGGCAAGGCAACTTGTCATGGATATGGCACGTGAAGAGATGGAAAAAAGTCTTGCAAAGATGTACTCAGAAATAAAGGAAAAATATGCTGAAGAGGCAGAAAATGAGGCTAAATGGGTTATAAGTACGGCCGTTCAAAGGTACGCGAGTAACTACGTTGGAGACATAACGGTCTCTTCGGTTGAATTGCCCAACGATGATATGAAGGGAAGAATAATAGGAAGAGAAGGCCGAAACATAAGGGCATTTGAAAATCTTACCGGAGTGGACATAATAATCGACGATACTCCAGAAAGCGTTGTGCTTTCATGTTTTGACCCGCTCAGGCGTGAGATAGCGAAGATGACGCTTGAGAAGTTGATAGAAGATGGAAGAATTCATCCGGCAATGATAGAGGAATTTTACGATAAGTCGAAAAAAGAGATAGAGAAAATAATACACGACGAAGGTCAAAAGGCCATATTAACCGTTGGCATATCCAACATGCATCCCGAACTGATAAAGTTACTCGGACGTCTGAAATTCAGAACGAGTTTTGGCCAGAATGTGCTCTACCATTCGATAGAGGTTGCCCAGATCGCTGCCATGATGGCCGAAGAGATAGGCCTCGACGTTGAAAAGGTTAAAAGAGGCGCACTCTTACACGACATAGGGAAGGCCGTCGATCACGAGGTTCAGGGTACACATGCGATGATAGGCGGAGAACTCGCAAGAAGGTACAGAGAAAAGGAAAGCGTTGTGAATATGATTCAAGCCCACCATGAAGAGGTACCTTTCCAGACGCCGGAAGCCGTTCTCGTTGCCGCTGCAGATTCGATAAGCGCATCCAGACCTGGCGCAAGAAGGGAAAGTATAGAGATATACATAAAGAGACTCCAAAAACTCGAGGAAATAGCAACCTCTCACAAGAATGTTACGAAAGCGTACGCGATTCAGGCGGGGAGAGAAATAAGGATAATAGTTGAGCCGGACAAAATAGACGATCAACTCGCCGATAAGATGGCTTACGATATAGCGAAAGAAATAGAGGCCTCGCTTGAATATCCGGGCCAGATAAAGGTTGTTGTCATAAGAGAAAAGAGAAGCGTCGAATACGCAAAATAGAGTGGAGGATGAATTTTGAGAAAAGGCGCCGTTTTACTTAAAATCTTCATCGTGATCATCGCATCCGCGATAGGACTTTTGGCCGTACTTTACGTTAATGGTTATTTTTCCGTATGGTCTTCAAATCTAAAAGTTGATAAAGTCATCGTGAATGTTAGCGTCGATCCTTCGGGCCTTGCGCACATTTCGGAAAGCGATTACTATACCTTTGTAAAGCCCTATCACGGATTGGCGCCTTACACTCAATTTCCATCTGGCATTTCCATGAGCAATTTTAAACTTTCAGTTGAAGGAGCAACGATTTATAAAACTGAAGGGAATGTTGATCCAAGCGGCTTTGATTTGCTTGTTTACCTTAACAATGGTTATACCGTCCCGCAGCCTGGTGGAGATAAGGTAATTATGAATCTTTCCTACGATATAAAAGGAGGATTTCAGACAGGTCAAGATTTCTCTCAATTCTTTTACAAATTTTGGGGTAAAGGAACACCTTCATGGGTTCCGCTCCTTACGGTTCATTACACCTTTCCTTCCACTTTTGATGTCAGAAAGATATTTGTCCATCCCTCGGATGTATCGCATCAGATAGTGTTTGATGGAAAAAATTCCTTCACAATAACTTATCACAACATACCCCCTAACACCTATGCCGAGGCGAGAGTTGTTTTTCCTTTGATCCATCCACAATATGCCTCACCATTTTCAATGAGTCTTAGAGATGTTGAAAATATCGAAAATGGATATTCTTCCGGAGTACTTGAATGGTGGATATGGATAATCGTTTTGGTGATTTTAATCCCGGTAGTGCCTTTTGTGTTCAAAAAACTTTTCGGAACAGAGCCGAACGTTGAGGTTGCCGAATACGAAAGAGATATCCCGTACAGCGATCCTCCAGAACTCGTGAACTCTATCGTCAAAAAACTCATATCAGAGCCAGATTCTGACGGTTTTGCCGCGGCAGTTTTAAACTTGGTGGATAAGGGATATCTTCAATTCGGAGAAAATGGCACCTTTAAAGTCCTTAACGGCAATAAGCCTTTGAGCGAGAGTGAAAAAGTTCTGTTTAGCGATGTTATAAAGCCTTTCTCCACAGATGGAATATTCGATCCGAGGTCTGTCGGAGAATCTCTTAGATCTGATTTTCAAAAGGCCCAGAAGTTCAATTCGGCATTTACAAGTTGGAAATTCAAAGTTTCAACGGAGGCCGAAAAGAGAGATTATTTGATTACCTATGGAAACACGATAACCAAAATGGTAACTTTTTTCACCCTGATATTGCTTCCGTTGATTTTAGTTTTTGTGAATATATACGAAGGAAGACCATATCCAGAAATGCTTTTCTTTATGACATGGATTACATTCGCAGACTGGGTGGCGGCATGGATAATCTTTGTGCTGCCCAAGGATATCTTTGGGAGATGGACAAAAGAAGGAAGAACTTATTATCTAAGATGGAAAAGATTTGAAAGATATCTTACCGATTACTCTTTGATAAAGGAAAAGCCGCCCGAATCTCTTCTTGTATGGAAGGAATATCTCATTTACGGAACGGCACTCGGCGTTGCCAAACATGTCATAAAGGCCATAAAAGAGGTAAATCCTCCAGATATAGAAATGGATCCATTTTTCCCTGCCTTCACGGCCATGCTTTGGTACGATTCTTTGATATTTCTTCCCTCTGCAGCCATCTTTGGTAGTGCCCAGCAGGCTGGAGGAAATGTCGGTGGTAATTTTGGAGGCGGTGGCTTTGGTGGCAATGTGGGTGGAGGGTTTGGCGGTGGAGGAAGAGGAGGTTTTTGATGAACTACATACTTGTGGTTGGATCCGGTCTTGGTGGAGCCACTGCGGCGAGACTTCTTGCCGAGGCGAATTACAGGGTATTTGTGATCGAGAAATTGGCCTACGTTGGTGGTCATAGCCATGACGAGGTAAATGAAGATGGAATTTTGATCCATACTTATGGTCCTCATATCTTTCACACTAAAAGAAAGGATGTCTTTGACTTTTTAAGCCGTTTTACACAGTGGCACTATTACCAGCACAGGGTTCTGAGTTATGTTGACGGTATGTACGTTCCATTTCCGATAAACCGTGATACCATTGCGCAACTTTTTGGCATAGAAATTGAAAGTGAAATGGTTGAAGGGTTTCTAAAAAAAGAAGTTGCGAATTCGAATTTTTCAAATCCTCCATTGAATTTTGAGGACGCCGTTGTCTCTCAAATTGGAAGAAGGCTTTACGAGAAATTTTACATGAATTACACAAGAAAACAATGGAATATGGATCCTTCTAAACTCTCTGCAGAAGTTGCAAAACGAATTCCAATTAGATTTAACAGGGATGGAAGGTATTTCTCAGATCAATATCAAGGATTGCCGCTTTACGGGTACACGAAGATGATCGAAAAGATGTTAGACCATCCAAAAATATCCGTTATAACCAATTGCGATTATTTCGAGTTGAGATCCGAACTTAAGCCCATTTCAACCTTTTACACGGGCCGACTTGACGATTTCTTTGACAGAATCTACGGAGAACTTGAGTACAGATCCTTAAGACTTGAATTTAAAACGTATCGGCGGGAGTTCTTTCAAAGTGCGGGCGTCATCAATTATCCGAACGATTATGACTGGACAAGGATAACCGAGTTCAAACACATGACGGGACAGAAGTCAGAACTGACGACAGTTTGTTATGAATATCCTCTCGATAAAGGAGAGCCATATTACATTGTCATGGATGAGAAGAATATGCAAAGAAGAGCCCTTTACGTTAATGAGGCTGAAAAACTTGAAAATACGGGTGAATTTTCATTCATCGGAAGGCTTGCAGAATACAGATATTACAACATGGACGAGGTTGTTGGAAAGGCTATAGAGAAGACCAACGAATGGTTAAGGAGGCATTTATGAGAACTGTAAATTTGAAAAACAAAGGAAGAATTTTTACCGTTGTAAACAGCGCTGGAAAGGATACGCCTGTTGTCATCATGTTTCATGGCTTTACCGGGAATCACATCGAGGCTCATTTTATCTTTGCAAGGCTTTCGAAAGCACTTGAAAAGGCTGGAATATCTTCTGTGAGGTTCGATTTTAGGGGATCTGGGAATAGCGATCTTCCATTTGAAAAGATGACTCTCTCGACGGAAATATCCGATGCCATAAAAGTTGCCGAATACACAAAGCGCAATTTCAATAACTCCCTTGGGGTTTTGGGGCTTTCGATGGGAGGCACCATAGCATTGCTCACCTTAAGCCAGATCGATCCCGACGCTTTGTGTTTGTGGGCGCCGGCCGCGAAAAACAAAGAGGTTTTTTCCAAGGGTATACCATCACTTCCTCCAGATTTAAATCTATTCGACGTCGGTGGAATAAGGGTCTCAAAGGAATTCGCAAAAGAGGTCCTTTCATTTGATGCCTTCTCGGAGGCTAAAAAATACAGAAAACATGCCCTTATAATTCACGGAACTGCCGATCAGGCTGTACCATTCGAACACAGCAAAGAACTCGTAAAGGAATTCAAAAAGGGAAGCCTTATCTCAATAGAAGGATCTGACCATGTCTTCTCTTCTTACGAGTGGTCGGAACGCGTTATAGAAGAGACCGTCAAGTTTTTCGAAAAACATTTGTGAGAAGGCAAGACCTTCTCACACTCTTACAAAGTGTAAAAGTACGCTTTGAAAATCTCCTTTTAATTCTGGCAACAAAAGGCCTGCGAATACGAGTTCATCTCCGCCGTAGATCTCTGACGTCCCATCGAGTCTGTATATTTTTTGAGTTGAGATGCCTTTGATCTTTATCCTTCTTTGCTTTGCGTTGGGTTCACCAAGTACTTTGAAGTAATAGACGATGAATTCATCTTGTTCTTCATCCGTTATGATCCATCCAACTTCGTTCTCTTCAAAAAATAATCTGTAAAAATTTCCAAACTGAACAAGTTTTCTGAATTTTTTGTAATCGTTTATGTACTTTCTTATTTTATCCTTTTCCTCTTCCGAAAGTTTTGTAAGATCAAGTTCAAAGCCCATATTCGCGCTCATCGCAACGTGAGACCTTATGTCGATGGATGTGATCCTTCCGACCTGGTGATTGGGAACGGCCGAAACATGGCTTCCCATCATAACCGGAGGATACACGTAACTTGTACCGTACTGGATCTTCAATCTTTCGATCGCGTCCGTGTCATCGCTTGTCCATGCCTGAGGCATGTAGTAAAACATTCCGGGATCGAACCTTCCGCCGCCTCCGGCACAACTTTCAAAGAGAATGTCCGGAAATTGAGAGGTTATCCTTTCAAGAACTTCGTAAAGGCCGAGTATGTACCTATGTGATACCTCCCTTTGCCTTTCGGCAGGAAGAGTTGCAGACCCTATCTCGGTCATATTTCTGTTCATGTCCCATTTAACGTAACTTATATTTGCGCTTTTCAAAAGATTTGAAATCGTTTCAACTATATATTCTCTTACGTCCTTTCTCGAGAGATCGAGGACGAGTTGGTTTCTACTTAGATGTCTTTCTCTTTCTCCAACATGAAGACACCAATCGGGATGATCACGGTAAAGATCGCTGTCTGGTGAGACCATCTCCGGCTCCATCCAAAGACCGAACTTAAGGCCAAGATCATTTATCTTTTTCGAAAGACCCTCAAATCCTTCCGGTAACTTTTCTTTGTTGACATACCAATCTCCCAAAGACGAGTTATCTGAATTCCTTTTTCCAAACCATCCATCATCTAAAACGAATAACTCTATTCCCAAAGATTTGGCCTCTTTGGCTATCTCCAAAAGTTTTTCTTCGTTAAAGTCAAAGTATGTTGCTTCCCAGTTGTTAACAAGAATGGGCCTTTGTTCAAGTTTATATTTTCCTCGCGCGAGTTTGTTTGTGTAAAGTTTATGGTAAGTTTGGGACATCCCGTTAAATCCTTTGTCAGAATATACCATCACGCATTCGGGAGTTTGAAAGGTTTCACCAGTTTTCAAAAGCCATGAAAAGTCAAATGGATTTATGCCCATCAAAACCCTCGTGTCTTTGTACTGATTAACCTCAACCTCTCCAATGAAATTCCCGCTGTATACAAGGCTGAATCCGTAAACCTCTCCATTCCATTCGTCTGTGTCTTTTCTTGCAAGTGCCAAAAATGGATTTTGCTGGTGGCTACTTGCGCCCCTTCTACTCTCAATAGATTGAATTCCGGGCTTTATCTCTCTTTTTACAACATGCCTTTCTCTTGCCCACGCACCGGACAATTGGAACATTTCAAAGTTATCGTCTTCAAAATCGACACTCGTGCTTAAAGCCCTTAGAATCTTGATATCCTCGCCAAAATTGATGAATTTAGCGCTTCTTGTGATAGCCTGAAAATCTTCAAAAACAGAGTAAAATAAAATAACCTCAAACTTTCCAATATCATCTTTTAGGTGAATTTCTAAAGTTTCGGCCTCATCTTCTCCATCGACGTAAGTTGAAGGAAGGCCTTCCAATTTTGGTTTTCCAGGATATATTCTGTGAGAAATATACCTTAAATCAGAGACGGTAGATCCGTCTCTAAACTGTACCTGGTAGGCCGGACTTCTAAAATCCGTTGTTCCATACGAAGGATATTCCTGCGGGACGATATCGAGAGATAGATTTGGACCGTAAGCCCTTCGATAAAGGTCTGAAATATGGCGCACATTCAGATTTTTGATACGTTTACCAAAATATGCGTGACATAATCTTTTGTTTTCATCTATGTAGATAGTATACTGAAGGTCCTTTGCAAAGAGATCGAAAGAGAGAGAATCTTCGTTAAAAGAAATTGTCATAAAAATTCTCCTTATTCAAATTTTTGACATTTCCCATTGCAAAATGAAAGGTCTCATCTCTGCGGCCATGGCCGCATCGTGAAGCGGATCGTCTTCTGGAACGTTCATAAGAAGCATATTAGAAACCCTTGCCTTTTCTTGAATCGAGGCAAGCAAATTCACAAAAAATTGATTGAATTCATCTTTATTCTTTGGAGCCGCATCTATTATGAATGCGCCATTTTCATTCACTCCCCAAACGACATATCCCTTTCTCTGACCATTTTCAATGACAAAATCGTGATCGTACCTATCGTCAGAGAGTTTCAGAGTCATCGCTTCTCTCTGCCAATTTGGCCGGCGCCAACTCTTTTCATTTTCGATCGCCTCTTCGTAGATCTCTCCTATCGTTGCCCTTTCAAATTTGTAAAGGGGAGCGCTCATTATCTTATCCGTGTAAAAAGATCTCAATGTTCTTCTGACCACAAATCCGTACTTGTCGTAAAACTTTGCGGCCCTGTCTCCGGCAGCAACTTCTAAGATCACCTCTTTGACACCCTTCCACTTCAATTGATCGAGAGAATAAAGCAATAAAGCACCACCAACCCCTCTTTCTCTGAAATATTTCTTTACTCCAAATGCGTCTATCCTTCCACGTGGTAACCTTATTGCGTTTATGGAAAATCCGACTATTTCACCATCCACGATCATCAAAAAAGAATCTTCCAAAGAGATAGAATTTTCCTTCACATCGAGTTGAAAGGAAAGCACATCCCATTTTACTGGTATGACATAATCGGCAAAGACTTCATTTACAAGACTTACAATTTTGTTTAAAGGCGTATCGGATATTTTTTTAAATTCTATCATTTTCTTTCTCCTCTTTATTTTTAATCTCTTTATTTTCTCTTTCCCTCAGATTCCACAATTCAAAATACCCGGAAGAATTTTTAGAAGAATTTTTCAGCCAAAAAACCTTTTTCCCAAGATCTACTCTCCATAATTTATAATTAACTTGCATGATTACTTTCCTCCCATTTTCAGATCATTTGAACTTCTGCCACCTTCCCACGACAACTCCTATTAAAGATCTGGCAATTGTCTCTGGATTCATTATGAGAGGTTTGTACTTTGCGTTATCGGGCTTTAGTATAACCAAGTCGTCCTGAAAATAAATTCGGTATAATCCAGCCCTGCCTTCCTCAAGCCACACAATAAGATCGCCCTCCAAAGCGGGTCCCTTTCTTACGAGCGCTATATCGTCTTTTGAAAGTGTTGGTTCGGCAGAGTCATCCGGTACAACTATACCATAATTGCATCCTGCCCATACCGGTAATTTGAGATACTCAACTGGCTTTTCAAGAGAATCGACGAGAAAAATAGGTATTGTCTCAAGCGGGTACTCGGTAGCCGTTGAGTCACTTTCAGGCGATGCACCCAACATGTAATCTACGCTTACACCGAATATTTTGGCGATCTTTTTCAACGTTTCTAAATCGGGATCATTTCTTCCGCTTTCGTAGGCAGAGATGGTTTTATCGCTAAGCCCAATTAAATTCGCAAGATTTTTCTGACTCATTCCGTGCTGGGTTCTAAGTTCTTTGAGTCGCGAAGAAAAGGCAGAATTCATTTTATCACCCTGATTTATTCTACAATAAATAGATTATAAAGTCAATCATTCTTGATTTTATAGATAAAAAATGTTATACTACGATACGTAGATATTATATTATCTATTATTAGAAGATAAAGGGGGAGAATCTTAAATGATAAGGTTTATAGAGTCAAAGATTGTAGATTATCTTTCATTTTGCAAAACAGAAGAAGAGATAAGCAGAAATATTTCATTTTCATTTCCAGTACATCTATTTTTGTCCAAAGATGGTCATCTATCATCACCCGAAATAAGGATAGCCCTTTGCGATCTGGCTGACAAGGGAAAGATAAACATCGATAAAAGCATGATCTTTCATAAAGATCACATCGCACGTTGAATTTTTATTCACTTTAGCACTCTTTTAACCAAGCGATCTCCCACTTCTATAAGTTGTGGATCGTGTTCCTCAAATGTCTCAAATATAAAAACAAGAGTTTTTTCTTTTAAGTTAAAGATATCATTTGCAATTTTGATGTAATTATCTCTAAACATCTAAAATCAAATATAAACATGAATAAATGTCAAAAAATGACTTTGACATTACTTGAAATCTTAGTTATTATTTAGTTAATCGTTTTCCAAATATTTTCTTATATGGAGGAAATCATGGAGAAGATAAAAGTTGGAATCATAACATTTTCAGATGGCCGACCCAAGGTTAACGCCGATCTTCTTAAGATAAACAAACATTTTCAAAGCGAACTTTCTAAAGCGCTCCAATCGACTAATGAAATTGAAGTTGTCGAGGCAAAAGAAATCGTCTCAAAACCTTCAATAGCAAAATCTGAAAGTTTAAGAATGAAAAGCGCAGGAGTCCATCTGACGATTTTCAACTACGCAGTCTGGGCCTTCCCGCATTTTTCCGTCATAGCGTCCAAGTTTGCGCCCGGTCCATTTTTACTTTTTGGAAATGTTAACCCTCAATATCCCGGGATGGTTGGCATGCTTGCCGCAGCCGGATCATTGGATCAAACTGGCGTTGTTCACAAAAGGGTATGGGGCGATATCAAAGATCCAAAAGTTCTAAAACAGGTGCTTTCTTTTGTTCGTGCATCTTACGCGTTTAATTCTTTAAGAGGTCAAAGGTATGGGATAATTGGCGGAAGACCTATGGGCATGTACACGGCCGTTCCGAATGTTGATCTGTGGAATTCTATATTTGGAATAGACATCGAGCACATCGATCAATACGAGGTTGTAAGGTTATCAGCCGAGGTACCTGATTCGAGATCGGAAGCAGGCCTTAAGTGGCTTGAATCTCATGTCAAAAAGATCCATTACGATGGGAAACAACTCACGCCCGAGAAGTTGAAGTTACAGATCAAAAGTTATCATGCAATCCAAAAGATAATAAAAGACAACGAATTGGATTTTGCCGGAATAAAAGCCCAGCCCGAATTGACTGATAACTTTGCCACGATGGACGTTGCGGAAGCCTTCATGAACGATCCTTACGACTGGGAAGGCACTCATGAACCATTTATATTTGCAACGGAGGCAGATTCGGACGGCGCTTTGACCATGCAAATCTTTAAATTGATGGCAAAAACACCTGTTTTGTTTGCGGACGTTCGTCATTACGATGAAAAAGACAACTTCTTCGATCTTTGCAATTCGGGCGAACACGCAACATATTTTGCGTCAAAATCATTTAATCCCGAAGAAAATCTCAAAAAAGTAGAACTCTATCCCGAAGGCTTTTACTTCCCGGCGGGAGGCGCTTCCGTAAGGCACATAGCAGCCCCCGGCCATGTTACACTTGCACGATTGACGAGAAAGAACGGAAAGTACTGGATGGCGATCTTGCCTGCGGAATTTTTGGACTTCGGAGAAAAAAAGAACGAAGAAAAGGCTAAGGCAACCCAGATCGAATGGCCGCACGCATTTGCGAGATTAGAAGTCAGCGCAGATGAATTTCTCTCGACGTATGATTCAAATCACACCCACGGCGTTTACGGCGATTGGGTAGATGAACTTGTTGACTTTTGCAAGATAGCGGGAATTGAATACAAAATCTATAAGTAAATTATTCAAAATGAGAGGAAGTGAGAATGTGAATAATTTCGATCATATTGGGATAGGTTTAGAAAATTTATTTGTTTTATCAGATGCACAATCTAGATCAATAAGTGCTGAAAATTTTAAAGGAGAAAAAGGAAAAGGTGGTATGGCTACAGAAGGCACAGGAGCATTTGCAGCTAGAGAATTAGGACAAGGATGGAAGATTTCTCCATCGATTATTGTAAAAGGTAAAAGTGTTTTTACATTAGCAGAGATTGAAGGACCAGGTGTTATCAATCACATGTGGTTTACTTCTTTTCCTACAGGATGGAGATATCTCATACTTAGGATATATTGGGATGGAGAAAATGATCCATCAGTTGAAGTGCCTATTGGAGATTTTTTTTGCAATGGATGGGGTGAACCTAGCAATGTTAACTCACTTCCAATAGTTGTAAATCCATCGGGAGGCTTTAACAGTTATTGGTTAATGCCCTTTCATAAAAGTACTAAAATCACAATTCAAAATATTTCAGAAGAAGATTTTACACTTTATTATCAAGTAGACTATACCTTATCTAAAATTCCAGAAAGAATCGCATACTTTCATGCCCAGTTTAGACGTAATAATTGTGTAGGTTATAAAGAAGTATATACAATTTTGGATAATGTAAAAGGTCAAGGAAGCTACGTTGGTACATATATGGCACGTCAAGTTAACAACAATGGTTGGTGGGGAGAAGGCGAAGTAAAATTTTATCTCGATGGAGATACCGATTTTCCAACTATTTGTGGGACAGGCACAGAAGATTATTTTGGCGGAGCATGGGACTGGGAACAACCAAAAGGTCAATATTGTACATATTCAACAGCATTTTTGGGAATGCATCAATTAATTAAACCGGACGGATTATATCGCAGTCAGCAAAGATTCGGTATGTATCGCTGGCACATAATGGATCCAGTAAGATTTCAAAAAGACTTGAGAGTCACGATCCAACTGCTAGGGTGGCGTTCAGGAAATAGATATTTACCTCTTCAAGATGATGTTGCATCTGTCGCGTATTGGTATCAATCTGAACCTCATGTACCATTTCCGACATTACCAGATAAAGATCATCTTGAAGTTATATAGATATGATAGTATTTTTCAAAATTCAAAGTGTATAGTTTGAACATTACGTCAATGCACATCATGAGTAACTCAATAGTAATAAAAAATCTCTATATAAAGCGCTTTTAAGAGTAGTAAGTGTTTAAAGAAAGGAGTGAATGAAAATATGAAAGTAAGGTCGAAAATGTTAGTATCGGTGTTAATTGTTTTGGTTTTGACTAGTGTTGCCGTTATGGCAACAACAATAACTTTTTGGAAGTTCACGGATACGTATGGAGATCCACTAATAGTCAAATACGTTAATGAATGGAATCAACTTCATCCAGATATGAAAGTTGATTTTGTTGAAATTCCGTGGGCTCAGTATACAACGACAAAACTATCAGCAGCTTTTGCAAGCGGTCAAGGTCCTGATATTTTTTGGGTTAGTCCTGGTGATGAATTAAGGTATTACAATGCAGGTGTTCTTCAATCTTTTGACAAATATTTAACTCCTGAACAAATTAATGATTTTTTCCCCGTAGCTAGAGAAAAAGTTACGATTGCTGGTCATATATACGGGTTACCTATAGAACTTGAACCTCTTGCAATATATTATAATAAAGATTTATTCGATCAATATCATTTGTCTATACCTCAAGATTGGAATGAACTATTAGAAGATGCCAAAATACTCACAACTAAAAATAGGTGGGGACTAATATTAGATCCTACACCTACTTATTATGAATTGTTTACATTTTATCCGTTCTTGTGGTCTGCAGGTGGTAGTGTTGTAAACGAGGACTGGACGAAATCAACTTTTGATTCAACAGCAGCAATAGCAGCTCTCACTTTCTATCAAGACGCTTTTGATAAATATAAGGTTTCTCCTAAGAGTATTCCAACAGCGGGGACAAATGATATTTCAACATTTGTAAGCGGTTTTGGGGCAATGCAGGAATGTGGAGAATGGGCTATTCAAATGCTAACAGTAAATCCTCCAAAATTTAAATGGGGATATTTTCCGATACCACCAATGACTAAAGGAGGAACTAGTGTAAGTGTTATGGGAGGATGGATACAAGTTGTAAATAAAAACAGCCCGGTTGTAAAAGACGCTGTTGATTTTACACTTTGGTTGTTCTTTAAAACAGATTTCGAAAAGCAATGGTGCACAGTCCAAAATTCAAAGCTACCTGCTTATAAAAGCGTTTATGAAAGTGCCAAGGACTATTATGATTCGCCTATATGGCAAACTTTCATTAATCAAATTCTACCAACGTCCAAACCTGAACCACGTTATACTCCAGAGATGGATTTAGCATTGGAGAATGCTTTACAATCTGTGATTTTTGCAAATGTCTCTCCTGCAGTAGCAGCAAAAACAGCTGCTCAACAAATCGATAATTTCCTTTCGACATATACAGGAGCTCATTAAAAATCGATAGAGTAGGGAGGTTGTAACATCAAACCTCCCTACTTTGATTTGGAGGGCAGTTAAATGAAGCGCAAAAAGAGAGAAGTATTAGCAGGATGGATATTCTTACTTCCCGATTTAGTTGGGTTATCTATATTTGTTATATTGCCGGCAATTTTAGGGTTTAATATAAGCCTTTATAATTGGAGTGGATTAGGAAAAATGAAATTTGCTGGTTTTTCGAACTATACTAAAATGTTGACTGATCCTATATTTTTAAAATCGTTAAAAGTAACAATAGAATATGTATTTATGTTTGTACCTTTAAATTTTCTGCTCTCTCTTTCTTTAGCGCTTTTAATAAAGAAACCTTCTAAGGGAATTACATTCTTTAGAACAGTTTATTTTGCACCTGCAGCAATATCATTGGTTTCTATAGCGTTCGTATGGTCTTATATATTTCAACAAAACGGTTTTTTTAATTCAATACTATCTATATTTGGAATTTCTCCTCAACCATTATTAGGTTCGATGGGTCAAGCTTTATATATAGTACTTGCACTCTCACTTTATTCTAGTATCGGTTACTTTATGGTTATATTTTTAGCGGGTCTAAATGACATTCCTGAGGAATATTATGATGCTGCAAGAGTTGATGGTGCATCTTATTGGCAGACTTTCTGGCATATAACTTTTCCCCTTTTAAAACCTACTAGTTTTTTTGTCCTCATTATAAGTTTGATTCAAGGCTTTCAACTATTTGATCAAGTTTATGTGCTAACAGGTGGAGGACCATTCTATGCAACATCAACTGTTGTATTTTATGCCTTTCAAACAGCTTTTGAATATTATCAATTTGGTTACGCAGCTGCTATGGATTTTCTGATGTTCATTATTTTGGTTATTTTATCACTTATCTTATACAAAATTCTTAAAGGGGGAGAAGTTAAGTGAAAAAAGTTAATATAAAACAGATCATAAGATATATTGTCATGTCGACAATAGCAGCAGTATTCTTGTTTCCTATTTATTGGATGTTTGTATCAGCAATTAAACCAACGGCTGATATTTTTGCTGTTCCACCTGTTTTTTGGCCGCAAAAGCCAGTATGGAGTCATTTTGCAGAGGTATTTCAACAACTACCATTTGCAAGATGGATTTTTAATACTGCTTTTGTGGCTGGTGTAATAACGATTGTTGCTCTATTTACACATTCAATGTCTGCCTATTCTCTTTCTAGGTTACGCTATAGGGGGAGGAATTTTATGTTTATAGTTGTGATAAGTACCCTCATGGTTCCTTTCTCAGCGGTAATGGTACCTTTATTTATATTAGTTAGATCTTTTGGATGGGTTAATACTTATTGGGCATTAATAGTGCCAGGAATACCTAATGCTTTTGGTATTTTTTTGCTAAGGCAATTTTACTTAGGTATTCCAAGAGAATTGGAAGAAGCAGCCATTATGGATGGTGCAAGCATTTTAAACATTTTTTTCAGAATAATTCTGCCTATTTCAAAACCAATCTTGGCTGCACTGGCAGTTTTCTTTTTTCTCGCTAATTGGAATAATTTCTTGTGGCCATTAATAGTAATAAATTCAAATTCTTTAAAAATGATTCAAGTTGGGATCGCAGGATATGGAGGTCAATACCAAAATCCATGGGGAGACATCATGGCTGCTGATTTTATGGCAATGTTGCCAACTTTGATCATATTCATTTTTTTACAAAAGTACCTAGTAACTAGTATAACAATGTCTGGATTAAAGGAGTGAAAAAGATGCATGAAAAAATATTTTTGATATTGGTATTAATTTCGATACCTCTTTTTAGTTTTTCATTGAGTATTAAAAATACAGAGATGGTATGTAAGCTAATAGGAATTGACTCTATAAATCAGGAATTGTGTTTTAAAGAACAAGTATATGGTGCTGATTTAGGAATAATGATACCTGCATCCACTAGCACTTATTTTATTTTTGGAGATACCTTTGGACAGGGAATGCCTATATGGAACGGTCCCACAGGTACATTATGGAGATCTAATGTCTTGGCAGTCGCTCCAAATGGAGATTTTAAAAATGGTGTTAAATTTGATAAATTTATTTCAGTAAATAGTGGAAATAACTTCATTGTATCATCACATAACTTAACTATTACAGCTGGTCCATATATGGAACTGGGAGAGTACGTAGACGAAGTTCCAAAAGTTTTACTTGATGTTTCACATTTTTCGACATTTACAGTTCAAGTAAAATTAAACTATATGTATCCATTGCCTACGTTTAGTGGATTTTTAATATGGAAAAATGTTTCAAACTGGATAGCATTTGGAATTACGAATAATCGTACACTTAAAGTAAGTGGTTTGATTAACAATCAATTACCTCTTATCATTTCTAGCGCTTATGGTGAGAATTTTTTAAAGATAAAAAAAGAGTTTTCTTCTTATATTTTTTATTCTAGTAACGATGGAATTAATTGGAAAGAGATTGGTAGTTACAATGATAAACAAAAACAATTAATTAATGCAAAAATAGGATTATTTGTTGAAAATAGTGATAACAATGCTTTTTCAGTTTCTATGAATTTTAGTGATTTTATATTTGATAATGAACTTTTAAAGTTCAATGATCAAACAATTTCCTATGATAATCCAGTTCCATCTTATGCTAAAGAGGTCATATCTTCAAAACATGGTGAAAATGGTGAGATAACTGTAATACCAACAGGGGGAATATATAACAACAATAATCTTTATGTGTATTATATGTCTGTAAGCCAATGGGGAGCACCTGGATATTGGGATTGTAATTATTCCGGTTTAGCCGTTTCAAAAGATGAAGGAAATCATTTCGAAAAATTGCCCAATGTCACATGGAATGGTACTAGTAATTTTGTTCAGATTTATCCAGTTTTTGCTAATGAAGACCCCGATTATATTTCGTCCAATGAGATATATCTTTTTTCTATTCCATCTGGTAGATGGGGAAATGTGTACCTTATGAAAGTAAAATCCGATCAAATTGAAGATAAATCAAAATATCAGTATTTTTCTGGACTCCAAAATGATTATCCCATTTGGAGTTATAATGAATCTGATTCTAAAAGTGTAGCCGATGGACCAGCAGGTGAGCTTTCTATTATGTTCGACAAATATCTTAAAAAATGGATAATGACTTATCTTGATCCACAGACGACAAATATTGTAATACGCTTTGCAAATGATCCATGGGGTCCTTGGAGTAAATCAAAGACTTTGGTTTCTTCTTATGATTATCCGGGACTTTATGGAGCTTTTATGAACCCTCTGTATACTCTCGAAAATGGTAAAATAATTTATTTTACAATGTCAATGTGGGGCCCGTATTCTGTTTTTCTTATGAAAACAGATTTTGAGAACTAAAAAACTTGATATATTTTAAAAACAATTATGGAGAAAAACTTAAAAACTGTTATTGAGTGAATTCAATTTAGATTAGACTTACCCCAAACCCCAAGTCATGATCTTTAAAAGGAGAAGATGCAGAAGGCCTCTTGCAGGTTCAAAGATGCATCATACAGAAGGATGCATTCAGACATTGCAGATAAGATTGAATCTGAATACGTTCAAGATCTTTGAAAAGCAAATTTTGGATTAAATACGTTTTCTATCATGAGTTTCTCCTTTCAATCTTTTGAGAAAAGACACTTCAGATTCGAAAGTATAATGACTAATCGCTTTTGAAATAAGTCTTAGGTTGAATCTATAGTAAGTGTCAATGTTCGGGAGATTATGTCTTTAAGATGGTGCCATCTTGTAAGAGAAGAATTAAGTGTCTCAATTCTCGGCCTGAAGTTGTAAAACTGTTTAAAAGACGGATCGGTCTGAAAAGAAAGTCTGAAAAGGGACAATTCATGTGAATATTTCATCCAAAAGATGTCGGAACAATCTTTAGGGCATAAGGAAGTTCTATCTCGACACGCGAATTTGTGACAATGCTTTGAATAGTCATTTCCGTCGGATGTTAAGTTTTGAGACTTTATAGAAGATATTGTCATACGCTTTGATTTGTAAAAGTCATACTATCGAAAAGATTCAAGGTGAAGAAGAGTCTAAGTAAAGAAGAAGGGTCATAAGGGCGATTTTTGTTATTAGGAGAGTAAGATTCAAGGAGTTTGGAAAAGATAGAATCGAAGTCTATTTGTTGAAGGGAAAAGAAGACAAGGTTCAAAACAATATCTGAAAAGGGGAAATTAAAGAGAAACACATCTGAAGAACTACGCAACATGTCTATCACCTCGGTTGGAAGAATTTTTGGGACAGAAAGATTTTACACCTTGGTGGCAGGCTGTTGTGGGGTGATAGTGAAAAAAGAATTGAGAAATAGCGAGAAGTTTCAAAATTGAATTTACTCATACAAAAATAATGAAAGAAGGGATTTTAATGCTTGATGGTGTTATAGCCGCACCATTGACGATATTCAAAGATAACGGAGAAATTGATTACAAAGAAACCGAAAGGTACTTCGGATTTCTTGTCGATAAGGGTATAAATGGACTGTTTGCATGTGGTACGACATCGGAAGGACTTTCGTTGAATATCAAAGAGCATGAAGAAATTTTTAAGATCGCAAGATCTGTGACATCGAACAAAGCAAAAGTCATCGCAAACTGCAGCAGTGTGAGAATTGAGGAATCAAAAGAACTGGTTTATATCGCAAAAGAAGCGAATGTCGATGCGATAGCAACTTTACCTCCTCTTTATTATAAAGTATCAGAAGAAGAAATGATTGAATATATATCGCAGATTGTTAAATACGCTAAGAATTTGCCCGTTTATGTTTACAACATACCATCGTTGGCCTGTAACAAGGTAACCATCAAAGTTGTTTCAACCTTACTTGGAAAGCATGAGAATTTTTTTGGTATGAAAGATAGCAGCGGAGATTTTGGTGAAATTACAAGATTTGTCGATCTGAGAAAAGACTTTCCAAGATTTGAGATCGCTGTTGGATTTGATAGAGCATTCTTTCCAATGCTTGTTATGGGAGTCAATGGGACAGTTAGCGGTCCGGCAGCGGTTTTTCCAGAACCATTCATCGAAGTATATTCATTCTTTAAAAAAGGTGATCTTGAAAAGGCACGTAAAGCCCAAGAGAAATTGATAAAGATATCTGCCGCTGTTGGTGAAGGATACGATATGTCCGCACTTAAAAAAGCCCTACAATTCAGAGGTTTTGGCAACGGAAAAATGAGATTACCTTTGATGGAGTATAAAAAGGACGATTTAGGAGATAAAGTTAAATTTGCCGAAAAGGAAATTTAAATTTGGCAAATTTAAAAAATGAAAGGAGGAAGTTTATGAGGTTGAAGTTAGGAATTTTGGCGCTGTTAAGTATTTTAGTAATTGGAATGGTGGCTATGGCTGCCCAGCCAATAGAACTAACTTTCTGGGGTGGATGGACAGGCCCTGATGGCGATGTTATGCGTGCGCTTGTCGATGAATATAACTCGACACATCCAGACGTTCATATAACCTTTACGACGATGCAATGGACACCTTTGTTTACGAAATTCATGACTTCGGCTGCTGTTGGCAATCCACCAGATATTTTAGGAATGCATGGACCCGATATTCCCCAATTTGCGGCTTTGAATTTACTAACACCTCTTGGGAATGTCATATCAAAGGCAGGATTTACAGCAACTCAATTTGCGACGGCTGCATGGAATGGAACATTTTACAATGGAGTTCAATACGCATTTCCTCTTGACCTTCATATGAATGCAATATATTATAACAAAACACTCTTTGAAAAGGCTGGTATTACTCCTCCAACGGGATGGATATCCGGTCAACAATTTTTAGATATGGCAATAAAATTAACAATCGATAAAAATGGCAAACATCCAAATGAGCCTGGATTTGATCCAAACAATATCGTCCAATACGGTTTTGGATTGTATTCACTTAATTGGCATGCTTTCCTTCAATGGTATGAATTACTTGCTCAACAAGGGTATGGATTCCTTAACCAGCAAAATACAAAAGTTGATTATCCCCTTGATGCGGGTCTGAAAGCGTGGCAATGGTTACAGGATTTAGTCTTCAAATATCATGTTTCGCCAGTTGGCGCGACGAATCCTTTGAATGATTTTCTTATTGGCAAAACAGCAATGCTTGAAGATGGTCCATGGGAAATACCAGCATGTCAAGCACAGAAAGGTCTTGAGTGGGGAACATTCCCAATTCCTCAGGTCTTTGAACAGAAAACGGTATGGGGAAGCGGGCATGTTTTAACTATTCCGGTACAAAAAGATAAAGCAAAGATCCAGGCCGCTGAGGATTTCGTTATATGGTTGATCAAAAATTCATCCAAATGGGCATTGTCTGGGAACATTCCGGCTCTTAACGCTGCGAGGGAATATGCCTATTCATTGCCAGGAAGAACAGGATTCCTTGAAAGCGCTCCTTACGAAGTCATGCTTCCGAGAATACCAAATGAAGCAGAGGTATTTTCCGCAGCATCTGTAAGTCCGATAGTTGTTGCGGGTCAGGACATAATGGTAAGAGATAAAGATATATTACCAGTTATGAAATGGATGAATGATCAGATCAATCAAATACTTTCAAGGGGACAATAATTCGTTTCTGGGCCACTTAAGTGGCCCAGAATTTGGAGGGTATAAATGAGGAAAAATTTTAGAATTTTAATAATTCCGTATCTCTTTTTAATCCCTTACCTTTTTACTTTTATTGCTTTTAGGTTTGGCCCTTCAATTGCGGGTTTTTTTGTGAGCCTTACAAGTTGGAATATCGTAGGAACTCCAAAATTTATAGGATTTTCTAATTATATTGAACTTTTCAACGATCCTTCTTTTATAACGAGTCTTATAAACACTCTTTATTTTATGGTTTTAACGGTACCTGCTCTTATAGTACTTGGGCTTCTCATAGCATTACTTGTAGATCAAAATCTTAAAGGTAGAACGATAACAAGAACATTTGTTTTTATGCCTTACGTCATAATGTCAACAGTTGTTGGTGTTATTTGGATGTGGATCTTTGACACACATTTTGGAATCTTAAATTATTATCTAAGTTTTTTTGGAATAAAGCCAATTGCGTGGCTTTCGAGTGTGAACTGGGCAATGCCTGCTGTAGCCATTACCACAATTTGGTGGACAGTTGGTTTTAACATGATCCTTTTTCTTGCTGGGCTTCAGGATATACCGGAAGAATTAAAAGAGGCTGCGAGAATAGACGGTGCTTCAAACTGGCAAATTTTTTGGAATGTAACCTTTCCTTTACTTCGATCGACTACAGTTGTGGTTTTGATGCTGACACTTATAAACAGTTTTGAAGTTTTTGATCAAGTCTACGTTATGACAGGAGGTGGACCTTCAATGGCCACACTTACCGTCATCCAATACATGTATTTTCAAGCGTTTCAGTATTTCAGATTGGGATATGGTTCTGCCGTTGCGTATGTTGTTTTTGCATTCTTGATAGTTCTTGTTCTTATTGAAAGACAATTGCTTAAAAAGGTTGGGGAATCATGAAAAGAAAAAACAAATATCTTTCAAAGACTATTTTGTACTTATTGCTTGTAATTCTTACAATCCTTGCATTTGCTCCAATACTCTGGATGACGGTCAGTGCCTTTAAGCCTGAAGGTGAGATTGCAAGTTACCCTCCGACATGGATTCCGCAACATCCGACATTGTCAAATTTTTCTTACGTCTTAGGAACTTTTAATTTCTTGCGATGGACTTTAAATAGTTTTTTGTCTGCCATTGTGGCCACGATCATAGTCATACTGATAGATTCTATGGCCGCTTTTTCATTCGCAAGATTTCACTTTAAAGGTAATGCTTTGCTTTACGCAACAGTTTTATCTATGCTTATGGTGCCGATACAGGTTACAATCATACCACTTTATCTTATGTTTGCACATGTCCATCTTTTAAACACGATAATATCTTTGATACTTCCAACAACTGGAAACGTCACAGGCGTTTTCATTCTTAGAAATTTTTTCAGAAGTGTTCCTCAAGATCTCATAGATGCCGCAAGAATAGATGGTGCAGGGTACTTTAGAATCTGGTGGACGATAATGCTTCCACTCGCACGACCTTCTATAAGTGCGGTTGCGATCATAACATTCATAAGCAACTGGACGAATTTCTTGTGGCCACTGGTTTCTGTCAATTCAGACGCATCAAGAACTTTGCCCGTTGGAATAGCGGAATTTTTCGGTGGTCAAAGTGGAGTCAGCGGATCGGCTCCGCAATACGGACCTGCTATGGCCGCAGCCTTAATGGCAACTATACCGGCTATCGTTATTTTCCTTTTACTTCAGAGATATTTTGTCAAAGGTATAACAATGACAGGTATAAAGGGATGAAAAAAATGAATTTCGAAAATGTCATACAATCACAAATTTATCCTCCCATGCATCACTGTGTAAGTGTTACTAAAGACAGAGATGATCTTATAGCCGTTTGGTATTCAGCCTCATATGAGAAGGCACCTGATAGCGTTATTCATTTATCTAGAAAACATTTTGATAATTGGACAAGTCCCGTAACCGCATTTAAGATGCCAGGGTTCGGCGTTGGCAATCCGGTAATATGGAAAAGCCCTGAGGACGAATTATGGCTATTTTTTGTCATCTTGACCGACAATGATTGGCAAAGTGCTTTAATTTGTCGGAAAAGATCAAAGGATCATGGAGAAAACTGGGGGGAATTAGAAATTATATCTGATGCTAAAGGAATTATGACAAAGGGAAGACCCATTGTTTTGAAAAATGGGAATTATCTTTTACCTGTTTATGATGAGAAAAGATGGACATCAATGGTTTTAATTTCTGAAGATGGGAACGATTGGAAATTGTACGGAGAGACAACGGTTACCGGATTAATTCAACCTATTGTGATTGAACTTGATGATGGAACACTCATTATGATGAGTAGATCTAAGATGGGAAAAGTATACGTTTCATATTCTTTCAATGGCGGATTAAGTTGGATAGCCTCTGAACAAACTGATATTCCCAATCCAAATAGTGGCATAGATGTTATAAAATACAAAAATACGCTTGTACTTGCTCATAATCATACTCAAACAGGAAGAAATAGAATGGATCTTTTGTTTTCTAAAGATGAAGGGAAAAATTGGTCAGCGCCTTTTTGTTTGAAAGAAGCAGATCGTGGAGAATATTCTTATCCGTGGCTAGTTCAGGATGAAAATCAATTACATCTTTTCTTTACGGATAACAGAATGAATTTCATACATTTATTTTTTGAAGATAATGATTTTGAAAAGAGGTAAAGTATGAATCAACCCTTGAAAATTTCTTTGAATTCTCAAAATTCATTTAAATTCAAAGATTTGACTGTTAAAATTTCAGAATTGGGATCTTTTTTTGATGGAAATGCAGAAGTCCATTTTCATTTCAACGACCTTTACATGGTTATGTCTGGAAAAGCAATTGTTATAATTGGAGATAAATTCACAGGTGGATCTGAAATAGAAAAGGGTGAATTAAGAAACTGCAAAATCGAAAATCCGGTAGAATATGAAATCAAAAAAGGCGATTTGCTTCTTATACCTGCTGGATTTGCACATAAAATTAAAACAGGTAAGTCTAAACTCATACAGTACGTTATAAAAATTCCTTATGAGGAGGTAATTTAAAATAAGATTCGCAATTGTCGGAGAAAACCTAATCGATTTGTTCAAAATAGATGATTCATTTGAGCCACACGTCGGAGGTTCTCCTTTGAACATAGCCGTGGGTCTTGCACGCCTTGGAGAGAAGGTAAGTTACATAACGAAATTTTCTTACGATTTTTTCGGAGATATGCTAAAAGATACGCTGAAATCCGAAGGCGTTGATATATCTTTAAGCGTAACAGATGATGATCTCCACACCACCCTTGCCTTTGCATTTGTGGATGAAAAAAAGGTGCCAAAGTTTGCGATATGGAATAGATCTACCGCCGATGGCGCTTTGTCGTATGAAGATCTCTCTAAAGTAAGAATAGATGAATTTGATGCCTTTCATTTTGGATCGATTCTCTTTGCAACTCCTGCGTCGGATAACATATTGCAATTCATGGGAGATGTTAAGAAAAAGGGAAAGTACATCTTCTTCGATCCAAATTACAGGCCGCACATTGCCAAAGACGAAGGCAAATACAAAGCAGATCTGCTTAAAGGATGGAAAATGGCAGATCTTGTCAAGTGTAGTATGGAAGACGCAAAGTCGATCTTTAACCTTGATGATTTTGAAAGTATCCTAAAAGTGGTAAAATCTATTGGTAAAACCGTCATAACGGATGGCGAAAATGGTGCGTACGTCATTTCAAAAACCGCAACTCATATTCCGGCGATACGCGTTAACGCTGTCGATACTACCGGATGCGGTGATGCCTTTATGGCAGGTCTTATACATG
The DNA here is from genome assembly GCF_009936215.1 of Athalassotoga saccharophila. GTDB lineage: Bacteria > Thermotogota > Thermotogae > Mesoaciditogales > Mesoaciditogaceae > Athalassotoga > Athalassotoga saccharophila. Next base: position 363,903 of record NZ_AP019551.1, on the reverse strand, counting down.
ATTTCGCAAGGAATGATTTTAAAGAAGAGAATTTGGTGTCCGCGTCTAAATTTGGAACGATAACTGCTGGAATGGCCGCTCAAAAGATAGGCGCAATAACGTCTTTTCCAAAACTTGAAGAGGTCAAAAGATTTTTAGAAAATTTGAAAGAGGGGTTCAATGGTTAGCATAAAGGATATTGCAAAAAATGTTGGCGTTTCGACTGCTACGGTATCAAAGGCTCTCAATCACAAATCTGGTGTTAGCGATGAGATAAGAGAAAAAGTCATCGCGGCAGCGCGGGAAATGGGATACGTTGTAAATGGACTTGCAAGGGGAATGAAGATATCCAAAACTTTTACGGTTGGAGTACTCGTCTCCGACATAAAAAACCCGTTTTTCAGCGAGGTTATCTCGGCCATGGAAAGGGTACTTTACGCCAAAAAATACAATCTTATGATATGTAACGTCGGAGAAAATACACAAAAAGAAGTTGAATATCTTGAATTGCTCGTTTCAAAAAAGGTAGATGGTCTTATCGTGGCTCCAGCGGCAGAAGGCCAAAACCTTTCTGTCTACAGGAATATGGTAAGGCACGGAATGAAAATAGTCCTTTTCGACAGGCTTATCGATTCTGTCAACTGTGATTCCGTTGTCATAGACAACCGTGCCGCGATTTACGATGCGGTTAAATATCTCAAAGACAAGGGTCACAAAGAAATAGGAGCCGTCTACGGTATAGAAAAGAGTTATACCGGTCATGAAAGGTTAAGCGGCTTTAAGGAAGCAATGAAGAATTTTGGACTTGAATACCGTCAGGAATGGGTAAAGAGCGGATTTTTTACCGAGGAGAATTCTTACAAAAAATCTCTTGAAATTTTGCAAAGATCCAGAAGGCCGACGGCAATGATCGCGATGAACAATTTCACAACGTTGGGACTTATGAGAGCCATAAAAGATTTAAAGTTAAAAGTTCCCGATGATCTTTCAGTGGTGGGATTCGATGATGCGGAATGGATGAAGGTTTCCTCTCCCTCCATTACCACCGTCGTTCAGCCTGCCGATGCCATAGGGATGACGGCCGCAACATTGCTTTTAGATGCCATTGAAAATGAGAGTATCCATAAAGTCCAGCACGTTGTTCTAAAGGCAAAGTTAGTAGAAAGAGAATCCGTTAAAAATTTGATATAATAAATCAACTTATGATAAAGGAGTAAATTTGAAAAACGTAGAAAACTACACGCTTGGCGAAGAGATTGCAAATGCCGTTACGCATGGAATCGGGACTCTACTTGCAATAGCCGCCCTTGTGCTTTTGGTAATTTTTTCAAGTATTTACGGAAATTCATGGTATGTTGTGAGTTTTTCGATTTACGGATCATCAATGGTTATTCTCTACACGATGTCAACGATCTACCATGCCCTGTCGCAGGGAAAGGCAAAAGATATTTTCGAAATTTTCGATCATTCTTCCATATTTCTTCTCATAGCCGGGACCTACACTCCGTTTGAACTTATCACTCTAAGGGGCCCTTTGGGATGGACGTTATTTGGAATAACTTGGAGTATGGCCATCATTGGCATACTTTTCAAAATTTTCTTTGTGAAAAAGTTCGTCATCCTTTCGACATTGATTTACATATCGATGGGCTGGATGGTTATTTTTGCAATAAAGCCTCTCCTTGAAAAGTTGTCACCGAATGGCATAATCTTTCTTTTGATCGGAGGCATACTTTACACCCTTGGCACGATTTTTTATATTCGAAGGAAGATGAAATATCACCACTTCGTATGGCACCTCTTCGTTATAGGTGGAAGCGCGATGCACTTTTTTGCCATCTTATTTTACGTCCTGCCCCTTGCGTCGATCTTTCATCAATAGACAAATTCAAAGGCCATATTTCCGTCAGGATCAAAGAGTCGGGCTTTTCCATGTGCAGACCATACCAAAGATTTTGACCAGATCAACCCCTTTGCGTCGGGCCCGGAATGGACGAGAATGTAACGACCGGGATCTATTAAGAGATCATTTTCAAATACGAAATATTGTCCCTCTCCGTTTGAGATTTTCCAGCCTTTAAGGTTTACACTTTTATCCCCCGCGTTCTTTATTGCCACGTATTGATCATTTCCGTTCGAAGAAACTTTGAAGATCACGATATTTGGACGCGATGCGGCCTTTGGAACGTAACTTTTCGATTGATTGTAAGCCATTTGAAAAAGCGTTGAGACAAACTCAACAGATCTCGTTATTTGAACTGTCGCTATCCATTTTGTTGAATCCCACAGCATATTCTCGTAAGAAACTGACGAAACAAGAGGATCTTTTGAAAGTTGCCCAAAAAGGGTCTTCTCACTTCTGTCTATCGCGAGAAGAGATTGGGCATAATACCATGCAATTTTTGAGTTTTCCAAAGATGCATCTATTATATCTGTAACAGTAGATACTTTGGTCGGAAGAATCATGGAAGCATCAAAACGTTTGTCGACTATAGCGCTTTCCCATAAACCGTGTATACCGCTTTGGCCCGTCATCTGGCCTTCAAAATTGACCGTGGCATGTAAGGGCATATTTATATCCGATGCGAAATGTGCAAGTATTCCGGCGATCTTTGGTACATCTGGAGAGTTCGTTGCTATGTCTTCAACGAGCAAGTGATAGTACTTGTCTATCGCCCATGGCGCATAACCGTGTCCTCTTCCTATTGCCTCTCCGTAAGTTTGCATGTAATTTTCTATCTTCGATCTAAGGTTATCAAAGGGTGGCTCTGCGTAGAAATCTATTTCCATAAAATGGGCGGTTCCTGCTTCAAAATCCTGATGCTCGTCAGGATAGGTCGAATAAGCCATTATTTGGCTCTCGAAAGGAAGAAAATAATTCAAAGATGGCCCGCTAAGCCTTTCGATGGCTGTTTTGACTATAGTTCTATGGACTGAAAAGCCCCATCCGAAGATCGAAATTGTAAATGTCGAAAGCAGAAAAAGAGCGATCAAAGTTCTTTTCATTCCCCCACCTCCTATGCTTTAGCCGTAAATTATACTATACAAAATTGTTGACGTCAAAATTCTCGATCTTTTGATACAATATGATCAAAAGGCAAAAAGGAGAGATGAAATTGTACATTCTTTTACAGATAATATTCCTTGCAATCGCTTTGCTTTTACTTGAACGTGGGTCTGACTGGCTCGTAGGCGGTGCTTCAGATCTTGCAAGACATTTCAAAGTTTCAGAACTTTTCATAGGCTTGACGATAGTTGCCTTTGGAACGAGTGCGCCAGAACTTGCTGTAAGCCTTGCAGGTGCTTTTAACAATTCTGGAAGCGTTGCAATAGGTAATGTTGTCGGGTCTAACATAGTCAACGCGAGTTTTATCCTTGGAATCTCTATTTTTCTTGGTTCCATTTCGATAAAAGTTCAGACGTTAAAATATGAAATTCCACTCGTCATAGTGGCACAGTTCATAGCGACAATGTTGTTTTTGAAAAATGATTCTCTTAATTTTTACGATGGAATGGTATTACTTGCAGTTTTTGGAATTTTTATGTCGTACGTTTTATCGACATCAAAACAGGATGTGAAAACGTCGACACAGGCATTTCACAAACTTTCTATAGCGATTATTTTAACGATTATAGGCCTTGTTGGAGTTGTTGCCGGAGGCGAAATCGGTGTTTACGCGGCCGTTAACTTGGCAAGATCGCTTAAAGTAAGCGAGACTTTAATAGCCGTAACGATAGTCGCATTTGGGACAAGTGTGCCAGAACTCGTCACATCTGTAAGAGCCGCATTGAAATCAAAAAATGAAATTGCCGTCGGAAATATAATGGGATCCAACATCTTTAATATTCTTGCGATTTTAGGTCTTTCGGCACTGCCGGGGACCATCAAAACGGATAAGCCTATAACCGTTGATCTGATTTTCATGAATGTTATAGGAATAATAGCCTTCTTTATCTTCTTTAACTCAAAAAGAAGCGCCAAAAAATGGGAAGGCCTTTTGTTGATGGCTATATACATTGTATACATACTTTACAGTGTCAAAATTCAGCCTTAGAAGTAACTAAAGCAGGTGTCATCTTTTGTAAGGATACTTCAGATCCAGTTGGATTTCTCCGAATTCTCTTTCGTATTCTCTGAGACAAAGTTCACCTTTTCTACTTAGAACGTAGTAAGTGTGGTTTCTGTGCTTTATCGTTTTTAATCTTTTTATGTTTGTGTGGTAATCTATTATACTTCCGCTGACCTTTTCAAGAAAGCCCAGATCGAAAAGTTTTTTGTGAATTGCCATTGCCTCGCACAATTTTATCCCGAATCTGTGAGAGATGAGTTTAGAATAATCCGCCCCCATTAATTTGTGGTATTTCAATATCTTAATTTCTATCTCGCTTAATTTATTGAATTCTTGACACTCAAGCATGATTCTACCTCACAAAAATTTCTTCAATTCTTTTATTTCTTTCTTCGATTCATCCACTTTTGATGAATTTAACATTTCGAAGATATAATTCAATTTCGATTTTATCAAAGAGAAATACGCCACCTTTGCTTTGTGAAGATTCATCGAATGAAGATGATCCTGCAGATCTTTAAGAATTCGGATACTTTCTTCATCGAGATTGGTGGCGTATATCTTTTCAAAAAGTCTGTCTATTTTTTCAATTGTGTTTTCTTTCGGCTTCACCGAAGTTCCTTTGGCAAATCCTGTCTTTTTGGAATGTTCTGTCTGGCAAGTAGGTTCTCGACAAGTTCTGGAAATTCGATGCCGGGTATACCTGCTCCCATTTCAGTTGGATCTTTGAACGCATGTGATCTTGCCCCTCCGCAAAGTGTCGAAAGATTCATCTTTCTGTTTAAAAGTGGCGATACTGTCATTTCAGCGCATACTCCGCACGTTCCAAGTAGATCAACTTCCAATCTGCCTCCTTTTTTCATGACGTAAGGCCCTTCGAGCGAAAGTATTTGCGCTGGATTTCCAAAGACAAGCACGACATGTGGATCAACAGGTGATATGGACAGTTTAAAAACGATAACATCCGCAGTCGTTCCAGCCTCAAAGTGTGGTATCATCTCACGCGTTACCCTTGAGGTCTCTATGGATGGAAATCTTCTTAGTAAAAAGTCTCTTTCGCCGTTTTTTATTGGCTCGGGCAGATCGTAAAATCCCAAATTGGCCGCTCCGGCAGAGCATAAGAAGTCTTTTGCTTTGAGGACAAGCACGTCCGGTCTTTCGGCAAGTTTGGAATAATTCGCGGCCCCTCTTACTGTATCGACTGCCTGACAGTAGGTAAGACGTCCGTTAGGTTTTGGAAAATTTTCAAAGAACTTTTCGTACCTTTCGGCATGTTCTGCCTGTATGAAATAAACTCCGACGGGCTCATATTTGAGTTCCAACTTTTCGACGATCTGATCTGTCAATCTCTTCCAGTCATACTTTGGTTTGATGAGTTGTTCTTTTAAAAGCGGTCCTGCCATTTCAATCACTCCTATTGCTGTCCGTCAATGTATATTGCGTCTTTTGCGCATATTTCAAGGCATGAAAGACAAAGTATGCACTTTTCAGGCGCGACGGCCACAGATTTGAATTCCTTGTTTGGGTCGGTTTCTCCCGGCCTTCTTACCAGTTCGTAAACGTCTTGAGGACAGACTTCAACACATTTTCTGCATCCTATGCACCTATCATCGTCTATTGTGATAGTTGCACCGGGTATGAATTCCACACTGTTCGTTTTTATCGCCTCCGTTATTTCTGTGTATTTATTGAACTAAAAGGTCATTTCTTATCGTAAGGATCCTTTTCGTTGTAATAAGCAACCGCGGCGAGTGGTAATAAAACGGGAATGATAAGTGCGGCAAACCATGCGTTCATGTCAGGAGCGTAACCATTTGAATTTCCAGTCGCTATGGCCGCAATTATGATCGTGGCAATTATGCCTATTACGACCAACACATTCACAGTTTTCATAACATCTCATCTCCCATCAATTTTTAACCTTTTCGGAAGTTTTACCGTAAACGATCGCTGCAGTTATGACACCGGCGATCATGACGATCAGACCGAAGTAAAGCCCACTTGCAGCCATCTGAACGACGCCGCTTAAGATATGTCCCGACGCACATCCACCAGCCATTCTTGCACCGAAGAGCATCAGAAAACTTCCTATGAAAACACCGATTGCCCTTTTCCACTCTTCATTACCGAAACGATTTCTCCATGATGGTGGCACAACTTTACGAAAGGCCGTGAATCTTTTGGTAAGCACCACGGCCGAAAAGAAAGCACCCAAAAACGTTCCTATATCCGAAAAAGGCTCCCATCCTATATGATTGATGACGCTTACGGAATATTTGTAAGAAGGCATCAAAAGCACGCCAACTATCCACGAGTACGTGGTCGATTCACCGAAGATCTGGTGTAACATAATGCCGATTACAACCGTTATTCCGACTCCGGCGGCGATAAGTACCAATAACGGCGAATAAACGTTTGGTTCTGAAGAAATTGTTTTGGCAAATTTTTCTGCCTTACTTCCCTTTTTTGCTATAGATCCTTCAAGTAAATACGCGGCGGTATCTTCACGTATTTCCTTAAGTAGAGGGGTATTTTCATCGTATTTGCCTCTTCCGATAAGAGATCTCAGACAACTGTGCTTGGTTTTCGGAAATCTCGGCAAAAAATAAGCGAGTAAAAATAGCCCTATGGCATAAGGAATGGCAATCAAGAAGAGAGTCAATGGGCTCAAACTTGCTATTGTTTGACCCGTGATTATCACAGAACCGCTGTTGAAAGTGTTCACAAGCCACTGACCTGCGGAGGTCTGAAAGAGCAACGTCCATGTTGCGGCTCCGAGTAACCCTCCCGGAATTGCAAACAAAGCATCACGCCGTCCTTCTCCAAGTGACATCCATTCAGAGCCGGGAAAATATCCTGATAAAGCCAGTCCTATTCCAAATATCGCTCCACCCAATCCGACACCGATCCAGTACAACGGTTTCAAACTGAAGTGCATGTTTATGCCCATCGCATATAGAGCGTAAAGCACAAGCACGGCAATCGCCCCGCCAAGGGCGATACATGTTATAAAGAGTCTGTCTTTCCATCTGACCAGCCTTATTATTGATTCTGGATTTGCGATTCCCCATGCTTCTGCTAAGGCTCCTATAACGAATCCGATCAAGATCCCTACCCACTGCGGTGCGGTAAAAAGAATTCCTTTCATATTATCACCCCCCTTTTCCCTTGTTGCACAGAAAGAAAGTTTTCTTCTGCCATACACATCACCTTCCCACTTCAAAATGATGTACCGAAAAATTTCATATCAATTTTCTTGCAGCCTTTACTATACCTTCGGCAGTCGTGGGATGTTGATCGGCGAATTCAGCAACCTCTTTTACGGTAAATCCTCCCTCGACAAGTCTTGCAAGTTCTCCTATCAAAAGCCCGGCATCAAGACCTATTACCCATGCTCCGACTATCTTCATCGTCTCGGCATCGAAAAATTCTCTTATCTCTCCGTCCATCTCTCCGAAGATCTGCGCTCGGGCATCGATTTTGAACGGCGATGATGTTTCGACAAGTTCAATTCCCTTTGACTTCGCCTCATCGGGCAAGATCCCCACGTAAGCGCCCTCCGGAAAGGTGAAAACGGTTGTCGGAACTGTTTTGAAATTCATGTAATCGATGGGAGTATTTCCTGCCATTATGTTGTTTGCCGCCACAAGGGATTGTCTTACGGCCGAATGGAAAAGCATTGAAAGTCCGTTGACATCACCCGGGGCATAGATGTGGGGAATATTTGTCTGCATTGCGTTGTTTACAATTATCCTTCCATGTTCTGTTTTTATCCCTATTTTTTCTGCACCTTCGGGAATCACAGACCTTCTTCCGACGGCCATCATGACGATATCAGAAGTTACGCTTTCCGTCTTGTCATCTTTTACGTATCTCATTCTGTATCCATCTTGAACCCTCTCGACTTCCATAACGCGCGCGCCTGTTACGATTTCTATGTTCGGATCCAAAAATTGCCTTAAGGTTTGTGAAAATCTATAATCGACCTCATCCGAAAGTATTCTGTCAGACCTTTTGAAGAGTTTAACCTTCGTTCCGAGTTCGTTGAAAAAGGTCGCTGTCTCAAGCGCTATGTATCCTCCGCCGATTACCGTCATCGTTTTGGGAAGTGTTTGCAATTTTGGATTCATTGAAAAGATGTCGTGAGAGGTTATGCACAAATCCGCGCCGTTTATCGGAAGTATCGAAGTTTCCGATCCGCTTGCGACGATTATCGCGCGCTTTGCGCGGTAAACTTCATCTCCTTTATCCGATTTCACCTCAAGTGTGTGATCGTCCAAAAATCTTGCATGACCTTTCACAAGTTGAAGGTGTGGAAGCGCTTCTTTTAACTCTTCGGCATGCTGGGCATACCTGAATTTCTGAACGTTATCTTTGTGGGCGATTATCTTTTTGTATTCAAAAGAGACCTGTCCGTCCAACCCCCAGAAGTCGAATTTTTTAGATGTTTTGTAAAGATTTACAGATTCTCTGATGGCTTTCGACGGAACGCATCCTTCGGCAAGGCAATTTCCGCTCATGACGCCCTTGTCATCGATCATGACAACATCCATACCAGATCTTGCAAGCCTGAATCCGGCAGGATATGCTCCTCCACCCGCACCTATTGTCAAAACATCGACCGTTTTCATGATAATTCCTCCTTATCTCAAATAATGCCCATAGTTCTTACAAACATGTAAATTGCCAGCGCTATTACAAAGTAAGCGAATATCTTCGTAAGGGATCCCGGTCTTATCTTTTTGGCGATCAGAACGCCTATCACGATACCGGCTACCGCACCGATGACAAGGTACAATGCCGTACCCCATGCTATCGTTCCGACACCGCCAAGCCTTGATAATATTCCCCACAAACAATTCAGCGCTATTACCATCAAACTCGTCGCTATGGCATGCTTCATAGGAAAATCGAGTATCAAAACTAAAACGGGTACTATCAAAAAGCCGCCGCCAACTCCGAAAAAGCCCGTCATTAATCCTATGAACAATCCCGCCCCGACGAATTTTGACCATTCCGATAATCCTTTGAGGTTTTTCAAACTCGGAATTTCATCGTCTTTACCATAATTTTTTCTCGTTAACATCATGATGCCTATCACAACCATTAAGGCCGCGAAGAGATAAAGTATCAAGTACGAAGGCATCAAGGCGTTGAAATAAGATCCCAAAAAGGCCCCAACTATTCCCGCGATTGCAAAAAGTAATGCCACCTTCCAGTGAAGATATTTCGTTTTTCCGAATGCGTATTGTATCGCTCCAGCAAGTGCTCCCACACCGACGATGACAAGACTTGTTCCGGTTGCGACGTGGGCATTCATGCCTAACAGATATATCAAAATAGGAATTGTTATTATCGATCCACCCGCACCTGTTAATCCCAGAGAAAGACCGATTACAGATCCATAAACGATCTCAAGAATATCCATACAAACCTCCTTAAGGTTTTATGTAATGGAAACCTTTTTCTTCGAGTTTCGCAATCTCAACAACGCCCGACGGAACGATTTTGACAAAATCTGGAAGCGCGGATGGTTCTACATGCTCTTTTTTCATCGAATTAAGACATGAGATGAAAGTTACATGTTTTGAAAGTATCTTCATCTGATCCAATAATTTCTCATCTATGTAGCCGTTGATGGCATCTCCATTTGCAACAACCGTTATTGAGAATTCTTCATCGATGTCTTTGATGAAATTATTCAAATTTCTTATCGTAAGATCCCACATAACAGACTCGTCAATGTGAAAAAGTACTTTCAAAGCAGCACCTCCATTCTTTGTAAGTATAAAATGAATTTATTAATCTGTCAAATACAAAAAAGTTATACCCCTATAAGTAAAACTTAATGCCTGTGTAAAGTTGATAAAGAAGAGATAAAAATAAAGTAGCATCATTTGTTCGGAGGTGAAAAGATGGAAAGAATAGAAAATTATCTTGACAACGCCGAACTTGGGAAGCATCATTTTAAGGCGATGTTCGTATCAGGGATGGGATTTTTCACGGATGCCTATGATCTTTTCATAATAGGAATTGCGATATCCCTTATCGCGCCTATATGGAAGTTGAGCAGTTCACAAATAGGCTTTCTGGGAAGTATCTCTCTTATATCTGCACTTATCGGCTCTTTTATCTTTGGTCGCATTGCGGATAGGTTCGGAAGAAAAACCGTCTACGGTGTTGAGGCAATTATAATGGCAGTGGGAGCCTTATTATCGGCCATCTCTCCAGATTTTACATGGCTTTTGATATCAAGGTTTCTTCTTGGAATTGGTATAGGCGGAGATTATCCGGTAAGTGCGGTTATAATGAGCGAGTACTCTAACAAAAAAGACCGTGGCAAACTTGTGGGTCTCGTTTTTTCAATGCAGGCCGTCGGACTTATAACAGGTCCTCTTGTGGCATTGGGATTGCTTGGATTGAATATATCGCCAGACCTTTCATGGAGAATCATGCTCGGGATAGGTGCAATTCCTGCGTTGATGGTCATATATTTAAGAAGAAAGATTCCTGAATCACCGAGATACACGGCTCAAGTGCTTGGAGACAGAAAAAAAGCGCTTGAGGATGTTGGAAAGTTTATGAACAAAGATGTTAAAACTGACAAAGAGAATGTGGTCGAAAAGAAGCGCAGTAGTTTGAAAGAATTTTTGACGAACAAAAAACTCATGCTAACGCTTTTTGGCACTGCTGGCAGTTGGTTTTTGATGGATTACGCTTATTACGGGAATACCATTTCTACGCCTCTTGTTTTGAACTCGATCTCTTCAAGTATGTCTTTGGAGATGAAGACACTTTACACGCTTTTGATCTTCCTCGTTTTTGCGGTACCCGGATACATTTTAGCGATAGCGCTCATCGATAAAATAGGAAGAAAACCAATCCAATTGGTAGGATTTGCGATTATGGGTGTATCATTTCTTCTAATAGGTCTAATACCAGATATAGAAAAACAGGTAGGCCTTTTCTTTGCGGTATATGGCATAAGTTATTTGTTTACAGAATTCGGTCCGAATACAACTACCTTTGTACTTCCTTCGGAACTTTTCCCGACAGAGTACAGGACAACGGGCCACGGAATTTCGGCAGGCATTGGTAAGGTTGGAGCCTTTGTAGGTACATTTTTATTTCCAATAGTGTTATCGGCGGTAGGATTCAACGCAACCTTTGTGATAATTTCAATTGTATCCTTTGCCGGAATTCTGACAACCTTATTCTTAAAAGAGCCCAAAGGCGAGAGTCTTGAAAGTATTTCTGACGTGGTAAAGTTGAATCCATCTACTCATAGAATTTAACGTCTTTTTAAGCAAGAATTCTCCCACTTCTATAAGTGGTGGGAGCATGTCACCAGATAGAAAAAGGTCAAGAAACCTTGACCTTTTTCACTGTACTTGTTGACTTACACCTTGCCGCTGTACATCTTCACTTTCCGTCTGCCCAAGCGAGGCCTTTAAGGCGGCAAGTCCTACTTCTAATTGCAAATCGTCAGGTTCTTTTGTTGTCAATTTTTGAAGCCATAGACCGGGTTTGGCAAGCGCTCTGAAGAATGGATTGTCTAAATGTTTTGCGGTCATTCTTTGAAATTCGTAGGCAAGACCGGCGACAACGGGTATCAAAATGATTCTCGATGCGAATTTCCACCATATGTTCATTTGCGGATCTATTCCCCCGAGTATGCTAAAGACTATTATGGCCGCTATCATTGTGATCATCAAAAAACTCGTCCCGCACCTTGGATGAAGGGTAGAATACTTTCTCGCATTCTCAACGGTTAATTCTTCGCCCGCCTCATACGTAAAAACGGATTTGTGCTCTGCACCGTGATATTGGAAGACCCTTTTTATGTCCGGAAGCATCGCTATTATCCATATGTAAATCAAGAATATAACAGTCCTTATTCCACCTTCGACAAGCGCAAATAAGAAACCATTATTTCTCAACGCCGAAAAGAGAGAGGTTATGAGGACCGGAAGAATTGAAAATAGTCCTATTGCCATCCCAAAAGCGATCAAAAGCGCAAAGAATATGTCTTTTGTGCTCAATTGATTGTCTTCGTCTCCAGAAAGATTTGCCGACAGGTTTAGAGCCTTTATACCACTTACCAAAGAATCGTAAAGCACGAATGTGCCGCGGATGAATGGCCATCCCTTCCATCCCTTTGGTCTGACCATCTGGCCGTAATCCGAAACAACGATTGATCCGTCCTTTTTTCTTACGGCGACAACAGTCTTTACGCCCTTCATCATGACACCTTCTATGACGGCCTGACCGCCAACGCTAAGTTTTTCTTTCGATTTATCTTTCAAGTCTTTCCCTCCTTTATCTTCGATATAACCTCATCCCTTACAGAAGCATCAAGGATGAGTTTGAAGAATTTGTAGACCTGAAGATCGTCATTCGAATTCTTTCCGAGAAAATAATTCACCATTTTCAATTCGAAAGATGATCTTTGATCTTCATTCATTTCCTCTATTTGAAAAACAATGCGCCGAAGATTCATATCCTCAGCGCACGCCCTCACTATTTCCTTTATTTCCTCTTCACGATCAGGCATTTGGATTTGCTTTTTGATCGCCCTTTTCTTTCTGGAATGGTCCGGTTATGAAGACCTTCATAGATACCCCGGTTCTCTTTTCTCCACCTATTTCGATTTCTACGAATCCGGGTATCATACCGATATCCTTCCCATTTTCATTTATGAATCTTCTCGCAACCGCTATGGCCTTGACAGCCTGGTTAACAGCGCCAGCACCGATTGCCTGTATCTCGACCGTGCTGTCCTTTCCGAGCGCTCCAGCGATAGCGCCTGCAACTGAATTGGGATTTGATTTGGAACTAACTTTTAATGTTTCCACCTTCAACGCCTCCTTGTTCGCAAGAGATAAGCTTGCTAAAATATGAATCTAAAAGATCATCTAATTCCTTTTCATCTTCTATCTTCATGATTCTCTCTTTTAAATCGTGAGAACCGGGAAGATTTTTTAAATATCTCACAATAAACTTTCTGAATATCATTATACCACGAATTCCGTGTTCTGATATCTCCATTTCAAGATGTTTTTTTATCGTTTTTCTTTTTTCTTCCAAAGATGGCTCTTCAAAGTATCCTTTCTCGTATAATTCTTTTGATTGCCTGAAGATCCAAGGATTGCCAATAGATCCCCTTGCGACGAAGATGTAATCTGATCCGGTTTCTTTGTATGCCCTTATCACATCGTAAGGGGTGAAGATGTCTCCCGAAATACCTACCTTTATCTTAAGATTTTCTTTTAAAATCCTCGCAGGTTGCCAGTCGGCCTTCCCGGAATAGAGTTGTTCGACAGTCCTTCCGTGGATCGTAACAAGAAAGGCTCCTCCGTCTTCGGCCGCCTTTGCGACGTCTAAGAAATTTTTCTGATCTTCCCATCCTATTCTTATCTTGACTGACACTTTGAATCCTGTGTTTCTTACGCTTTCAACTATTTGCCTTAAAAGCATTGGATCTCTCATCAAAGAAGAGCCGTAGCCATGTCTTGTTACTTTCCATATCGGGCACGCCGCGTTTATGTCTATCCACGGTGTGTCTTTTAACATCAAAGCGGCCTTGGAAAAGATGGACGGATCCTTTCCAAATAACTGGACAACGCTCCTTTTTTCATTTTCCGGAAGCATTGCGAGAGTCTTTTTATTCTTTCTTACAAGGCCATTGACACTTATCATTTCGGTAAATGCAAGATCGGCTCCCATCGAAAGGCAGAGTTTTCTAAAACTTCTGTCTGTTACGCCTGCCATAGGAGAAAGTACGATTATCAAAAATCTCACCTCGAGTGATATAATTTTGTTATGAAAAGGTTCTTATGTGATAATACCATAGGAAAACTCATGAAAAAACTTCGATTGCTGGGCTTCGACGCGCAACCATTCGACGAATATCGAAATAATAACGATAGAATTCTTCTTACAAGATCGAGAGAAAAATGGCAAAAATGGCCTGGCGAATCTTTTCTTATTGTATCAAATAACTGGCGCGATCAGTTAAAAGAAGTTGAAAGAAGGTATTCTTTGATCCAAGAAATGAGGCCATTCACAAGATGTGTCGAATGCAACACACTGCTTGCAGACGTAAAGGCCGAAGAGGTAAGGGATCGCATTCCCGAAAGGGTCTTTTTGACCGTAAAGGATTTTAAGATCTGTCCGAATTGTAAAAGAATTTACTGGCATGGTACTCATGTTGAGAATATAATGAAGAATTTTGAGGGAGTTTTTGATATTGACAAATTTCGAGAGTTTACTAAAAATTTTTAAAGAGGAAAATTTTGAAGAGCGTTTGAAAACATTGACAGATCTTATCCGGGAGATGTCCGGATCTAATTCTATTTGTCTTTACGTGTACGAAGAAGAGCACAAACAGTTAAGGCTGATGGTCTCCTCTTACGATGTAAGGCAGGACGCTTTAAAGATAAAGATCGACACCCTCAATTCAGATCTTTCTTCTCCATTTGTTTATAACGGAAGAAATGCTATACCGATAAATTACGATGGAAAGGTCATAGGCCTTATAACTTTGGATCCGGATAAAACAATCGATGATCGTACTAATCTTCAAATAGGTACTATTTTGAAGATATTGCTCGATTATGAAAAAAGCAGATCTACCATATCAAAACTCACGGCCATGGAAGAACTTGACAAAGAAATAAATGTGGTTAACACAGGTCTCGATGAACTTTACCAGAAAGTTTTAAATTTTGCCGTAAAGGTTTTAAATGCCGAGAGAGGCACGATATGGTTGATAGGAGACAAAGAACTTGTGCTTTCTTACACCTCCGGCATCTCCACAAATGAGATATTGAAAAGAAGAATCGAAATCGGCTATGGCATGATCGGATGGATCGCAAAGACGAAAGAACCCTTGCTTTCGACCTCTTCAAAGGTTGATCCAAGGGCAACGCTTGATATATTCTCTTTTTCGATAAAGTCGGCCGTAGGCGTGCCGATCATAAGAGACAATGAACTCATAGGCGTTATGATGCTCATGAATAGAAAGAATACAGATTTTTACCGCACATACAGGCATTTTGACGAATTTGATCTTTCTCTCGCTGTCTCGATCGCAAATAGATTGAAGATGGCTATAACCCAGATAGAACTCTACACAAGGCTCGAAAAAGAAAATGAGAATTTAAAAGAGTTACAAAAACAAAGTGAGGATTATATAAATTACCAGAAAGAACAGGTAAGGCTTTTAAACGCGCTTCAAAAGATACTGCAGGCTTTGCGCCATACGCAGGACATAAGGAATATATACAAGATCGTCCTTATCGGTTTGACCTCGAATTCTGGATTTAAATTCAACAGGGCTCTTTTGCTTGAAAAAGATGAGAATGCAAGGGTTTTAGTTGCAAAGGAGTGGCTTGGACCGGCATCGGAAAATGAGGTTACCTCTGCATGGCAAAGCGCTAAAGCGGATGAAGAAAAATACGCCGATTTTGCCCATTATTTGCAGGAAGAAGCCTTGAGAATAGATCTCTCCGGAGGGTTAACTTCCTACGCGCGTGGAAAGATCTTTTCGTACACCGGAGATTACATCTTCGATAGGGTTATAAACAGATCGAGAATAGTCCATGTAACCCCCATGTTAAGTGCCCAAAGGGGCGAGGAGTTTATGGAACTTTTGAACCTTCTCGGCGTAAAAGAATTCGTTTGCATTCCGCTTGTTGGAAGAAGAGACGTGTATGGGGCGATAATCCTCGATAACAAGTATACGGGAACTCCAATCACGGACGATATGATAGATATCCTTAGCATATTTTCCGAAAGCGTAGGTCTTACTATAGAATCTTTGAAAAGTTATGCCGAACTTGTTGAAAAGACGATAAGCCTTGAAAAGCAGAGGATATCGGCCGAATATTTTAAGGATTTCCTTCAGAATATACTCGAAAATTTAGATGTTGCCATTATGGTTGTGAATAGGGAGAATAAAATACTCGAATGGAATAAAAAGAGTGAGGAATTATTCGGATTTGAAAAATCGAAAATGGTGAATTCAGATACCAACATACTCGGTCCAGAGTTTGCCGATATACTCACGGTGGCCGAAAAGGTATACGATACTAAAGAGACGATAAATCTCTCGGATTACCATTTTACATTCGATTCCAAAGAATATTTTCTCAACATGACCTTTTCTCCTTTGAAAGAGCAAGACGTTGACGTTATAACAGGCTATATAGCGATGTTTGAAGACGTGACACGAAGACATATGCTTGAAATCGAACTTAGAAATCGCGAAAGACTTGCAGTTCTTGGCGAGATGTCTGCAAAGATAGCGCACGAGATAAGAAATCCACTCTCGGCCATAGGAGGTTTTGCGCAGAGGGCGAAGAAAATATCCAACGATGAAAAACTTTCCAAGTACATAGATATAATTTTGGAAGAGGCCAAGAGACTTGAAATCATAGTGAATCAAACTCTCGAATTCAGCCGCAACGATAGAAATCTTAACTTTACGATCTCGCCTTTAAATCAACTCGTTCAGGACATAGTCGATCTCTATTTTGAGAAATTTCAGTTGCAGGGCGTCAAAATAGAATTCGATAAGGATCCGAAAGATCCATATGTGCAATTAGAGCCAAACCATTTTAAAGAAGTGATAATAAATTTAGTCCAAAATGCTTTTGAGGCCATGAAAGGGGAAGGCGTCATAAAGGTAAAGACTTATTCGGATGACAAATTCGTTTATGTTGATGTGTGGAACAATGGAGATCCCATTCCTCCGGATAAGATGGAAGTCATCTTCCAGCCATTTTATACCACCAAAACCTATGGAACGGGTCTGGGACTGGCGATATGCAGAAAGATCGTTGAGGATGAACACTACGGAAAAATAAGCGTCAGAAGTGATAAGGAAAATGGAACCACATTTACAGTCCAGATTCCGAAGGATATCGATTTAAAGGAGGTTTGAAATGAAAAAAGAAGGAAAACATATCTTGGTCGTTGAGGACGAAGAACCCGTTAGGATGCTTATCAAAGAAGAACTCGAAGATGAAGGGTACAAAGTTTCAACCGCTAAAAATGGAAAAGAAGCGTTAGATTTTATCTCTTCACAAGATGTCGATCTCGTAACTTTAGACATCGAAATGCCGGACATGAACGGTCTTGAGGTTGCGGGAAAGATAAGAGACATGAAAAAGCCAGTAAAGATTTTGATCTTAACGGCCTATTCTCATTACAAAAGCGATCTTTCAAGTTGGGCTGCCGATGATTACATTGTCAAATCTTCAGATATGTCTGAAATGAAGAAAAAAGTTAAAGAACTTTTGGAGGATTGAATGGAATACAAAAATACTCTCAATTTACCAGTTGAACTCGTTCCAATGAAGGCAAATTTGGTCGAAAAAGAGCCAAAGATTTTAGAAAACTGGGAAAAATCAAAAATATACGAAAAGATAAGGTCAAAACGTTTAGGCGCCCCCAAATACGTGCTTCACGACGGCCCTCCGTATGCGAATGGAAGTATTCATATAGGGACGGCCTTGAATAAGATTTTAAAAGATGTCGTCGTACGTTACAAAACGATGAGAGGATATGATTCTCCTTATATTCCCGGATGGGACACGCACGGCCTTCCGATCGAGCATAAGGTTGCCCTTGAACTTGGAGATAAGATAAAGTCGATGAAGAGGATCGATATAAGAAAGATGTGCGCAGACTATGCCCTGAAATATGTTGGAATTCAAAGAGAACAGTTCAAAAGATTGGGCATCTTTGGAGAATGGGATAATCCATATCTGACGATGGATAAGTCATATGAAAAGGCCATATACGATGTCTTTGCCGATGTGGTGGAAAAGGGTATGGTCTACAGGGAAAATAAGCCTGTCATGTGGTGTCCGGTTGATCACACGGCCCTTGCCGAGGCCGAGGTTGAGTACAAAGACGATATCTCCAAATCTATATACGTGAAGTTTCAATTCAAAGACGATCCCAAAAAGTTTGTGATCATATGGACAACAACTCCATGGACATTGCCTGCGAACAGGGCCGTCGCTCTCAATGCAAATGTCATTTACGCTGAAGTGAAAGTAAAAGATGAGAGATGGATAATGGCAAAATCTCTTGTTCCGTCTGTTATGGAAAAGGCCGGAGTAAAAGAATACGAGATTGCCGGTGAAAAGATCGGGAAAGTTTTTGAACTTCAAAAACTTCTCGATCCATTGTATAAAGAGGAAAGACCCATTGTCTTGGCAGATTACGTTGAGACCGAATCTGGAACGGGCGCAGTTCACACGGCCCCCGGTCATGGAGAAGAGGATTACATGACGGGTAAAAAATACAATTTAGAGATCTTTTCTCCCGTTGACGATTATGGCAATTACGTTATGGATCTTCCAAAGTACGGTGGAATGAATATAAACAAGGCAAACGATGTGATAATAAAAGATCTCAAAGACAGCGGTGCATTGATTGCACAGGAAGATTTCAAGCATCCATATCCTCATTGCTGGAGGTGCCATAAGCCGCTTATCTTTCGTGCAACGGAACAATGGTTTATCTCTGTTGACAAAAATGATCTCAGAAAAAGAACTCTCGAAGCGATAAAGAATGAAGTTCATTGGATACCATCATGGGGCGAAAATAGGATCTACTCCATGATAGAAACAAGGCCCGACTGGTGCATTTCGCGTCAGCGTGATTGGGGCATGCCAATTCCAGCATTCAAGTGCGAATCGTGCGGCCATGTGGTAATGGATCCGAAGGTCATAAGGCATGTTGCCCAAATCGTTGGTCACGAAGGAGGAGATGCATGGTACAAGTACGACGCAAAGGAATTGCTTCCTCCCGGATACAAATGTCCAAAATGTGGTGGAGATCACTTCGAGAAACTTTACGATGTCATGGACGTATGGATAGATTCAGGATCTTCTTTCGAGGCCGTTTTGAAGCCTAAGAATTTGTATCCCGCGGCTCTCTACCTTGAAGGCACGGACCAGCACAGAGGATGGTTTCATTCTTCACTTTTGCTCGGCATGATAAGAGATGGGAGGCCCCCTTACGACAATGTCTTGACGCACGGCTTTATAAGGGATGAAAATGATCAAAAGATGTCAAAATCTCTTGGAAATGTTATAGATCCTCTCGATGTGATAAGCAAATTCGGTGCCGATGTCTTAAGGTTATGGGTCTCCTCTACCGAATATAAAAATGACGTTAGAATATCTATAAAGATAATAGAAAAACAGGTTGATGCCTACAGAAAGATAAGAAATGTTTTGAGATTCATCTTTGGAAACCTTTACGATTTCAATCCCGAAGAGAAGATCGATGAACTGCTCGAGATAGACAGGTATGCGCTTGCATTGCTCGATAAACTTGTTTTGGATGTAACGCAATACTACGATGATTTTGATTTTCACAAGGTTTATCACTCCATCTTTGATTTTGTAACGATAGACATGAGCGCCTTTTATCTCGACATTTTGAAGGACAGATTGTATGCGGACGGGAAAAAATCGGCAAGAAGAAGATCGGCCCAGTTTGTGCTTTACAAAACTGGAATGACGCTTTTGAAATTGCTTGCGCCAGTAATTCCTTTCACAACTGAGGAGATATACACGACAATACCTTTCAGAAAACTTGAAAGTATTCATCTTGAAGATTGGCCCGAATTGATCAAATCGGACAAATCGTTGATCGAAAAATGGTCCAAGATAAGAGAGGTAAGAGATGTGGTCTTAAAAGCGCTCGAGACAGAAAGGCAAAATGGAAAGATAGGTCATCCTCTCGAGGCAAGGGTTAATTTGAAAGTTGACGGCGAACTTTACGATGTTGCCAAAAGCGTCGAGGTGGATCTTGCAGACATCATGATAGTATCTTCTCTTTCTCTCGAGAAAGGAGATACAGCGGTAACGGTCGATCACGCCGAAGGGCAGAAATGTGAAAGATGCTGGAAGTATTCGACAACTGTGGGTGAAGATAAAGATCATCCAACTCTTTGTTCGAGATGCGCGGAAGTCATTCGAAAGGGAGATTTTTGATGAATGTTCAGGATCTGATATTCAAATTAAACGATTTTTGGTCAAGGAATGGTGCGGTCATAGATCAACCCTACGATATGGAAATGGGGGCGGCCACCTACCATCCGACCACATTTTTCAACGTTTTAAATCAAAAGGACGGGAAATTCGCTTTTGTTCAGCCATGCAGAAGGCCGACAGATGGCAGGTATGGAGAAAATCCCAACAGAATGCAAAGATACTTTCAGTATCAGGTCATACTTTTGCCATCGCCAGAAGAATCTCAGGAGGTATATCTTGCCTCTCTCGAAGCCCTTGGTTTGGGAATAAAAGATCACGATATAAGGTTTGTCGAGGATAACTGGGAATCACCCACACTCGGTGCATGGGGCATAGGATGGGAAGTCTGGCTGGATGGAATGGAAATAACCCAGTTTACGTATTTTCAGCAATTTGCCGGGATCGAACTTAAAAGAGTCCCTCTCGAGATAACATATGGCGTTGAAAGAATAGCGATGTACCTTCAAGGAACTGACAATGTTTACAATTTAAAGTGGAACGATACCACTACTTACGGCGATTTATACCTTGAAAATGAGCGTCAGTTCTCGAAATTCAACTTTGAAATCGCGGATACACGTATGCTATTTGATCTTTTTGAGAAGCATTCAAATGAATTTGAGAATCTCGTAAGCGCGGGTCTTTACAGACCTGCTTACGATGAGATCATAAAGTCATCACATGTTTTCAATTTGTTGGATGCTCGTGGTGCGATCTCGGTTTCTCACAGGCAGAATTACATATCGAGAATAAGAATGATGGCAAAAAAATGTGCCGAAAGTTTTCTAAAGGCTGGTGCTGTAAATGTCTGAATATTTACTTGAAATTCTGCTCGAGGAGATGCCGGTATCGGACATGGAAAATATCTCCTCGAATTTTGAGAAGAACATAGATGAAAGCCTTCAAAAGTTAAGGATAGATCATGGTAAGATAGAGATCTTTTTGACTCCGAGAAGGTTTGGATTCTTAATTCATGATCTTAGCGAATCTCAAAAGGATACGGTGATTTTGAAAAAGGGTCCTTCAGAAAAGATCGCTTTTGAAAACGGAAAACCATCGAGGGCGCTTGAAGGATTTTTAAAGTCCAACAATGCGGATCTTTCGGAGATAGAGATATCCGAAGAGAATGGTGGAAGATACGTCTTTCTCAGAAGAACGGAAAAAGGGAAACTCACAAAAGAATTGATTCCTCACTTAATGCCCGATCTTTTGAAGAACTTCCAGTTTTCAAGACCTATGAGATGGGCAAATGGTGATTTTTCCTACACGCGTCCTGTCCATTCCATAATTTCGATGATCGATGGCGAGGTAATTCCATTTGAATTCATGGGAAAGCACGCATCCAATAAAACGCGAACACATAGATATCTAAATAACGAGATAACCATTGATGCCGCGCAAAATTATGAGGAAGTCATGCGAAATGGAATGGTCATATTGAAGGTAGAAGAAAGAGAAAAAATGGTAAGGGATGGAATAAAAAATTCGGGGCTTGATGTCATAAAAGATGATGATCTCGTTCACGAGATCTCTTTTATAGCAGAATATCCACAGCCGGTTATAGGGAAGTTCAAAGAAGAATTTCTAATTCTTCCCGATCCTGTTTTAAAAACAGTCCTCAGGCATCACCAGAGAACCTTCATAACCAGAAGAGGCAATAAAGTGTCCAACGAGTTTTTGGCATTTCAAGATGGTCCTGCATCGAGAGAGAAAAATGTCAGATCTGGATATGAAAAGGTTATAAACGCGAGACTTGAGGATGCCAAATTTTACCAGATGGAAGATCTCAAATTTCCACTCGAGTACTTCAATTCAAAACTCCAAGAGATGACCTTTCAAAAGAACTTGGGCACTATAATGGACAAGGTTTTAAGGGTGAAGTCACTTTCTGTTGAAATCGCAAAAATGATAGGCCTTGACGGGGAGATAAAACTCGTTGAAAGAGCGGCAATCCTCTCGAAGAGCGATCTTGGAACGAATATGGTTTATGAATTTCCAGAACTTCAGGGTATCATGGGAAGTATTTACGCGAGAGATGAAGATCCGCGCGTTGCGCTTGCGATAAAGGAACAGTACGATCCAGATGGCCTTGAAGGAGATCTTCCTTCCGATACCATAGGAGGAATAATAGGGATCGCTGACAGGATGGATACGATCTGTGCGAATTTTTCGATAGGAGAAATTCCGTCCGGCTCAAAAGATCCTTACGCTTTGAGAAAAAAGGTTTTTGCCGTCTTGAGAATTTTAATTGGATTTGAGTGGGATGTAGACCTCAAATCGATCATCTCAATTTCTGAAAAACTACTTGGAAGAAAGGTTCCATACGATTCGATAGAATCTTTCTTCAAAGGCAGACTCGATCTTTTGCTTCGCGAAAATGGCATATCTCAAGATGTTTCAAAGGCTGTCATGAGTTTGTGGAATAAACCATTCAGATCGATGCTTTCGGCCAAGGCAATCGAAAAGAGCAGATCAACAGAGGGTTTTGAAGATTTCATAATAGCCTACACGCGTGTACATAACATCTCCAAAAATCACAATTCTTTCGAATACCATGTAGAACTTTTCGATGAAGAAGAGAAAAAACTCTTTTCCTTTTACATGCAGGAAAAAGAAAAGGTCGAAGACGCACTCTTGCACCTTAACTACAGTGAAGCCTTCGATCACCTTAGATCTCTAAAGCCTTACATAGATGAATATTTTGAAAATGTATTCGTGATGTCTCCGAGAGAGGATTTAAGGCTCAACAGACTTGGATTTTTGAAAAATCTCGATGATCTTTTCCTCAACTTCGGAGAACTTTCCCTGCTTTTGAAGACGGTGAACGATCGTTGAAGAATAAAGGCGTTTATATTTTATTTATAAATTTAAAGAAGCCTCAAAAGATCAAAGTTGGAAAACTCGGAGAGATGTCTTTTGAAAGTGGCCATTACATTTACGTTGGTTCGGCCCAAAACAGTCTCAAAAGCAGGTTAGAAAGGCACAGATCAAGATCTAAAAAACTTTTCTGGCATGTAGATTACTTTTTGGATAATCCCGAGTCTGAAATCGAGAAAATCTTCGTAAAAGAAGCACCAAAATCTATGGAATGTGAGATGGCAAGGTTCATTTCTAAAATAGCAGATGGGATTCCAAAATTCGGATCTTCTGATTGTAAATGCGATTCACATTTTTTTACGGGTAAGGTTGATGATCTTTTGAAAGTGGTAGACGAGTTTGGTCTGATTGAATATGACAGGTAAGAAGATGTGGTGGTGGTTTCTTTGGTCTTTCATACTCGTAATCCTTATAATAATAGGAAGGTTTCTTGTATCGCCACCATCCCAAAATATTAATTCGTCCGATTTAAAGTTAGAATGGGCATACAAAACGGAAGGACATATTCTTGCCTCGCCCATCATCGATGGTAATACCATCTACGTAGGTTCTTACGATGGAAAACTTTACGCTTTGAATTTAGATGGAAGTTTGAGGTGGAATTACACAGGCGGTCAGATCTTTTCAGATGTTACCGTTGGTACGAACGCGATATATTTCGGATCTAACAACGGGTATTTTTATGCCCTCGACGGTAATGGAAAATTGATCTGGAAATTCAAAACCGATGATTCCATAAATTCGAGAGCGCTCCTCTTAGAGGATACGCTTTACTTTGGAAATAACAACGGGAACTTTTATGCTCTCGATACAGATGGCAAAGTTAGGTGGGAATATAAGACAGGCCATGCCATAAGATCGAATCCGGTAATAGGACCTAACGGTTACATTTATTTCTCAAACACTGCCGGCAACATTTACGCACTTACAAAAGGTGGAAATTTAGTCTGGAAATACAGCACGAACTCTCCCATCGACGGTGGATTATCCGTTTCAGAGTCGAATATATACTTTGGATGTGAAAATGGCATTTTCTACGCTCTCGATGGTAGAGGAAATCTTGTGTGGGATATTTCTATTGGCGGGAATATAACCGGTAAGCCGTTGGTGGTAGGAGATGTTATTTACGTGGTATCGGATCAAAGTGGCTTTACCCCTTCCGGCTACATCTTTGCGATAAAGAATGATCATATTTTGTGGTCTTACAAAACAGAAGGATTCCCTGCGAATTTATCTTACAATGATGGCACTTTGTACTTCGGAACCGGCAGCGGATATCTTTGCGCCGTAAATGAAAGCGGAGTTGTATGGCAAAATAAAATCGCGCCATTTGTAAATGGCGCTCCGACGATAAGAAATGGTACACTCTACATCGGATCTCTTAACGGATATCTTTACGCTTTTCAAATTCGAAAATAAAAGGCTGGTTTGACCAGCCTTTAATGTTTTGATATGAACTCCGAGATCACATCTTCGAGATTTGGCTTTCCGATCTCTTCGAGTTCATATCTTACTCTCAAGGAAGGTTTGTTTATCTTTAGAACTCTTCCGAGATCTATCGGTGTTCCTATCACTACAAGTTCTGCGTCTGATCTGTTTATCGTCTCTTCTAATTCTTTTATCTGCTTTCCTCCATACCCCATCGCCGGAAGTATTTTTGATAGATGATTGTATTTTTTAAATGTATCCGCTATCGAACCAACTGCAAATGGTCTTGGATCTATTATCTCCTTCGCGCCGAATTTAACGGCCGCGACGTATCCTGCGCCGTACTCCATATTTCCATGGGTAAGGGTTGGACCGTCCTCAATTACGAGCACGCGTTTTCCGCGTATTTTTTCCCAATTTTCGACGAAAATCGGGGATGCCGCATCGATTATTATGGCGCGCGGATTGAATTGAGCGGCACTTCTTCTTATTTCGTCTATATTTTCGGGAATAGCCGTCTCTTCTTTGTTTATGACTATGACATCTGCCATCATAAAATTGGCAAGACCCGGATAAAATGTCTTCTCATGGCCGGGCCTATGTGGATCGGCAACTACTATCAAAAGATCCGGTTTGTAAAATGGAAAATCGTTGTTTCCGCCATCCCAGAGGATAACGTCTGGATCCTCTGACTCCGCCTGCCTGATTATAGCCTCGTAATCGACACCGGAATAAATGACGCTTCCCCTGTCGATGTGTGGCTCATACTCTTCTCTTTCCTCGATTGTGCATTCGTATTTATCTAAATCGGCATATGTGGCATATCTTTGGACCTTTTGCTTGACAAGATCTCCGTAAGGCATGGGATGCCTTATCGAAATTACCTTCTTTTTGTGATTTCTTAAGATATCGAGAACTCTTCTTGTGGTCTGGCTTTTCCCGGATCCCGTTCTGACAGCGCATATCGCAATGATTGGCTTTTTGGACTTTATCATCGTGTGGTTTGTTCCCATCAATTTGAAGTCTGATCCGGCAGAAATAGCCATCGATGCTCTTTCCATAACGTACTGGTGTGGCAGATCGCTGTAGGAGAGAATGACTTCGTCTATTGAGTGCTTTTTTATAAGTTCGGTCATTTCCTCTTCAGGATATATCGGAATTCCATTCGGGTAGAGTTTACCCGCAAGTTCAGCAGGATATTTTCTTCCAGCGATGTCTGGAATCTGTGTTGCCGTAAAGGCTACAACCTCATAATCTGGATTATCTCTGAAATAAGTATTGAAGTTGTGAAAATCCCTTCCGGCAGCGCCAAGAATTAAAACTTTTTTCTTCACCAAAGCCACCTCCTCTGTGTAAGTATAACAAAAGAGGCGCTTTTAACGAAGGCAAGCATACTCACGCATACTTGCACCTAATAGCGCATACTCGCGCATACACAAAAAATTTTTGTAAGAAGCATTTTATTTGAGCGAATTTACAAAATTTGCCACTTTTTGGAGTATTTCGTTCCTGTCATTTACGTTCAAGACAAAATCAATTTCATCGCAATTTATTTTAAGTATGGGTATCTTTATTTCATCGATCCACCTTTTGTACAGATAATTAAGTCTCTTTAAGTATTCCTCTGAAATTTTGCTTTCAAAATTCCTTCCTCTACGTCTCACGTGCTCTTTGAGTGTTTCGACTGAGGCTTCCAAATAGATGAGGCCGGAAGGAGTTGGGATGTGATCCGAAAAGGTTTTAAAAAGTTCGAGGTAAGTCTTCCAGTCCCTTTCAGATATATATCCTAATTCGTAAAGGTTTTTAGCAAAGATATTCACATCTTCTTCTATCGTTCTATCCTCGAGAATAACTCCCTTTGAAGAGTCTACCCTTTTGAGAAAATCGAACCTCTTTATTAAAAAGAAGATCTGTGAATGAAAGGCCCACTTTTTCATATCCTGATAAAATTCTGAGAGATATGGGTTTTCCTCCACAGTCTCATAAACGGGTATGTACCCGAGTTCTTTTTCGAGAATCTCTATCATGCTTGATTTTCCGGCACCGATATTTCCGCAAATGCCTATTATCATAATTCCTCTTTCAACTTTGAAATTATGAAATCCAAATCCTCTTCGTACTTTACAAAATCTATCGAATCTGCGTCTATTTCTATGTATTTTCCACCGTATTCCTTAAAGAAATTATCGTAAGCATTTGAAAGTGACTCAAGATAGGAGATGTCTATCTCCCTTTCAAAAGTTCTATCGCGCAATTCTATTCTCTTCAATATCGTCTCGATTGAGGCTTTTAAATATATTATGATGTCTGGATTTACGGTCTTCGTCTCGATCACATCAAATACTTTATTGTAAAGCCATAATTGATCTCCTTCAAGATTTAATTCCGCAAAGATCTTATCTTTTTTGAAAGTGTAATCGGAGACGATGTTTTTTTGGTTTATCATCTTCGATATGTAATTTTGCTGTGTGTACCTGCTCATCAGAAAAAAGATTTGAGTCTGAAAGGCCCATCTCTCTCTGTCTTTGTAAAAATTTGCAAGGAAAGGATTTTCCTCCACTATTTCGAGCACAGGCTCAAAAGGCAATCTCTGGGAGATCATACGGGTAAGGGTTGTTTTTCCTACCCCTATCACTCCCTCGACACATATGTACTTCATATCTTCACCAAATTACCGGTTCGGGCACTTTCATAAATTGCGTCTATTATTTTTTGGATCTCAACGCCATCTACAGCAGTTTTAAGAAGATCTGGCTTTTTCTCTCTTACAAGTTCAACGAAATATATTATCTCTTCAAAATGGCTTCTCACTTCTGGCACCCTTACCTCGTAGTCTACAAGCGAATGTAACTCTTCTCCAAATAGTTTTACACTTCCAGAATTATTCTTTGATCCTTTGTGAATGGGATTGTAAGAATCTATCTTCGCCCCCATCTTTGTACCTAAGATATCTATGTAGAATCTGTCTTCCTCTATATTCGATGCCCATGAAGTCTCGAGAGAAATAGTCGACTCCTCGAATTTTATCATAGCAGTCGCAAAATCTTCAACGTCATTTTCACGCCCGTCACGCAGCCCTTCTTTTACATCCGAAGATTCCCAAGGAGAGATTCCATCTATATTATAGTCATCGAAGTACTTGTAAGTTGACGCAAAAACAGAAACGGGTTTTGGATTCCCCATTAAATACCTTGCAAGGTCTATGACGTGGACGCCTATGTCTATGACAGGTCCGCCACCAGATTCTCTTTTGACCGTAAACCATCCTCTCGGGGTTCCTCTTCTCCTTATGTACCCTATCTTTGAATGGTATATTTTGCCCAATCTTCCCTCGTTTATGAATTCTTTGAGTTTTTGTGAATCTCCCCTGAATCTATTGTTGAAGCCCATCATCAATAGATTGCCGGTTTTTTGGGAAACTTCAAGCATTTTTTGGGCCTCGAAGGCATTCATGGCCATCGGCTTTTCGCAAAGTACAGCCTTACCCGCCATTAAAGCGTCTATCGTCATCCTTGCATGAAGATAATTCGGAGTGCATATGCTTACGGCCTGAATTTGAGGATCTGAGATGAGATCTCTGTAGTCGAGATATGCCTTTGGTATCGAAAATCTTTCCGATACCTTTTTTAATCTTGATTCTACCACATCTGCAATGCCGTAAACCTCCGCTCCCGCTTCTATGTAAGCAGGTATGTGGGCCATCTGGGATATCAAACCCGCGCCTATGACTCCGACTTTTATCTTTGACATATCTTCCTCCTAAATATCTATTGGCATTCCAGTTAATACTTCCGCCGCTTCCATGTATATTTCGGATATCGTTGGGTGTGGATGGACGTGATCGAGTAATTCTTCTATCTTCATCTTCGAATGAACCGCTATGACTCCTTCCATCAAAACCTCCGTTGCCATTGGCCCCACTATTGTAACCCCGAGGATCGTATCGTTTTTATCCGTCAGGATCTTGCAAAATCCATCGTTAAATTCGAGAGTTCTCGCCCGTCCCAAAGCGGTCATCGGAAAGAGACCTTTTTTGTACTCTATCTTCGAATTTTTGAGTTCATCTTCCGTGTATCCAACGCTTCCTATCTCTGGCGTTGTGAAAATAACGCTTGGGGAAGATCTGTAATCCATTTTCAAATTTCCGCCCTTCATGTTATTGACGGCCACAATTCCCTCTCTTGAGGCCACATGGGCGAGCATGTACTTTCCATTTATGTCTCCAGCCGCGTAAACGTCTGGAATATTAGTTTTAAGGCCGTCGTCTGTGATAACATTTCCTTTTTGATCGAGAGATATTCCGAGAGATTTCACATCGTCTGTGACATTGGACTTTCTCCCAACGCTAAGTAAGATACTTTCGAATTCTTTCTCAAATCTCTCATTTTCCTCAAAGTTAACTTTGAATCCATTTTGGATCTTTTCGACCGAGAGTGTTTTTGTATTTGTGTGTATCTCTATACCGCGTTTTTTCATCGAGTTTGCAAGCACTTCGGCAACGTCGCTGTCCATATTTGGCAGGACATGACTCATTACCTCAACGACTGTAACTTGAGATCCAATTGAAGAGAAGAAATTGGCCATTTCAACTCCTATGACTCCACCGCCAACTATAAGAATACTTGAGGGAATTTTATCGAGGGAAAAGATTTCATCGCTCGTCATTATTCCATCAACGTTAAAGGGTGGAAATTTTATTGGATGGGATCCCTGTGCAAGAAGGAGATATTTGAATTCGATCTCCTTATCTCCAACCTTCGCCCTGTTTTTATTTTCGATAACGGCGTGGCCCTGTATAAGGTCAACATTATTCTTTTTCAAAAGGTATTCAATGCCCTTTCTTCCCTTTAAGACAACCCTGTCAGTTCTCGATTTGACGGCCTTCATATCGATGGCAAAATTCTCTGCCGTTATGCCGAATTTTTTCGCTTCCTTCATGCTGTAAAACAATTCTGAAGAGGCAAGCCATGCCTTTGTCGGTATGCACCCAACGTTTGTGCATGTTCCTCCAAGATACTTTTCTTCTGCTATTGCAACTTTGAATCCCAATTGTGAACCTCTAATGGCCGCCACATATCCCGCAGGGCCTCCACCAACAACAAAAAGATCGTACATTATTATCACACCTCCAAATATCTATAATACAACTTTGAGATTTGAGATTATGACTCAAAAATGTTAAGATCGCTTTAGAGGTGATTGAAGTGAAAATAGTTTTCTTTGATATACCTGAAAAATCGTGGGTTAAAAAGATAGAAAATTTGAAAAAAGAATTTAAAGATGCGCTTTTCATTTCTAACGGAGATCTTGAAGAGATAAAGGATGCCGATGGAATAGTTGGCGGTCACATTTCTTCCGAGATGATTTCTAAGGCAAAAAATCTCAAGGTGATCTTCGTTCCATGGGCAGGTGTTAACACTCTTCCATGGGATGAGATCAAAAAGAGAAATGTCATGGTATCTAACAACCATGCGAATGCAAAAATAGTGGCCGAAAGAGCCCTTGCGCTTGCCCTTGCGGTTATGGGTAGAGTTGTTGAATATCACAACGATCTGTCTCGCGGCATATGGCACGGATTCTCGGCAGGGGATCCACAATCTGCGTTTTGGACATCGATCAGAGGAAAAACGTGCGGAATAATCGGTGTTGGTAGTATAGGACAAGAAATAGCCAAACTTGTCAAAGCATTCGACTGTAAAGTTATAGGCTTCAAGAAAAGAAAGATTGAAAAGATCGATTTCATAGATGAGATAACTTTAAATCTCGAGGAGGCTGTTTCAAAGAGTGATGTTATTTTTGTCACGCTTCCGCTCACCCCGCAGACACGAGGAATAATAAATGAGAAGATAATCTCTCTTATGATCGGAAAGTTTTTGATCAATGTAAGCCGGGGCCCCGTGATAGACGAAAAGGCTCTTTACGAGGGAATAAGGACGAAAACATTGCGTGGAGTGGCCATCGATACATGGTACAGATACCCAGATGAGAAAAATATCGCGACATTACCGTCTGCTTATCCAATTCATGATTTTAAAAACGTCGTCATCTCTCCCCACGTTGGAAGTTTAACATATGAAGGCGTCGAAGAGATGATCAACGCGACAATTGAGAATGTAAGATCTTACCTTAAAAATGGCAGGCCCTTAGACATTGTAGATCCCGAATTGATGTATTAATTTAGAGATTCTATCATCTTCAATATGTCTCTAAAATGTCTCTTTTCCTCTTCTATTATCTTTTGAATTGTCGAAGTTTGAGGGGCATATTTGATCAATTCTTCGTAAAAGATAACGCTATCTTTTTCGACATCGAGCGCTATCTCGAGCGCGTCTTTCATATTTTCTGGAACGCCACGCTCTATTTCTGGGAAAATAGATGTTTCAGCGTAGACCTTAAGATAACCTACGGTCTCTTCGTTAAGAACCCCACTTTTTTCTTTAGAAGAGGATATCAACTTTTCAAATATCTTCATGTGATCCTTTTCTTGTTCTGCAAGGGAAGAGAATAACTTTTTGCTTTCTCCAGTTGATCTTTTCGCAAGTTCTGTGTAAAATTCGTAACCACTTGACTCGATCTTCAAAGCCACCCCCAAAAGATCTTCAAGTTCTATCATATTCTTCCTCCTTCATCAAATTCGATCGTGAATATTTTAACATATAAAATGGATTTTTGCGAAAATTACTTTGCGAGGATCATTATTTTGTCTGCGTGACAGATTTCACCATAACCTTTTAATTTTTTGTTTATTATCTTTTTGATCGTGTAACTCGATATGTTAACCGTTGCCATTGCGACAATTTCTTCTTTATTTATTATCTCGACCGTATCATCCCTTGAAAATTTTCCCTCACAGGAAATAACTCCCACCGGTAAAAGACTCTTTCCGTTGAGTATGGCCTCTTTTGCACCGTCGTCTATGTGAATTTTCCCCTTTGGACGTGCAACAAAACCGATCCACGCTTTTTTCGCATTTGGCTTTTTTGAAGGTTTGAAGATCGTTCCTTCTATCTTTCCGTTTAATATATTCGTCAAATTCATCTTTTTTCCATTCGTTATAATGGCAGTTATACCGGCCTCCGATGCCATCTTTGCGGCTTTTATCTTCGTTGAAATTCCACCACTTCCCCAATTTGTTCTTCCTAAGTTTGCTATATTTTTTTCTTCATCGAATTCATTTATCACATTTCCTTCCTGATCTAAGACTCCATCGACAACCGAGAACAACACAAGAATGTCTGCCTTAAGCCCGATGGATAAATAGGCCGAAAGTGTATCGTTATCTCCGACTTTGATCTCTTCCGTCGCCACGGTATCATTTTCATTTATTATCGGAACGACTCCAAAATGTTTTAACGAATTTACAGTATTCATTATATTTATGAACCTTTTTCTGTTCGAGAAATCCTCTCTTGTGAGCAACAATTGGGATACAACCTTACCGAATTTTTTGAATTTCTCCGAATAGATCTTCATGAGTTCTATCTGACCTATGGCGCAAAGTGCCTGTTTTTCTGAAAGTTTTACACCCTTCGATTTGAGTATACCGTATCCACCGGCCTTAGCCCCTGACGAAACTATGAAGATCTCGTGGCCCTCATCCATAGCCTTTGAAACTTCGTACGCGATTTTTTCGATAAAAACTTCGTCTATCCTTCCATCTTTTCCGACAAGCAGGTTGCTTCCGAATTTAACGACACATTTCATAACCTTATCTGCCCTTCTCCATGAATTATGTATTTGTAAGATGTTAATTCATTCAATCCAACTGGACCTCGAGCGTGGAGTTTTTGGGTACTTATTCCTATTTCGGCACCGAACCCAAACTCTCCACCATCCGTAAATCTCGTCGATGCGTTGACGTAGACTGCCGCTGCGTCAATTTCAGATGTGAATTTAAGTGCATTTTGGTAATTGTTAGTTATTATAGACTCCGAATGCTTTGTACCGTATTTCGTTATGTGATCTATCGCCTCGTCTATGTCTTTGACGATTTTGATGCCGAGTATGAGATCGAGATATTCTGTCGACCAGTCTTCATCCGTTGCCTTTTTCATAGATGGAACTATCCTGATGGATTCCTCGCATCCTCTCATTTCGACGTTTAGCGCTTTGAGTTTATCGTAGATCATGGGAAGAAAGGCCCCGGCCACCTTTTGATGAATCAATACCTTCTCTGCGGCATTACATGTACCCGGCCTTTGGACTTTTGCATTTTCTATTATTTTTAATGCCATATTTAAATCTGCGGATTCATCGACGAAGATATGACAATTTCCGGCGCCGGTCTCGAGGGTTGGAACAGTTGCATTTTGAACTACGAAATCTATGAGAGACTTGCCTCCTCGAGGAATTACAAGATCGAGATATTCTCTCATCTTTATCATCTCTTCGACGGCCTTGTGCGATGTATCATTGATGAGTTCTACCGCACTTTGATCGAAGTTCGCCATCTTAAGTCCTGATTTTATCGCATCGACGAGGGCCAAATTGCTGTTCTGGGCCGAGGAACTGCCCTTTAGAAGTACTGCATTGCCACTTTTTAAGCATAATATCGCTGAATCTACCGTGACATTTGGTCTCCCCTCGTAGATCATGCCGATGGCCCCTATTGGAACTCTAACCTTCATTATTCTCAATCCATTCGGCAAGGTCCATCCGTTTTCTATTTTTCCGACAGGGTCATCGAGATCTATTATTCTATTTATCGAATCTATCATCGAATCTATCCTTTTATCGTTCAAAAGCAATCTGTCTATAATTGGTTCAGCCATCCCATTCTTCCTTGAGACTTCAACGTCCACTTTGTTACCTTCGAGGATTTTTTTTCTGTTTTTGTCTATTGCGTCGGCAATCGATCTCAAAGCCTCATTCTTCCTTTGACTGTTCATAAGGCCAATCGATTTCTTTACCTGAGCAACCTTTTTTGCGAGTTCTTCAACTTTCATGCGAATCACCTTGCAACTCTAACGCCTTTTTGTAGGTATCGATGATCATTTTCATGAGTATTCCCCTTAATCCTTCACGCTCGAGAGAGTATATGCCCTCTATAGTCGTCCCTCCCGGAGAGGTAACTAAATGGCGAAACTCTCCGGGATGCTTTCCTTCTTTTTGAAGTAACTCTGCAGATCCCTTTATCGTCTCTATGACGAGTTCCATGGATGTATCGTAAGAGAGACCAAGTTTCATGCCGGCATCGACAAGTGCCTCTATTATGACAAAGATAAAGGCAGGGCCGCTTCCACTTAAGGCCGTGACGGCCGCGAAATGTTTTTCCTCTATTTCGACAAGCACTCCGAAATTTGAAAGTAAAGATTTAACGGTTTGTTTTTTATCTTCGGGAAATTCTTCGGAGTATGTTATGCCGACAACGCCTTTTCCTATAGATATGGGTATATTGGGCATGATTCTAACGATATCTCCATTGAGATAGGACTTTATCGCGGATATTTTTAGTCCGGTTACGGTGCTTATGATCAGGTCACTCTTTACTTTTATTCTTTTGAGTGCGCTTATCGCGTCCTGTGGTTTTACGCAAAAGAACAATATGTTCACGTCCGGCATTTCTTCTATTTTTGAAAAAATTTGGGCTTTGTTTTGGAATCTTTTCAATTTTTCCGTTCTTCTATTCACAAGTACAAGTTCATGATCGTGGATAAGAGCTTCTGCGATTATCGTTCCTATATTTCCGACACCTATTATCCCTATCTTCATTTGAACCTCCTTTATTAGATAGAATTATACTAAATTCTTCTTAAAAATGAACACAAATATTTCAAATCATTCGATTTTTAAAAATTTTGGTATAGAATTGTAAATAATAGAAAGGAGAGATAAATTTGAGACTGTGGAGTATACATCCTTCGTATTTAGACCAGAAAGGCCTTGTTGCGGTATGGCGCGAATCCTTGCTTGCAAAGGCTGTGCTTGAGGGTAAAACAAGAGGGTACGTAAACCATCCTCAACTTTTAAGATTTAAAAATTCCCCCGATCCTTTGAAATACATAAACGCATACATCGAATCGATCTACAAAGAGGCTTTGAAAAGAGGATACAAATTTGACGGATCAAAGTTTTCACATCAATCGATAGATCAAAAATTGCCAGTAACTTATGGTCAGTTAAAATACGAATTCGACCATTTGAGAAAAAAATTGAGAAAAAGAGATCCGGATAAGTTAAATGAATTAGAACCTGTGGATTATCCAGATGTAAATCCCATCTTTTACGCTGTTGATGGGCCCATTGAGAAATGGGAAAAAGTTTAATCAACGAGTATTTATTTCTTTATATTTAAATAAAAAATAAAGAGTAAATAAAAATATATTCATTTTTAACTGAAAAGTTTAAATTGTTTATTATAATTGGCACAATGTTATTATTTTTGGAGGTGTTTTAATTGTCAAAAGTAAAGATCGAAGGAAAGAGGACAGCGGAAGAAATTGCGCGTGAGTCTGACAAGCAACTCAGAAAATCCCTTACACTTCAAGACCTTTTCTTCTTATCTCTTGGTGGAATAGTTGGATCTGGATGGTTGCTTGGTGGTGTGGCCGCTGCCGGAGTTGCGGGACCTGCTTCCATAATTTCGTGGATAATAGGTGGCAGTATAGTACTCTTTATAGCGCTTTCATTTGCGGAGATAACGAGTGCTCTCCCAAAAAGTGGAAGTATAGTTCGTTACCCCCATTACGCTTATGGCGGTTATGTTGGGTACATAATGGGATGGGCGTATTTGCTTGGGGCGTTAACAGTTCCAGCGGTCGAATCTGAGGCTATACTTTCTTATGCCTCGACCTATGTAAAAGGGCTCTTTCATACGGTAAATGGTGTGTCTGTTTTAACACCTTTAGGTATATTTTATGGCGTACTCCTTTTGGTGGCTTTTTTTCTGATCAACTGGTTTGGGATAAAATTTCTTGCAAAGTTCAATACGATTATGACATGGGTTAAATTCATAATCCCAGTTTTTACCTTTGCCTTTCTCTTCTTTATCCTGAACAAATCGAATTTCGTAAATCATGGTGGATTTTTTCCACAGGGAGTTGGAAGCATTTTCTATGCCATACCAACAGCCGGAATAGTTTTTTCTTTTCTTGGATTTAGACAGGCTCTCAATTTTGGTGGAGAAGCCAAAAATCCCCAGAGAGATATACCAATAGCGACTGTTTTATCTATCGCTGTATCGATAGTCATGTACACAATGTTAGAAATCGGATTCATTGGAGCGTTAAAATGGCCGAATGGTGTTAACTGGTCTAATCTTACTACGAGTTCCCTTGGTTCCGCTCCTTATTTTGTAGAATTGCAAAATGCCGGTATAGCGTTATTTGGAGCTTTCGCTTACTTCTTACTTATAAGCGCATTTGTTTCACCGGCAGGAACTGGATGGATATATTCGGGTAGCAGCGCGCGAACGCTTTACGGTATAGCGGCAGATGGTTATTATCCTCTCGGATTGCTAAAAATACATAAAAAAACGAAGATTCCTTACATTGCGCTTATAACATCGACTTTGCTGGGAATGATCTTTTTCCTTCCATTTCCGTCGTGGTACCTTTTTATAGGTTTTATATCAAGTTCTATGGTTTTAACCTATCTTATGGGACCAATTATGTTAATGACATTTAGAAAATACGCTCCGGATCTTCGCAGACCTTTTAGATTGCCATACGCCTCTGTAATAGCACCGATTGGTTTTGTCTCCGGTGCACTTATAATGTACTGGTCTGGTATTTCAACACTTACAATGGTTTTCTACACAGTCTTACTTGGCATACCTGTTTTTTATTTCCTTTACGCTCGACAAAAACTTGGCCTATCTAAAATATTCGCTTACACAGTCGGAATTGTTGAATTTGTTGTAACAGGCTTTATTCTTGTTTTCAACTACCTTTTTGTGCTTTATCCGGCATCTAAGGAAACAACTGATACAAAAACGATTTACTTTTTTGTAGGACTTGCTTTAATGGCCGTAGTATGGTTCACTTTTACCGCTCTTACAGCGTCAAGAGTTTCAGAGAAATATAAGATACTTTTTACAAGTTCGTATTGGTTATTTGGAATGTTCTTTGTAACGGAAGTCGTATCCTACTTAGGCGCTTTTGGAATGCAAACGATTATACCTTTTCCATGGGATACGATTCTTATGATTGGAGTCTATCTTGTATTTTATTTCTTAGCACTCAAGTCAGGTCATAAAACAGAAGACCTTGAAATTGCAGTTAAAGAGGCAGAAAAGATAAGTTCAATTGAAACTGAAAAAATTTAGAATTATACATATTAAAGGTGATCCATCTTTAATGGATCACCTTTTTGCTTGTAAAGTTTACAAATGTTGAATATAATTTAGAATATATCTCTTAAATTCAATTGTGGAGGCAAAAATGAAAGAAGAAAAATTTTCTAACCCTGGCGCAGTAGGATTGGGAGGATTTGCTCTGACAACCTTTATTCTTAACGTTGCAAACGCGGGACTTGTTCCGCAGGCTTTACTTGCGGCGTTGCCACTTGGGATTTTTTACGGAGGTCTTGCCCAGTTTATCGCAGGACTTTTTGAATTCAAAACGGGTAATACATTCGGAATGACTGCATTTACAGGTTACGGTGCCTTTTGGATGGCTTTTTCATTCCTTATGTATGCTCCTGCACTTCATCTTATGAGCGGGAATGATCTTGGCCCGATTCTCGGCATAACTTTCGTTTCATGGACTATTTTCAGTGCCATAATGTCGATCATCTCTTTTAAAACCCATGACAAAACGACTATATCTATCTTCATTCTCGTCTTTTTTCTCTTTCTTTTACTTGATATAGCCCAGTACACGGGCAATAAAGTTGTTACGACCATAGCGGGATATGAAGGCATTGCAACGGCACTTCTCGCATGGTACGGAATGTATCTTGCCATAAAAAGTCAGTTCAATTAAGGGAGAATATAATGGGAAAGGACGAGAAGGTTAAAGCGCTTTTTGTAACTTCTTTGGGATCATTCTTGACTCCTTTCACGAGTAGTTTGATAAGTTTTGCCGTTCCGAAAATAGCCGGCACCTTTCATTCGACCTTTACCGACATCGTATGGGTACCGATGGCTTACCTTATCGCCCTTCCCACCTTTATGATTCTCCTCGGCCGTTTGTCAGATATGTACGGCAGGATTAGATTTTACAGAATAGGATTTATCATCTTCTCGATTGGAGCCCTTCTCGCATCTATCGCGGACAACATTTATTTTTTGATAATTTCGAGTTTTGTGATGGGCTTTGGAGGTGCTTTGATAGGCACAAATGCCACTGCCATAATAAGTATCGTTTATCCAAAAGAAAGAAGAGGATGGGCACTTGGCATAAATGCTATGTCCGTATACTTAGGATTGACAATGGCGCCTGTCCTTGGAGGGATACTGACACAATTTTTCTTGTGGCAGGCCATTTTTTTAATCAACATTCCGATAGCAATCGGTGCTTTAATCCTTACCTTTATTTACATGAAAAGAATTAAGATCGATGAGATAAAGAAAAAAGAGAAGATCGACGTGGCAGGTTCTTTGATTTTTACGGGAAGCATCTTTTCAATTGTGCTTTATCTTAGTTTGGGCCAGATATATGATTTTACAAGCACTGTTTATCTGCTTATCGTCGGGCTCATGCTGATCTTTGCATTTGTGCTTTACGAAAGGCGCGTACAAAGTCCGATGCTCGACATATCGCTTTTTACCGCAAATAGGACCTTTGCGGCGGCAAATTTCACGGCATTTTTGAATTACGTAAGTACTTTTTCTATAACCTTTGTATTTTCAATATTTTTACAGATGGTGATCGGTTATCCACCTTTCATCGCCGGAATGCTTTTAATGGTTGAGCCTATTTTGATGGTCATCTTCTCTCCGATAAGTGGAAAGTTGTCTGACAGGTATGGATCTCGCGGCATAGCCTCTGCTGGAATGCTTATAATAGCGATTGCGTTCTTCATTTTATCATTCATCAACACAAAAAGTGGAATTGCATCGATTGCAATCCCACTTGGTATCCTTGGAGTTGGATTTGGCCTATTTTCGGCGCCGAACACGAATTCTGTTATGGGGTCTGTAAATACAAGCAAGGTCGGCGTCGCTTCGGGGACACTTGGTACGATGAGATTCACAGGCCAGTTGTTAAGCCTTGCCCTCGCAAGCGCTATACTTTCTGTGAGCCTTCCTCATTCCATGCTTCTTCAAATGTTCTCGGGGGTTACAGTTAAATCTCAGGTCGATGTTTCAGCATTTGAGAACGGGTTTAGAATTATAATGATCCTTTCAGGAATATTAAGCCTTATAGGATCGTACACATCTCTTCTGAGAACAAAGAAAAGTCCGGAATCTTAAGGCAATTTGTTTCCTGCCGCTTTGTAAAGATCGTACCATTCCTTTCTTGTCAGATTCACGTTAGATGCCTGACATATTTCTCTAAGGTGTTTTGGATTTGTTGTACCTATGACTGGCTGTATTTTTGCTGGGTGCCTTAATATCCACGCTATCGGTATGGCACTTTTGGGGACATCGTAATTCTTTGCAACCTTGTCTATTTCATCGTTTAGAGTTTTGAATTTTGGGTTATCCAAAAAGACTCCGTCAAAAAAGCCATATTGAAATGGAGACCATGCTTGAATTGTAATGCCACTAATTCTGCAATAATCGAGCACACTTCCATCACGATCGATGGACTTGTCGATTTGCATGTTGACATTCAATCCCGCATCTATCATGCCGGTGTTTGTTATGCTAAGTTGCAATTGATTTATGATTATTCTCTGGTTTAGATACTGGCTGAGCAATTCTATTTGCATGGGATTGTGATTGCTCACTCCAAAATTTCTTACCTTTCCGCTTGAGTGCAGTATAGAAAAGGCTTCGGCAACCTCTTCAGGATCGACAAGTGCATCGGGCCTGTGAAGCAAAAGTACGTCTATGTAGTCGGTCTTCAAACGTCTCAAACTACCTTCGACGGCCTCAAGAATGTGATCTTTTGAAAAATCGTAATATCCATCTCTTATGCCGCACTTTGTTTGGATGAAGATCTTCTCTCTTTCCTTCACCTCTTTTAGCGCCATTCCAAAAACTTCCTCGGACCTTCCTCCACCGTAAATGTCCGCGTGATCGAAGAAATTTATACCTTCTTCAAGGGCGGTATTTATCAACTTCGAGACATCTTTTACGGACATATCGGCAATTCTCATACATCCAAGCGCGATTTCAGAAGATCTTATTTCACCGTTTCCTATTTCTATCGTTCTCATTTCAATCACCTCTTATATTTTGCTAACCTTGTGTAAAAATCTTGGAACATCCGGGTTCAAACCCTTGGAAATCGAAAGATTGAAGGCAAATAACTGGATGAACAGTGCGTTTTCAAACGGGTATAGTTCCTTTTTTGACGGAAGTATTTTGAATGAAAGATCGCCCTTTTTTAACAATTCGTCATTGTCCGAGATGATAAGCGTATGCGATCCTGTCTCCTTTATTTTTTCAACAACTTTTGCGCTCAACTCGATCGTCGAATCGTTCGGCGCAAAAATCAAGACTGGAATATCCGGATCTAACATGGCAAGAGGACCGTGAACAAGATCAACCGATGACAGACCTTGCGCACTTATGTAACATGTCTCTTTCAACTTAAGCGCACTCTCGAGTGCCACTGGGTAGTTAAAGCCTGTCCCTATTATAACCAAATCTCTTGCAAATGAATACCTTTGAGAAAGATCGCGTATTTCCTCTTCGCGATTGAAGATCTTTTCGTACATAACCTTGAGATCTTCCACCTCAAATTTTTTCCCCTTTACAGCATATGCAAGTAAAAGCACACCGGCCATTGAGGCAGTAAAAGTCTTTGTCGCCGCCACACTTTTTTCGACCCCGGCATTCATGAAGATCGCGTTATTTCCAAGAATTTTTGTCATTGTGCTTTCTGGATTGTTAGTTATTCCAAATGTGAAGACTCCTTGGTTCGCCGATTGCCTGAGTATCTCACAAACGTCTTCGGTCTC
The DNA here is from genome assembly GCF_009936215.1 of Athalassotoga saccharophila. GTDB lineage: Bacteria > Thermotogota > Thermotogae > Mesoaciditogales > Mesoaciditogaceae > Athalassotoga > Athalassotoga saccharophila. The sequence goes on along the minus strand of NZ_AP019551.1, from coordinate 323,477 downwards.
TCCAGACTGAGATATGCCCATCACAACTCCATTCTTAAGATTCGGTGGCATTTTGTAATGTGTGTAAAGAGATCCGAGAGCAAGCGCTACGGGTATGCCGATTTCCGATTCAAAAAGATACTGACCGTAAATACACGCGTTGTCAGATGTTCCGCGCCCTGCCGCTATCATAACTGAGGGAGATAAGTTTTTGAAAACATTCGCGATTTTCTCTATCTTTTTACTCTCATTTGAAATAAGACGTTCTATCACCTCGAGGGTTTCGTGAATCTCTTCGATCATCCTGTAGGCCATTTCATACCTCCATTTTACAGATCATCTATATAATACACCATCCAATTTTATATGATAAGATCGAATTAAGGATTCTGAAGTGATGTGAAAAATATGGCAAGATCGTATGATTTTTACGAACGAATAGCCAGAAAATACGATGAAATGTACGAGAGTATCACATGGAATGTCCATCATGAGATAATTCGAAATATTCTCGATGAAATTGTCTCGGGATCTATGCACATCATGGATCTTGGCGCGGGTACCGGAAGATGGGCCCTTTATTTTGCCAAGAAGGGAATGGAAGTTACGGCCGTCGAGCCTTCAGGTGCGATGATCGAGGTCATGAAAGAGAAAGTCAATAGCATGAAGATAAAATTTGTCCAAAGTAAGGCCGAAAATATGAACTTTTTCCAAGAATTCGATCTTATCAATGCCCAAGGTGATGTTTTGAGTTATTTAGACGATCTTGAAGAGGGGCTAAATAGAATTCACAAAGCCTTGAAGCCTAATGGAATCTTTACGGGGACGGTTGATTCCAAATATTTTTTCATCAAAGACCTCTCAAGGATGGGAGAGTTTGAAAAGATCGATGCCATCGAAAGGAATCCTGTTATCTTCATAGGCGATCCAGATGTTGATATCACATTCAAAACGAGACTTTTCACCTCTAAAACGCTTTCACAACTTCTCGAGGATCATAAATTCAAAGTTATCGAAATATCCGGAATAATTACCTTTGGTCCTTACGAAGAGAGTCTTCATTCGAAATTCAACGAGATCGTCGAGAATGAGTTAAGATACAAAGACGATCCAATACTTGTCGATCAGGCAATGCATTTGCACTTCAAGGCTAAAAAAATAGAGGAGGTTATAAAATGAAAAAAGGTATTATGATTTTTAGTTTTGTGATACTTTTTGGAATTGTCTCCTTTGCAGGGACTGCAAGTTCAACAAACGTTGTAAATTGGTTAAATTTACCTTACACCCTGTCTGCCACCGTGGAAAGCCATACGATCTTCGGTACAAAGGTCGATTTTCATTCCGCCGTCAAGGACGGAGCGTTGGATCACTATTCAGTCTTTGACTTTGAACATCTTGTATTCACATTCAACCGGAATTACATCGATAAATTGCCATACGGAATAACGATGCTTAACTGCTCGATAAATCGAAATTTCTTTTCATGGGTTGTATCCTCTAAAGAATACCCGTGGGGGAAGGTCAGCATAAGTGCGCCTACCGTCGGGATGATAGAAATGTTCGTCGTCGGTGGAGTTGGTCTGTATTTTCTTATTACCCACGATCCGTTTCCTGTTTTATACGGCCTTGGCGTCCTTACAGTTGAAAACTTATTTGTCTCATCGCTTCAGACAAATTGCACGATAATTTTAGACAAAGAAAAAACCTTGTAATTTTTTCTATTGTTTCACCCGGGCCATCAAATAGGCGTCGATATATTCTCCGTTTCTTATGACATCGCAAGCGTGTTCGCACTCACATTGGGACAGTTTCTCAATTCGTAAAACCCATCGACATCCGTTTTTTCAATCGTTCTTATCTTTAGCGCCATAGTAAAGGTTCCCTCCTATTTTTGTGAAGGCTTTACTTTGCTTTTGATTGATTGGCAACGGCCTCGGCTTTTTTCTCGATCTCCTCCTGATTGCCAAGATAATAATGCTTTATCGGTTTTAGATTATCATCAAGTTCATACACAAGAGGAATTCCCGTCGGGATGTTAAGAGCGATTACCTCTTCGTTTGACAAATTGTCTAAATACTTTACCAATCCTCTCAAACTGTTTCCATGGGCGACGACGATGACTTTCTTTCCAGATTTTATCGTGGGCGCTATCGTTGAATTCCAGTAAGGTATCACCCTGTTTATCGTGTCTATGAGGTTTTCGGTAAGAGGCAGTTCAGACTCTTTCAAACTCGCGTACCGTGGATCGTGGCCTGGGTACCTTGGATCATTTTTATCAAGGGCCGGTGGCCTTATGTCTGCCGATCTTCTCCACAAAGTTACCTGCTCGTCGCCGTACTTTTGCGCAGTTTCGGCCTTATTCAACCCTTGCAATGCACCGTAATGTCTTTCATTCAATCTCCATGAATTTTGAAAGGGTATCCACATAAGATCCATTTCATCGAGTACTATCCACAACGTTCTTATGGCCCTTTTAAGTACAGATGTGAAGGCGATATCGAAATGATAACCTGAATCTTTGAGAATTTTACCTGCACTGTGAGCCTCCTGAATTCCTCCTTCGGTAAGATCCACATCCGTCCAGCCTGTAAACCTGTTTTCTTTGTTCCACAAACTTTCTCCGTGTCTCAAAAGCACAATTTTGTACATTTTGACCTCCTCGATATGTATTCAAATCTTATTATACCCAAATTTGACTTCAATTTTGAGTCATAAATTCCGGCAGGTGATTTGGCAGGTTGCACGTGGCTCGTGGCATGGAAAATTGGCAATTTGAAATTGTCAATAAACTCTTCACGTCTTAAAGTTTGCATGGTAAGATCAAAATATGGAGGTGAAAATTATGAGAAAATTGAAGTTGGGAATAATCGGATCGGGCATAGCGGTAAAAGAGTTGCATCTTCCCGCACTAAGAACTCTCGATGCGCTTTACGAGATAAAGGCAATTTCAAGCAGAAACATAGATCATGCCGCATCGCTTGCCAATGAGTGTGGGAGTGATGTCGTCGCTTTCGATGATCCTTCGAAGATGAAGGACATAGACGTTGTCGACATAGCGATACCGGTAAATTTGAATTACGATATGATAAAGATCGCCTTTGAAAAAGGCTGGGACGTGATTTGTGAAAAACCCATCGCCGAAAACACCCAAAGCGCACGAAAAGTACTTGAACTTCAGGAAAAATATCCGCAAAGGATACTCTACATCGCCGAAAGTCACAGACACGATCCGGCCATAAAGATAATAAAAGATCATCTTTCCGAAATCGGGGAGGTGGCCTTTTTCGATTACAAACTCGTTATTCCAACGAAAGATAGCAAATACGCTAAAACTGAATGGAGAAAACATCCAGCACATGTTGGGGGCTTTCTTTCAGATGGTGGTGTTCACCACGTCGCATTTTTGAACGCGATTTTTGGCAAATATCTTTCTGTCGTCGGATTTGCAAAGCAGATCTCCAACTTTACGGATGCTTACGACACGATGATCATGAGCATAAAGTATGAAAATGGTTTTGGCACCTACTCTGTTACATACGCACCTGATTACAGAGAAAATGAATTTTCAATTTATGGATCCCTCGGGTTTTTAAAGATGAAAAATTCTAAAATCACGATCGTAAAGGGCGAAGATGTCAAAGAATATCCAATACCTCCGACAAATTTCTTCGCAGAAGAATTCAAAGACTTTTACAATTGCGTCGTTAAACGCCAAAAACCAGTTTTGGGTGATCCTTACCTTGCATTCACAGACCTTGAAATGATAGAAAAAGTCATAAAATAGAATTTATTAATAAAAAACGATTTTCATTTTTGCGATTTTGTGGTATAATAAAAATGAAAATCGTTTTCGGAGGTGAAAAAATGAAAAAGTTTCTAACAATTTCAATTTTATCTGCGTTCTTAATAGCGGCGTCTGTAGCCATTGCAGCAGTTCCAGATTTTACGATGTATGGATTTCCCAATGTGGTCGCGTCGATAATAATTCAACCTGATCAAAATGCGGTTCTTACACTTGGTAACGCTTCCATAAACATTCCCGAAGGTGCATTTGGAAATGTTCCGGTTAAATTCGAATTGCTCACTGCGACCCCAACCTCATGGCAAAAGTATGTTCCATCAAATCAAAAAGTGCTTTATGCCTTTGCTTTTAAAGTCACAGACCTTACAACTGGTGCTTTGATAGGAAAGTTCTCAAAGCCGGTGATCTTCTATTTTTCATCAAGTCAAATCACATCACAGGCACAATATCTCGACACAACAACGTCCTTTGTGGTTTCCAAAAATCCCATACCACCAAAAATAGAATTCAATGGTCAGATAGGTACCCTTTCCCATCCGATAGCGGGCGCCCCCGTAGGATGGCTTGTAACGGTTCCAGAATAATTTGAAAAACAAATAATCAAGCCGGCGAAAGCCGGCTTAGTTTTACCTTAAAATAGTCGGGAAAATAAATCTCCTCTACGTGGCCACGACGTCGTATGACGCATATATCGGCATCTTTGTCAGAGACCGAGATTTATCTGTTCTTCGATGTACTTCCAGAGGTTATGCTCGACTTTATACAACAGTTGATACCATTTTATAAAAGTTATATAATAATTATTGTATATAATATGTGAAAGATGTGGTAAAAATTGAAAGTGTTTAGCAGTAAAGAAGTACGGCAAAAATGGCGGACATTGCTGGACGATATCTATACCGGAGACGACGTGGTTGTTGAAAGAAACGGCAAACCTGTTGCTGTTGTCATTCCATACAAAGATTATGCCGAGATAAAGACAATTCTTGAGGACAAAAGAGTCGAAAAACATGCAAACGATGTGTATGAAGAATGGAAAAGAAATCCGGATACTGCGATATCTCTTAAAAAGTTTGAAAAAGAATTAAAAGATGAAGGTCTGATTTGAGGAAATACGAAATTCTAATTCATCACAACGTTCAAAAGATCATCAAAAAACTGCCAAAGAATTTGATCCTCGAGATGCTGGATTCCATGAATGAACTGGCAGATAACCCGCGACCAAATGGAAGTAAAAAATTAAATTTTAAGATATTTTCTTCATTATTATTATGAATTCTTTAGTCATAGTTTTACTTTTATTTCCAGATACATTCGTTGGGCTATTTAACATTGGCATTCTTTTATTTGGTATATTTCTTAAATAAGTACCAAATTCTTGAAATCCTTCATCATTAAAAAAGCACTTTATTGCTTCTGACGTTGGCAGCATAACTTCTGAGACTGTTCTATCTGCCACGATATAACAAACATATCCATTTTGTTTTACTATTTTAGATACATTCTTTATAGATTGTCGAAGATCGATATAGAATGATACAACCTCTTTGGCCCTTTTTTCATTTTTGCTTCCTATTTCTTCAATTGCTAAATCAAGAGGTGAACACTCAAATTTAATAATTTGGGGGGCTCTACTACCGCCCATAGAAGTTTTGTCAACATCTTCACTTGAATTAGAAAGACTTAACCATTCGATAGATAATCTTGAGTATTGACCATAAGCAACTGTTGTATGAGAATCTCCATACGGAGGAGAAGTAATAACTATATCGGCATAATTGCTTGGTATAAATTCATTAGGAATGTCTTTAACCGAATTAAAAGAGTAGATATCTGCTTTGGGTCTATATTCAAGAAGATCCATATGACGTTTAAAAGCAAGATATCCTAAATAATTCTTTTCTAATTTCTCTGCCATAATTTTAAATGGATCTGGATTGAAGTTAGAAAGATACTGTTTGTTATATCTAAATAATTTAAATTCTCCTCTTCTTGTGTTAGAACTCAATCTTACCGTTTCACTGAAGGCAACGCTAAAAAATATTTTGATATTTTCATTTTCTATTTTTTGCAAGTAAGCAAGAATCATTCCCAACGACTCTATAACATCCTCTTTGAACCAGAATGATATATTTTTAACGTTAGGAATAGCAGGAGTCAGATTAGGATATACAGAAAAATATATGAAGTCATCTATTGCTTTTCTGATCTGCTTAGGATCCATTGAATAATTAGTTTTTGCCTTGGCTATAAGTTGTGCCAATGGATTTATATCAGTTCCTACAACATCCAGAGAAAGTAATAAACCCTCAACTAAAGAAGAACCTGTCCCACAGTAAGGATCAAATAATATTCCCTTATTTAAGTTTAGCATACTAAGTATTTTTCTTGGTATTTGTGGTATCATTCTGGCTGGATAATCGTGATAAATGTGAGTGTAATCTCGTGTGTTTTCACCATTAAAAGTCCAATCTTCCGTTTTTATCAAACTATAACCTCCCTTGTCTTAAAAAAATTCGTTAAATACTTTTCATAAGTTCTAAATCCAGTACCGTGATTTCGTGCCATAGTTCCTTTATCGTGAAGACGTAAATCTATCAAAAGAGTACCATCTCTAATTCGCTCATTTATTATGAAAGAAGTTGTGCCTTTGAGTAATTCGGCAGAATAAAAATAAAACCATTCTTTATCTTTTCTGTATTCTACTCTTGCCTTTACCAATATCAATGCTGGCATTTTTTTGATAAACTGTTCTTCGAGATCAGAAAATTTCCATTTAGCAATTGTTGTACCATCTATATGTCTTACACTAACAGTTTCAGTATCACAATAAAGAAATAATCCAGCGCTATTAACTTGGAAAGACATGGTAAAATAAAGCCCTAATCTACCGTTTTTATCTTTTGTACCGTATCTCCGCACTGCATCTAATGGGTTTAGAATCCATGCTCCTCTATTGAAAGTGAATAATGTTATCAAATTCATTGAATTATCACGATGAGCCTTTAATTCTATGTTCCCGAGATCCGGTAAATCAAGATTATTTTCTTTAAGTCCCATATAACTTTCTAAAGTTTTCCCTACTCCAGTAGGACCCTTTCTCAGAGATTCCACATAACCTTTATTTCTCAAAACTATAAATTGTTTTTTGAATTCCTTTATGTTCAGAAAAATCACTTCCTTATGGATATTTTATCACATGGATAACAAATACTTTTGTGAGTGCGATCACTTGTCAACACCGAAAATTTTTGATCGAAAACACCGAATTTTTTGCGCCTTTTCATCAGTCAGTTTGAAGCATTTTAAGACGGGGATTTATTTCTTTGATATCAAATTTGTCTGGATCAAAATCTTCTCCTGCCCATTCAACGATCTCTTCGTGATCCTCTGCTGATGGGTCAAGATAAAAATCGATTAACTTATCTTCTTCGATCTTATTTCCAACTTTCCAACGTTCCAAAGCGAAAAGCATACATTTGTAAGTTATTCGCTGATTTTATTATATCTTCTTTCGAGGCATCAAATTGAAAACCTTCTTTTATTTTGAACGTGACAATCATGATTCTTTCTTCACTTATTTCGAAATCCGCACCTACAAATTCAGTTATTCTTTTCAGCGATAAGATAAGGAAATATCTTTAAGAAAATTAAGAGTTGCATTGACGATTATCTTTTGTTGATCTGATCTCGTTATAGTCGCAGGATTATCGCCATCCTGATCTCCGTACCATCCAAATTGTGCATGATCTCCTCCCAAGATCCTGACATATTCGGTATTTTGAGGAAGCAAATGCTTTGCATCTTCTATCTTTTGAGGTGTAGCAAGACCATCGTTGGTGGCATAGATTACAAGTACTGGAATTGAAGAATTAGAAAGATCATCTGAATTATCCGGATAAGATGCCCACAGAACTATTCCATTTATTTTATTTTTGTTATTCTTTGCGTAACTGACGGCTATAACTCCTCCGAGAGAATGTCCTCCAATTACCCATTTTTTGATGTATGGATAATCTTTTATAACTTCACCGGCTTTGTCTACGCCAAAAATCGCCAAATTTAGCGGCATAAGAACTATAACCGTAAGGAATCCATGTGATGCTATCTCACTCATTTCAGGAGCGTATGATCGAGGATCAACCTTTGCACCGGGGTAAAAGATAAACCCGACAGTCGGTGTAGCGTCTCTTGGGGTGAAGGCTATCCAATTCTCGTAAGTGACCTTAACAGAATCATTTGATTTCATTGCCTCTAAGGCCTGCGGCATGACGTTCATGGGTTTTAGGTACCAAAAAAGTAGTCCTCCTGCAACCAAAATTGTTACAAGCGTTAAAAGAAAGATATTACCTTTTTTCATTTTTCAACCTTCCTTATGGATATTTTATCACATGGATAACAAATGTTTTTGTAGGTATGATCACTTTTAATGAGCGCACAATTTCTGATTGAATTTTTACAACTGATCACTTGATCACTTTCGTGGAACATACTATTTATGTTATATTTTATTATGAAATTTCACGATCTTTTCTTACTAAATTACGGAATAGGGGGAATAAGAATGATGAATCAAAATTTTTCTGTTAATCAGCATCCAATTCAACATATTCTTTCTTGGATACAAAGTAATGAAATTGCAATTCCTGAAATTAAAGACCTTTTGTTTGGAGTTCTACAAAAGTTAGAGACTTTATAGATTCACTTTATAAGGGATATCCGGTAGGTTATATAATAATCTAAAAGTAAGCAATTGACGATGGAAATACCCAAAAGAATTAATTAGGGGTAATTTCGCTGGCTATGAGTTCGGCCTGTTTGAGAACTGTTTCTGTGGCAAGTTGCTGCATATCCGGCGGATAGCCATAGTGTCTAAGCGTTCTTTTTATTATCACTTTTAATTTCGATCTTGCACTTTCTCTGATAGGCCAGTCTATAGTTGCATTTTCTTTGACACTTTGATAAAGGACAACTGCAAGTTCTCTTAATTTCTCTTTTCCCATAAGTTCTCTTGCGCTTTCGTTGTCCGCAACCGCGCAGTAAAAGGCGTATTCATAATCAGAAAGTCCCATTTCTTTTGGTTCTTTATCGCTTTCCTTAATTTCTTTAGCGAGTTTTATAAGTTCATCTATTACTTCTGCTGCCGTAAGAAGTTTATTGTTGTATTTTCTTATCAAATTTTCAAGGGATTCTCTAAGGGATTTGGTTTTAACTAAATTTGTTTTTATTCTTCCTTTAATTTCATCATTTATCAACTTTTTAAGAGTTTCAATGGCTAAATTTTTATGTTTCATAACTTTTATTTCTTCTAAAAACTCATCGGACAATACTGAAATATCAGGCTTTTTTATGCCTGATGCGTCGAATATATCAATTACACCATTAGTCGTTATGGCTTTATCTACAATCTGCTTTATTGCAGTTTCAAAATTTTCTACCGTTTCTCCTTCTTCACTTCTGTTAAATTTTACAAGTCTTGATTTTACAGCCTGAAAAAATGCTACTTCTTCTTTTATTCTCATGGCTTTTGGGTGTGGAATTGCTATGGCAAAAGCCCTTGAAAGAGCCGTTACCGCGTCAATATATCTCTTTTTACCATTTTCAAGCCCAAGTATAAAATCCTCTGCCTCGAGGATAATGTTTAATTTCTGTGAAATATCGGCATCAAGATATTTTTTATAATCAAAACCATAAAACATATCCCTTACGACTTCAAATTTTTCAAGCATTATCTTAACTGCTTCTTCTTGGAGTTCCGCAGGTTTTCCCTTTCCTCCATTTTCTGCATAAAAAGATAAAGCCTCTTTCAAATCTGCAGCAATTCCGATATAATCAACTATAAGTCCACCTATTTTATCTTTGTAAATTCTGTTTACCCGGGCTATCGCCTGCATCAAAGTATGACCTTTCATTGGCTTATCGATGTACATTGTATGAAGGCAAGGAACATCAAAACCTGTAAGCCACATATCAACTACAATGACAATTTTTAATTCATCCTTAGGGTCTTTAAATCTATATGCTAATGTTTTTCTTTCCTCTTTTGTTAGATAAAATTTTGAAATCTCTGGTTCATCCGAAGACGAGGTCGTCATAACAACTTTTATTTTTCCTCTTTTAATTTCGTCGCTGTGCCAATCAGGACGTAAACTTATTATTTCGTTGTAAAGTCCAGCGGCAATTTTCCTTGTCATGGCGACAATCATTCCTTTTCCGTCCATTGCTTCAAGTCGCTGCTCAAAATGCTCTACAATATCTTTTGAAATCTCTTCTATTCTCGGTTTTGCACCAACTAAAGATTCAAGTTTAGCCCATTTTGCCTTTGCTTTTTCTACTTCTGATAACCCTTTTTCGTCAAGTTCTTCTTCGTATTCCTCAATAAGTTTTTTTCCTTCTTCGTCTAAGTTTATTTTTACAAGTCTGCTTTCGTAATAAATGGGAACTGTTACTCCATCTTCAACTGCGTTTGCAATATCATAAATATCAATGTAGTTTCCAAAAACCGCTGGAGTGTTTCTATCTGCTTTTTCAATTGGTGTTCCAGTAAAGGCAATGTAAGTTGCATTTGGCAATGCATCTCTTAAATATTTCGCAAAACCATATTTAAACTCTCCGCTTTCTTTATCTACTTTTGCTTTAAAGCCATACTGCGTCCTGTGAGCCTCATCTACAATTACAATGATGTTATCTCTATTTGATAAAGTTTCATAAACGTTTCCTTCATCTGGCCAAAATTTATGAATAGTTGTAAATACAACACCACCGGCATTAACTTTTAAAAGTTCTTTTAGATGCTGTCTGTTTATGGCCTGGACTGGTTCTTGTCTTAAAAGTGGAGTTGCAGAGGCGAAGGTATCAAAAAGCTGGTCATCAAGGTCGTTTCTATCAGTGATCACGACAATTGTTGGGTTGTTGATTGTTTGAATTATTTTTCCTGCATAAAAAAGCATCGATAAAGATTTTCCAGAACCTTGAGTATGCCAGACAACACCGGCTTTTTTGTCTCCTTCTGATTGCGTCTTAACATCAGGCAAACCATAAATTGCAGGAGATTCGTTAAAAATTGTTATATTTTTATTTTTACCAATTGCCCTCAGTGTTGACTCAATGGCTTTGTTGACAGCGTAGTATTGATGGTATACCGCTATTTTCTTTGTGATTTGTATAATGGTTTGACCTTTCTCATCTTCTTTTTTTGATTTATCAAAAAGTATAAAAAATCTAATATAATCAATGAGAGTTTCTTTATTTAAAAGCCCTTTTATCAATGTTTCAATCTGATTCACATGTAAGGCCTCTTTTTTACCATCGATAGATTTCCAAGCCATGAATCTATCGTATTCGGCAGACAAACTTCCTATTTTTGCTTCAAGCCCATCTGAGATAATTAAAATTTCATTGTAGGTAAAAAGTGATGGTATTGTTTGTTTGTATGTTTGAAGTTGGTTATAGGCTGATTTAATGGTTGCATCTTCATCTGCTGGATTTTTAAGTTCTATCACAACAAGAGGCAGTCCGTTTATAAAGATAACAATATCGGGTCTTTTGTGATGATTTTCTATAACTGTAAATTGGTTTACCACCAAAAAATCGTTATTTTGTGGATTTTTAAAATCAATGAGCCATACAATATCGCCTCTCTCAATCCCATCTTTTTGGTATGTAATTTTTATGCCTTCAGTTAGCATTCTGTGAAAGATTTCGTTATTTGCTATTAAATCGGTCGTATGGATGCGGGTTAACTGTTTTATGGCATCTTCAACTGCATCTTGGGGTAAATCTGGATTTATATTTTTTAAAGCAGTTATTAATCTGTCAAATAAGATGACATCTTCAAAGGATTCCCTAACGGTATTTTCGCCATCCTGGCCAAAAAGATAATTATAACCTTGATTTTTAAACAGTTCTATTGCAAAGTTTTCAATTTGTGATTCGGTTAAGTTAGACATAGTTATCTCCTAATTTTACCCTTAATTCTCCGCTCATTAGTTTTGGCAGAAGTGCATCTCGTAAATTTTCGAGGGTGCGGATTTGTATGCCATTAAGAAATATTTTGTCAACCAAAGGTTTAACAAAATTATCAAATTTTACAGTCGTGTTTTTTGGAGGTAAAATTATTGATAAATTCTTCATAGTACCCTTATTTAATCCGGGTTGCGCAGAGTTAGTATTAAAATTTCTTAATTCTTCTTCATTCAATAAAAAATAAAGGAAAAATTGCGATAGTCTATCATTTACTCTTAATATAAAGACATGCTCATTAACACAAAATTTTTTAAATGGAAAACCTTTTCCAAACATGCTTTTTCTTCCAATATAAGCGCCATCTTTATAAATTAATACATCATAATCTTGAACGATGCCTTGTTTTATCTTTTTAAAGAATTCATTGGTAATATATCTTACTTTAGAGAAATCAAAATTACCTAATCCATTAATATTTTCAGCTCCAATACTTGGAATTCCTGTTTTTAAATTAGGATCTATTCCTCCTTTAGGTCTGGAGCCTGATTCAATTTTGTTTAAAACTTCTCCTAACTTCACCTCTTCCCAGTCCTCTTTTGCGTCTTCAATAAACCACTTTCTAAAAAGAGTTTCTGCCATTTGTTCAAGGGTTTTGTTTTGACGGTGAAGAAGGTCTATTTTGTCATCAAGAGATGAAAGCACATCGGCAATGGCTTGTTGTTCTGGAAGTGGAGGAAGATAAAATTCATATTCTTTAACTACATCTGTTTGAACTCGTTGTCTCCCAGAACTACCTGTCATAGATTTAATAGCAATATCTCTAAATTCTGGAGAGATTGCAAAATAATACAGAAAATGTTTATCTGATTTTTCATCAATAGCCCTTAAAACTATAAATTCTGTTGAACCAAAACCTATTTCGTTATTTTCTAGAAAATCTATAAAAGCAGTTTTCCCATTTTCTAAACTTGGAGTTATCCTTGCAACTATTGTATCTCCATTTTTAAATTTTACTCCTCCATTATATCTTTCTAATAAGAAAAAATCGATTTTTTTAGTAAATGGCCTAATCATTTCCATTGAAACTTTTTTAGCAATTTGGCCTTTTTTTAATGACTCAGAAGGATTTATTATTGCTATTTCCCTCAACTTAACTTTCTTCCACCCCTTCGGCACTTTTTCATTCATACCAGCGCCTCCATTCATACTTTACCCTTTACCTTTTCCAAAATTTTCAAACCCGCTTTATCCATTTTTGAAAAAGCAAATACTTTTTTGCCTAAGTCTTTTAAAGAAGCTCCGATATGATAAACATCCTTATCATCTATTATCAAAAATCTATCGTGAATATTTTTTAATTCGATCATTTCAATAAAAGGATACTGCGCATTGTATTTTTTTAAATCCAGTTCAAGTTGTTTTGTTATCTTTCCAACAAATATGATCACTTTTACCTCTGGTTTTCTCTTAGTTAATAAAGTAAATACGCTTTCGTCTATGTAATTATCTATTAAAATTATTGATTTTTTCGCTGAGCGGATTAAATCGCAAACAAATTTATAGGCATCAAAAATTTGCCCGTCAAAGAATATTCCTTGCGTGGGAATTTCTTCTTTGTTTTCAAGAGCATTAAATAAAGTCTCAAATTTTTTATCGTGCTCAGTTAACCTGTATTCAACCTTTTCCAAACGGGCAAATATTTCAGCGTTTTTGATAATAAATTTCCTCATGGCGACAAATGCTTTCATAATTTTAATACTAACATCTATAGCAGTTTTACTTCTTAATACTGTAGAGAGCATTGCTACTCCATGTTCGGTAAAAGCATAAGGAAGATATCTTCTTCCTCCCCAACTTGAGGTCACAAATTGTGATCTCAAATTTTCATATTCTTCCTCAGTTAGTTGAAACATAAAATCTTCAGGAAATCTTTCTTTATTTCTTTTTACTGCCTGATTTAAAACTCTGACTTCAACATCGTAAAGCTTTGCTAAATCGCTATCTAACATTACCTGAACGCTCCTTAGTGTATAAATTTTGGTTTTAATGTCTTCAATACTTACTATGTCTTTATCCATTTTTAACAAATCTCCTTATTTTCATTTAAAGCATAACATTTAGTGATGCAATTGGTGAGCGTCAAGCCAAAGAGTTGCTTTTCTGAGTTGGACTTCAATTTTTTATAAACATCTTGGTAAATAACTAATTGATTTTTATTCTTCATCTTTCATCTCTAATTTTTCTAAATTCTCAAGAATTAATTTATTCAGTCTCTCCTCCTCTTGTAACTGCTCAATAAATTCAGCCTTTAATTTATTAAATCTTTCTTCAAAGTCGAAATCATCCTCTTCATCCAAAAGTCCTACATATCGACCAGGTGTAAGCACATAGTCAAGATCTCTTATTTCTTCAATTGTAGCAGATTTGCAAAAGCCTTTTATATCCTCATAATTTTCATCTTCTTGTTGCCATTTATGGTAGGTGCCGGCAATCTTTTTTATATCTTCTTCGGTTAAAATCCTTGTCCTTCTATTGATAAGTTCTCCCATATCCCTTGCATCAATAAAAAGGATTTGCCCTTTTCTTGATGTTTTGTTTTTTCTGATAAACCATAAAGAAGCTGGTATCTGTGTATTTAAAAAGAGTTTTGCTGGAAGATTTACAATACAGTCTATGATGTCTTCTTCAATCATATTTTTTCTTATTTCGTACTCATCTTTTTGTTTCGTAGTTAATGCCCCTTTTGCCAGTACAAAACCGGCTTTTCCATGTGGTGCAAGATGAAAGATAAAATGCTGTATCCACGCATAATTTGCATTACCAACAGGTGGTATTCCATATTTCCACCTTACATCACTTCTTAAAAGTTCACCGCTCCAGTCACTATCGTTAAATGGTGGATTTGCTATGACGAAATCAGATTTTAAATCTTTGTGGGCATCGTTTAAAAAAGAACCTTCCGGATTCCATTTAACTTGAGATGAGTCAATTTCTCTAATTGCAAGATTCATTTTGCAGAGTCGCCAAGTTGTCTGGTTGCTCTCTTGACCATATATGGAAATATCATTTATCCTTCCTTGATGAGCCAAAACAAATTTTTCAGATTGAACAAACATGCCACCGGAGCCACAGCATGGATCAAATACTCTACCCTTATAAGGCTCAAGCATTTCAACTAAAAGTTCTACAACACTTCTTGGAGTGTAGAACTGGCCACCTTTTTTGCCCTCGCCTAACGCAAACTCTCCTAAGAAATACTCAAAAACATGTCCTAATATATCTGAACTTTTCTCTTTTGCCTCATCAAAAGCAATATTACTAAAAAGGTCTATCAACCCTCCAAGATTTATTGGGTCAAGATTTCCTCTTGCATATACCTTAGGCAAAACTCCTTTTAAAGATGGATTTTCATTTTCTATCAGTTCCATTGCTCTATCTATTATTTTTCCAATTTCCGGGTCTTTAGATTTCGATTTTAAATAGTTCCATCTTGCTTCTGGTGGGACATAAAAAACATTCTCTGCCTTGTACTCGTCCCTATCTTCTGGATCTGCTCCAGCGTAATCTCCCACACCTGCTTTAAGTTTTTCGTATAAATCTTCAAATGCTTCTGAAATATACCTTAAAAATATGAGTCCAAGTACAACATGTTTATATTCTGCGGCATCAATATTTTTTCTCAATTTATCTGCGGCTTTCCATAGTTTCTCTTCGAATGATTCTAAGTTATTCTTGTTTGCCATAATCAACACTCCTTAAATCAACCTAATTCCGATTCTAAATAATATTCTAAACCATAAAATCAAAATAAAGAAATCTGATCAGAACGATGATGTTAGAGGTGTTGATATTCAAAACAAAGTGTACTATAATACTAATACAGTATGGAGGTGGAAGCATAAAAATAGATTATCATTCAAATATTCCGGTTTACAAGCAGATAGTTCATGAATTTGAAGACATGATAATCTCGGGCACGCTCAAGCCCGGTGATTTTCTGCCCTCTGTAAGGACGCTGGCGCTTGAGTTGAATGTCAATCCCAACACGGTGGCCAAAGCCTTTTTCGTTTTACAGTCAAATGGATTTATAGACTCGAAAGCAGGGGTTGGAAATTACGTTGTCAAGCCACCGCCTTCATCCGTTGATAAGAGGCTGAATGAGTTGATGGACGAGATGAGATCACTTGTTTTGAAGATGAAGGGTTTTAACCTGTCGAAGGAAGAGATCGTAAAAAAGATAGATGAACTCATCGAGGAGGCGTACGATGGAAAAAGCAGTTGAGATTTATGAACTGACAAAGATATACGATGGAAAAGTCAAAGCGCTTGATGGAATTTCGTTTGTCATTCCTTCCGGAAGTATCTTTGCAATTCTCGGTCCCAACGGAGCCGGAAAGACGACGACGCTTAAATCCATCCTTGGCCTTATAAAGCCTACCTCCGGAAAGATTACGACGCTTGGCGTTGAGCCTTTTCCGGATGGAGTCAAAGACGCCTCATTTGTACCGGAAGAAAAGGAAATGTACCAGTGGATAACCGTTTCAAAGATGGTGGATATCTTTTCATCTTTCGCGCCTAATTTTTCGATTGACAGATTCAAAAAATTTGCCGATAAATTTGAACTTACTATGGACAGAAAGATCGGAGAATTGTCTCAAGGCAACAGAACGAAACTTTACATATCTTTGGCATTTTCTCAGGATGTCTCCCTTTATGTGCTTGATGAGCCGACGTGGGGGCTTGATCCGGTAATGAGAAAGCATGTTTTGGACACGATAAGAGAAATGGCGATAGATGGAAAGACCGTCATATATTCTTCTCACATCCTTTCGGAGGTTGAAGAGGTTTGCGATGGGATGGTAATTCTTAAATCCGGAAGAATTGTCTATGCCGGAACGGTCGATGATCTTAAGGACAAAACGGGAAACGACCTTTCAGATGCATTTCTGAATTTGATGAAAGATGGTGAGAAAAAATGAGCCTTTACAAAAAAGAGTTGACATTTATAAAGACGCGCTGGATCGTCATGATAATTATAATGATAGGCCTTGCGATTTTGACTGTCTCTATTAAGGATATCATCGTAAATATTATCAACATGCCGGCAGTTCAGGATCAACTCAAGAATATACCAAAAGATCTTCAATCTCAATTACAAAAGATTTCAGATTTTTCTTATTATTCGTATTCTCAATGGTTTGACAAAACGTTTATAGAAATTGCCGCGGTTTTGGCTGCAATCTTTTCATTCTCCACATTTTCAAAAGAGATAGAGGATAGAACCATCTACATACTTCACGGAAGATCGACAAGATTTGAAATATTTTTAGCCAAGATCTTTTGGGGAATCATTGCCTGTGTAATATCCGTTCTTGCCGGTGGTCTTGTTTATTTGGCAGTTGCCGGTATGTTGAAATATAATCTGCCGGTTTCACAGGCCTTAATCTGGACTGTCAGAACTGTTTTTGGCACGATATTTTTGTACTCGATTGGCGTCTTTTTCTCTTTGATCTTGAAAGATCAGGTAAGGGCAATTTTGGCAGATTTGGCCGTATTTGTGGGAATTTACGTACTTGGCGTGTTCGCACAAACGCGCTTTCTTGGCCTTTTCGATTATATGGGCTCGATAGATGTGCTAAATGGATCGGGAGTTGGTGCAATTCAAATTGTGATTTTATCGCTTTTGAGTTTTTTGTTGTTGGGATTTACGTATTTCAAATTCAAAAATATGGATATATAGGAGGAGTAAGATGATTCTTACAACCACAGAAAATATTCCGAACAGGAAGGTAGAAAGCATCCTTGGTCTTGTCAGGGGCAATACGGTAATGTCGAGAAACATAGGAGTAGACATAGCCGCATCTTTAAAGACGCTCGTTGGCGGGGAGATAAAGGGGTATCAAGAACTTCTTATAAAATCGAGAGAAATGGCGATTGAGAGAATGGTATCCGAGGCTGAAAAACTTGGCGCCGACGCAGTTATAATGGTAAGACTTACTACAAGCGAGATCATGAAAGGAACGGCCGAAATCCTTGCGTACGGAACGGCCGTTAAACTTTCGAAAGAATAGGACAAATTTCTTTCTAAGGTTCTTGCAGATCTTTAATCTCGCGCAGTTCGTATTCGTTCACAAGGCGCGGAGATCTTTTTGCGAATAATCCCGCTATCTGCCAGTGAAACTTTAGGTAAGTTGCGAGTAAAGGAACCTGAATGAGAGGCGCTATCGCAGCGGGTACTGCCGCAAGGCCTATTCCGCCTGCAAGTGCTATTGCCATCGCGGTACCTTCATTTTTTCCAACAGATGTAAAGACTACTGCCATATGGTCTTTGTACTTTACCATGAATATTAGATCCACAACCGTCAAAAGCAAGATCGTTATGACGTAATAAAGTGTTAATGGAGCAAGAGTTACAAGTACAGATTGCCATTGAACTGTTATGAGATGGGCCTGTTCCATGAATATCAAGAAGATCATTGTGAACAAAGCGAGAAGTGACATCGCCGGCAAAGAAGCCCTTGCCTTTGATAATGCTTTTTTACCACCTTTTATTTCTATCGTGCTTTTGGTCGCAAAGCCTAACAACATCGGTATCGCAACAATGATTATTAGAGTTTGTATGATTTCAAACATTGGAAATGGAACATGAAAACTCGATCCAAAAACTGAAAGCCATAAGGGAACGACCACGAGAGCGAGGATAAACTGGACTGTAACAAGAATCGTCGCGAGTTCTGTATTGCCCTTTGATAACCCCGTTGCGGCGATGGCCATCGATGAACATGGAACGGCAAAAACAAGGATCAATCCAAAAGATAAATACGAGTTCATGGGAATTATCTTTATAAGCAAAGCCATCAATAGCGGAGCATAAACCAAACCTATCACCAATCCGAACAAGAATTGCTTCCACATCTTAGATATGTTTTTCAATTCACCAAAGTTAAGGCCGACCATCATAGGGTATATCATGAACACAATAATGATCAGATTCAAAACTTGAAGGAAAGGCTTTACCGTTTCTATCTGCTTGAAAAAAGGAAAGCCTACGGCAAGCCCCAAAACCATCGCTATACCAACGTAGATCAAAAGATACTTATCTAAATGTTCTTTTAACCTCTCCATTTTTCCAATCTCTTTTTTATCCATTCGCTTCACCTCTTCTGTTAAGGTCAAATGCTCAAAATAAATTCTATAACATAAGGATTGCCAAATGATTAAATGAAGTGACAATTACAGTTAATTTTACGATAAGAGTTCACTTTTTCACATGTGCTATAAATTATTCGTACCGAGCAAAATGGACAAAGTTACGATCATGCCGGCTATCATTACTCCAATTGCAACGGCAATGATGGATTTAAAGATCATAACTCTTGATCTGTTGACATTTGAAATATAATATCATATAATCATGATATATGGATAAACGTAATGTCGGCCTTATGGCCAAGATGGGTTCTCTTTTCGCGAATGAGTTAAGAATGGAAATTCTTATCTATCTCCTTGATAAAGGAGAGGCGTGCGTTGGGAAAATCGTTGAAGATCTCGGATTAAAGCAGTCCACCGTTTCAAATCAATTGAAGATTCTAAAACTTGGCGGTGCTGTCAAAACGCGAAAAGAGAAAAACAAGATATTTTACTCGCTTGCCGATTCTCACATTTCAAATCTTTTGATCGCGCTAAGTGAACACGTTAAGGAGGGTTTTTATGAATGAGATTCATGATCATGCGTCAAAGGCTCTATGGGCAAATGTCTTCGTCAATTTTGGAATAGTTTTTTTCGAACTTTCATTTGGAATTATATCCGGAAGTTTCGCACTTATAACCGATTCTCTTCATAACCTTGAAGATGCCGGTGGAATGATTTTGAGTTTGTTTGCCAATATCGCTTCAAGAAAGCCAGGAAACGAAAGAAAAACATACGGATACAAAAGATCTGGTGTAATAGTGGCCCTGATCAATTCGATCATACTTTTGATGACCTTTACCTTTTTAGGATATGAAGCATCCGTAAGGCTAATTCATCCCGAGAATGTAAATGGAGAGATGATCATGTGGGTCGGGATTTTAGCCCTTGCGGGAAATACACTCGGAGCACTTTTGCTTCACGGCCACTCTCACCACGATTTGAATATAAAGGCGGCATTCATTCATATGCTTTCCGATTCGATGAATTCTGCGGCCGTCATAATCGTTGGGATTCTTATAGGCCTTTATCACTGGTACATCCTTGATCCACTTGTAACTTTTGGAATAATCGCTTACATATCTTATGAATCATTCGAGATAATAGGAAAGTCCATAAATGTGCTTATGGAAGGCGTACCTGTCAAGATCGACTTTTCACAGATGAAAAAAGACATTGAATCAATTGAAGGTGTGCTTTCATTTCACCATGTCCATCTTTGGAGTCTTGATGGTGAAGATACGATGATGGAATGTCATGTCCGTCTCAACCCATCAGAGATGAAAAATGCGGATATCATAAGATCAAAGGTAAATGAATTGATAAAGGAAAAGTACAGGATAGATCATCTGACGATTCAAATAGAAGGAAGACCATGTCCTGATGAATCGTTGGTTGTGATTTAGATTTACGGGCTTGATCTTGAAATTTCTTTATGGTAAAATTATGTGCGTGCGGGCATAGCTCAGTTGGTAGAGCATCGGCCTTCCAAGCCGAGTGTCGCGGGTTCAAGTCCCGTTGCCCGCTCCAGAGTGAGCGAAAGGCTCACTTTTGTTTTTTATCACGATCGGGTACTTGTGTAATCTTTGTATGGTAAAATATTGCTGAGGAGGCAAAGATGAAAAAATTTCTACCTTTTTTGCTTTTGATTGCTGTTTTCTCGGTTGTATCGATCTCTGACACGCTTCACGTTATAGCCGGCGAGGTCAATTACGGAATCGGAAGTACAAGAACTACGATAACGAATGGCAAGATAATGATAGGAAATACCACGATAGTAGCCACTTCAATAATCATAATTGGCCAAAAAGACGCGATTGGTAACGTTAACTGGACGACCGCTCAAGCGACAGGTAATGTTTTTATTTACACCTCCGACGCGACAGCCACGGCAAATTCGATGGTCTACAATCTTAATACAAATGTTGGAACTCTATCCGGTATGGCCTCGATGACGATAAATGCCAGCGGAGGTCAGATATTCATTCGATCTTCGACTCTTCAGTTCAACACGAAAACGAATTTTTACACGGGCCAAGGCAGTCCTATCATTATAACGAAGAAAGATATTTACATCGAGGGAAAGAACTTTTCCTACGATGCGTCAAAGAATTATCTTGATATAACCGGAAATGTCTACCTTTACAACTCCTCAACGAAGGAAAAGGCTTACGCCGATGAACTTATCATGGATACATTTACAAATAAAATAGTTTTAAAGAAGGTAACGATGGAAATAACGATTTCGGGCAAATAATTTTGGAGGTGACGCTCAGATGGAAAGATATGATGGTCTCTCGAAGAGGGCAAAAGAGTTACCAGCCTCTCCAATAAGAAAACTTGTTCCTTACGCCGATGAGGCGAAGAAAAGGGGTATAAAGGTCTACCATCTCAACATAGGTCAACCGGACCTTAAGACGCCGCAAGTGTACTTCGACAGAATAAGATCATTTTCCGGTATAGACGATTACACTAATTCGGCGGGACTTATGGAATTAAGGGAAAAGTTCTCCGAATATTACAAAAAATGGTCTATTCCGTTTGAAGCGAGTGAGATAATAATAACGGAAGGCGGAAGCGAGGCTGTGAGTTTCGCTATAGCTGCTGTTGCAGATCCCGGAGACGATGTAATGGTGATTGAACCATTTTACGCTAATTATTCCGCGTTTGCAAAATTTTTGGGTGTTAACGTTGTTCCGGTAACGTCTAAAGCCGAAGATGGATACAGAATGCCCTCTGTAGAAAAGTTTGAAAGATCCCTGACTCCGAAAACACGGGCGATTCTCTTTCCGAATCCGGGAAACCCAAATGGCGTTGTATATACGAAAGACGAACTCGAGATGATTATGGACTTCGCGGTCAGAAATGATCTGTACATTATCTCGGATGAGGTATACAGGGAGATAACCTTTGATGGCCTTAAGGCACACTCGATGATGGACTTTGGAAATCATGAAAGGGTTATAATCGCAGACAGTCTGTCGAAGAGATTCAACATCTGCGGCGCGCGCATCGGGGCCATCGCTTCAAAGAACAAAAGGATCATGGAAAGTGTCATGAAAATGGCCATGGCCCGTTTAGCCGCTAATCATATTTCTCAGTACGGTGCCATAGGATTGTTCGATCTTGACAAAAATTATTTCAAAGAGATGGTCTCTGAATACCAGAAGAGAAGAGATGTGGTTTACAACGAATTGAAAAATATACCGGGAATAATCATGAATAAACCAGAGGGAGCATTTTATCTTGCCGCCAAATTGCCTGTAGACGATTCTGAGGAATTCGTCAAATGGATGCTCCAGAATTTTTCTTACGAGGGAAAAACAACGATGGTAGCGCCACTGGGAGGATTTTACGTAACGCCGAATATGGGCAAGAATGAAATAAGAATCGCTTACGTTTTGAATTCGGAAGATCTCAAAGATGCGTGTAGAATACTTGCGAGGGGAATTGAGGAATATTCCAAAGAAAAAGTCTTTTCCAAGAGGTGAGATGGATTGTCCAACGAAAGGTTGAGAGGAGAGTTAAAAAAGCAAAATCTAAGAATAACCTCTCAAAGAGAAAATATTTTTTCATTTTTAGTTGAGCACAAGGGAGAACATTTTACACCTGATGAACTGTACAGGGCCCTTTCGAGAAAGAATTCCCGATCCCATATAAGTAAGGCGACGATTTACAGGACTTTGGAGATGCTCGTTAAGATGGGACTTATTTCGAAGATAGATCTCGATGATGGCTTCGAAAGGTACGAGTTAAAAGAAGAATCCGGCCACCAGCATCACCACCTTATATGCACTGTTTGCGGGAAGGTTTACGAGTTGGATGAGGATCTTCTTGATGATCTTGAAAAGATAATAGAAGAAAGAACCGGCTTTAAAGTCAAAGATCATCAATTGAAAATTTACGGGATTTGTCCTGAATGCCTTGCGAACGAAGAAGATAAAGTGAAACAAAAATTGAAAGTATCAAAAAAGTGATGACAAAAAATGTCATTTTCGATGGCACGTTAACCGTTGAAAGTGGCATTTTTGTCGTAAGGTAAGCAAGAATATCGAGCATTTTCACAAACGGAGAGATACCAGATCCCACTATTATCTCTCCGATTTTTATGCCGAGTATGGCGAAAAGGCTCAAAAAGATGGCTCCCTCCATTACTATGGTCATGAGTATTGGAATCACAAGTGCGTTGAATGGAAAAGAAGCGAGGTATATTTTTCCAAAATTCAATATGAGAAATGGAGTAAAGCCAATATTCGCGCCTATTGCCACGTTGATGGCATCTGATATGTAGTATGGCTTGTAACGTGGCAACATTGGCGTGATCGTTATCATTCCTATGACTGCCGAATAAGAAAGTTGAAAGGATGGATCGAAGATCACAGATCCATCGATTAAGACCTCAGTAAGACCGACAAGACCAAGAATATTCATCATGCTTTGATTTCTTCCCGTGATTTTGAAGATCGTGTAAATTCCAAAGGTTAAAATGGCACGAAAGGTTGGAATTGAAAGGCCCGTTATGATTCCGTAGAAGATTATTATCATTATAACGATCGGGTATTTAACGTAATTCATCGGCACAAGTTCGGAAAGAAAGATCAAAGACAAGGTTGCTATTATCCACACGTTTGATCCAGAGACTGCAAAGATCTGTGCATAACCACTTTCGTTGTACATTTGTTTTAATTGGTATGGAACATCTCTTCTTCCGAGAAAAACAGAAGCGAGGGTGTCTGCACCGGCGGGTACGTATTCTTTGAAATGCATGTAAATAAAATCGGATATATTCGAACCCCATCTCATCACATCGTCCATAAATGACTCTGGTAGATATGTCCAAAATGCCTCCAGTGCGACGACCTTCCCATCTGATTTTTCAATTCTCGCCATAAAAAGATCGGCAATTTTTGGATCTTGGTAAGAGCTGGATTTAACGATAACATAAGTTGCAGATGCCCTTTTCCATCCACTGGGTGTGTGTAATTTAACATTCCCAATACTTACGGCATTTCCGCTTACCTGATTTATTCTTCCGGTTATGAAAAATGTCCCGTTTGGTATAAATGGAGGAAAAAGTACTGCCGAAAGTCCCATGAAAAGCAAAGAAAATGCGATTATAAGATTTCTTTTGACGATGACAAAAAAGATGGCCAGAACCAAAATGGCCATTCCGATTTTCCACGTTGTAAATGCTGAAAGTAAAGCGCCGGATATCGAAAAGACGAAAAATATGAAGAATGGCGCTTTCATCTGGTACTTGTCGATATACTTTTAAAGACTTCTACCGCTATTCGCGAAATTTCGGGATCGTATTTCGATGGAGTGTCTGCCTCGATCTGCTTTATGGCCTCTTCGGTAGACAAACCTTCGCCGTAATTTTTTGGTCTTCTCATGGTATCGAAAGCGTCTGCCAATGATATTATTCTCGAAAGCAATGGGATACTTCCTCCTTTGAGATTTTCTGGATATCCAGATCCATCGAAATTCTCATGATGTGTCCTCGCCACAAGACCCATCTCTTTGAGATGATCGTAGATTTGTAGCATTTTCTCTCCTATAAGTGTGTGAGATTTCATAACTTCAAATTCCTGATCCGTCAATTTTCCGGGTTTTTCGAGAATTTCATCCGGTACAGCGATAAGTCCTATGTCGTGAAAGATGCCAGCCCAGTAAAGATCTCCTATTTGCTGTGGAGAAAGGTTCATCCTTTCACCGATCCTTACGGCAAGATGCGCCACATTCTCCGAATGGCCTCTTGTTCCTGAATTTTTCATCTCGTAAAAGTTAACGATAGTTCTCAGGGAATTGTTGATCGAAACCTCTGGAAGAGTGGCGAGCGATTTCAGAGTTATCATGGTTGAAAAGAGATTTGAAAGAATTTCGGCCATAGAATGCGAATTTCTTGAGAATTGTATATCCTCAAGTGCATCCAAGAAACAATTCCCAACGAGATCTCCTCCGTTTTTCAATGGCAAGACTAAAGATCTGTATATATGGCCGCCAACAACCTCTTCTATTATTTTTGAGTATTCCCGCGGAACATTTTTTTCATTAGCCTTTGCGATATCCTCTATGACCGAAACCTTTGGAGTGAGTATCATCCATTCGCTTTTTAAATCGAGAGATTTCAATTTTTCCAAGTTTTTGCCACTTCCACGTATTGCCATGTATTTCCATTTTCTTCCGTCTATTATGGATATACTTCCGGCCTTTGCCTCCGGAATACAGGAAATGGCAAGATCGAGGATTCCTTCAAAAAACTCTGAATAATTCTTCTGTGAAACTATCTCAAGATTCGATATGACATTTTTGAAATTCTCAATCGAATTCTCGCAATTGTGTGAAATGGACGAAATTTCGGACAATTTCTTTTTGAGGTCTGAATTTTCTTTTGTGAGTCTTTCCCTTTCGTCCCGCAATTGCGAGATTTTTTTGAGAGAACTTTGTACGTTTCTCAAGTACAAGATCAAAACGATTACCAAAAGCGCTACGACAATGTAGAGAAATATCAACTTATCCATACTTTTTTCTTATCTCAAAAAATAACTCTTCCGATCTTATGGGCAATCTTCTCATTCTTATTCCGAGGGCATCGTAAATTGCGTTTGCTATTGCAGGCCCAGGCGTATCCAGACCTATTTCCGAGACGCTCTTTGCTCCGAAGGGTCCTGTGGGTTCATAACTTTTTGCAAATCTTACCTCTATCTTTCCTATGTCTCCCCTTGCAGGTATCTTGTACGTGAAGAAATCATCGGTTATAAGCCTTCCGTTCTTGTCCATTATGTGATCTTCGAAAAGGGCAATTCCAATTCCTTGGGCCGATGCCCCTTCTACCTGGCCTCTCGCGAGTATCGGATTTATCGGAACGCCACAATCTATGTAATTCAAAAAGTCAACGACCTTTACCTTTCCAGTCTCCATGTCTATCTCGACTTCTGCAAATGAGACAAGGTACGGAGGAGGCGCAACCTCGCTCACGAAAGATTCCGTTACCTCGAGTTGTCTTTGATTGAATGTGTAGAATAATTTTGTCTGCAACTCGGCAAAGGATATCGATCTGCCATCATCACAAACTACTTTGTCTTCTTCAAGATCGAGAAATTCGACTGGCTTCTCAAACAATTCCGAGGCCGCTTTTAATATTTCTTTCTTCATTTTTTCTGCCGCCTTTTTTACGGCATTTCCCGAGACGTAGGTTGTGGAAGAGGCGTACGCACCCTTATCGAATGGCGTCATGTCTGTGTCCGACGAGTAAACTGTTATCTTATCGACAGTCGTGTGAAGCACTTCGGCCGCTATTTGAGCGAGTATCGTATCGCTGCCCGTACCGAGATCCGTTGCTCCAACCAGCAGGTTGAATGTGCCATCATCGTTCATCTTTAGCGTTGCCCCGCCCATGTCTATGGCAGGAATCGATGATCCCTGCATTGCGAAGGCTACACCGTAACCATGGGCGACCTTCTTTTTCATGTCTATTCTCGGCCTTTTTATTTTTTCGTACCAGTTGAATATCTTTGATCCTTCAATGGCACATTCTTCTATCTTGCAACTTCTTATTATCTGATCTACACCTTCTCTTCCCTCTCCCATTATCCTGAAAATAGGAGAGGTTTCTCCTTCACGGATCGAATTTTTCAACTTGAATTCAATCGGATCTATACCAATCTTCCTTGCAAGTTCATCCAAGGCCGAATCTAACGCGAACATTCCCTGCGGCGCACCATAGCCTCTAAAGGCTCCGGCCGGTTCCGTATTCGAATATACGACATCCCCTCCGAATTTAACGGCCTTTACTTTGTTGTAAAGCGGCAATGTCTTCGATCCCGCTACCATGAAAACGGTGAGCGCATGTTCTCCATAGGCTCCTGTGTTGGACAATCCCCACAATTCTATCGCTCTCAAGGTCCCATCTTTCATGGCGCCGGCCCTTACTCTAAATCTCATGGCATGGCGCGTGTTGGTAGCAGTCATCGTTTCTTCGCGGGTGTAGACGCATTTTGCAGGTCTTCCCGTCTTCAACGTTACGGCTACAACGTAAGGCTCGACATGTATTGCCTGTTTTCCTCCAAACCCTCCGCCTATGCGTGGCTTTATGACCCTGCAATTAACGCCAAAGAGGCGGTTCAAAATCCTTCTTGCGTGAAATGGTACCTGTGTAGATGTTATGACTGTCAATCTTCCATTTGGGTCGAAATAAGAGATGGCCGTGTGTGGCTCCATCATGGCGTGTGATTGATTTGGCGTGTAGTAGACCTCATCGATTGTGTAATCGCATTTTTTTAACTCTTCCTCGACATTTCCTATTTCCATTTCGTAATGCGAGGCGATGTTGTGTTTAGGATCGTACGATCCGGATATTTCAGGCTCATCGTGAATTACCGGTGCATCTGGATCTTGAGCGTGCTCGTAGTCCAAGATGGCCGGAAGGATCTCGTAATCCACCTTTATCAATTTCATTGCCCTTTCGGCGATATTTTCATTTTCCGCTGCGATTATCGCCACCGCATCACCGACATATCTTACTTTTTTATCGAGTATGAAAGTGTCGTAAGGAGAAGGTTCGGGATATCCCTGCCCCGCGCGCGTGTATATGACATGCGGAACATCTTTGTACGTTAAAATGCACGCAACGCCTTCTATCATGGCCTCAGAGGTGTCTATAGACTTTATTATCGCGTGCGCGTGGGGACTTCTCAATATTTTCACAGTTAAAGCGTTGGGAAGATCGAAGTCATCGGTAAATACCGGCTTTCCTCTTACGAGGGCTTTGCCGTCAACCTTTTCAACGGGGGTGTTGACAACGTTTAACTTTTCTTCCGTGAGGACTTTACTCATCTTTCTCGCCTCGCTTTTGCAGCCTTCATGATGGCCCTTGTCTGACTTTCGTATCCCGTGCACCTGCAAAGATTTCCTTTTAGGTATTCGATGATCTCTTTCTGATCTGGATCTGGATTTTCTTTTAAAAGTGCCTCTGCGGTAACGACAAGACCGGGAATGCAAAATCCGCACTGCGAAGCACCTTCTTCAAGGATGGCTTTTTGAATTTCGGAAAGTACTCCTTCATTTGAAAATCCTTCTATCGTTTTAACTTCATGTCCATCGACTGCCGCCGTGAATGTTGAACAGGAAAGGACGGGCTTCCCGTCTATTTGAACTGTGCATGCCCCGCAACTTGCCGTTGAGCACGCATGCTTTACCCCTTTGTATCCAAGTCTTCTGAGAGTTTCCAAAAGCATCTCTCCGGGCTCTATTTCGATCGAATGGTTTTTATCGTTGATCTTGATATTCACCCTCATTGCGCAACCCTCCTCAACGCCTTTAAAAGTAAGGAGCCGCTTAAGGCTTTTCTGTATTCGGCACTTGCCCTTATATCCGTTCCAGTTTGGATCACCTTCTGGATCAATTCAGAAGCCTCGTTTGAAACTTTGTCTATTTCTTTGCCGATCATGAATTCTTCCACTTCTCTTATTCTTTGAGAGAGCATAGGCCTTGAGCCGACAACGAGTCTTGCTTCCTTTACGAATTTGCCATCGAGAGAGACTCTAAGGCCAAGGTTCAAAGTCGCGATATCGAAATTGGACTTTGCGAATTTTTCGAACACGCATTTACCATCGATCTTCGGTACGGTTATCTCTGTGACTATGGCACCTTTTACTTTTTGAGATATAAAATCTTCTAAATTTATCCTTTGAAAGTTTCCTTTGTAGATCTCAACTTGAGATCCGGCAGTCATGAAGATCGTTATAACGTCTGACCATCCGAGTCTAAAGGCAATGGATCCACCAACGGTTGCCATATTCCTTATTTGCACACTTCCAATTTCTTTGATAGATTCTTTGATGAAACCTTTCCCTAAATTTGAAAAGGCAGGATGGGAGATCAAAGAAGAAAGTTTTGTGTTGGCACCTATTTTAAAGTAATTTTCTTCTTCTCTTATGTAGTCAAGATCTAAACTTTTTAGGTCTATCAGCCTTTCTAATCTTTCGCTCTTTATCTGTGAGACCATCAGACCACCGCTGACGTAAAGAGAATTTGGCATCTGGCCAATCTCGTACGCGGACTGGACCGTGTCTGGCTTAACATATTCTTTAATGTTGATCAAAATTCTTCCTCCCCTCTGATGAATTTAAAAAATTATATCATTTAAACCAGAACCTTGAAAGATCGAGATATGTTATGTAGAAAAAGAATGCCATAAGTATGAAAAATCCTATCGTGCTTACGTATCCTATGACATTTGGGTTAATCCTTTTTTTAGTTATTATCTCTATAAGCGCGAAAACTATATGACTTCCGTCAAGAGATGGGAATGGTATGAGATTTATTATTCCAAGGTTTAAGGTTATAAGCGCTATTAAGGTAAGCAAGGTCTGAAGTCCCTGCGCCGAGGCCTGTCCCACTATCTTAACAAGGCCAACGGGACCTGTAAATTGGTTCAAAGGATTTTTAACTGTGAAGAGATTTCCAAGGAATGTTATCATGCTTGTGAAGATCCTGTTCGTGTAAACAATGCCGTACCCTATCGCGTCAAAAGGTCCCGGGTACCAGTTGCTGTAGGCTGGGAATAACTCGAGAGAGTTTATGAATGAGTTGAATTGATCGTGTGTCAGAATAATCGATCCGACATTTCCATCTCTTTCGTAAACTATTTTGACTCCATCTGAAGGGGCTTCGTATTTAAAAGCCGTGATGACCTTATTTCCATTTATAATCGCAAAAGTTCCAGTTCCCGTAGCGTATTCGCCAATTTCTATCGCATTTTGAAGGCCCAAAGATCCATTTGCGATCACACCGTCTATAGATAGAATTTTATCTCCTGTTTTAAGACCGTACGCTGGATTTACAGATGCTATTTTGTTGGACATAGATTGCATGTAGATACCTATCAATTTGCTTTTTTGAATGTACTGATAATTTATCACAAGTGCCGTTGAACCATTCGAGAAGGTAAGAAGCGATCCATTCAGGATCTGATTTTGTTCGTTAAATGGAATGGTTCCGACTTTTTCAAGGGTAGTTCCAGTTGAAACATTTCCGTTAAGTACCATGAAATACTGGGGCCCGATCTCCTGCGGGACTATTTTAGTCTTATACCTTTGACCATTTCTGATGTATGTCATCCTGACTTCTTTTTGGCCGCTTATGAATGTAACAGTTTCGTCTGGATTAAGTATGACGTTACCGTTTACGGATATTATTCTGTCTCCAGGCTGAAGTCCAGAGACGGCTGCCGGCGAATTGGGAACGACCCAGTCAACGAGGGCCTGTGGAAATCCCCAGATGACTGATACGAAGATCATCAAAACGTAGGCTGCAAGGATACTGAAAGCAGGCCCCGCGGCAACTATTATGAGCCTTTTCCAAGGCGATTTAAAATAAAGCATCCTTTCCTTCGGAACGCCCTCAATTTTTTCGACATTTGGATCCTCTCCGGCCATCTTGACGTATCCGCCGAGAGGGACCGCATTGAATCTATATTCTGTCTCCTTTCCTTTGATGGAGAAGATCTTTGGACCAAATCCAAACGCGAATTCAAGGACGTAAACTTTAAAAAGTTTTGCAAATATGAAATGACCGAATTCATGGACGAGGACTATTCCGATGAGGATAAGTATGAAATATATTATGCTCATTACCATTTGCTCAACAACTCCGTTGCGAGGATCCTACTTTCTCTGTCAATGCTTTCAATGGATTCATAATCGTTCAAATCTTTTTCCCACCCTTTTTCCACAACTTTTTTAACGATATCGTATATCTGTAAAAATCCTATCTTCCCCCTTAAAAAATATTCAACTGCCACCTCGTCGGCGGCGTTATACGCTATTCTCGATCCATCTCCTGCTTTGAGGCATTCATATGCGAGTTCTAATGCCGGATATTTCAAAGGATCGGGCCTTAAAAGTTGCAAATTTCCAGATAAGTCGAATTTTTCATTCTTGTACGATCTCTTCGGGTAAAGAAGCGCGTATTCTATAGGTATACGCATATCTGCCTTCGATATAAAGGCTTTAAATGTTCCATCCTCGAGTTCTATAATACCATGAATCTTTCCCTCAGGATGAACGAGCACGTTGATTTTTTCTGGAGGAAAACCAAATAAAAAATGCGCCTCCATGACTTCAAGACCCTTGTTGAACATCGTCGACGAGTCGACCGTTATCCGAGATCCCATATTCCATACCGGATGTTTTAAAACCTTCTCGGGTGTAACCTTTTCAAGAGCCTCGACTGGAATATCCCTTATTGCCCCACCCGAGGCAGTCAAATATATAGACTCAATTTTAGATCTTTCCGAATCTATAAGTTGAAAGATCGCGTTGTGCTCGCTATCGACGGGTATTATTTCGCATCCGTAAGATTTGACGGCATTTAGGAAAAATCTTCCTCCCGTCACGATCGATTCTTTATTGGCAAGGCAAAGCCTTTTTGAATGCTGTGCGGACAAAAGCGAATATTTCAACCCGATAAATCCCGAAACACCGACGACAACGATATCTGGTTTTGTCGATTCGAGAAGCGCTTCAACGCTTTCTGAACCTGTGAAATCGACATCATCAGAGAGTTCTTCAGTCAAGGCCGTCATCGCGTGAGGAAATGTGGACTTCATCTCCAGTAAAGTCTTAAGGCTTTTTCTTGCCAAAAGACCTACAACCTCAAATTCATCATTTTTAGAAAGCACGTCTGCTGCCATCTTTCCTATCGTTCCAGTCGATCCAAGGATTACAACTCTTTTTTTATCTTTCAAAACTCACCATCTCTCTCATCCATTCAGGAAATTTTATTCCCGTCTTTATTATCATTTCATCGAAAGAATTGAAGGGCCTTTTGAGTATCAATTCGGAAGATTTAAGCCCGACCGAAGGAATCCATTTTAGAAGATCGTAATCTTCTTGATTGATACGTATAGGAATAGGTAAGGCCGTTATAGATCTTTGACCGTGATCCGTTATGACGCAATCTAAAAGTGTGCCTTTCTTTAAAATCTTTGGAATGCCCACCAACAGCGCATATGTGCCGATCTGTCTGCCGTAAGAGATCTTACCTTCAGTGTATTCTATTATGACATCCCTTAAAATCGTGCCCGCTGGGAATACCCTTTTTATCATCTCATGATCGAAAAATTTTCTTACCATGAATTTATGGTGTTTGTACATCGAATCATTGACCTTGGGCGCCTTTCCGTTGAGTGTTTCGAAAAGCGGTGTGCCGGGAAAGGCCATCACCTTTCTTATATTAACACGTCTTACGAGCAATCCTTCGTTGAGGATCTTCATGAGGGCATCGAAGTTGATATCGTACGTCATCTTTGTTTCGCCAATAAGGCCATAAAGCAAATTTATTCCCGGCAATAATTTTGGCACACCATCGACTCTCTTGCCACCAACGGAATTTATCATCCTTACAACTTCGATGAATTGTTCGGCGCCTATCTTCAAATTGTTCATATTTATAACGCGTGGATCAAAAGATTCGACGCCCATCGAGAGTACATCGCCCGGCGTGTTGTGAGAAGATATTATGCCTGCTATTTCCTCGCAACTTTTCATATTCGAATAAATATACCCTGGATTTGCGTTATCCGTATGAAGAACTTTTAAATTAGGCGCATTCGATCTTATCCCTGTGTAAAGTTCTTCGATCGCTTTTGGATCGGGTCCTTTCTTTGCCATGTAAGCGAATATATTCGAAATCCTGCCGAGCCTGAAGTATTTGCATCCATTTTTTGAAAGTGATCCTGCCTCATCTATCACATCCTCAATTGGCCTTGAGATGGAAGGACCCCACAATGGTTCTGTGCAAAAAGAACATTTTACCGCTTTTTCGCATCCCAGCCCAAGTTCGATTTCACACATCAACGCGGGGAAATTGGGATGCGATCTTATTATTTCTGCGCCTTCAACGGATGCGATCTTTACAAGCGCGTACCTGCTTTCATTCCATATTTTTCCGGTCAATATCTCATAAAGTTTTCTTTCGTAATCAAGCCAGAGTGAAAAATCATACCCTTCAAATGACCTTAACTTTGCAACTACTCCGCCAGATCTGTCGACCGAGTAATAGGCCATCGATCCTATTATTATCTTTTTCCCTTTGAATTTATTTGCTATTTCTGTCGCTTCCTCTACGGTCATGGGAATTCCGCCGACGTAATTGCCAGGGACCGTTACTCCTCCAACGACGATCAAGATATCCGCATCGGAAAGGCCGCGAGTTCTGAATTCATCTATGGTTTCGTAAAAAAGATCAGCACCGGCCATTCTCGCTATGCCGGCGATGTAACGCGAATAGGTTGAAATATAAGGAGGCACACCGAAGTGTGCCGGCTCATCAACGTAACCATCGAGAAGTAAGATTTTCATCAAGTGAAATTATACCAAATTTTACATCCTTAAGGCGGCATCT
Source organism: Athalassotoga saccharophila (assembly GCF_009936215.1). Lineage (GTDB taxonomy): Bacteria > Thermotogota > Thermotogae > Mesoaciditogales > Mesoaciditogaceae > Athalassotoga > Athalassotoga saccharophila. Next base: position 290,136 of record NZ_AP019551.1, on the reverse strand, counting down.
GCCTCTTTCAAAAGCCTTCTTATCGGCAAATGTTGTGGACAGACCTTCTCACAGTCTCCGCATTCTATACATTTAGAGGCGTCAAAATGACCTTCGATGAAATTCTTATACTCTCTTTTGGAATTTTCGAATTCATCGAAAAGAGAGGCATCGTTGTAAAGCCTAAAAATGTCTGGAATGTGTACTCCATTTGGACAAGGCATGCAGTAATTACATGATGTGCAATCTACCTTGAGACGCCTTTTAAAGATGTCCTTTACTTTATTTATTGCTTCTCTTTCCTCGGTAGTCAATGAATTCGGTTCTACATTTGCAGATTTCACATTTTCTATAACCTGATTCATATCACTCATTCCGCTAAGCAAAAGAGACACTTCCGGATGATCCCAGACCCATCTTAATGCCCATTCGGCAGGCGTTCTTTTAAAATTCGTGTCTTTGAATATCTCTATCGCCTCTGAAGGCAATTTTCCGGCCAGTTTTCCTCCCTTTATGGGCTCCATTATTATAACTGCCATACCTTTTTTGGAGGCGTATTTTAGACCACCTATTCCTGCCTGAAAATGTTCATCTAAATAGTTGAGTTGGATCTGGCAAAAGTCCCAATCGTAAGAATCGACTATCTCTTTAAAGACCTTAAACTCATCATGGAATGAAAAACCTATATTCCTTATCCTTCCATCTTTTTTAGCCTTTTCGACGAAATCGAAGACATTAAGTGATTTTATCTTTGACCATCTGTCCTTTCCAAGGGCATGGAGTAAGTACATGTCTACGTGATCCGTTTGAAGTTTTTTGAGTTGCTCGTCAAGATACTTATCAAAATCGATCCTTTCATTCACAAGCCACACAGGCGATTTCGTGGCGAGATAAACCTTTTCCCTGTACCCATCTTTTAGCGCTTTTCCCACGAAGATCTCGCTCATTCCTTTGTGATAAGGATAGGCTGTGTCGACGTAATTGACGCCGTTGTCTATTGCGTACCTTAACATCTCAGTTGCCTTTTTTTCGTCTATCTTTCCGTAATCTCCGTCGATTACCGGTAGTCTCATGCATCCAAATCCAAGTTCTGAAACCTCGATACCAATCTTACCGAATTTTCTGTATATCATCTTTCCCTCCAACTTAAGGCTTTTTTGTAATAAAGGTAGGCTATGATCCATGTCGAGATCATCAATGCCACCACGATTACACCAAGTACCCCAAAATCAAGATTTTCAATTCCATTCCAAAATGGACCTCCGAGATTCAACTGAAGGCCAATGACCTGAATCCACTCTATGAATCCTATTATAAGTGCCACGAGAACTGACATACCCGTGATCGTCATGTTGAAAAAAAGTTTTCTCATTCCATCGACCATCGCCCAGTCGTAAGCCTTTAACATTGCGACGCCGTCGAGAGAATCCATCAAACTCATTCCTGCCGTAAATAGGAATGGAAAGATCATTATTTCCCATACAGGCATCTTCCCATTTTGCGCCATCGTGGCAGAGATCCCGAGGATCGCGACTTCCGTTGCCGTGTCAAATCCAAGACCGAATAGAAAACCTATTGGATACATTTTCCAACTTTTGTCTATGTTTTTGAACAAAAATCTGAAAATGTTTGAGAAAAATCCACGCTTATTCAACAACTCTTCTATTCCTTTATTTACATCTTCAGATTTCGAACCATTTTTACTTTCGATAAAAATATGTCTGAGGCGCTTGAAGATCACGAAATTCATAAGACCTATGGCCGTCAGGAAACTTGCCGATACAATGGTCCCAACAAGGCCTCCCCATTGTTGCAAGAATCCCATCTGGCCCTTTACATCTCTTATCGCGAAGACCAGTGCGAGAGAAAGTAGTATTACAACCGTAGAATGACCAAGTGAGAAAAAGAAACCCACCCCGACGGGTTTCTTTTCTTCCTGCCTTAATTTTCTCGTGACATTGTCTATTGCGGCTATATGATCTGCATCAAAGGCATGGCGCAAACCGAAGAAATAGGCAAGGGCACCTATCCCGATCAAAGTGGAATTAAGGATGCTCATTTTTACCATCAAAAACCAAACTATAGCGTTAAAGGTGCCCAAAATTATGAACAGTGCGATAAGACGTTTTTTTAGCGATCCAAACATCATATCACCTTAAAATATCTTCTATTTCTTTCATAACGTCTGGCGTAAGTTTTTCCTTGACCTTTACGGATTCTAAATTCTCGTAAAGTTGATCGATTTTACTTACTCCCAAAATGGCACTGCTCACATGGTCATTTTTCAAAACCCACGCAATGGCAAGTTGAGACATCTTAACTCCAAGGCCTTCCGCTATCTTTGTAAGTTTTTTTACCTTTTTTATCGTTTTTTCGTTAAAACCTCCGGCCTCATTTATATTTCCCTTAAGGCCGCCATTCTCTTTGAATACGTCAAGCCTGCTTCCCTTTGGGATACCTTCATTGTATTTTCCTGTTAGTATGCCGGCATTTAAAGGACTCCATATGGTCAGTCCCATTCCATACTTTTCGTATATAGGAAGGTATTCCTTCTCGACTCTGTCTCTTTTGAGCATGTTGTACTGCGGCTGTTCAACTATAGGCTCGATGCATTTCCATTCCCTGCATACCTTGTGCGCCTCCTCTATCTCGGCCGCGCTCCATTCAGATGTCCCCCAGTACAGAGCCATACCGCTTCTTATCAGATAATCCATCCCCATTACTACCTCTTCCATCGGCACCGTCGGGTCCGGCCTGTGACAGTACACTATGTCCACATATTCCATCTCAAGCCTCTTTAGTGAATTCCTCAAACCTTCCACAAGATGCTTCCTCGATAACCCCGTGTCATTTGGTCCGGGCCCTCCCCAGAATATCTTCGTCGATACCACAAGGTCTTCCCTTCTAAACTCTTTGAGAGATTGACTCAATATGTATTCGGCCATCCCTCCCTGATACGCCTCGGCCGTGTCAAAAAAGTTTATCCCGTTTTTAAACGCTTCTCTTATTATCTTCTTCGATGTGTCAACGTCTAACTGGGGCCCGAATGTCAGCCATGTACCAAATCCCAATTCGCTTATCTTCAATCCCCATTTTCCTACTTTCCTGTATTCCATCTAAATCACTCCTTTCATATCACGAAAGAGGCATTTTCACTTTGCCATAATGAAGTTCCTGGAGGTATCAGATCATCTATTCTCTTTTTAAACTCTTCGGGGACCTTTATTTCAGTTGCCTTAAGATAATCGTCTAAATGTTCCTCATGTTTTGGCCCTATTATTGGTGCCGTTATAACAGGATTTGACATAACCCACGCAAGAGAAAGCGCGGCCATCGAAGTGTTTAATTTCTTTGCGTATTTTTCTATCTCTTCTATGATTCTAAAACGTTGTTCTGCACTTTTGGCTTCAACTGCCATGTCTCTCCATTCCGGATGCTGTGCTGCTCTGCTGTCTTCTGGAGCGGGATTTCCCCTTTTGTACCTGCCGGCAAGCCACCCCCCGGCCAAAGGACTCCATGAGACAACACCAAGGCCAAAATGTTCGCACATTGGAAGTACACGGTTTTCGATCTGCCTTTCTATTATGCTGTAAGGTGGTTGTTCGGCAACGAATTTGACCAGATTTCTTTTATCGCTTATCCAAAGAGATTCGACTATCTGCCATGCCGGAAATGTAGATGTACCTATAAATCTCACATATCCTTTCTTTACAAGATAATCGAGTGCCTCGAGAGTTTCCTCGATGGGAGTTGATGGATCGGGCCTATGGATCCAGTAAAGGTCTATGTAATCGGTTTGGAGTCTTCTAAGGCTATTCTCCACTTCGTGAAGAATATGCTTTTTCCCATTTCCTCCGTCATTTGGACCCGGGCCCATTTTCCCATGAACCTTTGTCGCAAGTACCACGGAGTCCCTTCTATTCTTGAGAGCCTTTCCGACGATCTCTTCCGATATTCCATGGTTGTAAACGTTAGCCGTATCTATGAAATTTCCTCCCGCTTCTATGAACTTATCTATTATTTTTATGGAAGTCTTTTCATCTGTTGGATTTCCAAAATTCATCGTTCCAAGGCACAATTCCGAAACTTTTAATCCGGTCTTACCAAGATTTTTGTAATTCATAAAGTACCTCCTCAAAAAATTTCTCCATTTCCAAGTTTGAAATCGACAAGTTTCAACTTCTCGACTACCGGTAAATCGTAAGGACATCTTTCTTCGCATATTCCGCAATTGGTACAATCTTTATAGGTTTTATTGAGTTTTTTATAAGCCTCTTTTGCCTCATTTTGATTTCCATACCAGAAGGCAAGTCTTTCTCTGAGCGCGTAATCAGGCGCTTCGTGTGGTTTGTAATCTCTCATTTGCCTGTCGTACCAACCTTCATACTTGAAGATTGTCGGGATATCTATGCCCTCCGGACATGGCAGGCATTTGTTGCATAATCTGCAGACGTAATTACCGAGTTCTGGAGCTCTATAATACAGGTTGTCCATGGACTTTTGTGTCATGGGCTTAAAAGATTGAACTATGGATATATCCTTTAAAAGCATTTCTTCTGAATTGGATCCAACGACCATTGTGTCTATGTCCTGAGAGAGAGAATACCTCAGTGCATCCTCGACCGAACGATACAGATAGCCATCTGCGAAGGCCTTCATGCCAACAACTCCCATTCCACGAGATCTCGCGTAAGGAAGGAGTGTATCAAATGTGGAAGGGAAGTTGAATTTGTCGTAATAGTTAAACTGTGTCATGACAACGTCAAGATCCTGAGACTTCAAAACTTTCAGGGCATAATCCGGCAGGCCGTGAAAAGAAATTCCGATGGCCCTTACAAGTCCTTTTTTCTTTGCCTCAAGCACGTAATCGAGCGCCGATGGCCTCGATAACAAAGCATCTACATCCTTTTGGCTTGTGACGTGGTGCAAAAACAGAAGATCGAGATGGTCAGTTTGAAGATTTGATAGAGTTCTATCGATGAAAGTTCTGGCACCTTCGTAATCTCTCGCGTGACATTTGCTTGCCAGTACAACTTTTGATCTTCTTCCTTTGAGTGCGTATGCCATCTTTTTTTCAGATTCTCCGTCTCCATATTCAGCAGCAGTCTCGACGTAATTTCCGCCCGCTTCAAGATAAATATCCATCAATTTAGATACGAGTTCTTTTGAGATTTCAAGCATATGAAATCCACCAAGACCCAAAATCGACACTTCGATTCCGGTTTTACCCAACTTCCTCTTTTGCATCTTTATCACCTCTTTTAGGTAAAGTTGAACCCCTAACGATTAATGATGGAGAAAAAAGATACGATCTCGAACTTTCCTCTCCCTCGATCATCTTCAAAAGTGCTCGTGCTGCTGCCCTTCCCATTTCTTCAATCGGCTGGTGAATGGATGAAAGCGTAGGAGTCACAACCTCGCAAAGTTCTGTATCGTCAAAGCCTATTATTTTAAGATCCTGTGAAACCCGGATTCCCATTTCTTTTGCCGCCTTTAAAACTCCTATCGCGACGAGATCATTCATGCAAAAGGCCCCGTCGAATTTTTTTGATGACAAAACCTTTTTTGCCTTTTCGTATCCCGATCTTTCGTCATATCCAGTCGGAACTACGTAAGGTTGCATTCCCTTTCTGATGGCTTTTTTATAACCCTCTTTTCTCTGAATTGATACATCAAGATCGTCAAATCCACCAAAATGAATTATATTTGAGCAACCGATTTCAATAAGATGGTTCGTTGCAAGATAAGCGCCGTAGATGTTGTCCAACTTTATCGTGCTTATATTTGGTAGATTGTACTCTTTATCGAAGACCACGACGGGAATGTACTTCGAAATTTCAAATACGAAATCATCTTCGACATGTGAATTTCCCATTATTATTCCCTTTGCACCGTTGTCTCTAAGAAGAAGGGAGAGTTTCTTTTCTCTTTCGATGTCACGAAAAGAATTCATCAGTATCAAAAGCGCGCTATCTTTGAGTTCTGATTCTATTCCCATGGTGAGTTTTGAAAAGAAAGGATTCGATATATCAGGGACTACAAGGCCTACAGTGATAACGCCTTTTTTTGTCATACATTTGGCGTGATAATTTGGGACGTAGTGGAATTGGTTGGCAAGGTTGATTATTTCATTTCTTTTTTCGGCACTTACTCTTCCTTTCCCGCTCAAAACTCTCGAAACGGTGGAAACAGAAACCTTTGAGAGTTTGGCAATATCTCGCATTGTAGCCATTTTATCCCTCTGTGAGCAAACGTTTGCTCTATTATATCACATCGAGGGGACGGGATCAAAAAGAAAAATTCAAAACATTAAGGTGTAATAACAGATTAATGACTTAAACATCAAAGTTTAATGATAACAAAGTTTTATATTTACCTTTGTTATATATAATCTTCGCAAAATACCCAAAGCGGGAAAAATCTTTGCAAGGAGGTCGAAAGATGAGAAAAAGTTTGATATTTGTGGCAATCACGCTGATAGGGTTAACTGTCACATTTGGACAGGCAGTTGTAAATCCCAACACCTTTGTTTACGAAGAACCAGGTCCCTTTGTTTCACTCGATCCAGCATGGTGTTATGATACCGTCTCGGACGAGATTCTTATGCAGGTTTATGAGAATTTGATCCAGTACGATGGCACATCGACTGTCAATCTGTTGCCGATGTTATCCACCAACGTTCCATCAGTTGCCGACGGTACTATTCTCGATAACGGCACAACATACGTCTTCCACATAAGACAGGGTGTCTACTTCCACAACGGAGACATTCTGACTCCTGAGGATGTCGTCTACTCGCTTGAGAGGACAGTTATATTCGACAGGGCAGGCGGACCATCGTGGATGCTTGCAGGTCCATTGTTCCCGATGATAGATGGTCAGTATGTTTCGACAATAGTTCAGGTAGTCGCAAATGAACTTGGACTTAGCAATCCGCTCAATTACACGAGTCTGTCATCGTTAGGGATATTTGCAACCGGGACGAAGAATCCGTTGAATGACAAGTACAAGCAGGCACTCATCAACGCGTTTAATTTGCTTGCGAAAGACTTTGAGATCAAGGGAAATGATGTCATAATTCACCTTCCACAGCCATACGCTCCATTCCTTTACATACTCGCGGGACCCGTGTCGAACTGGTCTGCCATTCTCGACAAGAAATGGGCAGCCGATCACAACGCGTGGGACGGTGCGGCCGATGATTGGTGGTATTATCACAATCCGGAGCAAAGCAACGATCCTCTTGGGAACATAGAAAATGGAACGGGACCATACATGGTTCAATACATAACACCCGGGCGTGAGGTTGCACTGACAAGGTTTGACGAATACTGGCAGGGGCCTGCAAAGATCAAATACGCAGTTGTGAAGTACATAAATGAATTCACCACAAGTCTTCTCGATCTTCAAGCAGGACAGGCAGATGCGATAAGTGTTCCTTTGCAAAACCTTTCCGAAGTTCAGGGCGTAAATGGAGTCAATGTCGTTACTGGTCTTCCAACGCTCGGAGTCTACGGCATAGCCTTCCAGTGGAATATAGCCAGCCAGGGCAATCCATATATAGGGTCTGGCAAATTGGACGGTAACGGAATTCCGCCTGATTTCTTCTCCAATTTGGATGTCAGAAAGGCATTTGAATATCTCTTCCCATACAAACTGTTCATTCAGCAGGCTTTAAACGGTATGGCCCTTCAGCCTAACAGTGCCATAATAAAGGGATTGTTGGGATATGATCCATCTCTTCCAACGTACGATCAAAATCTTGAGAAGGCCGCAGAGTATTTCAAGAAGGCTTACAATGGTGAGTTGTGGCAAAAGGGCTTTAAATTTACGGCTGTCTATGATACCGGAGATACAACCCATCAACTCGCCCTTCAGGCTCTAAGTGATGCCGCAAGGAGGTTAAATCCTAAATTCCAGATAAATATCGTTGGAGAGTTGTGGTCAAATTATCTTGCAGATGAGATCTCTCAAAAACTTCCAATGTTCATAGCGATATGGTTTGCGGATTATCCAGATCCTTACGATTTTGCCGATGCGTTTTACGCTTCAACTGGTGCTTACAGTGCAAATTTTGGCCAAAATTACATAAATTTTGCCCAGAAAAATATGGATCCACTCGTCAACCAACTTATAAACACGATCGAGCCTTCACAGAGGGCAAAGATCGCACATCAATTGACCCAACTTGATTATGATAACGCGATCTACATATGGACAGATCAGCCAGAGGGCTACTGGGTTGCAAGATCTTGGGTCAAAGGATGGTATTACAACGCAGAGATTGCCGAGATGGGACCGTATTTCTACGTGCTTTCAAAGTAATAATTCGAATACTAAGGGGTGGCTTAATGCCACCCTTTTTATCATTTCTTGGGTTTAATCTGGTATAATTTCAAAAGAGGAGGCATTATGAATAACATTTCACATCTTGTCAAAAGTGAAGATTTGAACCATCATGGAACGTTGTTTGCTGGAAAGGTTGCCGAGTGGTTTGTTGAGGCTACATACATAGAAGCAAACCTCGCCTACAAACATCCAGAAAATCTTGTCTGTCTGAAGATACACGGTCTCAAATTCGTCAAGCCGATAAAAAGTGGGAGTATAGTCAACATCGAAACATCATTGGCCTATACGGGTCAAACAAGTATAATGGTTTACGGGAAGATATACAACGCTTTAAAGCCTGAGGATGTCATGGCCGAAGGATTTGTTACCTTTATCTCTGTAGATGAGGAAGGAAAAAAGCAGCCGCACAACATAAAATTCGTTCCACAAACAGAAGAAGAGAAAGTAATCTATCAGAAAGCGCTCGAGTTGAGAAAAAGTGAACTGGGACAATAGAAATATCGTGAATTACAAAGCAGAATTAGCCCTAAAAGTTGATTCCATTCTGACCGAAGGTCCTTCATGGGATGAGGACAAAGAGGTACTTTACTGGGTAGACATAGAAGGCAAAAAAGTTCATATCTTTAATCCTCAAAAGAAGGTAGACAAAGAGATCGCAGTTGATCAATACGTTGGCGCAGCCGTGCCCACAAAATCTGGAGAACTTTTACTTGCCATGAAGAATGGCTTTTATTTCTTAAATCTTGAAAACGGCCATCTGACATTCATCTCCAATCCAGAACAAAATAAGCCTTTCAATAGATTTAACGATGGAAAGTGCGACTGTGCAGGAAGGTTCTTTGCAGGCACTATGTCTTTAAATGAAACTGATCCAACTGGCGCTCTGTACTGCCTTGAAACGGACAGAAAGATCCGAAAAGTGTTGGAAAATGTAACGATCTCAAATGGTATAACATGGAGTCCGGACAACAGAACAATGTATTACATAGATTCACCGAACAAATGCGTTGACGCATTTGATTACGATCCAGAAGATGGAACTATTTCTAACAGAAGAACTATAATTGTCGTTGAAGACGGTGTTCCAGATGGAATGACCTCCGATTCTGAGGGAATGCTATGGATAGCCCACTGGGGTGGATGGCAGGTCTCAAGGTGGGATCCGTATAAAAGAAAGCAAATCGGATCGGTTAAACTTCCCGTAGAAAAAGTCTCATCCTGTGTATTCGGAGGTGCGGCTCTGGACGAGTTGTACATAACGACCGCAAGAAAGGGAAATGTTAAAGGCCAGCCCGATGCTGGTGGGATCTTTATCGTAAATCCCAACGTTAAAGGTATTCCAACCTATAAATATGGCAGATGATCTAACGGATTCGGGATAGGAGTAAAATATGTAAAAGAGGTGTTGCTTTGATCCCGAAATTCATCGAATTGTCCGAAGAAGAAAATGAAATTATCAGAAAATATTCATCTGTTCTTGAAAAAAGGGCAGATGCCTTTTCCGATAAATTTATCGAATGGCTAAAAACAAATGAAAGATTTTCTCACATCCTCGAAAAGTATCCTCACGATAAGATGAGAAAGGGAATATCTATAGGTTACAAAAGCATAATCGCACCTTCAAAAGGATGGGAAGAGAACCTTTCACATTTAAGTGAAGTACATTACGCGATAGGACTCTCTTCAGAAGATCTGATAGAGGTCTACGATATGTACTTCGATGACATCGGCATTGGAATAGAAGCACTCGAAATAGATCCATTCGAAAAGATGATGCTTAAATGTGCCATAAGAAAGCGCTTGGAGAAAGAAATGTTTAAGCACATAAATTCCTTTCAGGAATTTCAAAAGAGAATTCTTGAGGATCGTGAGAAGTTTTACAAAGCCATAACTGACATAAGCAAAATAATAAACGAATATGAGGACAATATCTCTTTGGAGAATATGCTTCGCGAGATAGCGACAATCGTTGTTTTAGACATTGATCTCGATCTTGTATGGATAGGGAATGCGAAGCCTCAGGACAAATGGATGAATATCATATCCTCCGCGGGAAAGGCGACGGGATATTTAAAAGACATAAAGATCTCACTTGATCCTTCAATTCCAGAGGGCAGAGGGCCAGCGGGAATTGCCCTTATGACGGGGAAACCTTACGTTTTGAATGATTTTAACGATCCTATCTTCAAACCATGGAAAGAAAGGGCAGATGCGTACAACCTTGGCGGGAGTGCAAATGTTTCATTCAAAACGCGTGATGGAACTATATGGAACATCTCTATGTACAACGAAAAGGGAAAGAAATTTCCGGAAAAGATAGAAGATCTCCTGACAGATCTTTCCATCGAGATAAGATTTCTCATAGAACATAGCAAAAAGGAAGAGGAGTTAAAAAAACTCAGGAATTACGAAAGGGCTCTCGTAAAAATCCAAAGATTGTTGATAAAAAATCCTCCTCCCGAGATGATTTACAATTCTGTTGTGAGAATAATAAATGCCTACACAGAAAATTCCCACACAGTCCATATAACCGTACCGGATCCGAATTCGGAATGGATGAAAACAGTTGCCGCGGCTGGAGAGGGAGCGAATATATTTCTTAATTCACGCCTCATTTCTACAGATCCGAAAAGATTTCCACAAGGCCAATTTTCGACTTCAAAATGTTTTAGGGAGGGCAGGGTTGTAATAATGAATCCGCAAAATGAGCCGCAATTTGCGAAGTTCTGGGAGATTCATCCAGAGTTGACTGTAAGATCGGTCGGCAGTTGGCCGATATTCGAAAAAGGGATCAAGACTCCTGTGGCGATTTTGACGATAGGAAGTCGCGATCCGGATTACTTCTCGGAAGACCTTATAACTCTTGTGGATCAGACCGTATCGAGCATAGAAATGGCGATAGATCAGTACAGATCGAAAGAGAAGATAGAGTGGATGGGCCTTCACGATCCTCTTACCGGCCTTCCAAACAGAAGTTTCTTCGAGCAATCATTCCAAAACGCGACCAAAAGGGCAGATCGAGAAAAAAAGCATCTCGGAATAGGCCTTATGGATATAGACAATTTTAAAGAATACAACGATACCTTTGGTCATATAGCGGGAGACGATCTTCTCAAAAAGATAGGATTTTCTCTTAGCATGATCTTAAGAGGTGGAGATGTCGCTGCAAGGCTTGGAGGAGATGAATTTATATTTCATGTCATCTTCGATGATCCCAAAGAATTAGATTCAATAACGGCGAGAATAAGGGAGAAATTGTCTTCGATAGATGATAAGATGATCATTTACTTCAGCATTGGATGGGCAATTTATCCGGTAGAATCGAAAGAACTTTACGAACTCATAAATATCGCGGATAAAAGAATGTACGAACAAAAGAGAATGGTAAAAAAGGACCTTTGAAAGGGAGGCTTAAAATGGAAATAACGGATGAACTTGTCGAACATCTTGAAAGACTTTCAAAGTTAAAATTGAGGGAAGAAGAGATAGAAAAAATGAAAAAGGATATGAAAGAGATACTCGAGTACATGAAATTGCTCGATGAGGTTGACGTAGAAGGATACAGCCCTCTCTTTACTCCGATAGAGGATCCAATGCGATTGAGAAAAGATGAACCTGTAACGGAGGACCCTTCAAAAATCCTCGAACTTGTTCCGAGGCTGAAAGGAGACTTTATCTCCGTTCCTTCCATATATGCAAAATAAAGGCAAGATGGGAGAAGATTTGGCAGCCGAATATTTAAAGTCGATTAAATACAAAATTGTACAGAGAAATTTCAGAACCCCGCTTGGGGAGATAGATATAATAGCCATAGACAAAGATTCTTTGGTTTTCGTCGAAGTTAAATACGGAAAAGAGGCGTATTTGAGGGTGAATAAGAAAAAGATGGAGAATATCTCTCATGCGGCCGATGCATTTTTAAAATACTTCGGAGATTTTGGAAGATCTAAATACAGGATAGATGTGATCTCGATTTCGGAAGATGGAAAGGTCAACCATTTCAAGGATGTATCGATGGATTTTGCTTAAGGAGGCTTTATGTATTTTACAAGATCGGAAATAAAATCGACGAAAATAAAGCGCTATTTCCAAAAGGACGGTCGGCATTTTGTTGAACTCGAAGAAAATCCTTTTTACGAGGACGGCGCCGGAGGCCAGATAGGCGATCGTGGATTCATAGATAGTGCAAGAGTTTTGTACGTTTCAGATCTCATCGAAGTCGACGGGCCTTTAAATGCTGGGTCAACTGTTGAGATAAAGATAGACTCTGAAAGGCGAAAAGAAATAGCGCGGCAACATACGGCACAGCACATAATTTCGGCCGTAATAGAAAAGCATTACGGAGCAAAGACGGTAGGATTTCACATGGGAGAAGAAGATACAACTATTGACTTGGATGGAACTTTCAACATCGAAGAGACGGAAAATTTCTCCAATGATATTGTGCTTTCAAATTTGAAGGTCGAAGAGATAATCTTAACTCCCGAGGAAGCATCGAAATACGAATTGAGAAAAGACCTTTCTGAAAAGGCAATCAAAAGTGGAAATGTTAGGCTTATAAAGATAGAAGATTTCGATCTTAACGCGTGTGGAGGATTTCACGTGGGATCGACATCTGAGATCGGGATAATAAAGATAACCCATTCCGAAAGGGTAAAGGGCGGATTGACAAGGATATGGTTTGTGGCAGGCAAGAGGGCTTTGAAAGATTATCAAATGAAATCTCAAGTGCTTTACGAAAGCGCCAAAATCTTTGATGCGTCATGGATGGATCTGAAGGCAAGGATACAAAAATCTCTCGATGATCTAAAAGAAAAAAATGCAACTCTCAAAAAAATGGCAGAAAAACTCGCTAATTACATATCGAAAGAGATACATCCATTTGAAATTTTGGAATTAGACGAGTCTGTTGCTTCATTTCTTACAAGAATAAGGCAAGATATACCATACGCTGTTAAAATATCGGGAACAAATAACGTCTCATTTTCTCTTCCAAACTATGACAGATCTAAGGTGATGGATACGGCAAAGATTTTGGGCATAAAAGGTGGAGGAAATGGCCCAATCTACAGATTTGCAACAGAAAACCCTGCCATTTTTATGGAAAAAATAAGAGAAGGGTGATTTAATCTTTGACGAAATTATTCTCAAGATACATTTTTTATGCATAAAATCTAAGTTGTCAAGTAAAGAAGATAAGTGATATAATTGCTTTTGTACTTCATTTTTTGGAGGCCATAATGATTGGATTTGTCAAGTATGGCGGAATATCTGCAAAATTATATGCACTATCCGGAAATCTTTTGAACGAGGATGATTACAAAAATCTTTTGAATCAAAAGAGTGTTCCAGATATAGTAAGGTACCTCCAGAGTACAAGAATGTATGCAGACACTCTTGGAAATATAAATGCTGATCAGGTACATAGAAGGGATCTTGAAAACCTCCTTGCAGAAGATCTTCTAAAAGACATGAAGAAGATCTTTTCATTCTTCGTGACATTCGACAGGAATTTCATGCACTTACTTTTTTACAGATATGAAATAGAGAATTTGAAGATCGCCATAAGAGGCGCTTTGAGCAAAGCGGAATCTGATATTGAAGAAATAAAGAAAAGATTTTTTGATCTTGGAGAAAGATCAACATTTGATCCTTTAAAGGTGCTTGGTGCAAAAAATCAGGATGAGATCTTGGACGCGCTCTCGGGAACTCCTTATCAGGAAGTCTTAAGGAATGCCTTTTCAAGTTATAAACAGACATCGCCGATAAATTTAATAGCGATAGTCGAAAATGCTTTGGATAGTTGGTTACTTTCAAAGATAATAAGCGCTTCTAAAAATCTCGGATCATCAGATCAGGCAATCGTAAAAGAAATTGAAGGAGAAAGGGCAGACATAACAGATATCGAATGGCTCTTACGTGTTAAAGCCTTTTACGATTTAAAACCAGAGGAGGCATACAACTCGCTTTTACCTTTCCATTTCAGATTGAGACCAGATCATTTGCACGCTATGTGTGATTCAAAGGGATTGAAGGAACTTGTAGACGTGATAAAAGAAGGACCTTATGCCAACGTTTACAAAGAGTTGACAGAGGAGAACGCTCTAAGCAAAATAACACTTCTTGGAAGAAGATATTTGAGATCAAAAGCAAAGGCATCGATAACAAAACTCGGCAATTTTTCGATAGCGACCTATTTCCATTATTTCTTGCTAAAGGAATTTGAAATAATGGATATATCCACAATTACAGAAGGTGTAAGATACGGTATAAAACCAGATGAGATAAGGGAAAGATTGGTAATAAGACTGTAAGGTGATAATATGGCAGTATCAAGGATGGACAACGTAACCTTCGTCGTTCCGAGGGAAAGAGTTGAAGATAACAATCTTAAGATAATAGAATCGGCCGCCTTTGAGCCACATTATGTGGAGGAAATTTTAGACGATGAAATAACTTCTTCACTTTTGAAGGTTCAATCTGAAAATCCGTACAGACAGGTTTACACGGAAATGACGAACTTTTTGAAAATGAGCGAATACAAGCCCCCTTTCGATGAAAAAGAAATAAATCTGTACGAACCAATAGATATAGACTCGATCGAAAAAAAGTTCAAATTAATGAACGAAGGCATAAGAAATTTTTTCAACAGGAAAAATGAACTCACAAAACAATTAAGAGACTACGAAAATGTACTTTTTCACGTTAATATACTGGCGAATTTAAAAATAGACCTTGGAGATCTCTCCCAGATAGACAGAATAAAATTGATCTTTGGAAGGGTCCCGATAAGAAATTACGAAAACTTAATAGAATCTTCTTTAAAAGATCCTATCCTCATCCTCGAAGTAAACAGAGATAGAGACAATTCGTGGCTTTTCGTCTTCACATCTCCAGACTTTGATGAGACGGCAAGAAAGATTCTCCAGTCGGCCTATTTTGAAGAAGACGTTCTTCCAATAGATTATAAGGGCACACCGAAAGAGGTCAAATCGAGGATCGAGTCTTTGATAGAAATAACGAAGATATCCATAAATGAAAATGACTTTGCGATAAAAAAGGTGCTTTACTCGAACAAAGAATTCATAGACAAATATTATCCCATAATTCTTGGCCACAAAAGAGTGTACGATCTTCATGCTTTTTCAAGTTCTACGGGCGCACTTTACCTTCTTAACGGCTGGATGCCGTCTAAAGAGGCCAAAAAATTTTCTGAAACAACTGAAGAAGATGTTTTAATGTTGAATGAGTCTGCCGAGAAAATATCTAAACAAAAGAAAATCGAAGTGCCTGTAAAAATAGAAAATAGAGGTGGATGGCTAAGAGGCTTTGAATTCGTGACAAAGATGTTTGGAATACCTTCTTACGGTGAGATAGATCCCACTCCATTTGTCGCGGCCTTTTTCACCTTCATGTTCGGATTCATGCTTGGAGATATCGGTCACGGTGCAATTCTTTTCCTATTTGGATATCTCATGTACAAAAGAGGTTCAAAACAATTTGGAACTGTAATGATGAGTGCCGCTTCGGCCTCTATCTTCTTTGGATTCATGTACGGATCGGTCTTTGGATTTGAATGGTTACCTGCCATCTGGCTAAGACCGATAATTCAGATAAATCAATTAATGATCGTTGGCATATATTACGGAATCGGAATGATAAGTTTTGGAATGATCCTTAACATAATAAATGGTTTTAGGCAAAGAAACTGGGAAAAGGCGCTCTTCTCTCCCGAAGGAATAGCCGGACTTGTCTTTTACTGGCCGGCCGTTATTGCCGTCTCCTTTTACCTTTTCGAAGGTAAAGTTCCTTACATGAATTTGATCATAATCCTGATAATAGTGAGCCTCATTGCCATGTTGCTCAAAAAGCCATTAGGCCAGATCGTGGCCGGAGAAAAGATAAATCTCGGAGAAGGATTCTGGGTCGAGACTGGTTTCGGCATGTTCGATACCTTGATATCATTTTTGAGTAACGCGATATCTTACGTCAGGTTGGCTGCCTTTGCCTTAACACATGAAGCCCTGTTCGAAGCCTTCTGGATAACGACACTTATGGTCCTTCCAGCAAGAGGTGGAGACATTTGGGCCATCCTTATCTTTTTGATGGGACAGTTGATACTCGTAGGACTTGAGGGCCTTGTTGTTTTCATTCAGAGTCTGAGGTTAACTTATTACGAGTTCTTTACCAAATTCTTTGAGGCTGGTGGACGAGAGTTCCGTCCATTCACATTTTCTGAAGAAAAAAGAGTTTGATATATTTGAAAGGAGGATGTTTTAATGACAATATCTGTCGCATTGATGACCGTAGTTATAGCAACGACTATCGTATTAGGAATAATCTTAACGAGCAAGAGAGTCATGAAAAAAATTCCGTCTCCCGTCAAGGTTGGAAAGGGAATTCTCGGCGTCAACATGGGATCTGTAATAACCTTTGGCCTTATAGCCCTGCTTTCCATGATACCCGATGGTCATGCGCTTGCTGCCACAACCGCAGCGGCTACGTCGACGACTGTAAGTAATGGTGTCGGTCTTGGCCTTCTTGGTGCAGGATTATCCACCGGTCTTGCGTCTATCGGTGCGGGTATAGGTGTGGGTATCGCCGGAGCGGCTGGAATAGGTGCTATAAGCGAAAAGCCTGAAATGCTGGGAAGAACATTGATATACGTAGGTCTTGCCGAAGGAGTCGCGATATACGGTTTGATAATCTCAATAATGATCCTCGGTAGAATTTAAAAAGGCGGTAGAAGCCGCCTTTTTCAATCTAATTCTAATTTCATGAATTGTGATTTTACCCCTTTTATAAGATTAAGTTTTCTGTTCAACTCTGCATTTTGCTCGTCAGTTCCAACTAGTTCCAGGATCAAAAGGCCTTCATCTGAACAATTGTCGAGTACTCCATCGTGAATTCCGAGACGCGTCTTTATTATGCATCCCCAGCCGGTTAAAATCTTCTGCACCTGATCTGTAGTTTCTTTTCTGTTTTTTATGAGTATAGCCATCACAGTTTTGCCTTTATTCATGGTGAGATACCTCCTTTCTGGAATTCAAGTGAATTATATCACAATATTTTTGCTTTTTGCCACTCGAGAAAATAATGGTAAAATCTTTATATGAGGAGGGATAAAATGCGAGGTTATTACAGATTTCCACATATTCACGAAGAAAAGATCGTTTTTGTTTGCGAAGATGACATATGGCTTACAGATGTAAATGGAAAAACTCCGAAGCGCCTTACATCCAATCTTGGTGAGGTAACGACACCTTATTTTTCAACAGACGGGAAATGGATAGCCTTTGTAGGCCGTGAAGAGGGAAATCCAGAGGTGTACGTTATACCATCGTCCGGAGGAAAAGAAAAACGGGTTACGTATCTTGGAAGTAGTACATGCGCGATTGTCGGATGGAACAAAGGAAGGATAATTTTTGCAACCAATTATGCACAGCCTTTCAAAAGAATAACAGAATTGTGGGAAGTAGACATCGATGGCAATAACCTTGAAAAACTTCCTTACGGGTACGCAAGAAATGTGAGTTTTGGAAAGGGAGTAGTTATTGGAAGAAACACGGCCGATCCTGCAACGTGGAAAAGGTACAAAGGAGGTCGTGCCGGAGAGATACTGATAAGTTTAGACGGGAAAAATTTCAATAAGTTGATAAATTTAAATGGAAATTTCGCAAATCCAATGTGGATAGGAGAGAGAATCTATTTTGTCTGCGATCACGAAGGAATAGGGAATATCTATTCCTGCCTTCCGGATGGAAGTGATCTTAGGAAACATACAAATCATGCCGATTTTTACGTAAGGAATGCTTCTACGGATGGCAAAAATATAGTTTACCATAGCGGTGGAGACCTTTACATCTTGGACGTAAAAAAAGATGAAATTTTACAGATACCTATAGATCACGAGGGACCGAGAATTCAGACTAATAGGAAATTTGTTGATGCGGCAAAATATTTGGAAGATTTCGACATATCTTCAGATGGAAAGTATTTGGTTGTAAATTCAAGGGGAAAGTCTGTTTCCTTGGCGAATTGGGAAGGACCTGTAATTTACCATGGTAAAAATGGCGTACGGTACAGACTGAGTAGATATCTTTCAAATGAAAGGATCGTCTTTGCAAGTGACGACGGAAATGAAGATCACATAGAAATAATCGATTTGAACGATCCCCAGGATCCAAAGAAAATAAATGTGGAGACAGGCAGACCTGTCGAAATAAAAGTTTCGCCAAAATCAAATGAAATAGTTTTATCCAACCATAAAAATGAACTTATGTGGATCGATCTTGAAAGTGCAAAATCCAAAGTTATAGACAGAAACGCTTACTCCCCGATAAACGGTTTCAACTGGTCTTCAGACGGAAGATGGATAGCCTATGCCTGCAACATAAACAGAACTCAATCAATTATAAAGGTATATGATACCAAATCCGGCGAAACCCATGAAATCACAAAGCCAGTCCTCAAAGACATGATGCCGGTCTTCGATCCGCTTGGAAGATACCTTTACATAATTTCTTTGCGTGTCTTCAATCCAGTCTATGACAAAATGCACTTCGCGCTGGGCTTTCCAAAGGGAATGAGACCGTACCTTATAACTTTGAGAAAAGACCTTCAGTCTCCATTTGTTCCGCTACCAAAAGGGTTTAAAGAAGATAAAAAATCTGAAGAAACAAAAGATGTATTTATAGATTTTGACGGAATAAAGGATAGAATAGTACCATTTCCGGTAGAAGAGGGCATATACACGAATATAGGCGCGACGAAGGACAGAATCTTTTATACCTCTTTACCTGTTGAAGGTGCTATTGATGATATTTTCAGTTTGGAATTGCCGGCAAATGCGACGTTGAAATACTTTGATCTTACGGATCTCGAAGAAAAGACCTTCCTTGATCATGTGTCTAACTTCAAAATTTCCCAAGATGGTTCGGCAATGATCGTAAGAATAAAAAACAGAATAAGAGTTTTATCAACATCCGCGGAAGTGCCAAAAGAAGAAACGGTGGGAAGGAAGGGCGGATTGATAGATCTGACACGAATAAAAATTTCCGTTGATCCCATTCTCGAATGGCAGCAGATGCTCAAAGAAGCATGGAGACTTCAGAGAGATTATTTCTGGCGTGAAGACATGTCCGGTGTTGAATGGAAAAGGATTCTCGACAAATATTATCCTCTCGTTGAAAGGATATCATCGAGAAGCGAATTTTCGGATCTAATCTGGGAAATGCAGGGAGAACTTGGCACGTCTCACGCTTACGAACTTGGCGGAGATTACAGACCGAGACCTGAATATAAAATGGGATTTCTTGGCGCCGACGTGATTTACGATTCTGAATTTGATGCTTATAAAATTTCTCGGATAATAGATGGCGATCCGTGGACCGAATACGCGCCCCCGATCAAAAGGCCCGGAGTGAATGTAAAGGAAGGGGATCTTTTGATTGCCATAAATGGACAAAAATTGTCGAGAGAATTTTCTCCCGGGATGGCTCTTGTTAACATGGCAAATCAGGAAGTCCAGTTGACGATTAAAGGTGAAGATGTAAAAAATGTCTGGATAAAAGTTATCGGCGATGATACACCTTTAAGGTACAGAGAATGGGTCGAAAAAAACAGAAGATACGTTTATCAAAAAACTAATAATCGTGTCGGCTATATTCATATTCCTGACATGATGGCATTAGGCTACGCCGAATTTCACAGATACTTCCTTGCCGAACTCGACAAAGAAGGATTGATCGTGGATGTAAGATTCAACAGTGGAGGAGAAGTTTCTCAATTACTGCTTGAAAAACTGGCAAGAAAAAGAATAGGATATGATTCCACAAGATGGATGGGTGCTCAACCGTATCCGACGGATTCACCTTACGGGCCGGTAATAGCAGTCACAAATGAGTATGCGGGGTCAGACGGAGATATATTCAGCCATGCCTTCAAACTCATGAAGATAGGAAAACTCATCGGGAGAAGAACATGGGGTGGAGTAATAGGAATATGGCCAAGAAACTGGCTTGTTGACGGAACGATAACGACCCAACCGGAAATGTCTTTTTGGTTTACGGATGTCGGATGGGGTGTTGAAAATTACGGGACAGATCCTGACATAGAGGTCGATATTTTGCCGCAAGACATAGCAAATGGACGTGATCCCCAACTTGATAAGGCAATAGAAGAAATAATCAAGGAGATAGATCAAAATTCTCCAATCAAACCATTTGAAAGTCGAGTTGATAAATTTTGAAAAGTAAGCGCACCAAAGCGGAATTGTTCAAAATAATCGCGGAAATTGCCGCCGGAATTGTACTTGTGATACTTTTTGGCTTTCTTACAGACAGAATTCTTACGGAGTTCTTCCCGAAATACAAGGTATATGAACCATTGATAAATGAAAGTGTCAGATCGATAATAGTCGTTGTCATAGGATTCATGGTTACAAGTACGCTCATAAAATACATAGAACGAAAAATGGAGTCCAGAAAAGAATCTTATGGTGTCGTAACCATGGTGGTAAGAATAGCGATGTACATCGTCATAATAGCAATAGTGCTTTCTATTTTCCAAATAAGCATAACGGGTGTTCTGGCTGGCAGCACAATAGGTGGCGTTATACTCGGTTTCGCAGTTCAGACTGTCGCATCGAATTTTTTGTCCGGCGTCTTTGCCACCTCTTCACGAACGATAAAATATGGTGATGTGATAGGCATAAATTCATGGATATGGGGAAATCAGACGGTTGGAAAGGTTGTGGACATAAAGACTTTCTTCTCCAAGGTTATCACAAAAGATAAAAACTTTATATCGATACCAAATTCTGCCCTTATGGGAAACAGTGTCCTCACAGAATATAAAATCGGCGATGAAACTTACTACACCTATCCTTTGAGTATAACAACTTATGCAGACGTGCCTTCAGATAAGATTATAGACGGCGTGAAAAAAATTCTCAATGATGTGGATATTTACCTTAATACGAAATCTGGAATGACAAATGTGTTTTTGGTCCTTTTTAAATTTCACGGTATAGAAGAACTGAACAAAAAAATGGATGAGATAAACCTTGCCTTTGACAATGTGTACTGGAGAATAAGATCCGCTTCATACGTCTACGGCAATCAGATATTCTTCCAATTGAAAGACAAAGATGGTTTTTATCTTTATCCGTTGAATGTTACATTGAATTCAGACGTTCAGGCAGAAAAAATCTTATCATACGTGAATAAATCAAAACCCGAACTGGATGTCTATCTTTCAAACAAAAATGGATCGACAAATGTCTTTAGCGCCATTATAAAGTACAAAGACATCGAAGAGATACCGAATTTGATAAACGAAGTAAATCTTCTCTTTGATACGGCTTACAATTCGGAAAAGGTGTAAAATGTTTGGTGAGGTGAAAGATGTAAGTGAAAATAGAATTAACGAGTCTATCAATAATTTGGGTGATGTGATAGTATGGCATTATAATCGAGTATTTACAGTGACTTCCATTCCGAGTTTCGAAATAATTTTGGATACCAAATCTATACGTGGATTAACCCTTCCAGATTCGATTTGAGATATTTTCTGCTGAGTTAGGCCGATTTTTTTTCGCTAATTCTCTTTGAGTAAGATGGTTTTTCATTCCGTATTCAATTAGAGCTTCTATGAACTTATATTTAAGTTCGAGAGAATCATAAATATCTCTAATTTCTGGATGATTTTTTAAAACACGCTCTTTTTCGTTATCGAATGAATATAACTTGACTTTACCTTTGTTCATATATCTATAAAATGCCAGTGTTTCCTTTGTAAATAAAATAGAATATCCGGCATACATTATTTTATCTTCTTTTCTTGAACTTTCAGATAAATCAATGAGTTTCTTATGAAATGCCTTATCGTAAAAGATTTTTATCTTCATAATTTTATTATACACCGTTTTCTATGTAAAATTGCGTTAATTCTAATGAGTGAAATTCTCACTGAAATAATGCCTAACCAGTAATTTTGTAGTTAGCCTTAGAGATATTCAGATAATTAAGCATAGGCGAATAAAATAAATTTTATTCAACATAATTTATTCCACAATCGCGATTTGGATGTCCATAACATTTGTGCCCGTTGGGCCTGTCACGATTGAAAGATTGATTTTATCAAAGAAATTAAAAGAATCATTTCTTGAAAGAAATTCTTTCGGATCAAGGTTAAAGGATTTTGCCATCTCAAATGTTTTACCATCTACAATGGCACCGTCTGCGGGTGAATTTCCGTCTATGCCATCTGTACCGAAAGATGCAAAGGTTATCTTTTTGTCCTTTGTAATCTCGACCATTGCAAGAGCCATCTCCTGATTACGTCCTCCAAGGCCATTCCCTTTCACATTCACCGTGGTCTCTCCACCGCTTATGATGGCCACAGGCTTTTTAAGATCGGAACTTCCTCTTTCTATTTCCGTGTAAATGCCACCAAGTACCCGCGCGACCTCGCGTGCTTCTCCTTGAATTGAGGATCCCAAATAAAAAGAATCGTATCCCGCATCTTTTAAAAACCTTCTCGCATTCTCGCATGCATCTTTGTTCGATGCGATTATCACATGATCTACATCTTTTCGAGGCACGACATCATCTTTTTGAAATGAAGGGACTTTGATTTTGTACTTTTCCATAATGGCAATTGCATCTTCTGTATTTACGCTTTGCGGGTAAGTTGGCCCTGAGGCTATCGTTGAGAGATCGTCTCCGACGACATCCGAAATCACAAAGGATACAATTCGCGCTTTCGTAAATCCCGACATTTTTCCGCCTTTAACGTACGAAAGTGCTTTCCTAACGGTATTCAATTCGTAGATGTCGGCACCCGATCTCATAAGTTGTTTTGTGATTTCGTTTAGAATTTCAAGATCTACCTTTGGATATTCAAAAAGTGCTGATCCACCTCCAGATATCGCAAAAATCACGAGGTCTTCGTCAGTTGCAGATCGTATTATTTCTATCGCCCTTTTTGCGGCTTTGACGCTTTCTCTATTCGGAAAAGGATGGCCACCTTGAAAATATTCGATTTTGCCATTTTCAGGCAAGGTATCTTCATTTGTAGACACAACGCCGGCACTTATTTCAAAAACCTCTGAGATGGCCTTTGCCATTCCCAAAGAGGCCTTTCCGAATGCCACAAGAAAATTCTTTTTCCCCGGTCTGACAGTACACTTTTCCTTTGTAATTTTGTACGGATCAACCGATCTTATCGTTTTCAAAACGATTTCTTTCAAAATTTGAATATCCATTTGTTCTATTTTACAACACTATGCATTTATCTGATGCGATCTTTTGAACTTTTATACATATTTTTAATGTCAAAAAAATATGAATAAGCGTATACATATGGCACTTTTGATCTTCCTTGTTATAATTTCTTTTTACGTTTTACGCAGTTTTGTGATCGCTTCGGATTTTAAGAGAATAAAGATCTCAAGTTCGGAGGTAATGATACCCGCAAGTTACGGGGAAATACTTGGCTCTAATGGAGAGCCCATAGTTGAAAATTCTCTTGATTACGATGTCTACATAGATGTGGGATATGCTAAAGTTTTATCCCAAATAGATGGGTGGAAATATCCAGATCGTGTCATTGAAGCAGTTAAATATTTTGGATTAAATCCAAATTCACAGGAAGTATCGAGAATAATATCAAGTCAAAAGGGTGGAATAGAGGTTGGTCCCGTCAAAGCGCAAATGATAAAAAATCTTCCGAAGGGGATATCGAGATTTTTGAATATACAGCGTTCTTTTGTTGAGACAAAAGTCTCACCTTCTCTGCGGGTCATTGCCAATGCCATAAATCAGGAATATTCGAAGTACACTTCTCCTAAAAGAAACGGTGCTATTTTTTACAATTCCTTTGGGATTTACAATTTAGTATCAGGAATAAAGAAATATATCAAACCTGTAAATGGAGATACTATAATAACGACTATAAATCCTTCAATTCAAGATTTTGCCAATCAGATGATAGAGGAGGATGTAAAAGAAAATGATGCGCGTGGAGGAGAAGTAATAGTTACAGATCCGCAAAACAATGATGTTTTAGCAATTGCAAGTACATGGCAATACGATGCACCGATTATGAACCTATTCCAGCCCGCTTCAACGATGAAACCTTTGATATTTTGCGAGGCTCTTCAGGAAGGGGTTGTAAGCACAAATACGAAGTTTAATGGTCCATATTACATTCCGGATCCCAGAATTCCACTCATCATAAAAGATGCTGAGCCACATTCGTGGCCCATAAGTTTGAAAGATGCCCTCATCTATTCATCCGATGTTGCCGAGATGAAAATAGCCACAAGATTGATCGAAAAAATTGGCCCTCAGGCTTATTATAATTGGTTTTTGAAATTTGGATTTGGTAATAAGACGGGAATAGATCTTCCGGATGAAACCAACGGGATACTTACGCCTCCATCTGAGTGGTATGGAATAGGCGGACAAGAAATGGCGATAGGTCAAAGTATAGCCGTCACGGGTATTCAAATGATAACAGCACTTAATGCTGTCGTTAATGGAGGTTACTGGATAAGACCCCACGTGGTAAATGAAATCGTCTCTCCCAATGGAGATGTTGTTTATCGTTACCATCCTTTCGTGAGAAAGATATTTGAATCCCATATTACAAGTATAGTCAAGAATTTTATGATAGGCGTCGTCGAAAAGGGAACCGGGATACCGGCACAGATAAAAGGTGTACTTGTAGGTGGAAAGACTGGAACTGCGGAAAAACCAAAAAATGGTAAGGTTTCGACCAAAGGGCCTTGGTTTTCACTTTTTTACGGATTCTTTCCGGCAAATGATCCGAGATATTCCATATACGTAATGGTAGATCAGCCATCCAAAGGTTTATATTATGGGGAAGATGTTTCGGCTCCCCTAATTCATTCTATAGGTAAGTATATTCTGGATCTAAGCAAGGGTTCAGAAAAAACAAGATACGATTTTCTTCCATACAAGATGCCGAATCTTGAAGGCTTACCCTTGAATCAAGCACTTTCGATAATGAAAGCAATTTCGATACCTACAAATCACATTTCATTTTCTGGAAATGGGATTGTCATCTCCCAATCGCCGCCTCCTAACACGCCTTTATCGAAAGTAAAAAAAGTAAGAATAAAACTCGGCATTGGTTGATATGCTATACTCTTTTTGAGGTGAGATCATGGGACATATTGTTGCAATTGGCGGCGGAGAAATTTCTAAATTTGAAACTCTCGAAATAGACAAAAAAATAGTCGAGATAACTGGCAAAGTTAGGCCAAACGCTTTGTTTATACCAACGGCGAGTGGAGAACCACTTGAATACTGCCAGACTTTTGAAGAAGTTTATGGAAAACGCCTCGGATGCAAAACAGATGTACTCTTTTTGACAACCAAAGCCGTAAGTCACGACGAGATCGAGGCCAAGATAATTTCAGCCGATCTTGTGTATGTGGGCGGTGGAAATACTAAAATGATGATGAATGTCTGGAAAGAGAAAGGGGTCGATAGGTTACTCTCCGAAAGATACAAAAAAGGCCTTGTGCTTTCTGGTTTGAGTGCCGGTGCGATATGCTGGTTCAAATACGGCTTTAGCGATTCGGAAAGATTTTCAAATTCAGATCGATGGAATTACATCGTCGTCGAAGGCCTTAACCTTGTCGATGGAATATTTTGTCCGCATTTAAACGAAGAGGACAGAAAGCCTGAGTTCACGAAATTCATGATGAATTTTTCAGGCGTTGGATTTGGACTCGAAAACAAATGCGCGATGGAAATCGAAGATGACGAATTTAAAATAATATCTGCAGGGGGAAATGCATTTCTTTTCAAAGATCAAAAGATCGAGCCTTTGGATGCGGGAGAAACTTACAAATTCAAATCAGTAGTCTTGTAGGAGTTGATCATATTGTCAGGTATAATCGTTGCAGGACACACCTGCGTTGATTTGATACCTCAATGGAATGGAAAATTCGAAGACATAAAGCCCGGTTATCTTATCGTGACAGGTCAAATGCAATTTTCGACGGGCGGCGCTGTTCCCAATACAGGTGTTGATCTCAAAAGACTCGGCCTTGATCCCGTTCTTATCGGCAAAATAGGCAACGATCTCATAGGAAAGATAACCCTCAATGTCATAAGTCGCGATGGAGATGATCTGGCAAAATATATGTCAAAAAGTACCGAGGCCGGATCATCTTACACACTCGTTTTAAGTCCTCCGAATTCCGACAGGGCATTTTTGCATTATCCCGGAGTCAACGATACATTTTGCGCAAAGGATATTCCCTTTGATCAAATCAGGGGTCAGATCTTCCATTTCGGGTATCCCCCCGTCATGAAGAGAATATACGATGACGATGGAGCAGAACTCGTCAAAATCTTCAAAAGCGCCCACGAAAGAAAGATGATAACCTCTCTTGACATGACGATGCCTGATCCAAATTCCGAATCCGGTCGAATAGATTGGAAAAGATTTCTATCCAATGTCCTTCCATACACGGACATCTTTCTGCCGAGTTTAGATGAAATACTTTTTATGACGCGAAGAAAGGGCGATCTGACTCACACACTTTTGGTCGATCTCACGGATGAACTGTTAGGGTACGGTGTAAAGATAGCCGTGATAAAGATTGGCAAAGATGGGGCATACCTGAGAAGCGGAAAGATAAAAAAGGATGATTTACTTGCCAATTTAGTTGAGCCAAGAGATTGGTCTGAGATAGAAGTGATTTCGCCGGCCTTCAAAACGGATGTAGTCGGCACGACTGGATCAGGAGATGCATCCATTGCGGGATTTCTTGCGAAACTTTTGCAGGGTGCAGATCCAGATGAGACGATGGATTTCATGTGTGCAACCGGAGCCTTTTGTACCGAGGCCTTAGATTCGACGAGTGGCGTGAAACACATGAGAGTAATAGAAGAAAGAATAAAGCGTGGATGGGAAAGATTACCATCCAGAATTGGAGGAAGACATGAACGTTAAAGAATTGAGAATGTCAAGGATTTTGAATCCAAAAAGCGGGAAATCAGTTATTATCCCCATCGATCATGGTATTGTCATGGGCAACGTTGAAGGACTTGAAGATCCTCTCAAGATTTTGAAGCAGTTGATAGATATAGGCATAGATGGAACGCTTTTAAGTCCGGGAATTGGCAAAATATCTCTCGGTCTGTTTTCGTCAAAAGATGCGCCGGGAAGAATTTTAACGGCCGATATTCCGTTGTTATCGACAGTGCCGGGTGGATCGGGAGAGGTTGTAGGCCATGAGATAATCGCAGATGTGGAATTCGCACTCAGGTACAACTTTGATATCGTTAAAGTATTACTTCCATGGGGAGAGCGTGAACATGTCCAGATGGAAAGTGTAAGGGTAGTCAGTAACCTTGCGAATGAATGCGACAGATGGAATATGCCACTCATGGTTGAGCCAGTCTTATGGGGAGAGGAAATACCCAAAGAGAAAAGAAATGATCCCAAACTCATCGAACACGCATCGAGAATGGCGCTTGAGATGGGAGCGGACATATTAAAGATTCCATACACGGGAAATAAGTCTGAATTCAGAGATCTTGTGAATGATCTTAAAGTGCCAATATTTGTTTTAGGTGGGCCGAAGATGGATAGCGTCGAAGGAGTTTTAAAGGTTGCAAAGGAATCCATTGAGGCCGGTGCGAAAGGAATAGTATTCGGAAGGAACGTATGGCAAAATCCGAAAATGAAAGATCTTGTTAAAGCATTGAAGTCAATAATTCACAACGGATCAAGCCTTACGAAGGTCATAAAAGACTTTAACCTTGTCAGGTAAGGCTTTGATAAGTTCATCTACTCTGCCGTCAGTTACGACGGCATCTATTTTTTCCACCGGTACTGTAAGAAATGTCGATTTTTTGAATAATTTTGAACTGTCAACGAGCAGATAAATTTTATTTGAATTATCGGCCATAGTACTTTTTATAACGCTTTCCGAAGGGTTTGTCTCAAACGTGCCTTCATTTGGCTCAAAAGTTCTGCAAGAAATAAAGGTCTTCTCAACGTTTAAATTTTCTGCCATTTTTTCTGCGGTTGTCCCTATTACGGACATGTTGTCCGATCTCACCATTCCGCCTATTATGGTAACTGTATTTGTAGGATTCTTTATCAACTCAAGGGCCGTCACAAGACTGGTTGTCACGACATGCAAATTATTTCTTTTCTCCCTGCATACCCGTGCAAATTCGAATGTTGTAGATGATGCGTCTATAAAAATCGTATCTCCATCTTCGACAAGTTCAACGGCAATTTTTGCAATAAGAGCCTTTTCATTTGCATGTGACATGCGCCTTTGGGCAAATTGAGCCTCGGGAGGATTCGAATCTATCTTTTTTATTCCTCCATAGACTTTTTGGACGAGCGCTCTATCGTTCAATTCTTTCATATCCCGTCTTATGGTTATTTCTGAAACATTGAGCAATTTTTTCATCTCATCTATAGAGAGAAAATCTCTTTCATTTACGAGTTCCAAAATTCTGTTCCATCTTTCTCTTTTAAAAAGTTTATGATCGATTTTATCATCACGCTCCTTTAGAAAATTTTATCACAAAACTGATTTACAAATTTCAACATGCACCTTCCACGCGTTACGTGTTCATTATATACGCGCCACTTTTTAATTCTTATGGTACAAATAGTATAATACTTATAGTTACAATAATCACAAATCGAGGTGGGAAAGATGAGGAAGATCGCCTTTTTGATTTTACTCTCTGTCATTGTAACTATTTCAATTGCCAGCAGCGTGACGCTAATAAATCCTCTCGGACCAACGACGATCCCGATCGCTCCGATTATGAAGGGTGTTGTGACCGGAAGTGCGACGATAAATGTAAAACTTTGGCAGAATACAGATGAGGCAATAGCCATGATCGCTTCAAATCAAACTGATTTTGCGGTTTTGCCAGTAACGCTTGGGGCCATTTTGTATTCGAAGGGGGTAAAAATATCACTTCTCGGAGTTTACGAATGGAAGGTCTTTTATCTTGTCGTCTCGAAGGACGCAACCTTTACTGGATGGAAAAGTCTTGTTGGAAAGTCCATTTACACCCCGGAAGGACGTGGTCAAACCGTTGATGTGCTCATGAGGTATATGATGTCTCAGGATGGTGTGACACCGGACAAAGACGTTAAGATATATTATCTTCAGCCACAGGAAATAGTCGCACTTTTCAGATCGGGAAAGATCGATTACGCGGCCCTTCCAGAACCTTTTGTGACGATGACAATCGCTGGAGGATATGGAAAAATAGCGCTTGATTTTCAAAAAGTGTGGGGAGAAGAAATGGATCTTCCTGATAGGATACCTATAGCAGGGTTATTTGTTATGGATAACTTTGCAAGTGCGCATCCTCAAACTGTTATAAATGTTGAACAAACTTTTGAAAGATCGATAGAATGGATGAATCAAAATATAGATCAGGCACTCGAACTTTCGAAAACGTACCTTTCGATACCGATACCCGTTTTGAAGGAATCGATGAAAAGAACTGAATTTTATTACGTACCTATCTCAAAGTGCAAATCGGATGTGGAGATTTTCCTTTCAAAATTGAATGAACTCTATCCACAGGGGATGCCATCTGTTCCTTCAGAGGGATTTTACGGATATTGAAAATACTTTTTGGGATTCTGATATTTTTGATCGCATGGCAGATCTTCGCGGCGATTCTCAACGTTCCGTTGATCCTGCCATCTCCGTACCTTACATTTAAATCACTTTACAACCTTGCACTTCAGCAGGAAACTTATCAGGCAATATTCAGCACGGTATGGAAAAGTCTTTTGGTACTCTTAATGGTTATAGCAATTGGCACTCCTGTGGGATTTTTGATGGGTATAAGTGAAAGCGTTTACCAAATATTCAGGCCTGCCATTACGGTAGTTCAGGCTGTGCCGGTCATATCATGGCTTGCGCTTGTAATATTCGTATGGGGGATAGGATGGAAAGGTCCCGTTGTGATAAGCTTTTTGTCCCTTCTTCCAATCTCGATCTTCACAACGGCAGCAGGCGTAAGGAGTACAGATAAAAGTTTAATAGAAATGGCGAGAGTTTACAAAGTGCCTCAGGTTAAAATCATAAGGACGATATACCTCGGATCATTGGTCCCGTTCGTATTTTCAACTGTAGAAGTTATAATAGGGGATGTATGGAAGGTCATAGTCGTTTCAGAATATCTCTGTGGATCTGATGGAATAGGTGTGCTTATTTCGTGGGCGAGGCAATATGTCGATGTGCCGAGAATTTATGCGCTTACAATAATAGCCGTAACACTTGGAATAGCATCCGAAAGACTTGTGAAAATAGCATTTAAAAAAGTACTCGAAAAATGGCAGATGCAATCTTAAGGGTAGAAAATCTAAAGAAAAATTTTGGAAACCTTTCGGTTATAGACGGATGGAACCTTGAGATCGAAAGGGACGAGCGTATTGCGATGATAGGCCCTTCAGGATGCGGAAAAACGACATTTTTGAAGATAATTGCCGATCTTGAAAAAGATTTTCATGGCAGGATAGAGAAAAACTTTGAGAGAATAGGCTTTGTTTTTCAAGAGCCGCGCCTTATCCCTTGGATAAACGTAATGGAAAATCTTACCTTTGTTTTTCCTGACAAAGATAAGATAGATTTTTTTCTTAAGGCAATGCGCCTCGAAGGATTTGAAGATTACCTTCCATCTCAATTGAGTGGCGGAATGAAGCAAAGAGTAAACCTCGTCAGAGCCCTCATAGCCGATCCCCAACTTCTCATTCTCGACGAGCCTTTCTCATCTCTCGACATGCCGGTTAAGTTTGCGATAATAGAAGACATAAATAAACTTAGAGATCAAAGAAAATTTGCCATCATCACGGTAACTCACGATGTAAAAGAGGCCATTCTGTTATCAGACAGGATTTTGATACTCTCAAAACGTCCTTCAAAGATCATCCAAGATATAAAAATCGATCTTCAACAAAAAGAAAGAGATATCTCGGACACAAAATTCATACAGGCCGAAAGTGAACTTATGAAAAGAATATTTTTCCTAAGTAGATAGACAACTCAATGTAACATTAACAAAGAATCATTACGAAATAAAAGATAACGTTAGTAAAAAGGCGCTAATTTGTATTAGCGCCATTATTTACATTATTTTGGCGTTATTTTCGCAAAAAATAGACTTGACAAAAAAATCATCAAGAATTAAAATGATTTTGTCAAATAAATATGATTAAGTTAATCATATAGATTGGAGGAAATTATGAATATCGTTGAAGAACTTGTCGAGTATTCTAAACTTGCATGGGACAGAGGCCTCACAGAATCCACCGGCGGAAACATGAGCGTAAGAGCAGATGCCAACACCATATATATAACTCCTCACTCGAGCATAAAGCATTTTCTTAAGCCTAAAGATATCATAAAAATAACATTGGATGATAAAGTCATAGAAGGTGACGGAGAACCTTCGTCAGAGCGCAAGATGCATTTTCTCATATACAAAGAGAGACCGGATATAAATTGTGTCTTTCACGCCCACCCTGCTTACGCAACTGCCTTTGCCGTAAGTGGTGAAAAGATCCCCATAAACACGCTTCCGGAGGCCGCACTTTTGCTCAAAGACATCACGTATCTTCCATACAGAATGCCAGGCACACAGGAATTTGCAGATGTATTTACACCGGAATTGAAAGCCGGAAAGGATGTTTTCATTCTTCAAAATCACGGCGTGACAGTGATAGGAAAAAGCATCAAAGCGGTCTATGAAAAACTGGAAACACTTGATTTTGTTGCAAAGGTTGTACTTACACTTAAAATGGCAGATGAAAATATAAATGAAATTAAAGAGAGAGACATAAAAGCTTTTTTGAATCAATTATCATCGTATAAAGTAATTGATTATTAAAGTAAAGGAAGAGGTAAAATTGGATGAGATTTTACGAACAGAAAAATTATCAAAATCTTTTCCTGGTGTTCAGGCCTTAAAAAATGTAGATTTCCAACTTAAAAAAGGAGAAGTTCATGCTTTAGTTGGTCAGAATGGAGCGGGTAAATCAACATTAGTCAAAATTTTGGCTGGGGTTTATAAACCTGATAGTGGTAACATTTTCCTTGATGGAAAGAAGGTAGAAATAAAAGACCCTAATTATGCTATATCTTTGGGAATATCAACTGTGCATCAAAGCTTAATAATCTTCCCCGACTTAACAGTCCTTGAGAATATGTTTATTGATAATTATTCCTCTTCTTCCATTAAGTTAATAAATTGGAAAAACTTTAGAAATCAGGCGTTGAAAATCATGAATGAGGTTGGCATAAACATTCCACTTGATCAAGAGGCAAAGAATATTAGTGCGCCTATGCAAAAACTGTTGCAAATATTGAGATCTCTTCTAAAACAAGGAAAAATATTGATTTTGGATGAACCTACAGCTGCTCTTACATCTGATGAAACAAAAATATTGTTTGAAAATATCAAAAAGCTCAAAAATAAAGGAATAAGCATAATTTATATAAGTCACCTACTTGAAGAAATTTTTGAATTGGCTGACACTGTAACGGTTTTTAGAAATGGAGAAGTTGTTATGACAGACTCGATTTCAAACTTGAATTTAGGTAGCATAGTTAAAGCAATGATAGGAAGAGAACTTCAAACTTTTTACCCAAGACGAGATCCTAAAATTGGTAGCATAAATTTAAAAGTAGAAAACATAAATAGTGGCATTTTGAGAAGTTTTTCCATGGAACTAAAAAAAGGTGAAGTCTTAGGTATAGCGGGAATTCTTGGTTCTGGAAGAACGACGCTGGCGAATACATTATTCGGTATAACACCTGCTACCGATGGAAGTATATTTTTAAACAATAAAAAAATAAATATAAAAGCACCTTCAGATGCTGTGAAGGAAGGTATAGTATTAATTCCTGAGGATAGACAACGTGAAGGGTTGATTTTGCAACAAAGCATTAAATTTAACATAAGTCTGCCAAATGTTGATCTTATAAAAAACAAGAACGGGTTTCTGGATCCAAAAAAAGGATCTGATTTAACAAATAAAGCCATCAAAGACTTCGAGATACAGCCACCATTTCCAGATTTTCAAGTACTGCATTTATCTGGTGGTAATCAACAAAAAATTGTTATATCAAAATGGTTAGTTAGAGATGCAAGCATAATTATTATGGATGAGCCAACACAAGGAATAGATGTAGGTAGTAAGGCTCAAATTTATACATGGATAAATAAATTTGTAGAAGAAGGAAGAAGTGTCATTTTTATATCTTCGGATTTTGATGAACTTGTAAATATGTGTGATAGAATAATTGTTTTGAGAAAAGGCGTAGTTGCTGGAGAACTTAAAAAACCAAACTTGTCAATAGATGAATTAATAGCCTTGTCTACTCTTGAGGAAAGAGATGATAGTTTTGCTGTAAAAAGTTTTGTAGGAGAAAGTAGAAATGATTAGTAAATGGGGAAGAGAAATTGTATTAGTAATTACTATAATAGGATTAGGTGTTATTGCTGAAGCGGTAAATCCTAATTTTACAAGTTTTAGAAATATATCTTCTATACTTGGAAATACAGCTGTAATGGTGTTAGTGGTCATTGGAGAATCCTTCGTTATTATTAACGGATTTGGAAATGCAGATCTTTCAGTTGGCTCTATTTACACTATAAGTGCTGTGACCTCGGCACAATTTGCTGTCATGGGAGCACCAATGTTTTTAGTTGTTCTTTGGAGCATAGGCATTGGCCTCGCATTGGGAGCACTCAATGGATTTATAACTGCTAAATTTCGTATACCTTCATTAATAACAACATTAGGCACAATGATTGGTTTAGAAGGATTTATATTGTGGTGGACAAATGGAATGTGGATATATAACTTGCCAAACAAGTGGCAAATATCGAATTATCCAGTATTGGGAATAAGTTTAGATATATGGATTGGTTTTGGTGTAAGTATATTAATGGTATTTTTCGTCAGAAATATGCCGCTTTTCAGAAAATTTTATGCGTGTGGAACAAATATTGAAGCGGCCATTTTTGCTGGAATTAATCCGAATAGAACAATTTTTTATGCGTTAATGTTGAGTGGAATGTTTAGTGGATTTTCAGGGTTCTTAAGTGCCTCAAGATTTTTCGTTGTTTCATCTAACATAGGATCAAATTTAGTACTTCCAGTCATTGCAGCAGCAGTTATTGGTGGCACAAGTATTTTGGGTGGAAGAGGAAAAGTAGAAGGAAATATTCTTGGAGCCATTTTACTTACAGAAATATCATCTGTTACTATTTTTTTGGGAATACCGGCAACTTGGAGCGAAGCTATAGAAGGGTTGATAATTCTTCTTGCTATTATTAGCGATGTTTTAAGAGAAAACAGAAGAAAGCGTGGTGTACTAAAAATATGAGAAACATGAAAAAAATAGAACTCATTCTCTTAGGAATAATGGTGCTTGTCATCGTTATAATGAGTTTTCTATCAAAAGCATTTTTGAATATTTCAACTTTGTTCCAAATATTGCAACTTTCTGCTGAACTAGGAATAATGTCTATTCCTATGACTTTGATAATGATCACAGGAGGTATAGATCTTTCAATTACTTCTACTTTAGCTCTTACTGGTGTAATTATGGGATACTTATGGAAATTTTGGGGAATGAATATATGGCTTGCAGTTATCCTAGCAATCATTGTAAGCGGAATAGCAGGCCTATTCAATGGTTTTTTAGTATCCAAACTTAGGATACCAGCTCTTCTAGCCACTTTAGGTACTTGGGCGGCTTATGCTGGATTGGCAGTTGGTATAGATAGAGGGAAAGGTGTATCCGGGTTTCCACAAAGTTTTCTCAACTTAGGAGAAGGATCTTTTGTAGGGATACCTTATTCCCTCTTAATATGGGCAATTATAGCTGTAATATTCTATATAATCGTTTCAAAAACAAGCTTTGGAATGTATCTCTTTGCAATAGGAAATAATGAAAAGGGCACTTTTTATTCAGGAATACCAGTTCAGAAGATAGAAATGACAATATACATATTAGCAGGCCTATTAGCTGGATTAGCAGGTGTAATATACACATCGAGAACAGCTACGGCAACTTCAAGTGCTTTTTCTTCTGGGGCATTGAATGTCGTTGCAGCTTCTGTTTTAGGTGGGACAGATGTTAAAGGAGGCTCTGGTAGTGTTCTTGGAACAGTTTTGGGAGTCTTGATAATCGCACTTATTGATGCTGGGTTAACACTTGCAAATATTCAAGCAACAGTTCAGGAAATAGTTGTTGGTACCATATTAATTAGTTCGATAATCTTTTATGAATATGTTGGAAAGAGTAAAGTAAAAACAATACAGACTATCAGTAAATAGAAAAATACACAAGAGTATATTGGGAGCCTTTCAGGATACAATTATTGAAAATTCTTGATTAAGACAAAAAATCATTTAAATAAAAATCAAAATTTGTGTCAACTATTATAATCGTCTTGCTACACAACTTGTGAAAGGAGGTGAATTAAGAATTCTGACTTTTAAATATGAAAAAATCAAAGTATTCTGAAAGATCCCTATAAATCAAGGAGGTGTATTGTATGAGAAAAGGTATACTTATATCGGTACTTGTAATGCTAAGTATAGTAAGTATAGCAAGTTTCGGTTCAACTACAAATTCGGCATCACCGATAACAATTTATATGGTTCCAAAATTCACAGGCGCCCCATATTTTACTGCATGTGAACAAGGAGCTTTACAAGCAGTTGCCGAATTAAATGAATTAGGATTGCCTGTTAAGTTCTATTATATGGGGCCAAGTACAGCTAACACAGAAGATGAAATTAAGACGATAACAAGCATAATAGCGTTGCACCCAGATGCTCTGCTTTATTCGTCAAATGATGCTCAAGCCTTGATTCCAGTTTTGAAGCAAGCAATGGCAGCAGGTATTAAAGTCGTTGGTTTTGATTCAGACGTCGCAGATCCAGCAGCAAGAGATCTGTTTATAAATCAGGTTGATTTTAACGTTCTTGCGAGAACTCTAATTGACTTAGTTGCTCAAAACGTTGGTCCTGACGCAGGTATTGCTATTTTAAGTGCTGACCCAAATGCAGCTAATCAGAATGCTTGGATTGCGGCTATGAAAGAGTATATGGCACAATCATATCCTAAAATGCACATAGTTACAATTCAATATGGCGGAGACTTACCAGGCCCTTCGTATCAAGATGCCCAGACAATAATAAATGCTTATTATCCTCAAGCTAAGGCTATTGTAGCAATAACGTCTGTTGCTTTTCCAATGGCTGCACAAGCCGTTTTAGATGCAGGACTTAGCGGGAAGTTGTATGTTGTAGGGCTTGCAACTCCAAATGATATGAAAAAATATTTCCAGGCCGGTGTTGTTAAACAGGATGTATTGTGGAACCCAGTTGATCTAGGTTACTTGGCTCTTTACGCAGCTAATGACTTGGTAAGAGGAATGATGATAAGTAATATAAACGGTACTGAATATATTGGAGGAGGGAAATTAGGATTCTATAAAGTTGGGCCAAACAATGTAGTTCTACTGGGAAAACCTTTCATTTTTACAGCACAGAATGTAAATCAATTTAATTTCTGAAATTTTTCGATGTCACTGGTACATTTTTTCATGTACCAGTGACATAGTGTTAGTAAAAACTGCTATCTCGAAAAGAGGCGTAAATTGTGAATAAAGAGATAGGAGCCTATATCTGGGTTATACCAGATGCATATTTACCACCAATAGGAGATGAGAAACTCCCAGGACATGAGTCCACGTGCATTCTTAATCTTAATAATAAACCAGCACATGTTATATTTACTTTTTACTTTGAAGATAAAGAACCTGTAAAATCAGAAGAGATTATAATTGGAGCAGAAAGGACTTTACATTTACGCTTAGATAATTCAGAAACATTATTAGGTATAAAATTAGAAAGATCTGTCCCTTTTTCAATAAAAGTAGAGAGTGATTTAAAAATAGTAGTGCAACATTCAAGAATGGATACACGACAGCCTAATTTAGCTTATATGTCAACGATGGGATATTCAGGATAAGTAAACGAGAATACTGAGAATTCTCGAAAGAATATAAAGTTACTAATGAACTTAGAAAAACATTGAAAGGGTACAGATATAAATAAAGTTCATATATTTATGTACTACTAACGTTTCGAGCATCCGATTGTTTTTATTCCAAATATTCATTAGAATCCATCAAATAAAAAGAGTGATTTAAATGAATTTAAAATCTTTCAAGTTACCTAAAGCAATTTACAGAGCCTATCCATTCTTCAGTTTAAACGACAAATTAGACAAAGACGAAATTGAAAGGCAAACAGATGAATTTGCAAATAAAGGATATGGTGGTTCATTTCTTCACACTCGAGTTGGCCTTATAACTGGCTATCTTTCTTCTGATTGGATGAAATTAACACGCGCCTCTGTTAAAGCGGCACAAAAGACGAAAACTTACGCATGGCTTTATGATGAGGATAAGTGGCCATCTGGTTTCGCCGGCGGAGAGGTGCCAAAATTAGGCAAGCCTTACAGAAATCACGCGCTTATTTTGATCGCAGATACAAAGTCAACCGAAAATGATAAGGTTCTATCCGAGTTTGATCATGAAGGACACCATTACAGCATTTGTGTCAATGTGGCTCCTTTAGGTGATCTTTGGTTCAACAAAACAAGTTACGTTGATCTTATGAATCCGAATGTAACGAAGGCCTTTCTTGAATCAACTCATGAAAAATACAAAAAATCATGCGGAGAATATTTTGGTAATGTCATACCAGGCATTTTCATGGATGAGCCCTGTTATCTTATGGATAATCTCTACAATGTACCGGCTGTACCGTGGTCTGATTTTCTTCCAGAATATTTCAAGAAAATAAAAGGATATTCAATTGAAGATCATTTGAAAGAATTGTTTTTCGACGAAGGGGATTACCAAAAGATAAGATTTGACTTTTACGATACGGCGACAAGGCTATTTTTGGAAAGCTGGACAAAACAATATTTCGATTGGTGCGAGAAAAACAATCTTAAAATGACAGGTCATTTTATGGCCGAAGATACACTTGTTTCCCAAACACAATGGATTGGCGCTGCCATGCCTCACTACGAGTTCATGCATCAGCCGGGGATAGATAAACTCGGAAGAAATCTCGAACCTATTGGTAATACGTTGACTGTCAAACAGCTGACATCTGTTGGAGATCAACTTGGAAAAGAGCGTATGTTGTGTGAGGCTTTCGGGACAATCGGACAGCAGTCAAGTTTTTACCATAGAAAGTGGATTGCCGACTGGCTTGTTGCACTTGGAATAAATTTTATAAATCCGCATCTTTCACTTTATTCTATGAGAGGAGAGAGAAAAAGAGATTATCCAGCGAATTTATTTTATCAGCAGCCGTGGTGGGACAGAGAAAGACATTTTGCAGATTACATGGCACGCATAAGTTACTTTGCCACGCAGGGCAAAAGAAATGTGGATATTTTGGTCATCCATCCAATCTCGAGTGTTTGGAGTGAATACTCACCACTTCATGAAAAGGACAATTTCATGGTCGAGACAAATCTTTACGATAAACCTCTCGAGACACTTTCGAAGTCTTTGATAGCGTCAAAGTTGGACTTTCACTACGGTGATGAAATCATAATGGAAAAGCATGCAAAGATTGAGAATGGTAAACTTGTAATTGGCAATTACGCTTACTCAACTGTCATCGTGCCACCATCTTTGACTCTGAGATCAAAGACATTTGAATTGCTGTCTGAATTTTCAAAATTAAATCCCAAAAGGCTTATTTTTATCTCTCCGACGCTTACAAGAATAGACGGAATAAAAAGAGAGGTTAAAATTCCAGAAGATGCCATTGTCGTCTCT
This sequence comes from Athalassotoga saccharophila, assembly GCF_009936215.1. Lineage (GTDB taxonomy): Bacteria > Thermotogota > Thermotogae > Mesoaciditogales > Mesoaciditogaceae > Athalassotoga > Athalassotoga saccharophila. The sequence goes on along the minus strand of NZ_AP019551.1, from coordinate 250,882 downwards.
TCCGTAAATGATGCTTTGCAAATCACAGACACCTATTACAAAGATAGAATAAATGTAATCGACATGGTCACAGGCCAAAACGCAGAAAAAATAATATGTCATCAAAGAACTTCAAAAGACGGAAAAACTATCTTTTTTGCCAATACCGACAAATCAAGAGAAATAAATGCAAAAACCTCCTTGTCAGATACAAAGGTTCCATATCTTTTAGACGCAATGACGGGAAATATCTACAAAATTCCTTACAGTACAAAGCATGGTCGCCAGGAAATAGATGTGAAGTTTTATCCGGCCTCAAGTATGATGATTTATTATCCAAATGAAAGCATTGATGTACCTATGGCACCACAATTTTTAGACTCTGGAATAGAATTTGAAGGTAATCTTAAAAGAGAATTTGTAAAGATGAACTGGGACGTAAAGCCATTAGAGCCAAATGTTATGCCGCTTGATAAAGTCACGCTTGAGATAGACGGGAAACGGATTTTAGAAGATGATCACATATCAAAAGCATGGCAGCCTTTTTACGATGCACAGGATGGCACTTCATTTCGGGCAATTTATTCGTTTGACGTTGTAAATGTCCCAAAAGGAGAACTCTTTGCCGTGGTTGAACTTGCAGAAAATTTAGGCAGAATAATTCTCAATCAAACAGAGGTAAAGCCTTTGAAAAAGCGTGGCGAGATGGGCGCATTCGATCCGGATAAAAGCTGGAAGGGTGTGAACTTCACAAAGATCCCAATAACTACCCTTTTAAAGAAGGGAAAGAATACGCTCATGATAGAAGGCAAGAAGTACAACAACGTAACAGGCCCGGGGACACATGTCAGAGTTGAAAACTTCAAAGATTACGAATCGACAGAGGTAGATACGGCATACATAATTGGAGATTTTGAGGTTTTAGGAGAAAGATTTGGTGAATTCGCAATAGATGGAAAATCGAAAAAGATAGGATTGAATCTGACAAAATCAGGATATCCTTTTTATGCGGGTAAGACCGAATTCAGTGGAAAGTTGAAAATCCAATCAAAATCAAAGGACAAAGTTTATTTGGAATTGACAGACGTTAACGCTGCCTATGTTGAATTGTACGTGAACGAAAAGTCTTCGGGCGTGAAGTACTGGAAGTCATACGTGTTTGATGTCACAGAACTTATCAAAGAAGGAGAAAACGAGATAAAAGTCATCGCATCGACGACGCTTTTCAACCTTATGGGGCCAAACTGGATTGCAAATATTCTCAAAGACGAATTCGTAGGACCCGGGACATTCAGAGATTTCAAAAGATTCACCAAAGATTACACCTTTATTCCTTTTGGAATAGGTGACATTATGGAAATTAAGAGGTGATAAAGTTGATAAATGATGAGTTGAAAGAAAAGGTTAAAAGTTTCAAGGTTGAAATTCCTTCATGGGGTTTTTCAGATTCAGGTACAAGGTTTAAGGTCTTCCATATCCCGGGTGCTGCAAGAAATATCTTCGAAAGGATTGAAGATGCCGAGCAGGTTCAAAAATACACAAAGGCTGTATCAGCCGTTGCGATCCATATCCCATGGGACAAGGTTGACGACTGGAAGGCGCTCAAAAAATTTGCCGAAGACAAAGAATTGAAAATCGGGGCCGTCAATCCTAATTTATTTCAGGATGAAGATTACAAGTTCGGAAGTCTGACGAATTTAGACGATAAGAAAAGATCAAAAGCAATTGATCATGTACTTGAGTGCATAGAGATAATGAAGTCAGTCAATTCAAAGATTCTTTCTTTGTGGCTTCCCGACGGCACCGATTATCCAGGCCAGGGAGACTTTGCAAAAAGGCAGGAATTGCTTATCGATTCTTTAAAAAAGATATATTCTGCATTGGAAAAAAACATGACTTTGCTTATTGAGTACAAATTCTTCGAGCCTGCCTTCTACCATACTGACACGGCAGACTGGGGCATTGCCTACGCACTTTCAAAGGATCTTGGAGACAAAGCGAAGGTCATAATCGATCTGGGTCATCACGCACAAGGCACGAATATAGAGTACATAGTCTCGATCCTTTCGTCGAGAGGAAAACTTGGAGGATTTCATTTCAACTCCCGAAAGTACGCAGATGACGATCTCACCGTCGGATCGGTGAATCTTTACGAGTTGTTCTTGATCTTCGTTGAATTGAACAAATTCTTTGATCTTTCATCCAAGAAATTAGCGCTTGTGATAGATCAAAGCGCGGCCATGAAGCCTAAAGTTCAGGCCATGATCCAGTCGGTGGAGGCATTGCAGATCGCTTATTTGAAGTCTTTACTTGTTGACGTGAAATCTTTGAAAGAGGCGCAATTGAAAAATGATATTGTCATGGCAGAAGAGATCATAAAAGACGCCTTTTTGACAGATGTAAGAGATATTTTGAAAGAATCGAGAGAAGAGATGGGTCTCGACCCCGACGCGCTAAATGCCTTCAGAAAGAGCGGTTATGAAAGTACTGTTGCAAAGAAAAGAGGATAATCTTGAATTTTCTGGCAATAGACATCGGTGCATCTGGAGGAAAAGCCTTTTTACTGTCTTTGAAAGATAAAATCCATATTGAAGAGATTTACAGATTTCCAAATATTTCCGTCAATCTAAATGGCGTCGACTATTGGAATATTTTAGAAATTTACTCGAACATTCTAAAAGCAATAGACATTGCACTTCAAAAGGGCGATCTTGGATCCGTTGGAATAGACACATGGGGAGTTGATTTCGGACTTTTAGACAAGAGTGGATACATGATCGGAATGCCGATGCATTACAGAAATGCGTATAAATTCAATTCCATGTCAAAGGCTCTTGATAAGGTCGGGAAAAGATGGATCTTCGATAGATCTCCTACGCAGTTTCAGCCATTCAACACACTCTACCAGATCATCGGAATGAAGGATTTGAAAATGAAATCGATCGAGTGTGCCAATACCCTGCTCGGCATGCCATCTCTGTTTGTTTATTTCCTAACAGGACGGAAGGCCATTGAATTCACCTTCGCGACGACAACCCAAATTTACAATCCTTATTTGAAAGACTGGGACAAAGAGATAATAAGGACCTTTGATCTGCCCGATATCTTTCCTGAGATTGTGAGCCCTTCCACGATCGTGGGCGATACCAAATTGTCAGGAAAAAAATTCAAGATTGTCTTTCCGGCAACACACGATACAGGATCGGCCTTTGCATGTGTTAACGATGAGAATGCCATGATAATAAGCGCAGGTACATGGTTTTTGGAGGGAATTCTTTCGAAAATGCCTGTCAAAAATGAAGATGTGATGAAATACAATCTTGCAAACGAAGGATGTATAGACGGAGGATACAGATTGTTATCTAATGTTACAGGCATGTGGCTTATAGAGGAATTAAGGCGTAAATGGAATGGAATTGAGTATGAAAGACTCATTGAAATGGCAAAAAGTGCACAGCCTTTTTCGGGCATGATAGACGTGGACTCTTCTGATTTGCAAAAGCCGGAAGATATGGAATTTGAAATTATCAAAGAATCAATGAGATTCTCAGGTAAGAAGATCGCATCTAAAGAAGAGGTAGTAAGAACGGCCTTTGAAGGGATCACTCTCAAGACGAGATGGAGTCTGGAAAGGCTTGAAAAGCTTTCCGGAAAAAAGATAAAAGAGATAAGGATTATAGGCGGCGCGACGAGAAATAAATTGATCTGTCAGTTCATCTCAAATGCGACAGGACTTACGGTTGAAGCAGGCCCTATTGAGGCAACGGCGATCGGAAATGGTCTGTCTCAGATGATCGCAAATGGACAGATTACCCTAAGTGACATTCCGGATCTCGTCGGCAGATCATTTGAGATATCACGGTACGATCCTCAAAATGCCGAGGAATGGCAGAAAGCGTATGAAAAATGGGAAATGGCCTACGGCAAATAGTGAATGGCTTGTGGCATGTGGCTTGTAGCACGTAGAAAATTAACTGAGAGATGTGGAAGGTGAAATGATGCGAGTAGATATAAGGTACGGCAAGGGCTTCAAAAGTGTTGATCTACCTGAGAACACAATAATATTAAAAAAGCCCGAAACGCGGCCAATTGGAGATCCTATCGATGGAATTAAAAAGTCCCTTCAAAATCCGATATCATCAAAGCCTTTGATCGATATTGCTAAAGGAAGAAGAAATGCCTGTATAGTCGTCTCGGACACAACAAGGCCCGTTCCAAATTCGATTATCCTCCCTCCTTTAATTGAATTATTGGAGCAGGCCGGCATCCGGGACGAAGATATAACGATTCTCATAGCAACGGGCACCCACGATCCCGTACCGGATGAGATGTTCGAAGAATTGCTTGGAAGAGATACGCTAAGGCACTCAATAAAGATAGTCAACCATAACGCTTATGACGATTCGATGATCGTCGATCTTGGTAAAGGTGCCTATGACTGTCCCGCTTTGATAAACAGAATTTATGCCGAATCCGATCTAAAAATATGCACGGGCCTTATAGAGCCGCATTTTATGGCAGGCTTTTCTGGTGGACGAAAATCTATATGTCCCGGGATAACTGGAATAGAGACTTTAAAAATCTTTCACAGCGTTGATGCGATGGGCCATCCTTTGTCCAAAAGTTGTTCTTTGAATGGTAATCCCGTCGATAAGATGGCAAAAAGTGTCGCTAAAATTGCCGGATGCGATTTCATGGTAAATGTTTCTTTGGACGATCAAAGACGGATAACGGGAATTTTTTCGGGAGATCTTTTTAAAGCACATGAGACCGGATGTGAATTCGTTTCAGATCACTCAATTGTGGAGATAGAAAAAGAGGCCGATGTGGTCGTAACATCAAATGGAGGGTACCCGCTCGATCAAAATTATTACCAGACTGCAAAAGGGCTTGTGGAGGCCTCCGAGATCGTTAAAAAAGACGGCTTTATAATAATGGCCTCCGAGTGCAAATTCGGATTCGGAAAATCATCTTTCAGAAATCTCATGATCGAACTAAAGGAAAAAGGCACAAAGGTCTTTTTGGACTCACACAGAACTTCACAGACCTTTGAAAGTGATCAATGGGAAGTTCAGGAATTCACGAAAGTTTTTGAGAAAACGAAAAATATCCTTTTACTTTCTTCGCTAAATAAATCAGATCAAGAATTAACATTTGCAAGGCCTATAAAATCTTTGAATGAAGGGGTCAGAATTGTCACAAAGTCGATAAAAGATCCTTTCATCGTCGCAATTCCAGAAGGACCATATGTGGTCGGAAGGATAAAGAATTGACTTATTTACTGTGAGCGCAGGGCAGGATGCCCTCGAGATGGCCTCCGCAGCGCAGCGAGGACCAGACATCGAGTGGGGCACCTGCCGGAGCGATGATTCGGAATTTGAATTTTGTTTAGCATAATTCTTAGGAGGTGCTGATATGATGCGTTACCAGTTGTTTATCAACGGAAAGTTCGTTGATTCATCATCGGGGAAGTTTTTCAACGTTATAAATCCATCAACAGAGGAAACGATATCCGAGTGTCCCGAAGGTACCGTTGAGGACACACGAAAGGCCATCGATGCTGCTTACGAATCGCAGAAAAAATGGGCGAAATTGCCCGCGATAGAGCGCGCAAAATATTTAAGAAAAATTGCAGACGGAATTCGCAAAAATGCAGAAATGCTTGCAACAACAATTGTCGAAGAACAGGGCAAAATTCGGTCTCTTGCGCGCGTTGAGGTAGACTTCACGGCCGATTATATCGATTACATGGCAGAATGGGCAAGAAGGTTAGAAGGCGAGATCATACCCAGTGACAGACCCAACGAAAATATTCTTTTATACAGGATGCCCATAGGAGTTGTGGCAGGGATTTTACCCTGGAATTTCCCATTCTTCTTGATAGCAAGAAAGATGGCCCCGGCGCTTATCACGGGAAACGCCGTTGTGATAAAGCCGAGTTCGGACACACCAAATAACGCCTTTGAATTTGCCAAGATCGTGGCCCATACGGATCTGCCGGCAGGTATCTTCAACCTTGTAAGCGGGAAAGGATCAGTTGTGGGAAATGAACTTGCATCGAATCCAAAGATTGGAATGGTGAGTTTCACAGGATCGGTCGAGACCGGATCGAAGATAATGGAACTGGCATCGAAAAACATAACAAAAGTATCTCTTGAACTCGGAGGAAAGGCACCTGCGATTGTCATGGACGATGCCGACATAGATCTCGCTGTCAAAGCGATAAAGGATTCAAGGGTTATAAACACAGGTCAGGTGTGCAATTGTGCCGAACGCGTTTACGTTCACGAAAAAATTGCTGACGAATTCATAGAAAAAATGACAAAAGCCATGAAAGAGACAACTTATGGTGATCCATTGCGCGAAGAGGTCGAGATGGGTCCTTTGATAAATGCAAATGCCTTAAAATCGGTGGACGGCATGGTAAAACGCGCTATAGAACAGGGCGCAAAGATGGTAACGGGAGGACGAGCAGAAGACAGAAAGAAGGGATTTTTCTACAAACCGACAGTTTTAACAGACTGCAAACAGGACATGGAGATAATTCACAAAGAAATCTTTGGTCCTGTGCTTCCAATAGTCAAATTCAAAAATCTCGATGAGGCGATAGAGATGGCAAATGATTCTGAATACGGTCTGACCTCATCTATATACACCCAAAACATAGACGTTGCCATGAGAGCGGCAAATGAGATAAAATTTGGAGAAACCTACATAAACCGTGAGAATTTCGAAGCAATGCAGGGTTTTCATGCGGGGTGGAGGAAGTCCGGAATAGGTGGAGATGACGGAAAACATGGAGTTGAGGAATTTACAAACACACATGTCGTATATTTGCAGTATAATCAAAATAAGAAATAAAAGCATATCGCACATGGCAAATGGGCGAGAGTGTTTTGCTTTTTCAAGTATGCTCGATTAACTTTAAATATGAAATGTCGTTGGCTCCGGCATTCGCCTTTCGGTGTCTGTCCTCGCTCCGCTGCGAAGGCCACCTCGAGGCATCATGCCCTCCGCCAAACTCAAAAATTGTGTTTTACTTTTAAAAGAGATTTAGTATACCATACGCTATTGGCTATATGCTATTCCATATGCTATTTCGGATTGGAGGTTTCGAATTGAAAATATGCGTTTTGATAAAGCAGGTTCCGGCAACGGACAAAGTCAAGATAGATGAAAAAACTGGCACGATGGTAAGATCCGAGATGGAGGCCGAACTCAATCCTCTCGATATGTACGCAGTGGAAGAGGCCGTCAGGATAAAAGAAAGATTAAAAGATGCCCATATCACGGTCATAACAATGGGCCCTCCATCTGCCTCCGATGCGATAAAGGATGCGATCTCGATTGGATGTGATGATGGATACCTTTTGACTGACAGGCGCTTTGCCGGAGCAGATACATGGGCTACGGCCTACACTTTGTCTGCGGCGATAAAAAAGATAGGTGGATTTGATCTTGTACTTTGCGGAGAACGCGCCACAGACGGAGAAACGGGCCAGGTCGGACCGTCAGTCGGATCGCAGATGGGAATTCCAGTTCTTACGTATGTAAGTGAGATAGTCGAACTTACAGATAAATACGTGAGGGTCAAAAGGGCCATAGAAGGCGGCCATGAGATCGTCGAGGTTGATCTGCCGGCACTTATCAGCGTTGTCAAAGAGATAAATGATCCGAGGATACCAAATCTTTCCGGAAAATTGAAGGCCAAATCTGCCCAGGTCAAAAATTTTGACGCAATTTCAATAGAAGCAGATCAATCAAAAATAGGCCTTGGAGGATCTCCTACAAGAGTTGTGAAGGTATTTTATCCGAAGTTGACAAGAAGCGGGCAGATCTTAAGATCAAAAGATCCTCAAAGTGCGGCAAAAGCGCTTTTGAATTTTCTAAAATCAAAGGAGATAATTTAGATGCCAGGCGTATGGACACTTGCAGAATTTCGTGAAGGTGTTATAAATTCAGTCTCTTACGAATTGTTGGCATGGGGCAGATCGCTTGCAGACACTTTAAATGTAGAACTTTCAAGCGTGGTTTTGGGATATGAAATTAAAGATGTGGAGACCCTTTTCGATCACGGAGCGGATACCGTCTACAAAGTCGATGACAAAAGGATCGAACATTTCCTGCCAGACAGTTATTCGAATATACTTTTTTCCCTTGTCAAAAAGTACGATCCGCAGATAATAATAGCATCGGCAACAACTTATGGAAGAACCATAATGCCTATTCTTTCGACAAAACTCAACACTGGTCTTACGGCCGACTGCACAAAACTTGAAATAGGAGAGGATGGTACTCTGCTTCAAACAAGGCCGGCGATAGGCGGAAATGTTATGGCGACGATACGAACGCAGACAAGACCTCAAATGGCAACAGTCAGGCCTCGATCAAAAAAGCCAATCTCGTACGATAAAAGTCAAAGGAAAGTAATCGTGCCGGAAATAGAGGATGAACTTTTCAAAAGCGCTTACAGATGGATAAAATTTGAAAGAGACGAAAGCACAGATCTGCCAATTCAGGAGGCGGACGTCGTCATTGCAGGTGGGCGTGGAATGAAGGACGAAAAGAATTTCGAGATGCTTTACGAACTCGCCAAAAAATTGAATGGAGTTGTCGGTGCCTCGCGTACGGCCGTCGATATGGGATGGATCCCATATTCTCACCAGGTGGGCCTGTCAGGCAAGACCGTCAGCCCTCATCTTTACATGGCCTTCGGCATCTCGGGTGCGATTCAACACATAGCGGGTATGTCTTCATCGGATATCGTGATCGCCGTAAACACCGACCCAGACGCTCCTATCTTCAACGTTGCCGACTTTGGAATAATAGGAGACGCCACAGAGATAATTCGAGAACTTTTGAAAGCGCTTGGTGATGAGAATGAATGAATTCAAAAAGGTAGACGAAAAGGTTGTAAAAGAGTTAAGACAAATAACATCTGACGCATCTGTCATATACGAAGATAAAGAAACGCTAAAGAATTATTCTCACGATGAGGCGGGAGGAGATTATTACGCGCATATGCCTGATGTGGTTGTAAAGGTTGAAAATGCAGATCAGATCTCCAAAATTCTCAAATTCGCAAATGCACAACATATTCCCGTAACGCCGAGAGGTGCCGGAAGCGGCCTTGCGGGAGCAAATGTCCCCCTTTACGGCGGAATAGTTTTATCCGTTGAAAAGATGAACAGGATAATCGAAATAGACAAAAACAACCTTGTCGCCGTCGTTGAGCCCGGTGTCGTCACAAACGATCTGTGCAAAAAGGTCGCAGATGCAGGATTGTATTACGCCGGGTATCCGATGAGCGTGGAGACAAGTTTCATAGGGGGCAATGTCGCGACGAATGCGGGTGGAAGCAAAGTTATAAAGTACGGCAATACGGGCCATCACGTCATAGGTCTCGAAGTTGTCATGTCAGACGGACAAATAGTGGAATTCGGAGGAAAGAGAAGAAAAGACTCTTCCGGATACGATTTCATTCACCTCTTTGTCGGTTCCGAAGGGACGCTGGGAGTATTTTCAAAGATCTATCTTAACCTTATTCCTTTACCCGGAAAGACCGTTGATCTACTTGCTCCTTTCAAAGACATAGAGACAGCCATTTCAAATGTCGGAAGACTTATGATAGAGAGCAAAACCCTTCCAAGTGCGATAGAGTTTATAGATGGAATTTCAGTGAAACTGGGATCCATTTACAACAACATAAAACTTCCGTTTCAGGACGAAGCCGGCGCATATCTTTTGATCCAGTACGAGGGCAGAAAAAAAGAGGAAATAGAAGATCTTTACGAGATAGGCGGAAAGGCGCTTATGTCTGGAGGTGCAATGGATGTCTTTGTGGCCGACAACAGGACAAATTCCGAAAAACTATGGAGAATAAGAAGAAACTGGCTTGAAGGCATAAAGGCTTTTGATCCTTACGCTCCAACCGGAGACGTAGTTGTTCCCACCGACAAAATTCCGCAGATAATGCAATATATCTCGGAGATTTCTGTGGAGTACAAAGTCCAAATCCCCGTTGCGGGCCATGCGGCAGACGGAAATGTTCATCCCGCACCGATGAAGCCAAAGAAGATAAATCCTTTGGAATGGAAAGACATATCCGAAGAAATTCTCGATAAAATTGCCCTGAAGGCTGCCAGCCTTGGAGGCGCGATAAGTGGGGAACACGGTGTAGGATTCATAAAAAAAGACCTTTTGAAAAAGACGAAGCCAGATCAGTATGTATTCATGAAGAAGGTAAAAGATATCTTCGATCCCACAGGAATAATGAATCCGGGAAAATTATATTAAAACTTTTAAATTCATTTGATATTTATCCTTAACGCTGGGCCTGCCAATAGTTTTTCGTAAACTCCATTTTTGTCAGTATTAACAAGTATTTAGCCACTCTTTCCTCTATCCCAGATAATGTGGTTGCATTTGCAACATTTTACCAAAAATTTCTTTGTTAAAATAAAAAAGATGTAAAATAATGTCGAGTTTGGTTCAAGACAAGGTTTATCATTAATCCCAAATACAATCCGAGGAGGGAAGAGTCAAATGGCCAATCTTGAAAGATATTTCAGAATGCTTAGCGAGTGCAATCAAATATTGCTTAGAGCGGAGGATGAAAATACACTTGCCCGACAGATATGCGACGCGATAGTAAACATAGGGGGATTCGATTCTGCCTTCGTAGGACTTCTCAAAGGTGACAGACTTAACTTAGAAATTTCAAGCGGGGTCCTCAAGCAATACGCAGACAAAATAAAAATTGAGCCAGATAATCCACAATATTCAGCCGGTGCATCCGGCAGGGCACTCAAAGATGGCCAGACACACATTTACAACGATGTCACCTATGAGAAGGATTACGATGTGTACAGAGATATAATAAATGAAACGGGTCTCAAGGCAAATATGGCCGTAGCGATTAAAGTGGATGAAAAGATAATAGGAACAATTGGAGTCTATTCAAAGATTCCCGGCATATTCACAGATATCGAAAAAAGACTTTTTGAAGAACTTGCCGGAGATTTGGCCTACGGCATAACCGCGATGAGATCAAAAAAGAGGATAGAAAAACTTAATGAGATTCTTAAAAGCATAAGAATGGCAAATCAAAGAATTGCAAAAGAGGACAATTTGGATAACCTCCTCGAAGGCTTTTGCAAGGATTTAGAGAGTGCGAGATTCTACCATGGAGTCGCAATCTATTCCGAGGGTAAGATTTACTGTGCAGGAGATTGCTGTCCCGTTATAAAAGAATGTATAAAATCGGGAGAATTAGAAAAGTGCACAGATGAATTTCAAGTCATTGATTACAAATGTTCCGTTCATCCCGATTCAAAGCCTGCATGCATAAAAAAGGCCTATGGTAAATTATTTGTCTGTGCGAGGGAAGAAATCTTTGACGATCCCGAACAAGTCTCTCTTTTGAAAGAACTTGCAGGAGATCTTGGAGTTGGAATAGAGAGAATACTGAATCGATCGGACGCTTTGACATTTGGAAGAATAGTCCAAAATCTTTCTGAAGAAATTCACATTGTAGATCCAGACACTCTGAAATACAAACTCGTAAATCCAATCACTTTAAGAAGACTCGGTTATACATTCAACGAGATAAAAGAAATCAAGGCCTCAGATGTAAAGACTGATCTTACTTTCGATGAGATCAAAGAAATGCTTGAGCCTTTAAGACGCCACGAGAAAGAATACGTCCAGTTTGAGACGATTCACAAAAGAAAGGATGGCACAACTTACCCGGTGATGATCTCGGTCTTCTACAACGATGATCCCGTCAATCCATCTTACGTTGCCATCGCGACGGATCTGTCTGGAATAAAGGGTATGGAGTTAAAGATAAACTCCCTTGTCGATTCACTTGTCATTGCCCTGTCAGACATGGTCGAGGTAAAAGATCCCTACACGGCAGGCCATCAAAGACGGGTGAGCATGTTAGCAGTTAGAATTGGAAAAGAGATGGGACTAAAAGATGAGGAGATAAAAGAGATAGAGATCGCGGGCCTTCTTCATGACATAGGAAAGATAAGCATTCCTCTCGATATCCTTACAAAACCATCCAAACTGAAAAAGACGGAATTCGAACTCATAAAGGACCATGTCGAAGAAGGGTACAAGATATTAAGACGCATAAAAGATTTTGAAACCGTCGCCACAATGGTGCGCCAGCACCACGAAAGGATAAATGGAAGCGGATATCCTCTTGAGATCAAGGGAGATAAAATGGCAATAGGTGGAAAGATACTTGCCGTTGCAGACGTTGTCGAGGCGATGTCATCCCACAGGCCTTACAGGGCAGCGCTCGGAATTGAGGCGGCATTGGAAGAGATAAATGACAATATTGGAATTCTCTACGATGAGGATGTAGTTAAAGCGTGCAATAGAGTCTTTGATAGCGGATGGACTTTCGATACTCCTGAAAATGATTAATCAACCGAAAAGGTTCATATTAGAACTTGTAATTATATCCGCGATAATATCTGGAATTGCTTACATCGCATATTACTCGATTGAGGAGAATGCAAAATGTATAAAGTCAAGCAAAAAATGATCCACTGCGCCCATTAAAAGTGATCCACCTCAGTTATTTCTTTGCTCCTTGCCTCTTTATCTTACCAAATACAAAAAAAGAGAAAAGTTTTGGGGCATATACAAAGATAATGTATAATTATAATTGTCGAAATCTCACCTTCTTGGGAGGGATACAAATGAGAAAGGTTCAAACGGTACTGTATGTGTTGTTAGCGTTACTTGTAATCGATTCGGCTTTTGCGATCCTTTTCAAAGACATGAGATATGTGCTTATTACATCACTTGTGACACTCGGTGTCGCAGTGCTTTTGGCAATTCTGTCCTACATTGTGGTCATAAAGCCGATGGGACGTCTCAATTCCAAGACCGCTGAATCCGAAAGATTAGACATAGTCGAGTTGTCAAAACTTGACAAAGATGCGGGTCTTAGAGGACTTGGACTAAAAATCGGGGCGCTTTTCGAAAAGATAAGATTAAAACTCAAAGATCTGTTTAAAGGCATAAGGTTGACTGCCGTAGACAACAGTACCGTTGCAAGAAATCTCAAGAGTTTTTCTAAAGAATTCAATGAGATGGAAAATTCCCTTAAAAAAGTTAACGCATCGGTTCAGAACATCTCGGCCGCAATAGAGGAGTTAAACGCCTCGATTGAACAGGTTGCATCTTCGAGCCAGACACTCGCAAAGTCTGCCCAGGAACTTTCAGAGACTTCAAACGGTGTTTCAGACAACGCATCTAAAGGAGAAAAAGCGCTAAAAGAGACCGGCGAGAAAATGGAAGATTTCAAATCAAAGGTAAGTCAAATAAGCGATCAGGCAAAGGCACTTACAAACTACGTCAACCTCATAAATGAGGCAGTTTCTGTGATATCAAGTATATCCGATCAGACAAATCTCCTTGCGCTTAACGCCGCGATAGAGGCCGCGCGTGCCGGAGATGCCGGAAAAGGCTTTGCAGTCGTCGCGGATGAGATAAGAAAACTTGCCGAGGAGAGCAAGAACGCGGCATTGAAGATAGGAAACAATCTAAAAGATGTAATCTCTGGAATAGGAGAGATCTCTCAAAATATCTCGAGTGTCAATGATCAACTTACTCAAATTCTAAAAAACAATGAGGAGACAACCTCAACGATTGTCTCGATACTCGACTCTGTAAAGACCATGAATTCACCGATATCCGGTATAGCCGCGAGCGCCGAAGAGTTCAGCGCGTCGGCCGAGGAAATGACCGCGGCATCCAAGAATATAACCGATATGTCGACAGAAGTTAGCGGTGCGATGGGGCTTATAGAAGAGAAGATAAACGATATATCATCACGATTGGGAGAACTCGTTTCAAATGCCGAAAAATCAATAGCAGAGACACAAAAGATAGTTGGAGAACTAACGGCATACACAATTTATTCAAAGGCCGAGTTTGCAGATCAATTGCAAGAGGCAATAAATGCGCACAAAAACTGGCTTAACAGACTTGAAAGCGCTGTTCAGAATGAAAAGGTTGTCGATTTGGAGACCGATCCCCACAGATGCAATTTTGGAATACTCATGTACTCTGTAACGCCTCCTGACGAGATAAAAAGCGAGTGGCAAAGGGTCGAATCTCTTCATGCTTCAGTCCACGAATACGGAGGCAGGACACTTGCGGCGCTTGAGTCAAAGAATTTAACAGAGGCAAGGCAGAATCTTTCCTACGCCGAATCGAGTGCGAATGAACTTATAAAACTCCTTGGCGATTTACAGGCGAGATTAAGATAAAGAAGCGGGACAACCCGCTTCTTTATTTTGAGAGAGAGTAGAAGTCTATTCCCGGTCTTATTCCATTCGGATACCATCCTTTTAGCCAAGTACGGCTTACGAATATTCCGAATGGTTGATCTGTCCAGATATAGAGTGCGTTATCGTAATCTAACTCTTCAAGTTGTTTGACTATTTCAGCACGCTTTGAAAGGTTAGAGGTGGTAAGGAGATCATTTACAAGCGGATCGAGATCCTTTTGGGCAAAACTGACAAAATTTTGACCTATGAATGCTCCAAATATGCCCGTTGAAGAATAATATGCATACGCAAGATCATAAGGATCTGGATAATCGGCAAGATATCCCATCGTGAAGATCGGTAATTTGAAAGAAAGACTATCGCTGAGAAGGTTTGGCCACAACTCTCCGACAACATTTATTTGGAATTTGGGATTGATCTCCCTTGCGGCATTGCTTAGCGCTGTAAGTGCTAACTGCCCGGTTGTGTCTCCACTTTCGTATATTGCAGAGAACTTAAATCCCTTTTTCCATAACTCTCCGTTGTATGCCTTTTTGAAATACTCAACGGCTTTTGAAAGATCTTGATCATATTCCGGCAAATTCTGGCTGTATCCAAACATTCCTTTCATTATCGCGCCGTTTGGTTGAAATGCGAGATTATTATAAGCCTCTTTTATGTACTTGCTGTAAGGAAAGAGATATTCAAAACCCTTTCTCACGTCCAAATTTGAGAAGAAATCCGGTGGAATGCCGTTTCCGTCCAATTTTCCCGATCCAATGTAGGGATTGCCATCACTGACTAAATTCCACGTGAAATTCAGTTCATAAACGGAAAGTTGGGGATAGACCGAGACTTTTATGTTCTTGTCATTTTGCACCTCGGATAAGTTTTCGACGGGTACGTAAATCGCGTCAGCCTGGCCAGATTCCAGATCGAGCAATCTTGTCGTGAATTCATTTACATACTTTATGACCGCATACTTTGTTGGGGCTGGTCCTGCCCAGTATTTATCAAATCTTTGAAAGGCTATTTCTCTGTTGGGTATGTAATATTTCATGAAATACGGTCCGGTTCCGTTTTCTATATTCGTGAGGGTATCTTGGCTAAGTGTGGGATTATGGTAATACCACCAGTCATCAGCCTTTCCGTCCCATGCCTTATTTTCCGCGCACCATTTTTCATCGAGGATGACAGATTCGCATATTCCACCTTTTGCAAGTGTGTAAAGGAAAGGTTCGAATGGTTGTGGAAGATGAATTATTACGTCATTTCCTTTAATTTCGAAATCACTTGCAAGCAGGTTAAAGGCATTTATCAGGGCCTGCTTGTATTTGTCGTTGATCGGGACTTTTGTGCCAGTTGCGAAAATGCCGAGAGAACTTAGACTCGTGTAATTTAGAGGATCGCTAAGATCGAGTTCCTTTGCAACTTCCTGGACGATCGTCGAAACGTAATGACCGTCTATCATGGGAAGCAATGGTTGGGCAAGCATCCATGACGGCCCTCCGCTGTAATCGAGAAGAACCAATCTTTCAAGAGAATAGACCACATCCTGAGGAGTTAAAAGGTCTCCATTGTGAAAATAGACACCCTGTCTGATGTGAAATACATAAGTTTTACCGTTGTCAAGAATCGTTCCATCTGCAACAGATGGAACATTTGTCGACAGCATTGGAAGCAGTTTTGTTGTCGATGTCCCATCATATTGAAGCAGGGAATCGTAAAGTTGCCATATAACCTCGGCAGATGTGGTGTCATACTCCCAGGCCGGATCTAAAGATTGAAAAGGTCCTGGCTCTTCGTAGACTATTGTGTCTGGGTTTACGACATTTTGGGACATTCCCATGGATACGATGAAGAAAAGGATCGTTGAAAACACAAAAAATCTTTTCATCTTCTTACCTCCAATCTAAAATAAAAAGGGCCACATTTTTCAATGTGGCCCGGTGGAATCTATACCCCAAAGATCAAGGCACTGCTCCACCGGGCAGTACTCTATGATCTCTTCTCTCATTTGTCATTTTTGTCATTACCAAAATCGAAATTATTCGCATTTTTTACCTCTTTTGCAACTTTGAAAGTATATTAACCTATAAACATTAATATATGATTTTTACAAAATTAAATTTTAATTATACTTTAATCACATAATCTTTATTCCCTCTATGTATATACTTTCGACTTTTGATCTGGCATCGAATGGATGACCGCTCCATATCACAAGGTCTGCATCCTTTCCCTCTTCAATGGACCCTACCCTGTCTGAAATGCCAAGTATTCTGGCGGGATTTATCGTAAGCATCTTTAGCAAATCCTCTTCCTTCGCACCATACCTTAGAGCACTCGCGGCCTGAATAGACGCATACTCGAGAGGAATTACCGGATGATCGCACATGAGAGCCGTCAAAACTCCCTTCTCATTCAATATCTTTATCGAATCCATAGTCATATCTTTTAACTCTCTTTTCGTCCTGAAGGTCATCAAAGGCCCTACAACTACGGGTATCCCTTTCTCTTTTAAATAATCGGCTATCTTGTACCCTTCTGTCCCGTGCTCTATGACGAATCTAAATCCAAATTCCTCCGCTATCCTTGTTGCAGTCAATATGTCATCGTAACGATGGGCATGAATTCTGGCCGGAATCTCTCCTTTAAGGACTTTTTCTCCCGCTTCGAGTTTGAGATCCCTTTCTGTGAATGGCCTGCCATCCTTCTGTGCGATCTCCTTCTTTTTCATGTAATCCTGTACTCTCGTAAAATAAGATCTTATGACAGATGCCACTCCCAAACGTGTCGATGGAGTCTTTTTTTGATCACCGTAAACCCTTTTTGGGTTTTCACCGAAGGCCATCTTCAATCCCGCGGGCTCTTTGATTATCATCTCATTTACTATCTTTGATTTGAACTTTATTATCGCTCCTTGCCCTCCGATTGGATTCGCACTTCCGGGCACTATCATTACCGTTGTGACTCCGCCACTGAGTGCCCTGTCTATGGCATCATCCTCAGGGTTGAATCCATCAATGGCTTTAACATCGGCCGTGATAGGATCTGTGACTTCATTTACATCTGACCCAACCGGGTCGTTGACACTTTCTTCTTTGAGCCCTATGTGGGAATGGGCATCTATGAAGCCGGGAATCAAATATTTTCCCTCGAGGTCTATTACCTCTGTATCTTTGTCCTTTTTTATCGATTCACCAATTTTGTATATTTTGGAATCTTTGACAAGCACGTCTCCTTTGAATGGTTTGGACGTAATTGGAAAAACATTCGCGTTTTTGAAAAGTAATTTCATTTTAGCCTCCTTGTGTAGATTTTAGATTATCAATTTCTTCCCTCGAAAACCTTTCTCCTAAAATTACCCCGGCCATCAGAATTAAAGGTTTGAGTCTTTCTGTTCTTCTACTATAACACTTAGATCTTCTGTGTTGTGTCCACCTCTAAGCGCAAAAACGTATATCACAGAATAGACAACTATCATAACGATCGTATCCCATGGAAATGGAATTAAAACGTCATTTCCAAATGCCCCAAAATACGAAAATAGTTCAGTCACTATCATCAAAGAAAGCAACCAATAGGAACTTGAAAACATCTGTTTATCTTTTTCAGAAACTTTTAACGATGTTATCGCCGTGAATAAAAGTACAATACCCGACATGACTGCCAGAGTTGAAAGGAATATTTCTGTCTTTGTCTCCATACTTTCTTTGGTAGGCGGATAAAGTACGTACATGTAATTGACCACCAAAGCAACTATCGCTATGGCCAACTCTATCAACCCTACCGTGTAAGCGAAAGTTTTCGAAAGATTTAATTTTTTGGAGGCGTAAAGGAAATAAAATATCGGAATTCCTATAAATGTTGTGTAGAAGATCATTGTAAGTGTTGTTATTCCGGACCAGTAAACGATAAGAGCGGCTCCAACAAAGGCAACAGGAGATATTATTGAGGCGTAAGGCAAACGAAATGGTCTGTGAAGTTGAGGAGCATGTTTTCTAAACGTTATCAATGCCAGCGGCCCCATTATATAAGTTAAAACCGTGGCACTGGAGATGAAGCCAACGAAAAGATACCATGATGGAAATGGTAAAAAGAAGATGACTCCGATTACAAGACTCGCTATTAGAGCAATGTATGGTATCCTCGTTTTGCTGTGAATTTTTAGTAATGAAGATGGAAAATATCCATCTGCAGCTATACCATACAGTACTCTTGCGGAGTTACCGAGGTATATCCAGCCAGTTCCGCTGGGAGAAATCCATGCGTCAATGAGCAAAAAGTAAGAAAACGCTATGAATAAGGCTATCCCGCTGTATTGTAGTTCTGTGAAAAATGGCGCCGAACCTAAAGAGGAGGATGTCAATGTAGACCATGTTGTGCCGTTAGGCCATTTTATCGCTCCCAAAAAAGCAACCTGCAAAAGTGTGTAAAGTGCTATCGCGGCAAGCACAGAATACACAGTTGCTCTTGGAACATCTCTTTGAGGATTTTTTGCTTCTCCACCGAATTCAAGCGCTTGCCTGAATCCAAGGTAAGAAAAAACTATGCCCGCCGATGGGATCGCGTAAAACATGCTTCCGACTCCCAACGGGAAAAATCCTCCGTGAGAGACCAAATTTGATTTGTTGAACATGAACAGCAGAAAGATAAATGTAAGTGCTGGAATGATGAATTTCCACCATGTAGCGACCGAATTGAATTTGCCAAGAAATCTTATACCGAACCAGTTTAAAAAGAAGAATGCGATCAGCAGGACTACCCCGGCCAGTATACCGACAGGGGTCAAAACCGATACACCGGATACCGTGTGGAAAAGACCCGGAACATAGGTTGAAGCATAGGTTAGTACCGCTTCGGCTTCAACAGTTGGTACCGTTACTGCACTCAACATGTAAGCCCACCCTATTATGTATCCTGTGTAACCACCATAAGCCAGATGGGGATACCTCACAATTGCGCCGCTTTTCGGAATCGCGCCCGAAATTTCTGCAAAGGTCAGGGCTATGAATAAGACTATGACTCCTCCTATTATCCATGATAGTATCGATGCAGGTCCTGCCGTACTGGCAGCGCCTGCAACTCCTAACAGCCATCCAGAACCTATTATCCCTCCCATTGAAAGAAAAAATAAATCCTGAAGACTTAGAGCTTTTTTGAGTTTTTTATCCGATTCTTTTGCTATAGCCTCTGCCGGTCTTATCTCGCTATCTTTTTGATCTGCCATAAAATCACCTCCTTAATATCGATCAGTTAGATGATTTGTATAAACCATAAAAATGAAGATCTTTGGCATAACTCGGATTGTAATTCGTTGGATAAAGACCATGAAGCCACTCTCTGTAAACTAACTGACGTGATGGTTGAATCAGCCATATCATAATGGCATCTTCGTAAGTTTTTAAACTTATCTCTTTGTAAAGTTTTTCTGCAACGTTATTTGAAGTCGCAGAGATTGTCGCATTTATAAGAGGATCGAATTCCTCCTTTGCAAAATCACGGAAATTCTGACCAAGTGCCTCGCCGTAAACTCCAGAAGAATCAAGATAACCATACACGCGATCGTAGGAAGTATTTGCAAACCAGTCAAGGGCTACCATCGGGAGATCATTGCCAAGAAATTCTCCAACAAGTGTTTGCCATAACACCGGCACAGGTACAACATTGAATTTTGGATTTACTTGCTGGGCATAGGCGCTTAACATTTGGCACGCTTCCTGCATTGTTGGATCTGTGGAATTGTAAATTATGGCGAATTTGAATCCCTTCTTCCACACCTCTCCGTTGTAGGCTTTCTTGAAATATTCGGCGGCCTTCGCAAGATCCTGATGGTACGCAGGGATATCGGGATCATATCCTATAAGACCTGTACATATCGGGCTGTTAGGCACTATTCCAAGTCCATTCCAGACATCTTTTACATACATTTGATGCGGGAAAAGATATTCAAAACCCTTTCTCACGTCCAAATTTGAAAAGAAATCTGGTGGAATGCCATTTCCGTCCAATTTTCCTGAGTAAATGTATTTACTGTGTGGATCTACACTGAATGCAAAAGAAAGTTGATATTGTGCAAGTTCTGGTATATTTTCAGAAACTTTCACTCCCTGAATATTTTCAACCTGTGGAATGTAGGCTGGAGGAACAGAGATTATGTCGGCATCTCCTCGCATCAAATCTAACTTTCTCGTTGTAAATTCAGAAACTGTTTTTATCACGGCGTATTTTATCTTTGCCGGTTCTCCCCAGTAGTTATCAAAACGCTTCAAAATTACCTCTCTTCCCTGAGTCCATGATTGTAATTCAAATGGTCCTGTTCCATTTGTTATGGAATAAAGAGGATCTGCCTGACGCTGTGGATTGTAATATTTCCACCATGTGTCTGCCGTTCCAGGCCAGGCACCATTGTTCGATGCCCATTTCGCGTCGAGAATATCTATTCCCGAAATATAATTGAAGAAAAGATCGGATGAAAAAGGATGGGCAAGATGTATTATGACATCATCACCTTTTATTTCAAACGCTTTGGATAAAAGATCAAAAGTCTCTACAAGGGCTTCTTTGTATGCCTCGTTTTTTGGCGTAGCCGTACCGGTGGCAAATAAATCATTCCATGATCTGACGCCTGCGAGTTTGACCGCCCATTTTGAAATATTGTCGACATAATTTCCATCTATTTTAGGAAGTAAAGGCTCTGTTAGTTCATATGAGTTACCTCCAGCCATTCCAGTGACAACGAATCTTTCAAATGAATAAACGACATCGTAAGGTGTCAGAAGATCTCCATTTTGAAAATGGACTCCCTTTCTTACGTGAAAGACGTAGGTCATGCCGTTATCGAGTATTGTACCGTCTTTAACAGAAGGCACATTTGTCGCAAGCACGGGGACGTAACGTGTCAAAAATGTACCATCAAAGGTAATAAGGGTTTGGTATATGTTGTCGAGCACCTCGCCAGATGCTGTGTCAATAACCATAGCCGGATCGAGAGTTTCCGCCGCTCTTTCCTGCTCGTATACAACTGTGTCGGGATTTGGAAGATCGGCAAAAACCATAATTGAAAATAAAATCAATACACCCGTTACCCAAAACCACTTACACTTCATTCAACCACCTCCATGAGAATTTGCATTCTAAGAAATAGTTATCTTGTTAGATCGCAGATGCTTTTCAATTTTTCCTTCCTTTACGACAACCTTGATATTCTCTGTCTTTCTCAATGTTGAAATATCTGACAGAGGATCTCCCTCTACGACTATCAAATCCGCGAATTTCCCCGCCTCCAAAGTTCCGACTTTATCTTTCATGTTTAAAGCCTCCGATGCCGTCTTTGTCGCGGCAACTATCGCTTCCATCGGTGTAAGTCCTTCCCTGACGAGTAACTCCAATTCTTGTGCGTTTTCTCCCAATGGCGTAAGAGGTCCTCCACCAAAATCCGTTCCGGCAGCTATTTTTACGCCTGCACGTTTTGCCTTTTTAAAATTTTCGCTTTGGACCTTCCATAATTGGTGCATTTTCTTTATGCCCCATTCCGGCACTTTGTATTTTTCTCCTTCAGAGATTATTCGCTCTCCTATTGAAAATGTTGGAATTAGTATGTTGCCATTTTCTAACATCAACTTTATTCCTTCATCATCGATAAAATCTCCGTGTTCTATTGTTTTTACTCCTGCCCTTATAGCATTTTTTATGCCTTCCGCACCTTCGGCATGGGCCGCGACAAATGAGCCCACTCTTTGTGCTTCCTCGACTATTGCCCTAATTTCATCGAGTGTGAATTGAGCGGAGGTAGGCAAGTCCCTTTCAGACAGCACGCCTCCCGTTGTACATATCTTTATGAAATCAGCCCCTTCCCGAAATTGCTCTCGAGCAGCCTTTCTGCAATCATCCGCACCGTCGCAAAGCCTCGAAAATCCAACTCTTGCGGCGACATCTAAAGGAAGGGAATGCATATCTCCATGACCTCCGGTTTGTGAAAGTATTTTAAAGGCTGATAAAATCCGTGGCCCTTTTATTTCGCCTTCTTCTATCGCACGTTTAAGATATATGCCAAGTCCGCCGACATCTCTTACCGAGGTGTAGCCGGCATCCAACAATTTTGAGCAATCCATCGCTGCTCTTACGGATTTTAATTCTGAAGGTTCGAAGGCCGATTTCATGAAGTCTAAAGTGCGTTCTCCCATCAAATGCACATGGCAATCTATAAGACCCGGAAGAATTGTACCGCTGTTGACCTTTATGGTCTTTGTTTTTGGAGGAATTTCAACCTCTCCAATCAGACCTACCCTTTCTATCTTCTCGCCGTCTATAAGGACCACGCCATCAAACGGTGCTTTACCTGTACCATCTATGATCCTTCCGACAAATGCCATTTTCATATTGCTCACCTTAATCCTTTGTATATTTTCCCGGCTTTCATGACGAATTTGACGTCTTTCAAAAGTGATATATCTTTTAGAGGATCCCCATTTACGGCTATCAGGTCGGCCTCTTTTCCTGCCTCAACGGTGCCCACGATCTTTTCCACGCCGAGCAATTGTGATCCCCACTTCGTTGCGGCCATTATCGCATCCATTGGCTTTACCCCATTTTCCACCATCAAGACCAATTCTTGGGCATTTTCACCATGTCTGTTGAAAGGAGTTGCTGCATCTGTGCCCATTGCTATCTTTACTCCTGCTTTATATGCCCTCGAAAAACTATCCATGTGATAACCTATTATCTCTTCGGTCTTTCTTACAGCATGTTCTGGGATTCCGGCCTCACGTCCATACTTTTTTATGTTGTAAGGTGCGACAAGGGTGGCGACCAAAAACACGCCTTTCTCTTTCATCATCTCAATGGCCTCATCGTCCAAGAATATCCCGTGTTCTATCGAATCGATCCCTGCCCTTATGGCATTTTTTATGCCTTCCGTACCCTGTGCATGGGCGGCCGCTTTTTTTCCGACTTTGTGTGCCTCTTCAACTGCCGCTCTCATCTCTTCTTCGGTAAGTTGGGGAGATCCGGGCTCGTCTCCTTCAGACATGACACCGCCCGTGGCCATCATCTTGACAACATCTGCTCCCATTTTCAGTTGATATCTTGCGGCCTTTCTAACCTCATCGGGACCATCGGCTATGGCGCTGTACCCATTTGTACTTACCTCAGGCGCAAGCCATCTATCACCGTGGCCTCCGGTCATAGAAATGGCCTGTCCCGAGACTTTCATCCTTGGTCCTTCCACTAAACCGCTTTCTATGGCCTGCTTTAAGGCTATATCGAGAAAACCTCTATCTCCCATCGATCTTACAGTCGTGAATCCTGCCATAAGATCGGATCTGGCATTAACATATGCCTTTAGAGTTGTCGTTGGAAGCAATTCTTTGAGCATCTGGAATTCTCTATTCGGCTCTCCATTTCCGCCTAAATGCAAATGCGCATCTATCATGCCCGGAAGCATTGTGTATCCTCCCATGTCTATGATCTCGCCTTCCGGTAAATGGCCGCCATTTTTTTTAACGTCCTGAATTTTCTTTCCTTCGACTATGATGACGGCATCTTCCAACACATTTCCGTTACCATCGATCAGATTCATGTGATTTAAAATGTACATGTTTTTTCTCCTTCATATCAGCATTTTTGGATCGAGAATATCCCTTAGAGTGTCTCCGAGCAAATTCCAACCAAGTGCGTAAAGCACTATGGTTATTCCCGGAAAAAAGATCGTGTACCAGAACTGAAAGGGATTTCCTCCATTTGAGGAAATTATCCAGTTTCTTGAAAAGGCCACAAGTTGTCCCCAATCTGCGTATCCAACGGGGGCCCCCAAACCAAGAAAAGAAAGGGCTGCCGCAAGCAATGGAACGGTTGCCATATCCATCGAAACCTGTATTATTATGGGATATATGGAATTTGGAATAAGATGACGGCTAATAATTCCGTATCCCGGTGCTCCCAGCGCAACTGCCGCCATTACATACTGATTTTCCTTGACCTGAAGAATACTCCCTCTTATAAGTCTTGCAAAGGTCATCCAGTAGAAAATTATCATCGCAAGCATGACGTGATTTAAGCCAGGTCCGAGAATTGTGACAAGCACTATGACACCCACAAGAAATGGAAATGCAAGAAAGATGTCTGTTATCCTCATAAGCAATTCATCAATCCAGCCTCCAAAGTAAGCCGCAAGTGTGCCGATTGTCATGCCTATCGTGAGCGCGAAACCTATCACTATTAGTCCTACTCTGAAGGCCGTCCTTGTGCCCCATACAACTCCGTAGTATATGTCGTACTGACCTTCGGTCGTACCAAACGGGTTTTGAGCGGAAGGTGGCTGGGGCGTAACGCTCCAGCCACTTCGTGGTATCTGGTAAGGATCCCCGTAAGATGGAGGGGCAAGAAATGGAGCACAAATCGCTACAACTATGAAAAACGCAACAAGTAGGACACCTAACATGGATGTCGCATTTCTCATTATCTTTTTGATTGTCCTGAGGATCCCTTCCATCTAAATCACCCCGCTATTTCGACAGAGAGTAGAAATTCAACCTCAAAAAGTTCATTGGATTGTACTCCCACCCTTTAAGCCATGAACGCATAACCGCTATCCCCTCTTGCTGGTCTGTGAAGAGAAAGAGTGCGTTATCGTGCGCTATTGTATTCATTTCGGTAAAGAGTTCGGCACGTTTCTGCGGATCGGTCGTGCTCATCGATTCCGAAAGCAGTGGATCCATGTGTTCCCTTGCCCATTCTCTGTAAGATGCGCCGAGGAATGCCCCAAATGCTCCGCCGGATCCGTAGAAAGGCTGTGCCGAATTGTATGGATCGGGACCTCCTGTCCATCCGATCATGAACATCGGGATTTTGTTCATCATCAGATCATTCAGATAAGTTGCCCACAATTCACTTGCTATGTTTATTTTGAACTTAGGGTTAACCTGCGCCGCGTAGTATTGAAGCATCTGAAGGGCAGTTTGTCTTTGAGTGTTTCCCGTGTTGTAAACTGCGGTGAATTCAAATCCTTTCTTCCATAATTCTCCATTGTAGGCTTTTTTGAAATATTCTGCGGCCTTTGCAAGATCCTGATGAAATGCCGTGGGAGTGGCCGGATTGTAGCCAAGCAATCCCTTCGGAACGGCTCCGTTTGGAATTAAAGCCTGATCAAGCCATACTTCCTTTATGTATGTAGAGTAAGGGAAAAGATATTCGAAGGCCATTCTCACATCTTTATTCGAGAAAAAGTCTGGCGGTATGCCATGTCCGTCTAATTTTCCGGATCCAAGATATGGGTTTCCTCCCTGATCGTTCACATTCCACGTGAAGAATATCGAATCAATTGCAAAAGTTGGAAGATGCGTGTAAACTTTGACGCCATCTATCCCTTCGACCTGACTTAGATATGGCACCAAAACGTTTATAACATCTGCCTGTCCCCTTGTAAGATTAAGTTTTCTTGTGGTGAATTCAGAAACATCATTTATGACTCCATATTTTATCTTTGCAGGACCTGCCCAGTATTTGTCAAACCTTTCGAATGTAATCTGAAGCCCTCCACTCCATTTGACGAGTTTGAAAGGCCCCGTTCCGTTTTCAATGTTGTATAGAGGATCATCGTTAACCGTTGGATTGTGATAGTACCACCAATCGTCAGCCTTGCCATCCCATGCGTTGTGCGCTGCGCACCATTGTTGATCGAGTATTGATGTTAAAGTGTTGTAATGCGCCAGTGTCGCCAAAAATGGAGCGTAAGGGTGTGGAAGGTGAATTATGACATCATTACCTTTTATCTCAAAGTCCTTCGCGAGAAGATTGAACGCATCTATCAAAGCCTGTTTATATTTGTCATTTAACGGATTATTTGTTCCGGTCGCAAAAAGATCATTCCACGATTTTACGCCCGCAAGTTTAACTGCCCACTGGGTTATCGAATCAACGTACCTTCCATCTATCTTTGGAAGTAAGGGCTCTGAAAGCATCCATGAAGGTCCCCCTGCTCTGTCGAATAAGACAGCCCTTTCGAGAGAATACACAACGTCCTGTGGAGTTAGAAGATCTCCGTTGTGGAAGTAAACACCCTGTCTGATGTGAAAGACGTAAGTTGTTCCATTGTCGAGAAGCGTGCCATCTTCAACGGAAGGCACATTTGTGGAGATCATCGGCAAAAACCTTGTCACCGAAGTACCGTCGTATTGAATGAGATTATCGTAGAATTGGCTTATCGCCTCTTCAGATCCTACATCTGAGACCCATGCGGGATCGAGGCTTTGAATGTTGTAATAGGTATCCTCTACGACTGTATCGGGATTTACAACGTTTTCGGCAAGGCCGATCGAGAAAATACCTATTAGGACTACGGCAATTAAAGCAAAGATCTTTCTCACTTCTCATCCCTCCTTAATCATTTTGATCTTCTAAGTTTTTCCAAAAGTGACATGCGACAAAGTGACCGGGATGGACCTCTTCAAGTTTTGGCTCTTCCTGCGCACATATCGGCTGCGCAAGCCAGCACCTTGTGTGGAACCTGCACCCAGACGGCGGATTCGCAGGACTTGGCACATCTCCCTGGAGTATTATCCTGTCTTTCCTCTTTACCGTCGGATCTGGAATGGGGTTGGCAGATAACAACGCCTTCGTGTAGGGATGCAGAGGGTCTGAGAATATCTCGTGCTTGTTCGCTATCTCAACTACCTTCCCCAAATACATGACTACCACCCTGTCACTTACATGCCTTACAACGCTTAGATTGTGCGCTATAAACAGATACGTAAGATGAAATTCCTGCTGCAAATCGTCCAAAAGATTTAACACCTGTGCCTGTACCGATGCGTCTAACGCGGAGACAGCCTCATCTGCCACTATAAGTTCCGGATTCAAAACGAGTGCCCTCGCAATCCCTATCCTTTGTCTTTGCCCTCCACTGAATTCGTGTGGAAATCTATTCATGTACGTGGGAGATACCCCAACCCTTTGCATGTAATCTCTGACCTTTTCGTATCTCTCTTTTCTGTTTTTCATTCCAGCATATTTAAGTCCTTCTGCGATTATGTCCTTTACCCTCATCCTCGGATCCAGCGAACCGTAAGGGTCTTGAAAGATCATCTGTAATTTCGATCTGTACTTTTTCATCTGTCCCTTCGAGAGTTTGAAAAGGTCGACGTTGTTGTAGAAGACATGACCACCAGTTGGTTCTATGAGTCTGAGAATGGTTTGTCCCACGGTGGTCTTTCCACATCCCGACTCTCCGACAAGGCCTAAAGTTTCTCCTTTTTTTATGTAGAACGAAACGTCATCGACAGCCTTTACCCATCCGACAGTGCTTCTGAACACTCCTGCCTTTATGGGAAAGTATTTTTTAAGATTTTTGACTTCCAACAGAATCTCTGCTTTTTGAAATTTTTTCTGATCTTTTGATTTTTCTGTAAGGACATTCCCTTCGATTTCTTTCATGATCTCACCGCTTTTCTATCTCAATCTGACTCTCGGATCTATCAACGCGTAAGAAATGTCGACGGCAAGATTGCCGATGACTGTCACAAGTCCGTATATCAAAGTTATTCCAAGAACGGTAGCATAATCGAGTTGTTCGGATGCCTGAGCCATAAGGCTGCCGATTCCGGGATAGTTGAAGATGGTCTCGGTTATGACCACACCGCCCAATATCCCTATGAACATCAAACCAGCAACTGTCGTTGCAGGAATTAGCGCATTTTTTCTCGCATGCTTGTTTATTACTACCCTCTCGCTTAATCCTTTCGCTCGGGCAGTCCTTACGTAATCCTGTCCCAAAGCCTCAAGCATTGAAGATCGAGTTATCCTCAAAAGACCAGCCCATGAAAGGAAAGAAAGCGTCATTACAGGGGCGACGAGATGTTTGAGAGCGTCCAAAAACATCCAAAACCTTCCATTCAAAAGCGCATCTATCGTAACCAGACCGGTATAGTGATAAAAAGAAGACGAATCGTATATCATGGAAAAATTCACTCCGAGTCTGCCGGGTGGAAGCCATCCAAGTACACCGTAAAATATGAAAAGTATTACAAGGCCAAGCACAAATGAAGGTATTGAATATCCAAGCAGGGCAAAGACCCTTAGCATTTGATCTATGAATTTGTTATGATGAACGGCAGAGGTAACACCAAGCCATATTCCGCCTAATATTATTGGGATGATCGAGTAAATTGCAAGTTCTAAAGTCGCCGGGAATCTCTGCATGATCGCCTTTGAAACGGGTTCATTGAGGGTTACAGACCACCCAAACTTTCCGTGGATAACCTCGTCGATCCATTTGACGTATTTGACGTAAAATGGTTGATCGAGTCCATATTGTTTTATAAGTGTTTGGGCCGCATCTCCCTGAAGTTGTCTCGGATCGCTTACATAGGTTGAAAGAAGTTCGTAGGGAGACAAAAAGGACATGAAGAGAAAGATCAACAGTGTGAGGCCAAGAATGGTAACAGGCAAAAGCAACATTCTTCTCGCCGCAAAGCCAAGCAATGCCAGCACCTCCTTAATTTGTTGCTTCCACCTCACCTTAAATAAAAAAGCCATGTCTTATAATTCAACATGGCCTAACAGATACACCGAAGCGATCCATTAGGTCTATGTCTTTAGTATTACAAATTGTTTAAAATACATCGTTAACGTCATAATATAAAATCACCTTATTAATTTTTATTGATGTTTATCTTAACACTTAACAATTTAGAAGTCAATTAACAACAAATTAAGTCTTGCTTATTTTAGGATTTCTTTTATACTACAAAAATGTGAGATAACGTGAGATCCAAGAATTAAAAATGAGATAAAGATTCCTAATAGTTTTTAATTGGGCAAAATTGCCAAAATAAAAATAAAATCCCTCAAAAAATGAGGGTTAAATCATGAAGATGAATTTAGGCTGTACTTACATCGCCTATTTTTTTTTACTTTTCTTTTTCTTTTGTCAAGGCCGTACTTTTTTATCATGTTGTCTATTGTTTTACGGCTCACGGAGAGTTTTTTGGCAGACATTTCTTTATCCCAGCCGCAAGAATTAAGCACACGTCTTGCGATCTCGCTCTCAAGTCTTGAGCGTATTCGTTTTATAACCGTTTCTAAAGGCTCTATCTCGCCCATGTAAAGATCGGCCATCGATATCACGAACCTTTCTATTAGTTCCTGCTTGGCAAAAGCATTCGGATTGTATCGTTTGATAACGTCTTGATGGACTGGAAGTTGAGAGAATTCAATGAACCTTGAGATTATATTTCTCAACTCCCTTATGTTTCCCGGATAGTTGTGCGACATAAATGCATTCTTCACCTCGTGCGGGAAATCTTCAAATCTCATATTGTAATTTGACCCGGTCAAAAACATGTTTACTATCGATGGTATATCTTCCTTTCTTTCCCTTAAAGGGATCATTTCCAATTTTATTTCAGATATCCTTTGAAACAGATCCTCTCTGAGTCGTAATTGTGGATTTTGATTTGTAGCCGAACAAAATCGTACGTCGACGCTTCTCTCTTTGCTGGATCCTATTGGCATGAATTTTTTTGTCTCTATCACTTTTAAAAGTTTTGACTGGACATGAGACGGCATTTCTCCTATTTCGTCGAGGAACAAGGTTCCCCCATTTGACTCTTCCAAAAGTCCTTTCTTTTCGTTGTAAGCGCCTGTAAATGCACCTTTTGCATGACCGAAAAGTTCGCTCTCAAGCAAATCTTCGGGGACATTCACGCAATTTATCTCGAGGAATCTATTTCCGCGTCTTGGGGAGATCAGATGCGCGATTTGAGTAACTAAAGATTTCCCCGTTCCCGTTTCCCCGGAAATAAACATGTTTAGGTTGCTGAATGACACAAAAATGATATCTTCTTTGAGATTTCTTATAAAATTACTTATTCCAGCAAGCCTTCGTGTTTGTTTTTCTAAATCTAAAAGGAATTGTTCGACCCCTCCGTAGCGGTTGAAATCGAATGAGATGATCCTTTCAGAAACCATGGAAAAATCTGATTCGGGTGAATTCACAAATATCCTCGATGGTATCCCATTGGTAATTGTAAAGTCTTTTAGACTTTGAACGAACTTTGAGTATTTGCGATCTACGAATATTAGAAATTTTCCATCTTTTTTTGTTTTCAACATTTCGAGAGCATTTTCTATATCATCGAAGACGAAAAAGTCATCGAAAAGATCCCCTGTGTAGTTCTCTAATTTCGCATTGAAATCATAGATGAAAAGCACTTTCATCAGATCGCCCCCTTATCCTTCCTATTTATCTTCTCTATTTTTATTATTTTACCATTTTCTTAAGACAAAAACCAAAAGCATTTTCATTTTATAAGCGTGAAGATTTATGATAGAATTTCTATGATAAATCAAAAAAGGGGGTCATTTAATTGACCGGAGAAATGGTACTCGTCATACCTTCAAAGGATGTTGATGAATTAATACCGAATACCGGATTTATAAATATTCCAATCGAGAAAATAAAAGAACTTACAGAGCGAAATGGTTTTTTTGTAAAACGTGAAAGGGCCGAATCGGATGAATCGATAAGGCAGATCATTCCCTACGTTGTGATGAGAAATCTTGACGATCTTTATTTGCTTGTCAGAAGGCTTTCTTCTCAAACGGAAAAGAGACTTCACGGTATGTACAGTATAGGAATAGGTGGTCATGTAAACGATCAGGATGAGGGAGAGACCCCGTGGATGAAATTCCTTTCTGGAATGGAAAGAGAAATGAACGAAGAGGTTATAATAAAGAATTCTGTTGGATGGCCAAAATATCTCGGAGTTATAAAAGAATCAACCACGCCCGTAAACAGAGTCCATCTCGGTGTAGTCTTTCAGATCAAGGCAGAAATAGAAGGCATTAGAGAAAAGGATAAATTCGTGTGGGAATTTGCAAATCTTGCCGATCTGCTTTCGAAATATGATTTAATGGAAAGTTGGTCTAAATACGTAATAGATATGCTTAACACTTAAATGCATTTCGCGTTTAAATTCTTTGCGATCTGTTTTTTGATATCCGTCTCAACACTTTCTTTTTCATGGCAGGTATTATTTAATTCCCCACCCGATGCTGGTAATCTAAAAAAATCTTTAGTAGATCTCATTGATTCTGCCCATATGTCGATACATATCGCCATTTACAGTGTAGACGATGAGGATATTATCGCGATCTTAAAAAAGAAGATAGATGAAAACGTAGATGTTCGGATTGTAATGGAGGGAGAGAATTATTTAAAGAGCCTTAAGCACCTTTATCCTTTAGATGTAGTTGCAGATCCTCCGACAAATGGTCTTATGCATTCAAAATACGTCATCGTAGATGGTAGATATGTCTGGTGTGGATCCTCGAATTTCACCAAATCTTCCTTTTACAAAGATTTTAACAATGCCGTCATTTTTGATTCTTATGAACTCGCAAATGTATTCGAAAATGACTTTCAAAGAATGAGAAATGGATTTTTTTCTTCAAAGGAAAATGAACAGACAAACTTTCTTGTTGAAGGAATAAAAGTGGAAGTTAGGTTTTCTCCTTCGAAGGACTCATTCGATTTAATTCTCGATAAGTTAAAACGTGCTAAATCAGAAATTGATGTAGCGATCTATTCTTTTTCCGATCCCCGAATCGGACTTTTTCTCGCGTATCTCGATCAAAAGGGAGTTAAAGTCAGAGTAATAGCGGACGAAGAATGGAATTCCTCATCGTACAGTTTCATTCCCAAAATGAAAGAATTCGATTTTGTGAAGAAGTACAAAGTAATCGATGGTCTTCTGCACGACAAGTACGTTATAATTGATCCCAATGGTTCCGATCCAGTCGTCATAACCGGATCATATAATCTAACTCTCTCTGCAGAAAGAAAAAACAGTGAGGTAGTCTTGTTCATCTACTCGAAAGAGATAGCCTTAGAGTATCTCAAAAATTTCAATTCGATCTTCAATTGAATTTTATTTTTCAGTGTCGAGGCCCACGTGCCACCAGCCAAACACTCTTATATTTTACATTAAAATTAAATTTAAAATAAGAATTAATGCAAAGGGATTGACTTGTAAACTTTAACGGTATACAATTGATACAAAATAAGTCCACAAGTTCAAAAAGGGAGGTAGGTAAATGAAAAAGGTATTGATATTAACAAGCATTATTGTGATGATCTTTGCTACTTTTGCCGTGGCGGATGACGTCATCAAAATTGGCGTGGCTTTACCGATGACCGGAAATATTTCTTCATTTGGCCAGATGGTCTGGCAGGGGGTAGAACTTGCAAATGAAATGTTCCCGACAGTTCTCGGTAAAAAGGTCGAATTGGTACTTGCCGATAACAGATCGGACAAGACGGAGGCTGCGAATGTCATTAGCAGATTGATAAATTTAAGCAATGTTGTTGGAATTCTTGGAGAGGTTGCAAGTTCCAACACTATGGCCGGCGCACCGATCGCCGAAAAGTATCATATTCCGCTGCTTTCACCGGCCTCGACGAACCCGCTTGTAACACAGGGAAAGACATATACATCGAGAGTGTGCTTTATCGACCCGTTTCAGGGCCATGTTGCGGCCGTCTTCGCGATAAACAATCTAAAGGCTAAAACTGCCGCGGTCTTTACGGACGTCGCACAGGATTATAGCGTCGGTCTTTCCAACTTCTTCATAAAGGACTTTACGGCCGCAGGTGGTGTCGTTTACAAAGAATATTACCAGTCGGGAGATCAGGACTTCAGCGCCCAGCTCACGGATGCGCTAAGCCATAATCCCGATGTCATATACATCTCCGGATATTATCCCGAGATCGCTTTAATGGCAAAACAGGCGAGGCAATTGGGATACAAAGGACCATTCTTGGCTGGAGATGGAGCGGAGGCTCCGGAACTTATAAAGATAGCCGGTAGCGCCGTTAACGGTCTGTATTATACCTCTCACTTCAACGCCGATCATCCTGTGACAAAGATAGGTCAGGAATTCGTCGCAAAATTCGAAGAAAAGTACCATACTTCTCCTTCTGCACTTGCAGCGCTCGGATTTGATGATTACCTCGTTATGCTAAACGCAATAGAGAGGGCAAATTCAACTGATCCAGTCAAGATCAACGAAGCGATAAGAAGTACGAAGAATTTTGAAGGAGCAACTGGTTACATAACGATAGGCTCGGACGGAAATGCCGTTAAATCTGCCGTTATAAACGAAGTAGTCAACGGTCAGTTCACTTACGTGACAACTATAAATCCATGAGGGGATTTTCCCCTCATGTTTTTGAGGTGATGGAATGGACATAGGATTGAACGCACTGATACAGAACATCTTCAACAGCCTTTCTCTTGGGAGTCTCTATGCTCTTATAGCCGTTGGGTACACGATGGTTTACGGGATACTGAGACTGATAAATTTCGCCCACGGAGACATCTTCATGATGGGTACGTATTTTGCGTTTTACGCAATAACGATCTTCTTTCTGCCGTGGTATCTTGGCTTTCTTGTGGCGATTTTAATCACCGGACTTCTCGGATTTTCAATCGAAAAGATAGCATACCGGCCTCTTCGAAATGCGCCACGCATTTCTTCTTTGATAACTGCCATAGGAATGTCTTTTTTCCTTGAAAGTTTTGCGGTTGTCGTCTTCGGCGGAATACCAAAGTCTTTCAACGTTTACCCAAAGTTTTTCTCCGATATTATTTTGATCGGACAATCGAGAATACCTCTTCTGACATTTATAACGATAGGAGTTACCTTTTTCCTTTTTCTTATCCTTTGGTGGATACTTTATAAAACTAAAATAGGTCTTGCAATGCGTGCCATTTCTGTGGATATACCAACAACGAGCCTCATGGGGGCAAATGTGAATAACGTCATAAGTATGACATTTGTTCTTGGATCTACTTTCGCTGCCGTTGCAGGCATACTTTGGGCTATGAAGTATCCGCAGGTCCAGCCTTACATGGGTTTCACGCCGGGCCTTAAGGCTTTCATAGCGGCTGTAATAGGTGGAATCGGTTCTATTCAGGGAGCAATTGTTGGAGGATTTCTGCTTGGTTTTCTCGAAATAATGATAGTAGGATTCTTTCCATCTCTTGCAGGTTACAGGGACGTTTTCGCATACGTTGTGCTCGTTATCATCTTGATGTTTAGGCCTACTGGTATATTCAAGATCTACTCTGAACAGAAGGTGTGATCGTGAAAAGAATACCTTTAAAGATCAATTTGATTCTTACAATCGCATTTTTGATTGGAATATATTTTTTTCTCTCCAACGTGAGCGTTCTCGGAGATTACTGGTCAAGGATCGTGACTTTGGTGGCGATATACTCGATAATGGCCGTGAGTTACACGCTTGTTAACGGCATAACAGGGATCTTTTCCCTCGGACAGGCAGGATTTATAGCGATAGGCGCTTACACGTCGGCGCTTTTGACTTTGTCCCTCCAGCAAAAAGAGATGTCTTTTTTCATCCAGCCACTTATATGGCCTTTGAACAGCATTCAGATTGGATTTTTACCGGCCACGATAATAGGAGGTCTTGTTGCGGCATTCTTCGCCTTTTTGATCGGTTATCCTTCTTTGAGGTTAACCGGGGACTATTTCGCGATCGCCACGCTTGCCTTTGCTGAGATAATAAGGATACTTATACAAAATCTTTACGGAGTGACTAACGGAACTCTTGGCCTGAAGGGAATCAATCCTTATACAAATGTATGGTGGGCATGGGGATGGTTACTCGTAACGGTACTTATCATAGGAAGTCTTAAATACAGCAGTTATGGAAGAGCCCTCAGGGCTATATCCGAGGATCCGGTTGCGGCAAAGGTAATGGGAATAGATGTTTTCCGTCATCAAATGATGGCATTCGTCATAAGCGGATTTTTTGCCGGCATTTCCGGTGCCCTTTACGCTCACTGGATAACGACTTTGGATCCGAGACCGACGAGTTTGGGAGTTATGCTCACATTTTATGTGCTCATAATGATAGTGATAGGAGGTCTCGGAAGTATAACGGGAGCGATTTTAGGTGCCATCTTTTTTGCCTTTGTTTCTCAATGGCTTAGAATTTTCGAATCTAACATCACGATCTTTGGTTTCACAATTCCGGGTGTTCCCGGTATGAGCATGCTCATCTTATCGGTCCTGTTCATAGTCGTGATGATCTTCTGGAGAAGAGGCCTTATGGGCAAGGAAGAGTTAAACTGGCAAAAGATTTACAATTTTTTCAAGAAGGTGGAAGTACAAAATGAATGAAAATATATTGAAAATAGACAATATAACTGTAAAATTCGGTGGCTTAATTGCTGTAGACTCTTTTTCTATGTATATAAATAAAGGTGAACTCATAGGTCTTATAGGGCCGAACGGTGCTGGTAAGACGACGGTCTTCAATGCCATAACTGGCATATACAAGCCACAGAGTGGAAAGATCTTTTTTAAAGGAATAGACATAACCGGTCAAAGTCCGCAGTTGATAAATCAGATCGGGATAGCAAGAACATTTCAAAATATAAGGCTCTTTTCGGATATGAGCGTGATGGAGAATGTCATGGTGGGACAGCATTCTTATTTTACAAATGGAAAAGCCCTTAAATTTCTTCACAAACATGATCCGAGTTTTCCAAAACCATCGTGGAGGCCATGGCTTGTCGGTGCCATTCTTAAAACGCCATCTTATCTGAAGGCTGAGAAAACGATGAAAGAGAAGGCATTTGAACTTCTAAAAAAGATGGGATTGCAAAAATACGCCGATTTCAAAGCATCGGCACTGCCTTACGGCCAGCAAAGAAAAGTTGAGATAGCAAGGGCACTTGCGACGAACCCTTCCCTTTTGATACTCGACGAGCCGGCGGCGGGGATGAATCCTCATGAAAGCGAAGAATTACTTGAGACTGTAAAGAAAATAATGAAGGAATTTTCTCTTACGATTCTTTTAATAGAGCATGATATGAAGTTCGTGATGAATTTGTGCGAAAGAATATACGTGCTTGATTACGGGAAATTGATCTCCCATGGAAGTCCTTACGAGGTACAAAATGATAAAAAGGTTATAGAGGCATACCTTGGAGATGAAGTTTATGCCTGAAATACTTAAAATAGAGGATCTAAAAGTTCATTATGGGGTTATAAATGCCATAAAGGGCATTAACATTAGAGTTAACGCTGGAGAGATAGTAACCCTTATAGGTGCGAATGGTGCCGGTAAGAGTTCCACATTGAATGCTATAATGAATTTAGTTACATCTAAAAAGGGAAAGATTTTGTATGAAGGTCATGACATAACTAAAAGCAGCACGGCCGACATAGTCAAAAGTGGTATCGTTTTGGTTCCCGAGGGAAGAAGGATCTTTCCCAATTTAACGGTTCAGGAAAATTTGATGATAGGCTCATACGGTAGAAACGATAAAGATGGAATAAAGCGTGATTTTGATTTTGTACTTTCGCTCTTTCCAAGAATAAAGGAGAGATTAAAACAGCCCGGAGGCACACTCTCGGGCGGTGAGCAACAAATGCTCGCTATAGGAAGGGCCCTTATGGGCAGTCCAAAAATACTTCTCATGGATGAACCATCTCTTGGCCTCGCGCCTCTACTTGTCAAAATGGTCTTTGAGGTCATAAAAAAGATAAAAGATGAAGGTAAAACGATCCTTTTAGTCGAACAAAATGCGACTATGGCATTGGCGAATGCCGATTACGCCTACGTTTTGGAGACTGGTAAGATAGCGTTAGAGGGAAGTGGAAAAAGTTTACTTGCGCATGAAGAGGTAAGAAAATCTTATCTTGGCGTCAAATGATCCATCACCGTCTACTTTTTAGAGGTCTTAGATGACCTCTTCATTTTTTATGTTATGATTGAAAGGAGGAAGGTGATAGGTGTGAAAGAAGAATGGGAAGTTCTCAATATCTTTGAAAATGAGACAAAGGCCCAGATAGTGAAGGGATTCTTAAATGAAAACGGGATTGAAGCGAAGATAAGAGATTCAACTGTCCCTTACGGTGGAAGTGCCATTTTTGGATCAACCGGTCCAAAAGAATTGCTCGTTAAATCGGAGGACCTGGAAGAGGCGAGGTCTCTTATAAATGAAATAAACAGGGAATGATGGATTATGTGCAGAATGATAGGATTCATTTCGACAAAATCTTGCAACATATCGCCTTACATCGATTTTTTAAAGAATCAGGCTATACATGGAAAAGGTGCTCCACATCCAGATGGATGGGGCATGTCATGTTACGATCGAAATGACCTTTTGATCAAAAAGTCTTCCGATCCGATCTGGAAAACTGGTACTATATCCGTGGATGCTTCGGCAGCCATCATTCACGCGAGAAAGGCAAGTTTCGGAAAGGCGAATCTGCTGTTCTCCCATCCATTCATTTTTGAGAAAAAAGGGAAGATCTGGTCTTTTGCCCACAACGGGACGATATACAATCTTTCGGGAAAGAAAGAAAAAAATGAGATAGATACCCAATTTTACGCCAAAAGATTTATTGAAAATCTAAAGCAGGATCCCGTCAGATCGGTAGAAAATACGATAAGAGAATTGGTAGAGATTTCTGAAAACAAGTTCACCTCAATGAATGCAATTATCTCGAGTGGTGAGATTTTACTGGGCGTAAGATATGTGAAAGAAGATGAAGACGGTTATCATACGTTATTTTATTTTGAAGAAGATGATCGGATATCGATCTCAACGGAACCTTTAGACTCGAGGTGGGTTTCTTTAAAGTCTGGCGAGTTTGTTATGGCAACGGTCAATTCGAGGGTGGAATTCGTAAAGGGGACAATAAAGGTCTGATTGATCTTAAAAGATTTTTGTGATAGAATTTTAAAAAGATAGTCGGGGTGTTTAGATGAAAAAATACTTCGTGGCATTTATCGTATTAATTTCGGTACTTTATTCTTTTTCTTTTTCTTCGACTTTTGAAACAAAGGTTGTGGGAGATTACAGGGATTACATCCAGACTTTTAACCTTTATCTCTCCCAGATCGAGAAGACGGGATCTATTGAGGCTGTTCCCTCGAATCAGGTTGAACAGGCTGTTTACACTATTGTGAGTGAATTCGAGCCGGCGGCATATTACAGATGGATAAGAATGAGAAGTTACCAGATCCCGCCCGGGGCGATGGGAAATTTCCAGACCATAGACATGTGGTACATCGCTCAGAATATATACCAAAGATACAAAACGAATGATGAGGTCGAAAATGTAGCCCTTGCGGGTTTCCTCGTTTACGCGATAGACAACCTTTACGGTAAAAGTGTAGGTCAGACTGACTTTCCTTACTTTGCTACATTTAATCAGGCTGTCTTTGATCTGGGGACAAAGGTTCAAAATTCGGCGGCCGAACTTACAAAGGCTTATTTTCAAAAATCTCTCGGATCGTCGGGGACGCCTCTCGGAAATTACATGTACCAGCAAATTGATCCAAAATCTTTCATAATTTCGGCACTTCAAAAATCTTACAAGAATGTGCCAGAAGATATTCTGAATGCGGTGAATTCCTACGATTTTAAATTTCAACCTGTTCAAAATCCGACTATGAACTCTTACATTTCAGATCTCGTATTTCAATCTTTGAATCAGAAAGCAATTGATTCGGCCTTCGATGATTTAAAAAACAAACTTTCCCAGTCAGCAGACAGTTCCGTTAAAACCTTTAAGATTTTACTCTCTTCTGGACAATCTACAAAGACTGCCGTTGAAAACATGTTAAAAGGCTTTTCCTCATCGATAACTGTTCAAGAGATGCTTTCGGCCAATACCGTGAAAAATTCAGTTTCTAAAAATTTCAACGCGAGAATTTTCAACCTTGAAAATACCCTTGCCTCGGCAAGTGCAGCGCCCATCTCTCCGATAGAATGGAGATGGCTCGTCTACGCGATCGCTCTTATCTTTTTCTTCATCTACAAAAGAAAAATCGTTGGATACGTTATGCTTGCCATTCTCGTTTTTGAGTCATTTGTTTTGATCTTCGGAATAGATCCGATGCTTAGCAGGCTTGATTCAACACTTTACGGATTTTTGATAGTGACAGTTGCGTTTTTGAGTTTCCTTTCATTTTTGAATATAGGAAAGATAAAAAACATATTCCAGATAATATCGATGATTTCAGTTGGCGCGCTATTTTTGATCGTCATTTTTGTTCCTCTCTATTCTAACCTTGAATACACAAGAATGTCCAACAATCAAAATTTCCTTAAAAGTCCTTACCTTGGAATATACGAAAATGAAATTTACGGACAAAATGGGATAATAACATACGATCTTCAGAACATAAGTTCGGATCTTTCGGCTTTAAGATCTGACACTTACAACTTCGCAAATCAAACGATCTCTTTTTATCTGACAACCTTAAAAAAGTCCGGCGCTCTTAAAGGAATAGTCGAATATCCCAGTTCTTTGATGGTAAATGTAGACAGAAACTCGAATTACTTTAGTTTTTCGAACCTCAATAATTCTCAAGACTCGATAAGAGTTGTAAGAGATAGAGCCCAGGCGGCAATCGACGATATACAAAATAGACTTAACTCAGTTTACAGAAATGAAAATGCCCTTTCCTCAACTTTGAATGGAATTTATACTTTTGCCGCGCCGCAACTTAGAAATGATATCAAGAAAAACTTGGAATCGCAGATATCTTCGAGCAATCTCACCGAGATTTCGACGCAATTGATAAATCTTGCAAATAAAGCGAATGAGATCGATGAGCGTGCCCCGAATATACAATTTTTCCAGACTTCTGATGGTTCAAAATTGTTCATCCTTATTTCGATGTTGTTCATAAGTGTAACCTTCTTTAGAAAAAATTGGATGTACAGGTTTGTGATATCACTTTTGACCATTTTTGGATCGGTTATGATCTTTTACCAGAAAGTCTTAGAAATCTTTGTAGAATACGGCTTCCCAACTTACTCCTATACACTTTTGAAAGGAGAAGGACCGAATCTTTTCATCTTGATCCTTATAATGGCAGTTTCCATTTTTGTCGCTTTTGAGGCGCTTTATACGCGCTTTAAATTGATAAAGGAGGGAAAGACATGAGGAAGTTTCTTATCGCGTTTTTAGTCTCTATCCTCGCACTCGCGACGGTTGGTTTACCGCTTACAGTTTTCTTTGTCACCGATACCGGAGGTCTTGGTGATAAGTCGTTTAACGATAGCGCATGGGCTGGCGTTCAGATGGCCGTCCAGAAATACGGAATAACGGCAAATGTCATTCAATCTTACGAGCAGGCCGATTACGTTCCAAACCTTACGGCGGCGGCACAGGTTGCCGATGTGGTCGTTGCAGTTGGATTCATGATGCAGGATGCCGTTGCAAAGGTTGCACCTCAGTTCCCGAACGTCAAATTCATCACGATAGATTTCTCTGTCGATGCACCAAACGTTGAAAGTTTCCTCTTTTCTGAAAACCAAGGAGCATATCTTGCGGGATATCTTGCCGCCGCAATGTCAAAAACTGGCAAGGTTGGATTTGTCGGTGGAATACCGATACCGCCAGTTGAGAGGTACCAGTACGGATACGAGGCTGGCATACAGACCTACAACGTTTTGAATGGTGCAAATGTTCAGGTGCTTTCCGGATATGTTGGGAGTTTTGACGATCCGGCTGCTGGAAAGGCAATGACAAATAGCCAGTTCTCCGAAGGCGCAGATATTGTATTTGCCGCCGCCGGACTTTCGGGCCTCGGAACGATCGAGGCTGCAAAGGATGCAGGACCGGGACACTTTGCAATAGGAGTGGATCAGGACCAGGATTATCTTGCTCCGGGATACGTTCTTACGAGTGCCATGAAACGCGTTGATGTTGCAGTCTTTGATGGAATTAAGTCCGTAATAGATGGCACATTCAAGGCCGGAACGGTAACGTTGACGTTAAAGGACAACGGTGTTGGAATCAGTCCTATGACCTACACAAAGCAACTGGTGCCGGCAAGCGTTATGCATCAACTTGATGTCCTCAAACAGGCAGTTATAAGCGGACAAATAGTAGTTCCTGCAACAGAAAAGGAATTGCAATCTTTCCAGGTTCCACCTATACAGTTCTGAATTGATCTGGCGGGAGTTTCCCTCCCGCCAGATTAATGATGGGAGGCAAAATGGAAAAGGCAGATTACTCACAATATGCCGTTGTCATGAAGGGAATAACAAAAAG
Organism: Athalassotoga saccharophila; assembly: GCF_009936215.1. Lineage (GTDB taxonomy): Bacteria > Thermotogota > Thermotogae > Mesoaciditogales > Mesoaciditogaceae > Athalassotoga > Athalassotoga saccharophila. The sequence continues at coordinate 209,495 of NZ_AP019551.1, read as the reverse complement.
ATTTCCGGGTGTCCTTGCAAATGATCATGTCGATCTCTTTGTGAAAAAGGGAGAGATCCACGCAATAGTCGGTGAAAATGGCGCCGGTAAGACAACTCTTATGAGTCAGTTGTACGGTCTCATAAGGCCGGACGAGGGGAAGATATACATAAATGGCTTTGAGAAACAGATAAGAAACCCAAATGATGCGATAGAGGCCAAGATAGGAATGGTTCACCAGCATTTCATGCTTGTCGACAGGTTAAGTGTCGTGGAAAACATAGTGCTGGGTAAGGAACCGGTAAGAGGTCCTTTTTTTGATCTTAACAGATCAAGAAAAGAGATAAGGGAACTTTCTAAGAAATTCGGACTCCTTGTGGATCCGGACGCCATAATCGAAGATTTACCAGTTGGTATGCAGCAAAGGGTTGAAATAATAAAGGTACTTTACAGAGGTGCCGAGATCCTAATCCTTGATGAGCCGACTGCAGTTTTAACTCCTCAAGAAACAAATGAACTCTTTGAAATACTCAAAAATCTTCAGAAGCAAGGCAGAACGATAATACTTATAACTCACAAATTGAATGAAGTTATGGCCATCACGGAATCTGTAACGGTCATGAGGCTTGGAAAGGTAACAGGAGTTGTAAGAACTTCTCAAACCAATCCGAATCAACTCGCAAACATGATGGTCGGAAGAGAGGTTCTCCTCACAGTTGAAAAAGATAAGGCCCATCCTGGAGAGGAGATATTGCAGGTTAAAAACTTGGTTGTAAAGGAAAACCGTGGGATAGAGGCCGTAAGAGGGTTGAGTTTAAGTGTAAGAAAGGGCGAAATCGTCGGAATCGCAGGTGTTGCCGGTAATGGCCAGACCGAACTGACCGAAGCGATAACTGGCCTTCGAAAGGTTGAAAGTGGAAAGATAATTTTTAAAGGCGAAGACATAACGAACTATTCTCCAAAAAAAAGACGCGAGATGGGAATGGGACACATTCCAGAGGACAGGCTAAAACATGGTCTTATAAAATTATTCCCTGTGTATTACAATTTTATTCTTGGAGAACATGACGATTCGAAATTCAGCGACGGTGTGTTTTTAAAGATAGAAGAAATAAAAAAATTTTCAGAAGAACTCGTAAAACGCTTCGATGTAAGACCTCCCAAGATAGATCTTCTCGGCATGAATTTAAGTGGTGGAAACCAGCAAAAGGTCATAGTGGCAAGAGAGATAGCCTTTAATCCGGTGCTTATGATAGTTTCCCAGCCTACGAGAGGGTTAGATGTTGGAGCCATAGAATTCATTCACAAAACCCTTATCTCGATGAGAGACAAAGGAATAGGCATACTGCTTGTTTCTATGGAATTAGAAGAGATATTTTCTCTTAGCGACAGGATACTGACCATTTACGAGGGACAAATAATGGGCGAGACAACTCCAGACAAAACTACACCAGAAGAGGTTGGATTGATGATGGCAGGCCACAAACTCGAAGATATCAGGCAGGAGGCATGAGATGAACGTAAAGAAGTATTTGCTCAACGAAAAAGTTATAATCTCCCTTCTTTCAGTTTTGATATCCCTTGTGATAGCGGCCATTGTCATGATCGTAATCGGTAAGAATCCTCTTGTCGCTTACGCCGCACTCTTTTATGGGGCTTTTGGAACAAAAGAAGCCATAATAGACAATCTTATGAAGGCTTCACCATTGATATTAACAGGTCTTGCGGTCGGTTTTGGATTTCGCGCAGGGCTCTTTAACATAGGAGCAAATGGACAGGTTATAATAGGTGCCCTTCTTTCCGCATACGTTGGGACACTTGTTGGCTCTTATCCATTCTTTCTATCAATTCCGCTTGTAATGATCGCGGGAATGTTAGGCGGAGCCGCGTGGGCGGCTATTGCCGGATGGCTTAAGGCCTACAGAGGAGCGCACGAGGTCATAACAACTATAATGCTTAACTACGTGGCCACATTCATAGCGAACTACGTTGTAAACGGTCCTTTTCAGGCACCCGGAGGTGTACCAAAATCTCCATCCATCGCGTACTCGGCACAATTTCCAAATATAATGAGTGTAGGTGCGACATCTCTTAGCACTATAATCTTTGTTTCTCTTGCCGCGATAGTCGTCATATACGTGATAATTCAGAGAACGACTATAGGGTACGAGGTTAAGGCAGTTGGATTTAATCCTTACGCTGCCGAATACGGAGGAATAAGCATAGGTAAAAACGTTGTGCTTGCGATGGCTATAAGCGGGGCACTCGCAGGTCTTGCCGGAACAACTCAGGTGGTAGGTGTTTACGGAAGGTATTTCGGTGCTCTCGGTGGAAGTATGGGATTTGATGGAATAACTATAGCGCTTATAGGACAAAATGACCCGATTGGAATTGCACTTGCGGCCTTTTTGATCTCATCGATAAGAACGGGATCAAACCAGATGCAGATTGCAGGCGTTCCAAAAGATCTCGTCGTTATAATTCAGGGAATAATAATCTTCCTCGTCGCAGCGAATAGAATAATAAAAACGATTAGAATAAGAAGAAGAAAAGAGGCTGAAGCATGAACGAATGGATTCAGGCCATCTTGAATGTTTTTACAAATCCAACATTTTACAAATCAACCCTCACCCAATCCACTCCTCTCATTCTTGCCGCGATGGGTGGTGTCTTCAGTGAGACTACGGGCGTTACTAATATAGCGCTTGAGGGTATAATGTTGATGGGAGCCTTTGGAGGGGTGATGGGAAGTTATTTCACCGGAAATCCTTGGTACGGGTTGGCACTCGGAACCTTCTTTGGTCTTGCCATGGCCGCACTCCATGCGTGGGCTTCCATAAAGTATGGAGCCGATCAGATAATAAGCGGTACCGCCCTTATCTTACTTGCCCAAGGTATAACCGGTTTTGCACTTGTAGAACTTTTCGGACAACCCGGATCCACAGATCTTGTCCGTTCAATACCTCTTGTCGATCTTGGAAGTTTTAAGGATGTGCCTTTCTTTGGTCCGATCTTCGGGAATCTCTCGCCATTTGTTTATATGGCATTCGCTTCTGTGATCTTTGGATGGATCTTGATATACAAGACAAAACTTGGCCTTAGAATGAGATCCGTTGGAAATAACCCGGAAGCGGCCGACACATTGGGAATAAATGTTTACAACGTGAGGTATTTCGGTGTTATAATGAGTGGATTATTTGCGGCACTCGGTGGTGCTTATTTGAGTATAGGAGAACTCGGTCAGTTTACCACAAACATGACAAACGGGCGTGGATTCATAGCGCTTGCCGCGATGATAATAGGAAACTGGAATCCTGTCGGTGCCATGTCGGCATCTTTGCTCTTTGGTGCCGCAACGGCTTTCAACAATCAATTGCAAAGCCAGAGTATTTTAAACCTTTCAACAAATACCCAATACATCTTTGGAATGATTCCTTACATAATAACCCTCATAGTAGTTGCTGGATTTATAGGAAAGAGCAGAGCGCCAAGTGCAGATGGAATTCCGTACATCAAGGAGTGATTTTATGACGAGAGAAGAGGCTATATCGCTTGTGAGGTCGCATGTTAAATCGGAAAATCTTGTCAATCACATGATAGCGACAGGGGCGGTAATGAAGGCTTTGGCAAAAAAGATGAATGAAGATGAAAATGAGTGGGAAATAGCCGGAATCCTTCACGATTACGATTATCCAGAGACGGAGAATGATCCTGACAGACATGGATTTGTAAGCGTTGAAATGCTGAAAAGTTATAACCTTCCAAAAGAAATTTACGATTCCATACTTGCACATGCTGAAAAAAAGCCACTCGAAACAAAAATAGAAAAGGCGCTCTACGTCGCCGATCCAACGACGGGCTTTATAACGGCGGCGGCTCTCATAAGGCCAGAGAAAAAACTCGATCCGGTGGACACCAAATTCCTTCTCAAAAGATTTAAAGAAAAATCTTTTGCAAAGGGCGCAAGCCGTGATCAAATGGCGATGTGTTCAGAACTTGGTCTTACTCTTGAAGAATATTTTGGAATAGCGCTTGAGGCTATGAAATCTATTCATAACGAGATCAACCTTTAAGGAGATGATACGAATGGATGGCCTTATATCAAAGATAGAGAAGGAAATAATAAAGGCAAAAGACTTTCAATTTAATCCCAAAAAAGTATCCATCTCGAAATCAGAACTTGCCGGAATGATAGATCACACTTTGCTTTCTCCAGACGCGACATCTTCGCAGATAGACAAGGTCTGTGACGAAGCGATCAGATTCAACTTTTATTCCGTTTGCGTCAATTCTTTTTGGGTACCCCATGTTTTTGAAAGGGTAAATGGGAAATCGAAGATCGCAAGTGTTGTCGCATTTCCCTTCGGTGCCGTTCCAAGCAAGATAAAATCTGCCGAGACGTCGTGGGCCGTGGATCACGGTGCAGATGAGATAGACATGGTAATAAACATAGGTGCCTTGAGGGATTCAGAATACACGGAAGTTTACGATGATATAAAATCTGTTGTTGAGTCTGCAAAGGGTAGGGTAGTCAAAGTGATAATTGAGACAGCACTTTTGAGTTTTGAAGAGAAAGTTGCGGCCTGTGTCATATCCAAAGAGGCCGGCGCGCATTTTGTGAAGACGTCAACTGGATATTCTAAAGGTGGTGCCGTTGATAAGGACGTTGCCCTGATGAGATTTGTGGTCGGCGAAAAGATGGGAGTAAAGGCATCTGGAGGAATTCATTCTTACGAAGACGCAGTCAAAATGATCGCCGCCGGTGCTAACAGAATAGGCGCTTCTCGATCCGTTGAGATAATAGGAGGTGCGAAATGAGTTTTCGAGATCAAAAAATAAGTGAATTTGTGAATTCTGTGGCATCCAATTCTCCCACTCCCGGCGGAGGAGCAGTCGGTGCGATAACGGCCTCGATGGCGACGGCCCTCATCGAAATGGTTGCTTCTCTTACGATCGGTAAAAAGGGATATGAAGATTATGAAGCCGAGATGGAAAGAATCATAAGTGAAGCCTCTTACAGAAGGAAAAGATTCTTGGACCTTGCCGATTTGGATGCGATGGCCTTCGATGGTGTAATGGATGCGATGAAATTACCGAAAAATACCGAAGAAGAAAAACAAAGAAGAACTGAAGAACTTCAAGAAGCACTCAAAAAGGCAAGTGAGATGCCATACGAATTGGCAAGAGAGATATCCAAAGTATGTCCGATGGCCCAGTTCGTGAATAAATATGGAAATAAAAATGCTTTAAGCGATGCCAAAAGTGCCGCTTGGCTTTTGAAGGCCGCATTTGAAATAGCAAAGTCAAATGTCGAAATAAACCTCAAACTCATAAAAGATGAAACATTTGTGTCCAAAATGAGAGAGGCCATTGATGTGATCGAAGGAATGGTCTTAAAATGCCTCAAGGAATCGGGATTAGATGGATCTGCTTAAAGAAAAGATCTTGAAAGATGGACGGGTTGTAGGAGAAGATATACTCAAGGTAGACAGTTTTTTGAATCACCAAATAGACATAAAGTTGATGAACGAGATAGGTAAAGAGTTCAGGAAAAGGTTCAAAGATGAAAAGGTAACGAAGATATTAACAGTTGAATCTTCTGGAATAAGCGTCGCATGTATAACTTCCCAGTATTTTGACTATGTGCCAGTTATCTTTGCCAAAAAACACGAAGCCTTCAATCTCGATCTCGAAACTTACGAGGCCGATGTTTTTTCATTCACAAAAAATAGACCATACAGAATAAGAGTATCGAAGAGGTTTTTGTCTTGCGAAGATTCTGTTCTCATAATCGATGATTTTCTGGCCAACGGTAGCGCATCGTTGGGTCTTGTAAAGATAGTAAAGGATGCGGGAGGTCGCGTTGCCGGCGTTGGAATCGTCATAGAAAAAGCATTTCAGAATGGAAGAAAGGTGCTTGAGAAAGAAAATGTAAGGGTAGAATCTCTTGCGATAATAAAATCGATGAAAAACGGGGAGGTGATCTTTGATTAACGAAAAGACTTTATCGATAGAAATAGACGGTAAAAATTACAATATTCCCGAAGGAAAAAATCTCCTTGAATTCTTGCTTGAAAATGGATTCGATATTCCCCATCTTTGTTATCATCCCGCTTTAAAAAGCATAGGCGCATGTCGCATGTGCGTTGTGGAAGTTGAAGGATCGAAAAATCTCGTTACCTCGTGTACGGCCGAAATAAGAGAAGGGATGAAGATAAAGACAAATTCACCGCTTGTCAAAGAATCGAGAGAAGTGAATTTGTCTTTGTTGTTAAAGGATCATCCCGATGATTGCATGACGTGCGATCAAAACGGTAATTGTGCGCTTCAGGACCTTGCATACGAATACTTCCCGTCTGGCAAACCGTTGTTTGGTTACATGAAGGAAAAAAGATACGAAATAGACGATTCGAGCGAATTCATTGTAAGGGATTTGAACAAGTGTATAAAGTGTCAGTTATGCGTTCGTGTCTGTGACGAGGTAGAGGGCATGTCAATCTATTCGATGGTCCAGAGGGGCCATGAATCTTACCCTTCAACTTTTATGAACCTTCCTCTTGCACAAACTAATTGCGTAAGTTGCGGAGAGTGTGCGAGTATATGTCCGACAGGGGCGATAGTCGAAAAGCCTTCGATAGGGAAGGCAAGATGGAACAAGGTCGAAAAGGTAAAGACGACATGTCTGTATTGTGGCGTTGGATGTCAGATAGACGTCTACTTCGATCCAAAGAAAAACGACATAGTAAGAATTCAGGGTTCTTCTGAAAACAGAGAAGTAAATGATGCTATAGCAACCTGTGTAAAGGGAAAGTTTGGATACAGTTTTGTGAATCATCCCGACAGGTTAAAATCTCCACTTTTGAAGAAAAATGGAGAATTTGTACCGGTTACTTGGGATGAGGCTCTCGATTACACGGCCAAAAAATTGATCGAGATAAAGGAAAAGTATGGTCCGGATTCAATAGGATTTTTATCTTCTGCAAGATGTACGAACGAAGAAAATTACCTTTTACAAAAGATCGCAAGAGCCATAATAGGAACAAATAACATCGATCATTGCGCAAGACTGTGTCATGCGTCTACAGTTGCGGGTCTTTCGATGACCTTTGGAGCGGGCGCCATGACTAACCCGATTGGAGACATAGAATTTGCCGAGGTAATAATTGCAACCGGCACCAACACTACGGAAAACCACCCCGTTTACGGATCGAGAGTAAAGAGGGCTGTAAGGAACGGATCGCATTTAATAGTTATAGATCCAAGAAAAATAGAACTTGTCGATTATGCCGAATTGTGGCTTAGAAATCTGCCAGGGACAGACCTTGCGATTCTCAACGGCCTTTTGAACGTGATAATCCACGAGAACCTAATAGACGAGGAGTTCATATCCAAAAGGACAGAAGGATTTGAAGAGGTAAAGAAAGCCGTTGAAAAATACACTCCATCGTATGTTTCAAAAATATCGGGCGTTGATGAGAAAAAATTGGTAAAGGCCGCCGAGATGTACGCAAAGGCAAAGACTGCCTCCATACTTTACGCCATGGGAATAACTCAACACGTGAGTGGAACAAAGAATGTCATCGCGATAGCCAATCTTGCAATGGCAACCGGAAAGATAGGAAGGCCAGGATCTGGAGTCAATCCTTTAAGAGGTCAGTCCAATGTTCAGGGGGCTGGAGATGTTGGATGTCTTCCGAACCTATTTCCCGGAAATCAGCCAGTTTCGAAAGAAAGTGTCATAGAAAAGTTCAAAATGGCATGGAATGTGGAATATCTCTCAGATAAAAATGGATTGACAAGCGTTGAAATGTTCGACGCGATTATGAATGGGAAGATAAAGGCCCTTTTTGTGATGGGAGAAAACCCGGTCATGAGCCATCCGGACGAATCTCATGTGCGAAAGGCTCTTGAAAAACTGGAGTTTATGGTAGACATGGACATATTTCCAAATGACACGACAAAATACGCCCATGTGATTTTAGCGGCATCGAGCGGATTCGAGAAGGATGGGACATTTACAAATACCGAAAGAAGGGTTCAAAGGGTAAGGAAAGTTTTGAATCCGGTTGGGAATTCCAAACCTGACTGGATGATATTAAAGGATCTCATGAACAGACTTGGCTACAACGCGCATTACGAATCTCCGAAAGAGATAATGGAAGAGATATCTAAAGTCTCTCCAATATACGCAGGCATATCTTACGATAGAATAGAACACAAAGGAATTCAGTGGCCGTGCAGATCGATCGATGATGAAGGGACCGCAATACTTCACCAGAATTCATTCTCAACGGAGAATGGACTTGGAAAGTTCATACCGGTCGAATACACAGAACCTCCGGAGATCCCAGATGAAGAGTACCCGTTCTATCTTTCAACGGGTCGCATACTTTACCAGTACCATACCGGAACGATGACAAGAAGGGTAAAAGAAATAAACGATCTTAGACCAAAGGTCGAGATAGAGATAAATCCAGAAGATGCAAAAGATCTCGGGATAAAAGATGGAGACATAGTCAGGGTAAGTTCTCGACGTGGATCGATAGAAGGCCCGGCTAAAATAACTGAAAGATCGCAAAAAGGCCTTGTGTTTATACCATTCCATTACGCTGAATCTCCTGCAAACATGCTGACACTTGCGGCCATAGATCCCATAGCAAAGATACCAACCTTTAAGGTTTCTGCCGTAAAGATAGAAAAGGTTAAGGTCGAAGATCGCGTTTAAAATTGAAATTGAAAAAACTCATTTTGTAATTTTCGAATCTTTTCAATTCTTCTTCTCTTATCAAAAGCACGTCTTTGCATTTTGAGATTAAAGATTTCAAAGAAGGATTATAACAAATCATCTCCTCCTCAAGGCAGGAGATGATCTTTTTTGAATAAAAGGCATGCGTAACCTGATAGGCGTTATCAACGACAGGACATACTATATCGTGATCTTTCTTGCTTAGAATGAATTCCACTATTTCTTTTTTTACAAATGGCATATCGCAAGAAACTAAAAACACATCTTCCCCGGCTAAAAGTCCCGTGTAAAGACCTGAAATAGGACCAAGACCGGGTTTTGGATCGGGAATCGATCCATCAAGATTTTCATTTTTACCTGCAAAGATGATACCTTTAAACAAAGATCCGATATTTTTAATTATCAAGTCGACAGATCGGAGTCCATCGATTTTGTAAGTGCATTTGTCCGTCCCGAATCTTGTCGATCTGCCGCCCGTAAGAATCACAAGAATTGAAGAATTACTATTCAAACCTTGCCTCTTTTAAGAGTCTCGAGAACTTTTTTAAGTCCATTTTGCATCAATTCCGGAGGCATATGGCCTTTGGTGTAGAAGTAGAAATCATCGAATCCCCATTTCATCATGTGTGCGATAGGGCCATTCAAAGTTATATCGGTCTTTCCACCGTAGAGGTAATCTGAGAGGATCATCGTTGCGTCTATTCCACCTCTGTTCATGATGCAAAAGATCTCAGGCCTAAATGGCAACACCTCGCCCTGACCTTTTATATCCTTTAGAATGGCGCTCGAGGCAACCTGACCCTGCATGACCGCTATATGACCGAGTTTTGGCATTGCCATCGCGTTTATGTCTCCAACCGCGAAGATATTTTTATGATTTTCATGTTTCATCTGCGAATCCGTCATTATGAAACCTTTTTCGTCGCCGATGCCTGAATTTTTGACAAATGGAGTGCCTGCGTAAGGAGGAATTATAATCGTAAGATCACTCTCGAGAGAGGTGCCATCTTCGAATTCTACATGGTCTTTTTCTATCTTCTTTATCACCTTTGACGTTAAAACATTTATGCCCTGCGCCTTTATGACAGGCTCAAGCGATTTATGGACCTTTGGTCCCACATCTTCAAAGAATATCTCGCCGGGCGAGAAAACATTTATCGTGCACTTTGACCTTATCGCTCTCTGCCTTAGCGCGTAATCGATCATGAACATGATCTCTCCGATCGGTCCTTCGCACGGAGCGGAGAGTTTTTTGACTCCGGGATGATCTGCCCATTCTGTTTTGGCGGCACCGATTACTATCTTTCCACCGTTAAAATTCATCATCCTCTCATAAAGTTTTGGTGCATGATCGTCATCGCAGACTGAATATCCGTACTCTTTAAATCCTTCTACAGCATCATAGTCTTTTATGGCTCCAGTTGCGATTACAAGGTAATCGTAAGGAATTCTTTCTCCACTCTTTAGATCAACATAGCCAGAATTCGGATCGACATCTTTAACTTCAGAGTTAAGGTATTTACCGCCATTTTTTTCTATAACTGATTTCAGTGGAATCTGTACTTTGTTAAGTGGCTTTCCAATAAAAGCAACCTCAGGCAAAGAAGGTTTCTCAAGGCTTGTCTCTCTTGAATCTACAAGGGTAATCTCGACATATTCCGACCCATTCTTTTGGAGGCTGTAAAATGCGCTTAAGCCTCCAAATCCTCCGCCTATTATCAAAATCCTTTTTTTCATTTTAAGCCTCCCGAGGATGAAATTTATTCAAAATGATTTTAACATTTTTGAAGTCAAAAATATATACTGAGCCAGTTTTACCGAACTCGTAGCGTGTGGCGGGTGGCACGTGGAATAAAATTGAGAATTGAAAATTATCAATATCACGTGTTGACTTTTTGAAAAATTAATAGTATAATCCCTTTTGGCTTAAGGAGGAAAAGATGATTTTATCGCTTAAGTTAAAAAATTCGGAGTATTTTGTCTTTCCTGATGTGGAAAGTGAAAGTTACCTTCTCGAATTTATCGAATTTATTTTCAAGGACGCCTTTAAAAGGCGTCCTTTTTTTATATATCACAAAGGAGGTAAATGATGAGTATTCGAGGAAAGGACCTTTTTGACGTTGATGATCTTGAAATCAGTGATGTCAAAGAGATATTCGAGAGGGCCCAATTTTTTAAAAAGCATGGTTTTCAAAAATTGACATCTTTAAAAGGAAAAAGCATTTGCACTCTCTTTTTTGAATCCTCGACAAGAACGAGGATTTCTTTTGAATTGGCTGCAAAAAGGCTTGGTGCAGATGTCGTCAACTTTACCGCCTCTACGAGTTCTTTGAACAAGGGAGAATCTTTCAAAGATACGGTTAAAACTCTCGATGCCATGGGCATAGATCTCTACGTCATAAGACATTCGGAACCTGGCAGTCCGATGATGATGAAAAAATACACGAATTCACCCGTTATCAACGCAGGTGACGGAATCCATGCCCATCCTACTCAGGCCCTGCTCGATGCTTACACGATCTGGGAAAAATTCGGAGATTTCAAAATCAAGATAGCCATAATAGGAGATATCCTTCACAGCAGGGTTGCAAGGTCAAATGCAAAACTGCTAAAAATGCTCGGTGCCGATGTAACCTTGGTCGGTCCTGAAAGTTTTATTCCTGAGTATTTTGAAAATTACGGCGTGAGGATTTCACATGATGTTGAAAAAAGTATCTCGGAGTCTGACGCTGTAATGGGATTGAGAGTCCAACTTGAGCGCCAAAGCGGTGGATTCTTTTCAACCCTTGATGAGTATAACGAATTTTACGGAATAAATTCCAAAAGAATGGAAATTGCCAATCCCATTTTCATGCATCCGGGTCCGATGAACAGAGGAGTAGAGGTTATGGAAGAGGTTTCAGATTCAGATTCATCTGTCGTTGAAGAACAGGTTACAAACGGTGTCTTTGTAAGAATGGCCTTGCTCGATCTTATTTTGGGAGGTGTGGAAAATTGATCTTCGAAAGCGCTAAAATTTTCGATGGAGAAAGGTTTTACAGCGGGGAGATCTCCTTTGAAAAGACTTTTGTTCAAAGAGAAGGAGATCGTTTAGACCTCGGTGACGTGTGGATTCTTCCGGGACTTGTTGATACCCATGCACATTTCAGAGATCCCGGTCAGACAAAGAGAGAAGACCTGTTCTCAGGTGCCATGGCAGCATTTCACGGTGGAATAACGACGGCCTTTGCAATGCCAAATACAACTCCCGCTATAGACAGTGAGACTATGGTGATTTATCTTAAGGAAAAGGCGAAAAAGACCAACTTGGACTTGAAGATCGTCGGTGCAATAACTAAAAATAGAGATGGAAAAGAACTTTCTGAAATGCTAAGGATGGCACGGGCAGGTGTTGTTGGGTTTTCAGATGATGGAAACTTTTTGGATGATGCAGGCCTTGCGAGGCATGCGATGGAATACGCCCATGAACTTGGACTTCCGATAATCTCTCACTGTCAGGACAAATACCTTGGTAAGGGACACATGAGAGAAGGGTGGTTTTCTACCCTTTACGGTATAAGCGGGATTCCCGATGTTGCCGAATCTATAAGTGTTGCGCGTGAGATAGAACTTTCATACCTGACAAAGGCCCACATCCATATCGCCCACGTTTCAACGGCGAGGTCTGTCAATTTGATAAGACAGGCAAAGAAGGATGGAATAAATGTAACTTGTGATGTTTGCATACATCATCTTGTCTTCAAAGACGAAGACCTTTACGATTACGATACATACAAAAAGATAAATCCACCATTTCCCACATCTCACGATCAAAGAGCCCTATATGAAGGAATAGAAGATGACACGATAGATGCGATAATCACCGATCATGCTCCCTATTTAAATGAAGAAAAAGAGGTGGAATTCCAATCCGCACCATTTGGAATAATTGGATTTGAAACTCTTCTAAATGAGATCATCATCGTTTCGAAAAATGGCCTCAAGATTGAAAAACTTCTGAAAAAGGTAAGTTCCGATCCCGCAAAGATATATGGCCTTGAGGTTGGAAGGATAAAGGAAGGTCTTCCTGCCAATTTCGTCATCTTCGATCCGGAAGGCGAATGGCACGTCTCAAAAGAGACTCTCATGTCAAGGTCATCTAATACACCTTTTCTCGGTAAGAGATTGAAAGGAAGGGTAATATCGACATTCGTTGAAGGAAGGCAGGTGTTTGGAGATGTTGAAAAGATCGGCAAAGGGATCTTACATCTTGCTTGATCTCCCTTACGAAGGCAAAGCACTTCCTGGCCAGTTTTTTACAATAACTACCTCTTTGGGGCCTTACATTCCAAGGCCATTCAGTGTCTATGACTTAAAAGATGGAAAGATCTCTTTTCTTATAAAAAGCGGAGGGGAGATCGAAAAATTCCTTGACAGAGCCCCCGTTATAATGAATGGTCCTTTTGGTAATCCTCTGCCAGAACTTAAAGACCCACTTTTGATATCCGGCGGTGTAGGATATGCACCGATTCATTTCTACATCTCCAAGTATGGATTCGGAGAACTTGTTGCTGGATTTGCAGACGAGGAACTTTTCGATTTTGTCGATATACCCGGCAGTTCTGTATCTGTCTTTGATCCAACCACCCCGATAGAGATCGTCAAATTTTCAACACTTGAAAATATCATAGCGTGCGGCCCAATAGAGATGTTAAAAAGTGTAAAAAAGGCTTTGGGTCAAAGATCCCTTTACCTTATAATGGAAGAAAAAATGGCCTGCGCAAGGGGTATGTGTGAAGGGTGCGCGGTCATGACCTCAGATGGTGTGAAATTCGTTTGCAAAGACGGCCCGACCTTCAAGGCATCGGAGGTGGATTTAGAATGGACTTATCTGTGATCGTGGATGGAGTAAAGTTTAAAAACCCTATAGTAACTGCCTCGGGTCCGTTGGGATTTGGTGACGAATTCTTTAAATACGTCTCGGCCGAAAAGATAGGTGGCTTCACCACGAAGACCGTCACTCCCAAACCCATTCAGGGAAATATTCCACCGAGAATCCTTTATCTTGAAAATGGACTTTTGAATTCCATAGGTCTTCAAAACCCGGGAGTTGAAAAGTTCAAAGAAATAGCGGCCTCTTTGCCGAAAGAGTGCGTGAAGATAATTTCGGTGGGAGGGGAAAGACCGGAGGATTTTGCCGAAGTTACAAGCAAAATTGAGGAATTCGCCGACATGATAGAGATAAATCTTTCATGTCCAAACATTGGCGGCAAAACGATATCTTCTGATTTTGAACTGACAAAATCGGTGCTTGCATCATGCAGGGAAGTGACCAAAAAGCCTTTAATTGCCAAGATCTCTCCCGACGTCGATCCTCTTATCCAGTCACGGATTGCCATCGATGCAGGCGTAAAGATCGTTAACATAGGAAATTCGATTCAGGGAATGAGGATAAATTTGAAAACCGGCAGACCATTTTTAAAGGGAGTCAAAGGGGGCCTTAGCGGTCCCGCTTTTATGCCTGTAATACTTTGGAAGGTTTACCAGGTAAAGGATGCCTTTCCCGATCTTTCGATAATAGGTCTTGGAGGGGTAAGAAATGCATCTGACATTATCGAATACGCCATGGCGGGATCATCTCTTGTCGGGATTGGAACCCAGTTCATGATAAATCCGTCTTCTGCGGTCAGAATTGTGGACGATCTTCAGAATAAAATTGACAGTTTGAAGATGAACTTTGCAGATCTGATAGGCATATCCCACAGAGGAGGATTCATATGAATTTCTTGGAAAAGGTAAAAAAAAGAATGGAGATCGTCTCCAACGTGCTTACCATAGGTCTCGATACCGATTACGAGAGGTTGCCGTCTCGATTTTCTAAAAATGCGGAAGGAGTTTACGAATTTAACCGTGAAATAATCGAGAGAACAAAAAATTTCGCCTGCGCTTACAAAATAAATTCAGCCTTTTACGAACAACTTGGGCCTGATGGAATGAAAACCATGATGAAAACACGTGATTTGATAGGAGATCTGCCCGTCATATATGATGCCAAACGTTCGGACATAGATTCAACAGCGAAAGCGTACGCAAGGGCCGCTTTTGAATTCTTTGGCTTTGATGCCATAACCGTTTTGCCTTACATGGGAAGTGACTCGATGGAAGTATTCTTCTCTTACACGGACAAATACACATTCGTGCTGTCTCTCTCCTCGAATCAAGGGGCGTTTGATTTTGAGTACCACGGCACGCCTCCGCTTTACTTAAAGGTTGCAAAATTTGTCAGCGAAAAAAACAAAAGGTACGGAAACTGTGGCCTTGTTGTGGGGGCAACTTTCGCAGAAAAGATAAGAGAAATCCATGAGATTGCAAATGAGAGCCTTATACTCGTTCCCGGTGTCGGAGCGCAGGGAGGAGATGTTCAAAAGGTCATGAATTCAATTGACGGTAGAAACTTACTCGTTAACGTGTCTCGATCCATAATCTTTTCGGCCGATCCCGAAAAGTCTTCTTACGATTACTCAAAACTTCTATCTTTGAGGTGAAAAAATGGAATACAAAAGATTACTTGAAGAGACAGGCGCAATTCTTCACGGCCATTTTTTACTCTCTTCCGGCCTTCACTCCGATTCTTACGTTCAGTGCGCAAAAATACTGAAATATCCATGGTATGCGGAAGATCTTGGGTATGAACTTTCTGTCAAAATATCAAAATACAATCCCGATTGTGTTATCTCTCCAGCGATAGGAGGAATAATAATAGGATACGAAGTCGCGCGCCACCTTAACGTCCCATTTCTTTTTGCCGAGAGAGACGATGATGGCGTCATGAAATTCAGGAGAGAATTCGATCCTTCGGATTTCAAGAATATAGCCGTTGTCGAAGACGTTATAACAACTGGAAAATCAACGAGCGAAATCATCGATCTGGTCGAAAAGGCTGGATCACGCGTGATATGTGCTTCATCGATAGTCAACAGAGGATCTGTAAATCAAATAAGGGAAATACACGTACTTTCTTTGGTAGATCTGCCCCTTACGCATTACACGCGTGAAGAATGTCCTCTCTGTCAAAATGGGATACCTTTAGTAAAGCCGGGCACAAGGAAGATGAAAGAGTCATGAATTCAGTTCGTCGAAATATTCGAGGATGGCCATATCGTATATGTTAGCCTCACGCCAGAGATTTTTGGCACTTTTGAGCCAATTTTCTCGCGATGGATTTGACATGAAGCAAGGCTCGACTACGACCGCTGGAACCTGAGCGTATTGCAAAACGATGAACTGTTCTCTTATGAGATTTCCTTTTGTGTTGAAGAATCTCTCGAATTCTTTTAAGAATATTTCGGCCGCAAGTTGTGAAGAATCAGAGGTGCTCCAGTAGAAGACCTGCGGCCTGTCTACATTTGGTGCTCCTTGAATTGAATTGTGCGCTATAGAGACAAAGAGGTCAGCATTCGCTTTGTTTGCTATATCTATTCTATTTTTTAAAGGCACATAGGTATCTGTCGAACGCGTAAGGATCACCGTCGCACCCTGAAGTTTCAATATCTGCGCAAGATCGAGGGCGACCTGGAGATTTATGTCCTTTCCCATGAGACCCGTTGGCCCTACTGGACCCGAATCATACCCTCCATTTTCGGGATCGAGAACGATTATCTTTCCGGCAAGTACCTGATTTGTGGCATCTGAAAAGGCAAAAATAGCCATTGATAAGATTAAAATCAACACAAATGCTTTTTTCAAAATAATCACCTCTTAGATTCTGAAGAAAGAATCTGACTTTTTCATGGAGTCTCTTGTTGATTTTATCATGTCCAAAAATGAGGTGCCATTGAGTTTAAGGTAAGTCCATGCCTCCTTTTTCATTATCGGCAATGTGTAATTTCCCGCGGCTTTTTGGTTCAAAATGCTCGATATCACGTCTGATGCGTGGACAATTGCCGTTATATCTTTGAAACTTTCATCCTGAACACCGCCGGGATTGTGATGGAATTCTACCGGCACCCTTATTATCTCTGGAAATTTCCATTTTTCAAGAAGATACTTGGCGACAAAGACATGATCCGGAAATTCCATCTCTTTTTCTGCCTGTTCGTACGTAAGAGATCTCGCGCTTGCGAGAGTTATTAGTGCATCGACGTACTTCGGGAATAACTTCGCAAGGACGATCTTTCCTATGTCGTGAAGCATTCCTGCAAGAAAGGCCTCCTCTTTGTTTATAAAGCCGGTTGCATTTGAAACGCTTTCAGTTGCGATGGCAGTCGAAACTAAATGCCACCACAGATCTTCGGAAGAAACCTTTGTAGTTTCAAGTTTAAAGGAGAAAAAAGCGTCATGCGTGTAAACGCCTATCACAAGGTTCCTCAAAGTTTTGAATCCGAGAATCATTATGGCATGGGAAAGATTTGTTATCTTCTGTGGTAGACCATAATAAGCGGAATTGGCAAGTTTCATTATTCTAACGGTCAGATTTGGATCCTTCTCAATTATAGATGTGAGTTCTGCGGCAGAAACGTCCGGCTTGCTTGCCAATTCAATGACCTTTGTAACGACAAAGTTCGGTACGGGTATAGAATCTATTTCCTTCAAAACGTCTGCAAGTGTACCTGCCATTTTTTACCTCATTTCAAAATATTCAACCAGTCCCTCTTGGGCAAGAAGAATGAAAAGGAACAATTTTCAACATTGTCTATCCATATCCTGCCCTTGTGCAAATCTATTATCTCTTTGACGATGGCAAGGCCCAATCCCGTTCCAGAGACATTTCCCGAGTTCGAGCCTCTGTAAAATTTTTCAAAGACCTTTTCTCTCTCCTCTACTGGTATAGGACTACCGTTGTCCCAGACCGAGACGATGTACCCTTCGTCATCCGATCTTATCGTTATCTTTACTTCCGGTTCCCTTGAATCGTTGTATTTGAAAGCGTTGGAGACAAGGTTGTCCATGACCTGAATTATCCTTTTGGGATCTGCCGTAACATAAGCATTGATGAGATCATCTGGAATTTCAAGAGAAAATTTCACATTGTTCGAAAGCGCGTTTATTTTTAATCCATCGTATGTGTCTTTTAAAATCTTTACAAGATCTACCCTGCCAAAGGCCATCGTAAGGCTGTTGGAACTTACCTTTGAGAAGTTTATCATCTCTTCTATTATATTCGCAAGATGCTCGCTTTCATTTTTAATAGTCTTTGCAAAACTCTTGAGTGTATCCGTGTCTATCGATTCTGCCGATTCCAGCAAAGTTTCGGAATAGGCAAGGATTGCGGCAAGAGGCGTTTTCAATTCGTGAGAGATAGTTGCGACAAAATTGTCCTTCATCTTATCTATCTTTTGGAGTCTCTCAAGTTCCTTTGTATTCGTTATGTCCTGAATCGATATTACTATCTTCAATCCAGAAGAGAGTTGGACCGGAACGGCGTAAAGAGAGTAAAAACTTTGGTTTACCTCCACCTCTCTCGAAACTTCCTTTCTGTATATCAAAGATTCCTGTGAAATATCTTCTATGTAATTGACGATCTCCTTGTTTTTCTCGATGAGTTCTCTGTAAGGTTTGTTGGAAAATTCTTCTCCCTTTCTAACACTTGCCACCACAACGGCGTATTTCAATGAGTTGAGCACGTTTTCAAGATATGCCCTTGCCTCGGAGACGTATTCATTTTTCTTTATCAATTCTCCTGTTAACAACATGTTGTCTATGACCATCGAAGTCTCAAAAGAGAGGAGGCTCTCTATATCCATGTACTTCATCTTCAAATCGCCAATATCGTCAGTTATCCTCATCACGACGTATCCTATATCATGTCTTCTGCTGAATAATGGGAGAAATAAGAAGGTGCCGTCATCGACCGGGATAACGGACACTTTTTTCTTCTCGAGGACCCATCTGCCCATTGCCATTACCTTGGGCTTTATAGTTCCGTGACTTTGATCTTTCATAACGTACGCGTGATCTTCGATCGAAAAGAAATTCTTTGAGGCCTCTATCAACTCCTCAACACATTTTTCCGGCGTTTCTGCCGAATTCAACCTGACGGTGAAATTAGACAAAAAAGAAGGAAGATTCGTTAATTCATACTTTGTTTTTTCCCCACTCATCTTCACTCACCCCAATCGATGGCTTTTTCTTGGCCAGTGGACTTGTAATACGCTCGGCGATTCTCAAAATTTTCGTAAACCACATCTCCTCTTTTGAAAGCGGTTTGACCTTTATGGAATAGACGCCGGCAAGATTTGCCATCAAAACATCTGTGAACAATTGATCCCCTACAACCACAACTTCTTTTTTTGATACATGACCTGCTTTCAATATTCTAAGGAATTTAGCAGTTAAGGGTTTGTGCGAATGATTGAAGGTCTCTATTCCATTTTTTTTCATGATTTCCAAAGTAGGTGAATCACCGTTTGACAGTATGACAACATCGCTTTTTTTCGAAAGTTTCTTTATCAAATTCAAAGTCTTTTGATCGATCTTTTCGTCTTTCCATTTTGCCAGTGTACCGTCCATATCAAAGACGAACAACTTTATTCCCTTCGAGATCAAACGATCGTAATCTATGTCGAAGATATCTTCTACCCATTCATTCGGAGAGATAAGTTCTCCTATTCGGAAGATCCATCCAAAGGTATAGAAAATGATAAGATAGGATATCTTCTCAAGCAAAACAAGAGTACTTAAAAGGAATCCAACTCCCGGATAGGGCTCAACCATTATCGTGTACATGCCCATTCTATTTCCCGCTATTATGTCTGTAAAGAACAGGTCACCAATGAAAATAGTTTTTGACGCGCTTACATTTGTGTAATCAACGGCGATTTTCAAAATCTTAAGGCCTGGCTTTTTTGCCTTTGCAAAGACCTTGATCTGTGGCAATCTTTCTCTTAATTTCTTCGTTCTTTCATAAGACGCATTGGTAACTATGACAACTTTAAAGCCCATCCTGAGAATGTTTTCCAAAAGAGAGATCACATCATCCTGAATCTGGTGCAGGAATGGGGCGAGAGTGTTGTCATAGTCAAATATTATAGCCTCAAATCCCCATAATTTCAACCTATCGTAAGGTATATCATGCAGAGTTCGAAAATGCTCCCTCGGTATCGGCTTTCTAAAGAACTCCACGACTCGGTTCATATTTCACCACTTCAAGATGAAGATCATCTTTTAGATACTCCAAAAGTCTTAACATATCATCAAGATCCGTGTCTATAACAATTATCTTTAAAAGACCTGTTTTGGGATCTACATTTCTAACGTTTAAAAGGTTATCTTCTGCTTCGAGCATGTAATTTATCATGTGTATGTCCTCTTCTTCGATTTTCACGTAAAGATCGTATTCCAAAGCGCTCAAAAGTTCACATCCATTCCCCACAAAGTTTTATAATTGCCGCTATCTGATGACATTCCAACCCATCCTTTGAATACAGAAGAAAATAGATTCAAACTCGTTGTCAAATAGGCTCTAAATTTGTAAGTACCGTTATTCACAATTTGTCCATCTCCGGCAATTTCAAATTGCAAATTTCCTATTCCGAAAGGTACGGAATTGAATGAAGCATTTACCCAATTTGTCGGTTGCTGAAGGCTAATGTCAGCCCCAACAATTCCAAAAGCGCTTCTGTAAATCGTGCCGACGGAATAAATGGGCGTGGACAAAATCGTCATTTTCGCGTATGCCGAAAATGGTAAAGTTGTAACGCCTATCGAAAAGGTTGGAGTAGATTCTCCATCATACACCGCGTAAGGAATTATACCATCATTCATGTAAAATAGAGATATTTTTGTGTTAAAGTTGGATGGGAAAATATATTGTCCCTCTGGCTGGAAAAGAAAATTTCCCATCATAATAGGCAACCCCATCCTGAAGGTTCCAGTTGACTGGTTAAGAATCCCATCTACGTAAAATCCATTCGGGAATGTCAGTGAAAGTTGAGAATACTGAGGCCTTGTAGATCCCTCGATCGAAATAGGGCCAAGGTTAAACCCCGCAGAAAATCCATTCAATTGCATTGAGGTGTAATTGTAATCTATAAATGTCGAGATAAGAGGTGTCCTTGAGTCAAGACCGACGTTACTTTGACTATCTGTGAAGAAGGAAAAAGAGTAGAGTTGAAGATCTCTGACAGGGAAGAGGTTCTTGTTGATCGTTGAAATTTCTGGCATATTCTTCACATTGACGACTAAGGATGAGAGTACATTCGTCGTCGATGGTAAAGATATTTGTGGCAAAGAAAAGCCTTTTGGTATCCCGACATTTCCAATATTTGTAGAGGCAAATGTCCCTTCAAATTCGAGAGTGTGAGAATAGTAATTGGCAGTTATTTGAAGGTTTATAGGCACCGCCACCGCAAATGTTGAAAGCAAAAAGATCGAAATGAAAAAGTAGATCCATTTCATTAAATTCACCGCTTTTCAAGCACAGACAATCTGGCTTGAGCCTTCGAAACGTAAGATGAATTTGGATATTTCGAAATCAAAGAATTGTAAATCTGAATGGCGTTATTGGCCTGGCCCATATTTTCGTAAGAAAGGCCTATGTAGTAAAGCGCTTCTGGAGCAAGTGGATTCGAGGGGAAAAGCGAGACAAGCGCAAAGAATGCATCCTTTGCATTCGAATAATCCTGGGCCGAGTAATATATCATGCCAAGGTCGTAAGCGGCCTGAGGGGCAACGCTACTCGACGGGTAGAGCATGTAGACGTTTTTGAGATACTTTTCTGCATTCGTAAGATCATTTATGTACTGGTAATACTTTGCCTCTATGTAAAGCACTCCTCCCTTGGCATCATTTGACATGTTTTGGCTCGAAAGCGATTTTGCTATTTCAAAGGCCTGTGAAAAGTTGTTCGTCTTCATGTAAGCGTTTGCTTTGTAATAAAGCAGATCGTCTTTTGTTGAGATGTTTGGATAGTTGTTTAAGACTGAGTCCACATAGGAAGGTATCTGAGAGTAAAGACCGAGTTTTCCCATCGCGATCGCTTTAAGGACGTATATAGATGATCTGTAGAGATTCTGAAAGTCGTATTTTGTTATCCAATCATACGTTGCTATTGCGGAATTGTAATCCTTTGTGTTCACATAGCACTGACTCAGGTAATAAGCGGCGTTGAGGGCAAGATTTGGATCCACAGTTCTGTTGTTTATAACGTATGTGAATTGCTTTATGGCATTGTTGTAATCTTCGTTGTTGTAATACATAAGGCCAAGATTGTATCCGGCAGTCAATTTGGTAGTTTGACTTCCGAAGTTCATTGCATTTTTGTACGCTGTTATGGCATTATCGTACTGAAGAGCCTTTGCATAGATATCTCCTTCAAGCATGTAAGACTTTGCCCTTGTGTCAGAACTCTGGGCACTCTGAATTAAATTCGAAAGGGTGGATATCGCAAGCGTGTAGTTGTTCTGAAGGCTGTAGGTGTAAGCAAGCCAATATATTGCAGAGTCTCTTATGGCACCGGACAATTTCGATAGAGTTGTGAATATGGATGTTGCTTTTTGGTAATCTCCACTCTCTAAATAAGTCTTTCCCTTTTCAAGGTTTATATTGTCTGTGTAAGATGGAAACTTTGACTCCATTTGATCGTAAAGTTTTATTGCATTGGTAAAATCTTTATTCTCTCTTAATGTACTTCCGGCATTTATTCCGGCGTTAAAGGCGAGTTGTATATTTTTAGCGTTGTTAAGTACATTTTCCCAGTCAGATATCGCGTCCGAATAATCACCGAGTTTATATTCGGCCCACGCTTTTGCACTTATCGCCTCGTACATCGATGATGTGTTAAGATTTTGGGCACTTTCAAAACTCTTTATCGCCTCTTTGTACTGTCCATTTTCGTAATAGGACTGGCCGAGTATCATGTAAAGATCAAATGTCCATGTTGTGGGAGGATATGTGTTGATGGCATTTTGGGCCACCTTTATAGCATTTTGAATGTCTCCACTATTCAGGTAGGCATAAGATTGGTAATATATCGAAGGTTCGATGACATTTAAATCCTGCGAATATTGCGGTACACTTCCAAGCAAAGTTATCGCCTTTGAATAATTTCCGATGTTGAAATATATCCTTCCCATGTAATAATAAGCCCATGCCTTCCATTTGTTTGTCTGGACTGTGTTTAGAACAGATGTAGCCTGATCGTACTGACCGAGATTGAAATATATTCCTCCAGTGAGCACCTTTGCCTCATCTGAATAAGATGTATTGTAAAGCATCGAAAAATATTTGAGCGCATTTGAGTAATCTCCACTGTCCATGTAAGAGTAGGCTAAAGAATAGACGGAGTAGTTATAATCCGGCGATCCGATCGTTAGATACTTTATCGCCATACCGTAGGCATTCACGGCTTGAGAATAATTGTTCAAAAGAAAATAAGCATCTCCGAGAGTTTCGTACGCCTGACCTATGTATTGGGCCGGCTGTGTATACTGCGAAAGGAACAAATTTATCTGCGCAATGGCTTGATTTAGGCCACTCACGTCTCCGTATTCTTTGTACAGTTGAATACTGTTTTGAGCGCCAATAAGCATATTGATGCCATTTTGATCGACCGTCATCGAAAAGGCTACCGAAATGCAAAGCGCGCTTAAAAGGATTAAAAAAACTAAAAATCTTTTTTTCATAGGATAACTCTCCTTTCCAAGAAACTATATTTTTTTACAACATTTTGTTCGTTAAATAACCTAAAAGAAACAATGACTGTGGTATGATGTATCTGACAGTGGATACCCCCTATCCCCCCTCAACAGTTTTTGTAATGAGACCCGGTTGGGTCTCATTTTCTATTTACATACTCTCTCAATTCTCTTAACTCTTTTTCGGTCAATTTTCTAAAACTTCCACGGGGAAGATCTCCGATATTGAAAGGACCAAATGAAACTCTCTTCAAATAAATAACAGGATGACCAATGAATTTAAAAGTTCTCCTTATTTCACGCTTCCTACCTTCGCTTATTGAAACTCTTAGGTAAGTCTTCGATCCATCGTATCTTAAGATCTTTGCCTTCATTCTTGCCTTGTATCCGTAAGGAAGCGTTATGCCTTCTTCGAGTTTTTTTAATTCTTCGTCTTCAACCTTTGATTCCACGATCAATTCGTAATTTCTCGGCACTTCAAAGCGTGGATGTAATAACTTTTGGGCCATATCCCCGTCATTCGTCAAAATCAAAAGTCCTTCGGTGTCCGCGTCCAATCTTCCGACCGGGAAGATGTCCGGCTCAATTTTCAATATGTCAAAGATCGTCTTTCTTCCCTGCGGATCATTTTTTGTCGTTAAGTATCCGGCAGGTTTGTTAAAAATGTAATAGACTTTTTCTCTTATCTTGACACTTTTTCCTTCTACCCTTACGTCATCCGTTTCATTTACAGAAACAAAGTCGTGTATAGTGTTACCGTTTACGCTCACTTTCCCATTTATCACAAGTTCTTCAGCCTTCCTCCTCGAGGTTATTCCGCACATCCTGAGATACTTTTGTATCCTCAATCAAGCCCTCCTTTAACTTCGATATATCCGATATCCCAAGAATCTTCAAAAAATTTTCCGTCGTAACATACATGAATGGGTTGCCTTTTTTTGATCTGTCACGTACCCTTCTCACAAGTCCAAGCGAGATCAATTCTTTTGTCTGGTTTGCACAACTACTTCCACGAAACCTTTCTATCTCCTTCAAAGTTAAAGGTTGATTGTACGCTATTATCGCAAGCACCTGCATTTGAGAATTAGTCAATTCGCTTACAGATCTCTTTTTTATCTTTGAAATACTCTCGGCATAATCGGCCTTGGTAAAAAAAGAATATCTTCCGGCCACATTTTTCAATTCAACGCCATGGATTTCTTTCGAGTATTCTTCTTCTATTTTGTCAATGCTTTCGAGCACTTCATTTCTCGTTTTCCCCGTTAACTTGATCAATTCCTGAACTGTAAGTCCACGTCCGCTCATGATCAGTGCTTCTATTTCAGCCATCGTATTCTTCATTTATCATCACCGATGATTCCGAATCTATGATTATGAATTTCAGTCTTAAAAGTTCGAGAATCGTTACAAAAGTAACGACGGCCTCGAGTCTGTCTTTGGACATCTCGATTATTTCGCCTAATTTCATCTTCCTGCGTTTTGAGATAAGCGCTTTGATTGCTTCCATTTTCTTCGAGAAAGAATAAAGATCGCGCGTTATCCTGTAGACTCTTTTCCTGAGATTAATCTCGTTTTTTACGCTGTTGATGATCTTGATGAATTCATCTGGCAAAGTCTCTGGAACTTCTTTTACGAATTCAGGAATTATAGAAATATCGTATTCCATCGAGTGTAAATTGTAAAGCCTTTCTATTTTTTCCATCGCGTTCTTTACCAGCGAATATTCGTAAAGTTGCTTTGCGATCTCCGATTGCTTTTCGACAACTTCCTTTGAAGGATTCAAAAGCATTCTCGATTTTATCTCCATAAGCGTTGAGGCCATCAGTATAAAGTCCGAGGCACTCTCTATGTCAACCTTATCCATTTCTTTGACATAGGAGACAAATTCATCGGTTATTTCGGATATTTTAAGATCGAGAGGATTCATCTTATGCTTTTTCACAAGAAAGAGTAAAAGATCGAGAGAACCCTCAAATTGACCCGTCTTTACCTCCATCTATCACCTCAAAAAGAAAGATTTAGGGCCTTTCTGACCTTTTTCATCGTTTCTTCCGCACTTTTTCTGGCCTTTTCATTTCCATCATTTATTATGTCTTCGACTTCATTCTCATGTGCTTTGTAATAGGCGATCTTTTCCCATATGGGGCCGAGTTTATTTGCCATGCTTTCTATTAAAATCTTCTTGCATTCAATGCATCCTATTGTAGCCTTTGTACATCCTTCGTGAATATAATCCAATTTTTCTTTCGGCGTGTTAAAGGCAAGATGGTAATGCCATACGTTACACTTTTCCGGTGTGCCAGGATCGTACCTATGAATTCTTGCAGGATCTGTTGGCATTGGCATTATTTTATCCTTCAATTCCTTTAAGTTGGAATCGATGTTTATGACATTTCCATAACTTTTAGACATCTTTCTTCCGTCTGTCCCTAACAATTTTGGTACCTGTGAAAAAAGGGCTTTCGGAATTTTAAGAGTTTCTCCGTAAAGAGAGTTGAACTTCTCTGCGATCTCACGCGTGAATTCGAGGTGGTAAGTCTGATCCTCTCCAACAGGTACTCCGTCAGCATCGTATATGAGTATATCAGAGGCCATAAGAACAGGATATCCTAAAAATCCGAAGGTTGTTATTTCCCTATCAGACAATTCTCTTAATTGTTCTTTGTACGTTGGGATCCTTTCGAGTCTTCCGAGCGGCGTTATCATCGAAAGGATCAAAAATAATTCCGCATGGCCTTTGATCGCTGACTGAACGAAGATGACACTCTTTTGCGGATCTATTCCCGCAGACAGATATTCTATGACTAAAACTTTAGTCATTTGAGAAAGCGTTGAAGTATCTTTGTAACCTGTCGTGAGCATGTGCCAATCTGCGACGAAAAAATACGTCTCATTTCCTTCATTTTGAAGCCTAACCCAGTTATCAAGTGCTCCGAGAAGATTTCCTATATGTAGATGTCCGGTCGGTCTCATGCCGCTGAGTATTCTCATCTTAAAGCCCCTTTCAAATATTTCTTTATGTTTATTATACTATATACCGAACAAACTTTAAATTCTGAATCATTGATCTGGAAGGTAAACTTCTGCTTCACCTGTTATAACGATCCTGTCTTTAACCATAACCGTTGTATTTAAAATCAAACGCTTCTTTTCAATTTTTTTGTCCTTTACTTCTATTTTTATTTTAACGGTTTCCCCTATGTAGACCGGTTTTCTAAACTGGATAAACTGAGAGACATAAACAGTTCCGGGACCGGGGAAGTCTCTGCCTAAAACCTTCGATATCAAAGATGCGATGAGCATTCCATGGGCTATTCTTCTTCCGAATTGAGTTTTTTTGGCGAATTCTTCATCTAAATGCAAAGGATTGTTGTCTCCGGTTATTCTTGCAAATTCTTTTACCATCTCATCGGTTATAATCATATCGCTTTCGAAGTTTTGCCCTATTTCGATTTTCTCGAAATTCATTTTAAACCTCCTTTACGCAGTTGAATTTAATACAAGTATACACTATCGGATCACGCCACACGATACGCCCTACCTCTTCATTCACATTATTTAAAATTTTGTGGTAAGATATTTTAAAGAAAATTAAGGAGGTCGGGGATTATGAAAAGAAGTTTTGTGGCCTTGATGGCTTTTACACTTCTGATTGCCATCATAGGTTTTTCTGCTCATCTTGTCGTCCTTGAGATTAACGATACTCACGGACACGCGTGGCCTTACGGCAATTACGGGGGATTTGCGGCCATAGCGACGATCGTCAACCAAGTGAGATCCGAGGCTCAAGCCAATGGATGGGACTTCCTTTTCCTTCATGCAGGTGACGTTAACACAGGAGTTCCCGAATCGGATATGCTCTACGCAAGGCCAGATATACTCGCTCTCGATATGATGGGCCTTAACGCCATGACAATAGGGAACCATGAATTCGATCACCCCTGGTCGGTACTCTCAAGACAGATGGCATGGGCAGATTTTCCATTTTTGTCTGCGAATATAGTTTACAAAGGTACCGATAAGACAGTTGGTCAGCCGTATCTTATCGAAAATTTTCCGGATTTGAAGGTTGCCATTCTTGGATTAACTACTAAGACGACAGAGTATATTGGAAATCCCGAATATGTAAAGGGATATGACTTCCTCTCCCCCGATGAGGTCGCACAAAAATATGTTCCGATGCTTCAAAAAATGGTAGGACCGGATGGAATAGTCATCGCCCTTACGCATCTCGGGATTTTCGGATACAGTGAACAGACCGTTGCCGGAACTCCCGGTGCAGTTGAAACTGCCGAAAAATTGGATCCTCCAAATAACCCTTACGGCGGAAGCGTCTCTCTTGCTCAAAGTGTTAGCGGGATAGCGGCGATCTTTGACGGCCATAGCCATACCGCTGTAACATCTCCTTTCAACGTTAACGGCACTTTAATAGTTCAGGCAGGATCTTACTCAAAATACATAGCGCGTCTCGATCTCATAGTTGAAAATGGACATGTTGCAACCTATACTTACAAACTCATAACTGTCTCCAAAGATATAAAGCCAAATGAAGCCATTCAGGATCTCCTTACCGCTTATCAAATAGTCGGATCTGGAAAATTAAATGAACCCATTGGATACTCGAAGGTGAACTTTGCAAATGAAAAGGACAGCACGCGAAAGGCCGATACACTTATCGGACATCTCATAACTGACGCCGTTGCATGGAAGTTCAAAGACATGGGAGTTCAGGCCGTTTTGATGAATGGTGGAGGAATTCGCGCTCCGATTCCGGCCGGAACGATAACATATAAAACCGTTTTGACGGTACTTCCTTTTGGAAACACAGTTGTGATTTTGAAAATAAAGGGCTCCGATCTGCTAAAGGCGATTCAATGGGGAGGTGTTTACCATCCGGAGGACACCGGTGCGAGATTGAACGAATGGGGATTAACCTACACCGTAACACCAAATGGAGTCGAGAACATATTGCTTGATGGCAAACCCATAGATCCAGATGCGATTTACACGGTTGCAACGAATGATTACATGGCAAATGGTGGAGATAACTATTCGATGCTTAAAAATGCCCAGCAGTACAACACGGGGTATGTGCTTGCAGATGTCGTGAAAGAGTATATCGAGCACATAAGCCCGATAGAGTCTTATCCATTTACGCCACGCTGGACAGAAGTTAAATGAACTACCCCGCCGTATGGCGGGGTTTTATTTCTCTGCTTTTCCTCTTGCATGGTCATTTTGTTTTTATGTCCTTAAAAACACTATATTGAATTTTTAAATGATATATGATATACTCGGAAAGCGGACAGAATGAAGGTTGATTCTGTAATTTTTTGTAAGGAGGTTTAAATGGCAAATATAAAGTCGGCCATAAAGAACATAAAAAAGTCTGAAAAAAGGCATCTGCAAAATCAGATAAGAAAATCACAGTTCAGAACGGCTGTCAAAAAGGTTCTTTTACTTGCGCAAAAAGGAGAGGACGTCTCTCAAAGTTTGAGTGAGGCCTTTTCGAAGATCGATAAGGCGGCAAAGGTTGGAGCCATTCACAAAAAACAGGCCGCAAGAAGAAAGTCAAGACTTGTCAAGAAAGTGAGATCTTTTCAGGCTCAAGTTCAAACTGCTCAAAAGTGATCTTTTAAGTAGAAGAAGATCTCCGGTTAACGGAGATCTTTTGTTTTTGAACATATCTTTATTTTTTTATGTCTAAAATTAGGAGAGGGATTTAAAATTTGGAAGAACAAAAACTTATAGAAGGTTTAAAGCGTTCTGACTCTAACGCATACAGTGAATTGTACAGAGAGTATGCTGAAAAAATAGGTGGAATCGCTCGATCTTATTTGGGCGTTGATGATGTTGAAGATGTTGTACAGGAAGTCTTCATCAAAATTTACAAGAACATAAAAAAATTTCGCGGAGATTCTTCGCTTTCGACGTGGGTTTACAGGATCACCGTTAACGTGTGTAAGGATATGCTTGGAAAGAAGCAAAGGCGAAGAGAGATTCTTACAAATTTTGGAGAGCAGGAAGATGAAGATACCAAGAACAACATAAGAGAACCTGTAGATGATTCAATGCCGTCTGATGAACTCATGAAAACTCTTTCGGCCGAAGAGATATCGAAAGCGATAGATTCTCTTTCAAAAGAGGACAAACTTCTCATAAATTTAAGGGAAATAGAAGGCATGAGTTATGAACAGATAGCAGAGATAATGGATAAACCCGTTGGTACTGTTAAAAGTAGACTTCACTATGCTCGGGAAAGGCTTAAGAATATATTAGAGAGTAAATTGGGCATCGAAGGAGAGATTAACGATGAAGTGTGAGGAGTTCAGGGAAAAGTTTATAAATGAAGAACTTAGTCAGGAAGAGAAGGCTCAATTTGAAGAACATCTCAAAGTATGTGTGAGTTGTAGAGTCTTTGTCCAAAATTATCAAAAGATAAAAGACGGTGTTAAACTTCTTTACACCTTCAAACCTTCAAAAGCACTTGAGGAAAAGATAGTTTCAAGGATACAAAGAAAAGAGAAGATCAAAAAGGGACTGATCTTCGGAGTTCCAACTGCCGCTGTCGCCGTATCGGTGATTTTAGCCTTTTACGTCTTTAATCCGGCCGTCAATTCCAACTTCGCTTACGATAAAGCGGCCTCTGCTGGAATCTCACTTTTGAAGTCGGAACCCGGTACAACTCTTACCTATGCCCAGAGTAATTCGAGCCTTGATTACCTTTTAAAGATAAAGTATGTGAGTGATCAATTTTGAGGGTTTTAGTTTATCCATTCATCTTTTTGATCTTTGTTTCATATACCTTTGGTTCTTCATTTATAAATACCTTTATCACTTCTTACGCTTCGCAGATCATCCAGGGTCAGAGAATCGTCATTGAAGAAGGACAAAATTCAAGGGTCAGATATGAAAATGTTTTGCGTGATGGTAGAAATGAGATAGTAAACGTTATAGCACCAATGCCATTCGAATGGGCAATGATAAATGGTGATACCTATATAATCGAAGGTAATGAGATGAGACCTTCTCCGGTGCCAATTTCAGATATAGAGCAGAAGTTCATGGAATTACTTTCTTCGGCCACAACGACTACGATAATATCCACTCAAAATGTGATTTATCAAGGAGAGCCTTCTATACAGGTGAACTTGATAACGCCTACTTCAACTTACATTGCCATTCTTTCTAAGGGAAATCTGATAATCAGATTCATGAAAGTACAAAGGGACAAAAATTCGATTTCGATGATATACACGCAGGTAATCCCTGTATCTTCAGAATACTTCCAAAGCGTTTTGAAATCATTTAAAATTCACAGCGAAGCAACGCCGGACACGATTGAATCGGTTGTCTGGAAAATAATATCAAATCTCACAAATGCCAACATAATGTCTCTCAAACTAAATGGCGTTGATTTTACCATAGTAAGCGGGATAATACCTCCACAAAACAACGTTGTTTGTTATCTCTTCCAAGTGAATTCGAGAGTTTCTCCAGATCCACTCGTAAGTCAGTTCAAATCTCAAGGGTACAACTCGATGGCGGTCAAATACAAAGACCTCTACGTTGTGATGGCGACAAACGGGAATATAGATACTCTGAAAGCGTGGGCATCCAAGTTGTTTTCGTCAGTGAAATAAGACGATGAAAAAATCTATTAGAGGGGCTACGATAAGGGCTGGCAGGAAATTGCCAACCTTTATTTCTTTTACATTCAATATTCTCAAGCCTATCATCAGCATCATGGCCCCGCCCGTGCCGGTGAAGTCGTTCAAGTAGGCCGGCAATGTCAAAAATTGAAAGAAAGACGCGAGCAGTGCAAGGCCACCCTCTATCACAAAGACACTTCCAGCAGACATAAGAACCCCTATTCCGTAAACGGAAGCAAAGGCTATAGAACTTATTCCATCCATTATCGATTTAACGTACAAAATCTCGTTGTTTCCAGTAAGTCCAGAATTAACACATCCAAGGATCGTCATTGGGCCTACAACGAAGAGCACGGTCGTGGATATAAAACCGGTCGCAAAATTCGAATCTCTCTTTGAGAATTTTTTTGAAAGGTTTGAAATTTTATCCTCTATCCCGACGATTTCTCCTATTAGTCCTCCTATCACAAGGCTGCCAAGGACCACGAGAAAATTTTCGGTTTTAAGACCCATACTTACACCTATTAAAATAGTCAGTATGCCTATGGAGATGAAAAAGACAGATTTGTGCTTTTCTTTGAGTTTATTCCCGAGCGGTATTCCTATCAAAGTTCCACCAATAACCGTTAAAGTGTTGACGATAACGCCCAAACTAAGCATTTTCGTACTCCTTAAAAAAGGCATTCATATCGGTATCGTCTCTTATTCCAAGTCTTGTCAGGCAAAAATCGTATTTGACCGGATCTTCTGGAGATATAGCCTTGAAGTTTTCCGTTATTTCATATGCCGCTTTCATGTCTGCCTGTTTTCGTGATGTTAAGCCCAAGACGAGAGAGATATGGTGCATGTGCGTGTCTAAAGGTACGATCAACTTTGAAGGAGGAATATCGTCCCATCCTCCCGGATCCACTTCATCGTGTCTTACCATCCATCTCAAAAAAAGATTCAATCTCTTGCAAGGGCTTTTGCATTCTGCCGAAGGAACAAGGGTATTTTTCTTTCCGTCTGGAACTATCAGCCTTATGAAATTCGAAAGTGCCGGAATCACATTTTCATCCTTAATTTTCATTCCACTCTTAAAGGCATCGTGAATAGATCCGAATCTTTGCAAAATTGATTTTAGATTCATGAGAAATTGTGTTAACTCTTTCACATCGGTGTATCTGTGGATAAAACCTTCGAATTTATTTTCAAAATATTCGCGATCCGAATTCATTATGAATTCGTAAGGCCTTTCCATTTTATCGAGTACAAAGGAGACATCTTTTAAAATTTGTGAAACCCTTCCATAGGCAAGGGAGGCGGCGATAAGGCCTACTATTTCTCTGTCCCTTATATCTGGATAATTATATAAAAATTCGAGAGGATCCGGATGAATGTATTCGTATTTGTTGTATCTTGCATAAAGAGATTCTAAAAGATCCTTTTTAAGCATTTTACCTCCTATCGATGAATTTTTGATAGTATATCAAAAGAGATGGACATCTGTCCATCTCTTTTGATCGATCAAAACAATTTCATTCGACCTTCAAATCAACCTGACTTGACCATAAACCGTGAA
The DNA here is from genome assembly GCF_009936215.1 of Athalassotoga saccharophila. GTDB lineage: Bacteria > Thermotogota > Thermotogae > Mesoaciditogales > Mesoaciditogaceae > Athalassotoga > Athalassotoga saccharophila. The sequence continues at coordinate 176,945 of NZ_AP019551.1, read as the reverse complement.
TGTTGCAATGGGAGTAGGCTATTATAGTTCCGGATTTTTCTGTTTTGAAAGATATCGTAACTTCCGGATCTGAATATATGGTACTTGTATTTGGACCCTGCGTTGATGCACCGTGAGCCTGAAATTCGTATTTTCCTATAACGTAAGGATATTTCTCTCCAGATGGCAGGAAATAAACCTCTATCCATGCGATATGATGCTCGGTAGTATTTGGATGTGGAATTTCCTTTCCAACGCTGACATTTACCTTTACTTTTTCGCCTTTCTTAACGTGTGCCGGTGCTTCTATGACCGGTACGTGTTTTTCCTTTTTGAAATCATCCGACATTATAACTTCTTTTAAACTTGCCATTACAGATCACCCCTTTGTTCAATCTTCGTTTCTCTTTCCAAGTTCTGCATCTAACATCAAAAGACCCTGATTGGAGTCCTTTATCATTCTCAATCTTTCAAGAATCTGCAAAACCGAATACTCTTCTTCTACCTGCTCATCGACAAACCATTGCAAGAATGAAGAAGTTGCGTAATCCTTTTCTCCGTCTGCCAAAGAGACTATCCTTTCTATCGATTTTGTAACTTCCTGTTCGTGAACGTATGTCGCCTCGAAAACGTCCAAAGGTGATTTCCACTCGAATGGAGGTTCCTTTATAGATTTAAAATAAACCCTTCCATTTCTTTTGTTTAAATATTCGTATATCTTGAGAGCGTGTTCTTCTTCTTCCTTTGCCTGCTTTTCCATCCACGTTGCAAATCCATTCAACTTTGTAGATCTAAAGTAAGCGGCCATTGCCATGTAAAGATACGAAGAATAAAATTCGGCGTTTATCTGATCGTTTAAGACCTGTTCGATTTGCTTGCTGATCATAAAATCCCTCCTCTTATGCTATTCCTATTTCTTTATGCTTTTTGAAAATACTTTCTGCAAGGCTATCTATTGCCTTCATATCCTCTGCTTTTGGATACCCGTTAACTGTAACAGGGGACAGGAGTTCACCTTTGAAAGAAGAAAGTATCCCTTTGATCTGCTCGATGGCCTGTCCGCCCCAACTGTAAGAGTTTACAATCGCTACGAATTTCGTTTTTGGCCTTAAAGCGTTGAAAAGATACATAGCGTATGCCACGTTCGGATGAACTCCGACAAGCATCGTAGGCGTTGCCACAACTGCCGTCGCAGAGTCGACTAAAGATATTGCCAACTTCCCCACGTCCATTTTCGTTAGATTAAAGGGTTCAACAACGATATCGAATTTCGTAAGATCGTCAATGAGTCTTTCTATCATCTTTTGGGTGCTTCCATGCATCGATAGATAAAGTACAGTGACTTTATTTTCAACGTTATCCGAGATCCAATCTTTGTAAGCGTTTATTATAAGGTCTGGTTGATCGTAAATCTGACCGTGGCTTGGTGCTATTAAATCTATCTTCATCTCTTCTACTTTTTTTATATTCGATCTTATAGAAGAACGAAATGGCATCATGATTTCGGCGTAATACCTTTTTGCACCCTCTATAACTCTATCTTTCTTTTGACCTACAAAGAGTTCTGTCGATGCAACGTGAGACCCGAAAAAGTCACAGGTAAAGAGTATCTTATCTTCCTTTAGGTATGTGGACATCGTCTCGGGCCAGTGAACCCATGGAGTGAAAAGGAATTTGAGAGTTTTATCGCCGAGGGAAAGTTCATCACCATCATTTATCGTTATGAATTTTGAATCATCTATTAAAAGCAAAGATTTCAAAAATTCTTTACACTTTTGGTTTGTGACGACTTTTGCTTCCGGATAAAGTTCGAGTACCTTGGGAATTGATCCGGAATGATCCTGCTCTGCATGTTGAGAGATCACGTAATCTATTCTTGTGAGGCCGAGACTTTTTATATTCTCTATGAAAAGGTCTTTTTTAGAAGGATCTACGGTATCTATGAGGGCATTTTTCTGGCTTCCCTTTATGAGGTAAGAATTGTAAGAAGTGCCTTCGTTAAGAGGTATTAATTCGTCAAAAAGTTCTCTGTCCCAATCTTGGACGCCAACGTAAAAGACATCATTTTTTACTTTTCTCGCCGCCATATGACTCACCACCCTCACAATGATCGCACTTTCCCCAGAATTCGAGAGTATACCCGTTCACCTTGTATCCTCTCTTTTCTATCACTTTTTCAATGGATTTTATTGCCTCTTCTATCTCTTTCGATTCGCTTTCGTGGAGCGGGGCATCCTTTATCTTTCCACAGTTAAGACAGTAAAAATGGTAATGGACACCAACGTTATCATCGAACCTTTTTTGCGTATCAATAGGCTCTAACTTTTTTATAAATCCATTTTTGGATAACACTTCTAAACTTCTGTACACGGTACTCATGCTTATTCTCGGTAATCTTTTTTTGACTGCAAGGTAGACTTCATCGACCGTTGGATGATTGCCAAGATTTTTGAGTTCTTCAAGTATTATCTTTCTTTGATAAGTAAGCCTCATTTGAGACTTTTCCAATTTCATATCTCCTTTCAAAAACAATAATCGTTTTCATTTACATGATACCACTAAAATTCAAAATTGTCAACATTGAATTTGAAACAACGGTCTTTCGACCGTTGTTTCAAAATTAGAAATTCGCCTCTCCAACCTTTTTCCTTTTAAATCCTCCTTGGACCGAATACATCACGGATACTATTATCGCGATTACGGAAAGAATTCCTATTGTTATCGCTATCGGATTGGTAGCCGAGACTCTTATTATTATAGGTGCAATTATCAGTGCTACAAGGTTTATGACCTTCATCATCGGGTTAAGGGCCGGACCTGCGGTATCTTTGAGAGGATCTCCAACCGTGTCGCCGACTACGGATGCCTTATGTGCCTCAGATCCCTTTCCTCCGTAAATTCCATCTTCAATCGTCTTTTTCGAATTATCCCATGCACCTCCAGATGTTGCCATAAAGACGGCAAGCAATTGGCTCGAAAGAATTGCTCCGGCAAGAAATCCTCCGAGCGATTCTTCTCCAAGTACAAGGCCAACCACAACCGGTGTAAGTATTACAAAGGTAGCAAGAGTTATCAACTCTCTTTGGGCGGCCGCGGTGCTTATTTCAACCGGTTTTTCGTAATCAGGCTTGACCTTTCCTTCCATCAAACCCGGAATTTTGAATTGCCTCCTTACCTCCTCGACCATTGCACCTGCCGCTTTGGCGACGGCATTTATCATCAGAGAGGAAAAGAGCCACGGAATCGCGCCGCCTATCAAAAGACCGACGAAGACTATCGGTGAAGAAACGTCTATTCCCTTTGCAAGGATTGTCTGGTTTGAAGGAACTCCCATCTGGGTCTGAACAAGGGCTATGCTTGTGAGGAAGGATCCAAATAGGGAGACGGCCGCTATGACTGCAGAACCTATGGCAACACCCTTTGTTATTGCCTTTGTGGTGTTTCCAACGGCATCAAGGTCTGCCAAATTCTGTCTTGATTCTTTGTCCATATCTGACATCTCTCCAAGGCCATTTGCGTTGTCTGATATAGGCCCAAATGAATCCATTCCCAAGTAATTTCCAGTCAACGTGAGCATTCCTATTCCCGTCATTGCGACCCCGTAAAGGGTAAAGGTGAAGCCCTGACCCCAGTAAATCCCGACAGCCGCTATTATCGCACCGGCTATCGCGAGTATCTGCCAGACCGTTGCCTCATAACCAACGACAAGGCCCCTCAATATGAGTGTGGCCGCGCCTGTTCTTGAGGCAGATGCTATGTCTTTGACGGGTCTGTAACGTGTATCCGTAAAATACTTGGTTATTTCGTTTAGTGCAAGTGCAAGAAGTATTCCGGCGCTTACAGAGAAAAAGGCTCTCCATTCATGCATGTAAAATATAGCAACAAGGGCAAAGCCTATAACGGATATAACGGCCGAGACGTAAAAGCCTCTGTTTATCGAGGTCATCGCGTTTTTCTCTTTTCCAACTCCTACAAGGTATGTCCCTATTATCGATGAGATAACTCCTATTCCCCTTACGAATAGCGGGAAGAGTACCCACATTATCTGTTTGGTCGAAAGGTAAAGGGCCACGCCGAGTATTAACGCGGCAACTATCGTAACCTCGTAAGATTCAAAGATGTCTGCGGCCATTCCAGCGCAGTCTCCGACGTTGTCTCCAACAAGATCTGCTATGACGGCGGCATTTCTCGGATCGTCCTCGGGAACCCCAACCTCTACCTTACCAACAAGGTCTGCTCCAACATCCGCAGCCTTTGTGTATATGCCGCCTCCCACTCTCATAAAGAGCGCAAGTAGAGTCCCGCCAAGTCCGAACCCTAAAAGCACGTCGGGAGAATCAATTCCAAAGATCATAAAAATTATTATACATCCCAGAAGTCCGAGGCCGTTCGTAAGCATTCCGGTTATAGTCCCATCCCTGTAGGCAAGTTTTAAAGCGTAATTTAGTCCCTTCTTCGAAGCGGCGGCCACGCGAACGCTGCCTTGAACTGCCATGCGCATTCCCAACTGACCCACGGCTAAAGAAAAGAATGCTCCCATTACAAAGGCAAGGGCACGTCCGATTCCGACTATCAAATTGATCTCAGCGTCCGTCATTCCTTTAAATCTTATAAGTGCGGCCGAACTGGGTGGGACAAAATAAACCGAAAGGAAAAGTACGACTGCAAGGATGACGATAAGGGGAAGAATGGATCTGAATTGCTTTCTGAGATAAGCATTTGCTCCACTTCTTATGCCTTCCCAGATGTTTTGCATCTCTTTGGGTCCTTTGTCTTCTTTGATGATCTGATTCCTGAGGATTAACGCGTAGAGTAAGGCTATGATGGCGATAATCAAAATTCCCCAGATCGACACTACTTCGAAGGTAGTTATTTCAGGAATTCCAAACAAGAAGACCATCTCCCTTTTGAGCGATCAGATGGACCCCCCTTCATTTGTGAAAATTATATCACTAAAATTGAATTGTTGTCATCATCTTTCTTTGTGATCATGATTGGTGATCTGTTTCTTTAAACCTTTCCTTTAAATCGTTGTATAGCCCTTTATATTCGTAATACCACGAATCGTAAAATTCAGTCCAAGATTTTTCAGGCTCGATGGTCTTTTTTATCTTTATCCATTTCGAAACCTCATCGAAATCTTTACCGTCTCCGACTGCGGCAAGCATAGCGGCGCCGTAAGCACCACCTTCGTTTATTTCGGGAATTTCTACCGGAACTTTGAAATTCGATGCTATGATTCTAACCCATTCGAGATTGTTCGATCCTCCTCCCGTTATCTTCGCACTTTTGACATCAACCCGCTTTTTGACAAGTTCAAATGAATCTCTAAGCCCAAATGTTATTCCTTCTATTACCGATCTTAGAATATCAGATTTTTGTGAGATCAAAGATATGCCAAAGATGACACCTCTTGCGTGTGGATCGCGATGTGGCGTTCTTTCTCCGTTCAAATATGGCAAAAAGATAAGCCCATTCGATCCGGGTTTAGAACCCTTTACCATCTCCTCTATCTTTTCGAGGCTATCATCAGATGCGACTATCCTTCTTGCCCAGTCAAATGAACTTGTCGCAGAAAGCATGACACCCATGTAATAAGAAAAATTGTCCACAACGTGATTGAAATAATGCAATTTGCCTTCAGAGTCTGGATCTTTTGATGACGTAACTCCTAATACCGTTCCAGATGTACCGACGCTGACCATACAATCTCCCGGTCTGAAAACGCCTATTCCAAGGGCGGAGACCGCATTGTCGGCGCCTCCGGCCACGACCTTTACATTTTCCCACCCAAATTCTTTAGATTTTTCAAGAAATCCACGAAGATCGTAAGATTTAGAAATGGACGGTAAAAGTTCTTCATTTATTTCGAGAGTTTTTAGAACCCTTGAATTCCATTTTCTCGATCTCACATCGTAAAAGGCCGTCCCGGACGCGTCAGACCATTCGGTGCCAATCTTTCCGGTCAGCATGTACGCTATGTAATCTTTTGGCATCATAATGTACCTTATTTTTTTGAAATTTTCAGGCTCGTTTTTCTTTATCCACAATATTTTTCCAAGGGTAAACCCCTCTAAAATCGGATTGCCGACCTCCGATATGACATTTCTTTCTCCACCAAGAATTTGCGTTGCCTCCTGACATTCTTTTGTGGTTCTTTGATCGTTCCAAAGTATTGCGGGTCTTACAACCTTTCCATCTTTGTCTAAAGTTACAAGGCTATGCATCTGACCGGACAGGCCTATTGAATTTATTTTGTACTTTGCGGCCTTTTTCAAAATCTCAAGTACGCCCTTCCACCAATCCATAGGATTTTGTTCAGACCATCCGGGTTTTACGATATTCACAGTCAGAGGAAAATTAAATCTATCGAGAATTTGACCATTTTCTTCTACCACAAGACCCTTTATTCCCGTCGTTCCAACGTCTATGCCAAGATAATTCACAAAAAAGCCCCCTTCGAGAATTCATTCATTGCCATAAGTGTACACCCCATGAGTGCTGACTGGATCATATCCATCGAGGATGTCAATATTAAAAGATCTTTTGTCGCGCTACCAAGCGCTTTTTTACTGACCTCATTTCTGACGATCTGGATATACCTTTTGGGGATCTTCTCTCCCATTCCTCCTATCATGACAAATTGAGGGTTTAAGATATTCACTATGTTCACGATCCCAATCGAGAGATAATACATCATTTCATTCAGTACCTCATCGGCAAGTCTGTCATGTTCACTTCTTGAAATGAGATCTTCGAACTGGGCTTTGAAGTTAGATCCTTTTAATTGTTTTTGAGAGTTGTACTTTTGGACGATGGTGTCTATAGAGATGTATTCTTCCCAGCATCCGTTGTTTCCACAATGACATGTTGGCCCATCCGCGTTGATGCTCATATGACCGACCTCTCCGGCCGTGAAGGAAGTACCCAGAAAGATCTCTCCGTTTATGAGCAATGCACCTCCGACTCCCTGTGAAATGTATATGTATACACCATTTACCATCTTTTGAATGGCATCGTTGAAATACATCTCGGCCATCAAGGAAAGTTTTGCCTCGTTTTCAAGGTAGATCGGAATCTTTATTTCTCCAAGAATCCTTTCCATCTCTTCTTTCATCTTTATGTCTTTCCATCCAAGGTGGGGAAGTATTTTCATGGAGATTTCATTCTTGTCAACTATACCCGGGACGGAAATGGATATTCCCTTTATCTTTTCTCCAGAATTTTTGAGAATCTTTTCTACTCTTCTGCCAGTTTCTTTTAAAAAAGTATCGACACAAGAGGGTGTCGAAAATTCATCCACCCTTTCGAAATCGTTGTTAAGGTATCCAAGTCCTATCTGGGTATTTTCAACGCCTATTTTTATCAATATGGCGCTTGCGGCATTCTTTGACGGGAGCAAATTAACCCTTCTTTTCCCAGGTTTATTGGAGGCATTCTTTCCTCCCTCTTCTACGAAACCATTTTCCATCAGATCAAAGACTATGTTTGTGACCGTACTCGGATTAAGGCCGGTCATTTCAACGAGATCTCTCCTGCTTATGCCGGGATACTTTCTTATCAGATCTAAGATGGCCAGTCTATTGGACCGGCCCATACTCTCTGAATTCATCGTCCTTATTTCCAAATTCTTTCCTCCGATTTTTCAATTTGATTTCTGATCTTTTTAGTCTCACTGTTTACGGATCACGCATCATTGTTTTTTGAACATGTATCTGTTCAAAATATTCTCAAGCATTTCCTGTCTCGATGAAACATTGCCCGCATCTTTCATGTCGAGTACGTACTCTTCGAGATCTTTAAGCGTCACTTTTTGTGAAACTATTTTCGCCCCTATACCATTATTATAACTCGAGTACCTTTCTTCTATAAACTTCTCGAATACCTTATCGTCTAACAGATCTTTCGCTATCCTAAGTCCGAGGGCAAAGGCATCCATCCCGGCAATGTGCGCGTAGAAAAGATCCCGATCTTCGAAAGATCCGCGTCTTACGTGTGCGTCAAAATTCAGTCCTCCGGGCGCTATCCCTCCGTTCTTGAGTACTTCATACATCGCAAGTGTCGTATCGTAGACATTCGTCGGAAACTGGTCTGTGTCCCATCCAAGTAACATGTCTCCCATATTCGCGTCTATACTCCCCATCTTCCCGCTTATCCTTGCAACCCTTAACTCATGCTGGAATGTGTGCGTTGCGAGTGTCGCGTGGTTTGCCTCTATGTTGAATTTGAAATATCCATCTAATCCATATGCCCTCAAGAATTCGAGCGCTGTCTGGACGTCGAAATCGTACTGGTGCTTTGTCGGCTCTTTCGGCTTTGGCTCTATCAAAAATTGCCCTTTGAATCCTATTTCCTTCGCGTAATCTATTGCCATCCTGTAAAACCTTGCCATGTTATCCCTTTCTAATTTCATGTCCGTGTTCAAAAGCGTGTCGTATCCTTCGCGTCCTCCCCAAAAGACGTAATTTTCTCCTCCCAATTCTTTCGTTATTTCAAGCATCTTCTTTACCTGAGCACCGGCAAAGGCAAATGCATTCGCGTTGCACGATGAGGCCGCACCGTGGACATATCTCGGATGAGAAAAAAGATTCGCAGTCCCCCATAGCATCTTTATACCGGTCCCCTTCATAAGGCCCTTTATGTGATCGATTACCTTGTCGAGTCCTTCATTTGTCTTTCTCAATGTCTCCTGTTCGGGATAAAGGTCTCTGTCGTGGGCACAAAAGTATTTCACGCCTAATTTCGACATGAATTCAAATGCCGCATCTGCTTTCGCCAAAGATGCGTCAAGCGGATCGGAATATTCAAACCACGGTCTTTTGTTGACTGCCGATCCGAACATGTCTGCACCTGTATGGCCGAATGTGTGCCAGTACGCGACGGCAAATCTTAAATGTTCCTCCATCGTCTTGTCGCCCAACTTTTCGGATGGATTGTAATAACGAAAAGTCATCGGATCTGAACCTTTTTCGTATTTTATCTTGCTTATCCCTTTGAAATACTCTTTCATATTTTTCCTCCTTCGATTACTGTTGAAAAGAACTTTGGCCTTTTTTTGCTTACTTTAACATTGGATTTCAATTCCACACTTCCTCTTAACCGTATGTCTTCAGAAGAACTGCCAATCATGAATTCAAATTCTCCGGCCTCCACGGTGAGATTCATCTTTGAATCGTAAAAGGCGAGAAGATCGATTGGCAGTTCGAAGGTAACAGATTTTTCTTCTCCTGCCTCGAGATGAATTTTCGCAAAGCCTTTCAATTCCTTTACAGGTCTTGTGATACTTGCAACTTTATCGTTGATATACAACTGTGCAACTTCGTCTCCGGCAACCTTGCCTGTATTCTTTATCTTGAAACTTACATTTATCGATTTTTCGAGATTCACGACCGAAGGATCTATTCTGAGATCTGAATATTCGAACTTCGTGTAACTCAATCCAAACCCAAATGGAAAGAGCGGTTTTGTACTTTCTTCAACGTAATCACCGTGCCAGTTAGATCTTCCTCCCGTTGGCTTATGAGAATAGTAGATGGGAATTTGTCCTACATTTCTTGGGAATGAAACGGGCAATTTGCCGGATGGATTGTAATCTCCAAACAAAACGTCTGCAACTGCATGTCCTCCCTCTTCGCCGGGAAGCCATGATTCGACTATCGCACTTGCGTGATCTGCGATCCACTTTATTGAAAATGGACGTCCATTTACGAGGATTACAACGAGGGGTTTACCGGTTTTGTAAAGTTCTTCAACCAATTCTTCCTGAACTCCGGGCAGATCGAGCGTGGATCTATCTCTGCTCTCGCCCGTCGTTGCAGAAAGTGAAAGACCGGATCTATCTCCTACAACGGCAATGACAATGTCTGATTCCCGCGCGATCCTTATCGCCTCTTCAAAACCATCCTTAGAAGGATCTAAATTATCGCAGCCACGCGCGTATTTCACATCGATTTTCCCATTCGCTTTTTCTTTTATTCCGTCTAAAATTGACACTATCTTTACATTTCCTTCCGTCGATTTGAGATATTTTGAAGTCGGGATAACGTCCGGCACTTCGTTATTCACAAAGGCTTCTATGTGAGACGGGTACGAGTAGTCACTTAACATATTTCTGCCATTTGCCGCATTTGGTCCCACTACGGCTATGGAATGTAGATTCTTGAGCGGGAGTATACCATCATTTTTCAACAAAACGATGGATTCTCTTGCGGCTTTTAAAGCAATGGCACGATTGGCGTCGGTGTCAAAAAATGCAAAAACATTCTTCTCAGTTACAAATGGTTTTTCAAAGAGTCCAAGTTTCAACTTCGCATTCAGGACGCGTTTTACAGATCTATCGATCAAAGATTCTGGAATCTGGCCGGATTCAACCCCTTTTTTCAATGTATCGCTGTAATACTTTCTTGTCGGCAGTTCGACATCTATGCCCGCATTTAAAGCCATGAAGGCTGCCTCAATTTTGTCTTTGGCAATCCTGTGGTAATTTTCGATCATATCGATTGCGGAATAATCGGAAACGACTATGCCATCGAATTTCCATTCCCTTCTGAGAATGTCTGTCAGAAGATATTTAGAGGCCGCACATGGTACACCATCTATCTCGTTGTAGGCGTTCATTATAGATCCAACTTTGGCATCTTTGACCGCTATTTCAAAGGTCTTAAGAAAGACCTCTCTCAATTCTCTTTCGCCAAGGTGAACCGGCGCGCAGTTCAGGCCACCTTCGGACATGGCATATGCGACGAAATGTTTTGCGGTTGCCATAACACCGTTTTTCATGTTTTTTTGGAGTGCTTTTATGTAATTATCTGCGAATACAGAAACAAGGTAGACATCTTCACCGAATGTTTCTTCGATCCTTCCCCACCTTGGGTCTCTCGAAACATCCAAAAGAGGTGCAAGCCCTTCATGTGCTCCAACGGATCTCATTTGTTGTCTTATGACATTTGCGATTTCGTGAACTATTTGTGGATTCCAAGAACTTGCAATCCCTATCATCTGTGGAAAGACGGTAGCACCTTTCGCCATGTATCCGTTTAAACATTCCTCGTGAACAATTGCTGGAATTCCAAGACGGGTCTCTTCAACTAAAAATTTTTGAATTTGATTTGATACCTTCACACTTTTGTCTGGGGGAAGACCTGATGATCCGCCAACGCGTGTTATCTGGCCAATTCCATTTGACAAAAGTTCTTCCATCTTTTTGTGAGACAGTTCCCCATCTTCGTTGAAAAGTTCATGGACCCATACCGATCCGATTTGGGCTATCTTCTCGTCTAAGGACATTTTTGAAAGTATTTCTTCGATCTCACCCATTGATTTCACCTTCCAGTTCTAATTTTATATTTTCTCCCTTGGGTATTATCCTGTATCCAAAATCTTCTTTTTTCAAATCTCCGTTGATTACAGATCTTACTTTTTCGTAGATTAGGATATTCCATTTTTTATCTTCATTTTTCTTCTTTACCTCTATATCCATTAATTGACCTTTTCTCTTTGCTTTTATTTGAGTCTCGAGATTTCCATTCGTGTCGTAAATCTCGGAGAAAGTTTCATTTATTCCGAAAAGATGGAATGTAACGTTGTCTGCATAATCGTAATCAGGTCTCGAATCAACATTGCCCGTTGCGATTATCGTATTTTCCCTCATCATCAAAGGAAGGCTCATGTATCCATGTTTTTCATTCTTCCATCTTCCGCCGTCAATTATCTCTTTGGTTATAAAATTCATCCATCTTCCTTTGGGCAAATAATAGGTTACCGTACCATCTTCTGAAAAGATCGGCGCAACAAGCAAGGCATCTCCGATCATGTACTGTTTATCAAGGAAAAGACAGGTAGGATCATCGAATTCGACCATCATCGGCCTCATTACAGGAATCCCTTTTCTTGACGCTTCAACGGCCTTGGAATAGATGTAAGGCATCAACTTGTTTTTTAACTTTGAAAAAAATCTTAAAACATCGACTGATTCTTCATCGTAAAGCCATGGCACCTTGTAAGCGTTGTTTCCGTGAAGCCTACTATGGGAAGAGAGTAATCCAAAAGCCGTCCATCTTTTGTAAAGATCGGGCGTTGATCTGCTTTCAAAGCCTGCTATATCGTGACTCCAGAAACCAAAACCGCAAAGCCCTAAAGACAATCCTCCGCGCAAACTTTCGGCCATCGATTCGTAAGTCGCTGAACAATCTCCTCCCCAGTGGACCGGGAATTTCTGGCTTCCGGCCGTCGCCGATCTTGCGAAAACTAACGCGTCTTCACCTTTCTTCTCTTTTGTCGCTTCAAAAACCGTTTTATTGTAAAGGTAAGTGTAGTAATTATGCATTCTTTCGGGATCTGAATTATCGTAATACACGACATCTGTTGGAATTCTTTCACCGAAATCTGTTTTAAAACAGTCAACTCCCATTTCGATCAATTCCTTCAACTTTTCTGAAAACCATTTTTTAGCGTCTGGATTTGTGAAGTCGATTATGCCCATCCCGGGCTGCCACATGTCCGACTGCCATACACTGCCATTTGGACTTTTCAACAGATAGCCATTTTGCATTGCTTCATCGAATAACTTTGACTTCTGTGCTATGTAGGGGTTTATCCAAACACTTATTTTTAATCCCTTATCCTTAAACCTTTTTAACATTCCTTCGGGATCTCGAAATTGATTCCTGTCCCATTCGAGATCTGTCCATTGAAACTCTTTCATCCAAAAACAATCAAAGTGAAAAACCTTAAGGGGAATATCTCTTTCTAACATTCCGTCCACGAATTTTGTTGCAGTCTCTTCATTGTAATCAGTTGTGAAAGAGGTTGTCAGCCACAATCCAAAGGACCATGCCGGCGGCAATGCGGGCTTACCTGTAAGGTATGTGTATTTTTCCAAAACTTCCTTTATCGATTCTCCGACAATTAGCAGATAATCAATACTTTCTCCGTTAACACTGAATTGAACTTTTGAAACTCTCTCGGATGCTATTTCGTAGGATATCATACCCGGATTGTTAACAAAGACTCCATACTTTTTATTCGTAAGGTAGAATGGGATATTCTTGTAAGATTGTTCGCTGTTTGTGCCGGCATCGGCATTCCACATATCGATAACCTGTCCGTTTTTTACGAAGTTGGTAAATCTTTCTCCCAGCCCATAGACGTATTCACCAACGTCGAGATCAAGTTGTTCTCTCATGAATCTTTCTCCGCTTTCAGAGGTTATATAAGCAAGGCTTTTATAACCGCTTTTAGTCAAGTGCCTCTCTTTATGGATGAAATCCATCTGAAAATCATTCTTGTTTATCTTCAAAGATGAATCGCCGCTTTTTACAGTTATAAATTCGTTGTTTTCATCAAAATGAACTTTTAAATTGTCATCTTTGATAAAAAAATCAGGTCCATGGTGTATGTTACCTTTAAAATGATAAGCCTGAATTCGGATAACATCTTCGACCGGTGAAGATATCCTTAAAGTTATCATCGGGCCACCGAGAGTGTCCCCCCTGTTTCTGACATGAAATGTTGTGACATAGACAAAGATCTCTTTATCTGAATTTTTGACATCGACAACCTGTGAAGATCCGTATATCGAAATTCCCTTTTTTACAAGCCAGTTTCCATCTGTGAATTTCATCGAAACACCTCGTTTAAAAATTGGGGGGAGGACCCCCCCATCGATTCATTTCAGGTGTATATTCAAGGCGAGTATTTCCGGAGCAACCTGAATAGACCCTACCATGTAGTAAGGATATTGGTCATCCGGGAATCCCGCAAGCGTGCTCGTCTGGTACACGTCCCACATCGGAACTGGCAGAAGCGCAGCAACTGGCAGATCGTCTAACACTATCCTCTCTATCGTGTATATCGCCTGCCTTTGCAATCTCTGGTCAGATGTCGTGTTGAATACCTGCAACGCATCTGTTATCAAAGGATTCGTGTATCTTGAGAAGTTAGAAGATGCCACCTGCCCTATCGGTGCCGTCTGTGTCGGACTGAATGCAAAGTAATATGGAGTGTATGGATTTATCCCAAGGTTAAGCCATGTTATCGACATGTCAAATGTCCCTGTCTGTAAGGACGAATAATACTGACCAAAGGATTGCTGGACCGGGTTAACCTGAAGCCCTATCTCTTTTAATTCCTGCGCTATTATCGCCTCTGCCTGCACCCAGTCTGTCCATCCAGTAACAACGCTCAGTGTGAATGTCGGCAGTACCTTCCCATCCGGACCGGTCAATAGACCCTGCGCGTTCTTCTTAAACCCTATCGATGCCAGCAAATCCTGCGCCGCCTTCGGATTGTACGCAACTAACGAGGATGCCAAAGATGTCAGGGTCGGATCTAACCATGAACGAAGCGGATAGGTTATCAGTGTCGGATTGTTGTACTGTGAGAATTGCGGCCCGTACAGACTTGTCAGTATGAAGTTCCTGTTTATCGCCATCGAGATCGCTTTCCTGAAGTCCGGTATGTTGAATGGGTATTTCGCATCGTTGAATATCAAATGATTGTTCCCGAGTATCGGCCACCATATCTTGTTGTTAGACGGGTCTTTCGAGATGTAAGTCTGTTCAACTCCGGGTATGTAGAGGTTTGACATGTCATATTCGTGTTTTATGAGCGCGAGTGTGCATGTATCGTTCGAGTTGACGGATGTAACTACCACACTGTCGAGATATGGCCTGCCGGTCATCCAGTAATTCGGATTCTTCACGTACGTAACTGTGTTCGCAGGCTGGTCAAAACTCTTGAAGAGGAATGGACCGGTACCGACTGGATTCGGGTTTGTGTATTTGGCAGGATCTGAAATATTTGCCCATATATGCTCGGGTATTATTGGCTCTCCAACCAAATACTGGAAGAGCGCCATGTTGGGTTGTGAAAGTTTGAAGATGACTGTATCTCCACTCGCCGTTACACTGACAAGATCATTCGCAGATGACCATATACCGTTAAGGTCTATACTCGGATTGGCCTTTAGATAATTGAATGTGAAGACCACATCCTGTGGTGTAAATGGAACTCCGTCTGACCATTTGACACCCTGGCGGATTGTGACATCCAATTCTGTGTTGTTGTCTGTCCATTTGTATGATGTGCCGAGCATGTTAGTAACGTCACCTGTAAGGTTTATGAAAAAGAGTGATTCGTAGATGAAGGATGTCGGAAGTGTCGAGTTGTTTCCCATGAATGGGTTAAGGCTATACTGGAGAGGACCGTTTGGAAGGATTATCTTAAGAGTTCCCCCGTATTTGACGTTACTTCCCCAGTTGACGATTGCCGGTCCGTACTGAGTTAGGTACGGATATGAAACGTCTGCAAATCCGATGCTCATTATGCCTATTAAGGCTATGAGCAGGACAAAAAACTTAACTTTACCCATGTAACTCCCTCCTTATTTTGAAATTGCACCAATTTATTGTATCAATAAACTATCTAAAATCAAAATAACAAAAGATATCGTTATTTCAAGTATTCATGAAATCAAATGAGATAAAGAGAAACAGGTAAGATTTTAATAGATTTTTCTTCCAAATTCGTCTTTAATTCCTGATTTTCTCCAAAAATAGGAGTTGATGACGTCACACCATTCTATTGCATTCTTAAGTTGAAGTTCAAATCTTTCAAGCACTTCATTAAAAATGATTTGGTCAACATGATCCTTTAAACCAATCCACTTTTCCTTCATTTCGATAACCTTTTCGACTCCGTCAAAGTGGGAATCGTAGATATGCTGGATAATTGTTTTACCGGATTTCAACCTGTGGGTGTATGGCACATGGTGGAAAAAAAGCAAAAGTTCATCGGGACATTTTTCGAGAGATTCGTAAATTTCGGCCACTTGAGGTCTGTACTGGCTGATAAAATCTGTTCCTGTCGCTTTTGTCCTGTCCACTCCGATGCCTTCATGATCTGCGTAATGGTATGTGCCCCATTTTGAATATTCGTACCCATCGACATTTGGGCCGTAATGTATGCCCGGATTTACCATCCATCCGACTCCGAGCGGAGACGTATAACTTTCGTAAATTCTCCACGATGACAAAAGCATTTCAGAGATCGTTTTGACAACTTCCGGATTGTTTCCGAAAGTAAGTTTAGTCCATTCATTTGTTATATCTTCGGATGAAAGGTTCGGATTCCACGCAAGTCTCCCAAATCCGTAAAGATTTGCCTGGGCGAGAGGATGACCCGTCCAGTTTGGATCGTCTCCAACATTTGAAACTCCGGCGACCCCGCCGTAGGGTCTTTTGAAAGTTTTTCCACTTACCACATTTGAAACCTTTGATCCTCTTCCGGCCGCGTAAGTGTCGAAGTCAAATACCTCCTTCCATTGAGGCACAAGATAGCAAAGATCTATCTGGTGGCCGGTATACTCTTGGGTTATCTGCAATTCAAGCATTTGATTTGTACTCTCCATGGCACCGAACAAAGGAGACACAGGTTCTCTTACTTGAAAATCCATAGGTCCGTTCTTTATCTGGAGAATGACGTTGTCGAGAAATTTTCCATCGAGAGGTTTGAAAAATTCGTAAGCGGCCTTTGCCCTGTCTGTTTTTCTGTCGCGCCAATCCTGCATTTTATAGACAAATGCGCGCCATATCAAAAGACTTCCAAACTGTCCGAGTGCCTGTGCAATCGTGTTGGCGCCGTCTGCGTGAGTTCTGCCGTAGGCAAATGGACCAGAGGTGTATTCCGAGTCGGCCTTTACGATAAAACCTCCGAAGTCTGGAATATATTCGTATATTTCTCTTACCTTTCCCTTCCACCAATCTTTGACTGAAAAATCCAAAGGATCGGAGGTAAGAAGTTTTCCGACGTAAGTTGGACTTGCAAAATTAACGCTTAAAAATATCTTTATTCCATAATTTCTAAAAATATCGGCTATTTTTGCCACATCCGTAAGATATGTTTTCGTTATTAGTCTCATCTCATTCTCACGAACGTTGACATTGTTCAAAGAGATCGCATTTATGCCAATGGAGGACAAAAGTCTTGCGTAATCCTTTATTCGTCTTTGATCGAATGAGACTTTGTTGTCTTTGTAAAAGATAGAATTTCCCGCGTATCCTCTCTCTATCGTTCCATCCAAATTGTCCCAGTGATCTATCATGCGAATTTTGTTTTGCGGATTTTCAAAGATATCAAGATTGGTTATAGACTTTTCGGATTGCAAAATTCTTAAAAAATGAAATACGCCGTATAAGATTCCAAGATCACTCTTGCCGGCGATCGCTATTTTCGATTTAACTGTCTTGATCATGTAACCTTCCCTATCAAGTGATTCAAAAGCCTCTTTACCGACTATATCGATGATCTTTGATCTGTCAGTCCCAATGACCAATCCTGCTTCCTCGACGAATTCATCTGTAACAGTCGGAACAATCGAACACATAGAGGAAATACCGTCAATAAGTTCATCTAAAGCGTAGTTAATGATATCAGATGTCTTCGTAACGGTAATATTCCGGCAAAATGGCCTGTAAGAAGAAAGTACGCTTTGATCTTCGACATTTTTGTACCTTAACCAGCATTTATAACCATTCTCGATCTCCATTTTTTACTCCTCAAAAACGTTCGACGTATTCAATCCATTTCTTTGCGATCAAAACGCTACCGTTAACTGTTGGATGGACACCGTCGTATGACCAAAATAACGGATCTTTTGAAGAACAATATCCGGTCATTATCCCATCAAGGGGAATAAAGATGGCTTTGTATTCAAGCGCGACTTTCCTTACAACGTGAATTTTGGGATCGAGATCAATCCTCCACGCTTCTTTGTTGGGAGTTCTTTCACTTTTAACAGACTCAACTAAATATGGCTCAAGAATTACGATTTTAGATCCGATCTCCTTAACCTTGTCAAGGATGAATCTGTAATCCCTTTCAAAATCTTCAACAGATGTTGGATCATCACTGTCAAATCTTCTCCACGTGTCATTTATCCCTATCAAAATTGAGACCACGGTGGGCTTGAGTTCAATACAATCTTTGATCCATCTGCTTTTCAAATCTCTAACCCTGTCTCCACTTACGCCCCTGTTCAAAAATTTGACATTCATGTCAGGGTGTTCTATGCTCCACAGAGCAGACACAAAAAATGGGTATCCATTTCCAAGATCATCTGGATCCTCTCTTTTTCTCATGTAGTCCGTTATGCTGTCACCTTGAAACAAAACAACATCTCCATTTTTTAACATGATGTATCCTCCATTCAAAGATATGGGGAAGGGAATTCCCTTCCCCATTTTATCATTTCAAATGGACATTTAAAGCGACAATCTCTTCGTCCGTGGAAAGACTTCCCTGAATGTAGTAAGGATATTGATCATCGGGGAAACCTGTAAATCTGTAAGTTGTGTAAGTATCCCACATCGGGACTGGTAAAAGTGCGATCATCGGCATATCATCAAGGACAATGCGCTCTATTGTGTATATTGCTTGCCTTTGAAGAGTTGGATCTGTTGTAGTGCTAAATATCTGTAAGGCACTCGTTATTAAAGGATTAGTGTATCTTGAAAAATTCGTAGATGCAACCTGACCTATCGGTGCCGTCTGTGTCTGACTGAAAGCGTAATAATATGCGTTATAAGGTGTTGGTCCTACATCAAGCCAAGAAATTGCCATGTCAAAATTTCCAGTTTGCAAGGAAGAATAATATTGCCCGTAAGATTCTTGATTGACAATCACTTGAAGTCCTATTGCTTTTAACTCTTCAGAAACTATTTGTGCTCCTTGTATCCAATCTGGCCACCCGGCGACCACCGTTAACGTATATGTTGGAAGCACTTTCCCGTTTGGATCTGTCAAAAGGCCCTGATCATTTTTCTTGAATCCTATCGATGCAAGTAGTTCTTGGGCCTTTTGGGGATTGTAAGTGATAAGTGAAGAAGCAAGTTCTGTCAAAGTGGGATCAAGCCATGAACGAAGTGGATAGGTTATGAGAGTTGGATTATCGTAATTTTGAAAATCTCCAAAATATAAGTGATCTAAAATGTAAGATCTGTTTAAGCTCATCGATATTGCTTTCCTAAAGTCAGGAATATTGAATGGATATTTGGCATCGTTGAGATACAAAGCATTGTTCCCGACGACTGGCCACCAATATTTGTTGACTTCAGGATCTTTGTTAACGTAAACCTCTTTCACATTGGGAACATAACCTAAGCCTATATCAAAATCATGCCTCAAAAAGGCCATAAGTCCGGTTGTGTTAGATGTCAAAACTTGCCACTTAATTTGATCGATGTAAGGCCTTCCAGTCATCCAGTAATTTGGGTTCTTTGTAAAGATCACAGTTCCAATAGCAGCGTTAAAATCTTTCAAAACAAATGGTCCTGTCCCCACAGGATTTGGATTTGTGTATTTGGAAGGATCTGAAATATTTGCCCATATATGTTCGGGTACTATTGGTTCTCCGGCAATTATATTGAAAAATGGTATATTCGGACGTGAAAATTTGAAGATAACTGTATCTCCACTTGCCGTTACACTGACAAGGTCATTCGAAGGTGCCCAGATACCATTCAAATCTATTGCGGGATTGGCCTTTAGATAATTGAATGTGAAGACCACATCCTGTGGTGTGAATGGGACTCCGTCTGACCATTTGACACCCTGGCGGATTGTGACATCCAATTCTGTGTTGTTGTTCATCCATTTATAGGATGTGCCGAGAAAGTTCGTTATTTTTCCGCTCATATCAACGTAGAATAATGGCTCATAGATCAAAGATACAGGCAAATTCCCTTTAATGAATGGGTTGAAATTTTGAGTAATTGTAATGTTGGCACCATAAAGCCAATTCAGTGTTCCTCCATACTTTACATTTGGGCCCCAGTTGACAATCGCAGGGCCGTACTGGGTAAGATACGGATAAGAAACATCCGCAAAGCCGATACTCAAGATGCCTATTAAGGCTATCATGAAGATTAAAAATTTGAACTTCATAAACTTCACTCCTTTCTAAAACAAAATTGAAATATCATCACGTTTTGGAATTGCTTCGTAATACACAAAGATCCTGTTTTCTTCCCTTTTAATGTTAAAAGGTATATACCTTCCATTTGAGGTTAATTTTATATCTTCATTTGGAACGATGGTTTTTAAAGTCAAAGGGTAATCAAAATAAGGTTGTAGATTATTTTTCAATTTTACATTTACTTTCCGATCTTCGATTTTGAGATTTATAGATGTGCTCTGAACTTCTCTGATGTACATAGTTGCCTCTTCAAAGGTTGCATTCCAGATTTCTTCTTTTTTACTTGATACATAGTCAAAATGATCCCGAAAGACATTATCTGGAGCTGCTTCCCATCCTATGCCATTTACTCCGTGAATCATCTCTATAAGCCATAGATTATTCTTTATAGACTCATCTATCCATTTTTTCATTTCAGTGGCAGAGGTGTCGTGATAAATCCCTTTATAGTTTAGCCTTAGCCATTCTTTATCTGGTGGAGAGATAGAATTGTATCCTTCAATTCCATTTCTTGCCGCATAATGAAATTCAGAAATTTTTTTGTCAACGACATCATTCGTTGCGTTAAAAGGATTTACCATGCACAAGACTTTTTGCCCTTTGAATTTTGAGATCAAAATCTTTCTCGCGTGATTTATCTCTTCTTCAAGTTCTTCAGGTGTTAATTTGGTCAGATCTAAATGGCTTTTGGAATGATTTGCCACATCGAATTTAGAGGCATTTATCAAATTTATCCACTGTTCCCAGGTGCCGTTGACATCATTCCCATTAGAGTCACGAACGAAGTTTGTTGTTATTGCAAATGTGCCTTTTAGGCCTCTTTTTGAAAGTTCAGAACTAAAGAATATGGCGGGCTTATAAAGTGCATCATCAAAAGTAAAGGTAATTATCGCTTTTTTATCGTCTTTTATCGAACATATAAAAGTATTTCCTATCTCCACTCTTTTCCTCCATAAAAGAGGGGTTAGTGCCCCCTCTTAATTATTTAAGATGGATATTCAATGCCGGTATCTCAAGATTTACCTGTACAGATCCTGCAAGATAATAAGGATATTGATCGTTTGGGAAACCTGTCAAAGTTGTTGTTTGATAAACGTCCCACATTGGAACTGGTAGCAGAGCAATTGATGGCATATCGTCAAGGACTATTCTTTCTATTGCATATATAGCCTGTCTTTGTATTCTCGGATCAGATGTTGAATTGAAAACATCAAGAGCATCTGTTATGAGTGGATTTGTATATCTTGAAAAGTTAGAAGCGGCATTTTGACCTATTGGTGCAGTCTGATTTGGACTAAAAGCAAAATAATATGCGTTATAAGGATTTGTTCCCGGATCGAGCCATGTTATCGCCATATCAAATGTCCCTGTTTGCAAAGAAGAGTAATATTGTCCAAATGATTGTTGGGACACATTGACCTGCAGTCCTATTGATCCAAGTTCTTTGGCTACTATTTGTGCTCCCTGTATCCAGTCAGTCCATCCTGAAACTACATTAAGTGTAAACGATGGTAGCACTTTTCCATCCGGTCCTACTAACAATCCTTGATCATTTTTCTTGAATCCTATTGATGCGAGTAATTCTTGAGCCTTCTGCGGATTATATTCAACAAGCGATGAAGCAAGTGGTGTCAAAGTTGGATCAAGCCATGAGCGAAGCGGATAGGTTATGAGAGTTGGATTATCGAATTCTTCAAAAGTGCCAAAATACAAACTGTCTAAAACAAATTTTCTATTTATCGCTATGGAAATAGCCTTTCTGAAATCTGGGATATTGAATGGATACTTTGTGGTATTCAAATCGAGATAATTGTTTCCAACAACCGGCCACCAATATTTGTTATTTGCTGGATCGTGTGAAACGTAGGTTTTCATAACGTCTGGAATGTAAAGGTTGGATATGTCATATTCATGTCTTATAAGTGAAAGAGTACATGCATTGTTGGAATCAACAGAAGTGTAAACTATGCTGTCAATATACGGTCTTCCTTCCATCCAATAATTAGGATTCTTGATATACGTTACCGTATTCGTTGGCTGATCAAAACTCTTGAAAAGGAATGGCCCTGTCCCCACAGGATTTTGATTTGTGTATTTGGAAGGATCTGAAATATTTGCCCATATATGTTCGGGTACTATTGGTTCTCCGGCAATATATTGGAAGATCGACATGTTAGGCTTAGAAAGTTTGAAGATAACTGTATCTCCACTTGCCGTTACACTGACAAGGTCATTCGAAGGTGCCCAGATACCATTCAAATCTATTGCGGGATTGGCCTTTAGATAATTGAATGTGAAGACCACATCCTGTGGTGTGAATGGGACTCCGTCTGACCATTTGACACCCTGGCGGATTGTGACATCCAATTCTGTGTTGTTGTTCATCCATTTATAGGATGTGCCGAGAAAGTTCGTTATTTTTCCGCTCATGTCAATATAGAATAACGACTCGTAAATTAAATTTGTTGGTAAGGTAGATCCACTTCCCGTAAACGGATTAAGGCTGTACTGAAGAGGACCATAGGCGAGTATTATTTTCAGTGTTCCTCCGTATTTTACGTTACTTCCCCAGTTGACAATCGCAGGGCCGTACTGGGTAAGATACGGATAAGAAACATCCGCAAAGCCGATACTCAAGATGCCTATCAAGGCTACCATGAGGATTAAAAATTTGAACTTCATAAAATGACCTCCTTATTTAAGGTAATTGCTTTACAAGCATTAAATTTCCAAAACTTTGTGTCTCTTCGTAAAGCGTGTTCGCGTATCCCGACCAGATGATGATTGCCTTTCTCGGGCTGTCATTTCCCGGACCGGCAACGTTGATTAATGCATCGAAGCCTATCACGTCTCCGACTTTGGGTATTATTTTCAAAGGTATCTTCATCTCCACAATGTAGCCTGTTGCCGTTTTGGTTGCAAAGGATTCAAATCCAGAAGAATCCGTACTCGGTCCAAAGCTCTGGGCATTTTCGAAATTCACTCTGTACTGGCCGTCTCCGTCTGTGTAATAAGACGTTTTGTAATTGTGCCGATCGACAAAAATTTCAACGGAATCCTGTCTGTAAGGAAGTAAATTTGAAGCGTTCAAATCCTTTTCCCATACATTTGCAAGTACGTAAAGGTACCTGTTATCCCACAAAGTTCTGACCGTTGCTGTGGCTCCGGAGTCGCCTTTGATGAATTTATCAACTTTTATGACCTGCGCTTCATTCCATAACGGATCGGATATTCCCGCCGGAGTCCCGTAAATGGAATAGGATACCTGCGATTTTTCTGAAAGCATTAACTGACCGTAGTGTGCCGGATCTTCTTTATCATTTGCGTAATCATTCCATGCTGTGACAGACTTTAAACTCGAATTGTCATAGTCGTTAACCCTTACATCGAATCCAATGTGATTTCCAATCTTCCCATTTAAGCCGATTTCATCTAAAGGAAGTGTCAACTGTATGTCATACCCGGTTGCATAATTTGTTTCTTCTGCATTTCTGCCGATGAAGTTTCCTCTGAAGAATCTGTAAGATCTGTTTCCAATGAAGAATTCGACGTTGTCTCTCGACGATGGCGTCGTATCCGATACATTCGCAAGTATGTAGAGAGCATCTTTATTCCACAAAGTTTTGATCTTTGCTGTTGCTCCAACACCTTTGATAAAAGTATCGACATTTGTAAATGGCTGTATCTTGAAGTCGAGAGATTTTGACCAGTCCGTGCTTGATGGAGTTCCTTCGGGAGTATTCAGAATTTGCGTATTCACTATATTCATGGGTGCCTTTTGAGGATCCACGATAGCCCAAAATGCGGGCTTCGGCTGGAGAGAAGTGTTAAAGAGTAAAGGTGCGTTTTGAGATCCGAGCCATGAAACATCATCGGAGATACCCCAGAATACGACGGCCGTTATGTATTTATGTTCTTCTTCAAGGATGGTAAAAAGTTTTCTGTACTGTCTTGCCTGTTGCAAAAGGGCTGACTTGGAAGTATCGCCGAGCGTCGACATGTCTATTTCGGTGAATTGAACTTCAACCCCCAAAGATGCGAATTTTTGTATGACATCTTTGAGTTTGTCTAAATTAGTGTTTATGTTTATATGGCATTCTATGCCTATACCGTCTATCGGAACTCCTTCATCTTTTAGTTTTTTAACAAGTTCGTACATGGCCTGTGCCTTTACACCGTCATTTTCAAGTCCGTAATCGTTGACGAAAAGTTTTATGTTCGGATCCGCTTCATGCGCATATTCGAAAGCCTTTGCGATATAATCCGGTCCTATTATCTTTAGCCACGGTGTTTCTCTTAGAGTCCCGTTGTCGTTGAGGGGTTCATTCACTATGTCCCAGTATTTGATTGGATTTTTCGATCCATATTTGTCTTCGAAATGCTTCATCGTCGTTGTGATAAGTGCTTTCATGCGCTCGAGCAAAAGCGTCCTTGAAGCGGGCTTCGAAGGGTTGGATGGATCTTCGAAAAACCAGTTTGGAGTCTCCTGATACCATATAAAATTGTGCCCGCGCATCGTCATGTTATGGGATATCGCGTAATCAACTATGGCATCCGCGTTCTCAAAGGTAAAATCTCCCGGCTTCGGTTCGATGAATTCCGGTTTCATGACATTTTCTGGAACAAGCATGTTGAATTCCTTCGCGACAATCTGCGAGTGCGGGTTTGATGGCAAAAGTTGTGATGGTTCTACGGCAACCCCTACTGGGAAATATTTGGAAAGGCTTTCATACAAAGAAGGGATCGATTTTAAATACTCGCTTACAGGTGTTGTTGCGACTTCAAATTGTGTTCTTTGATTGTTGAGAATATTTTGACTTGATTGTGAAATTTCTCCTGTAATCGTAAAATCGTCGAGATAAAAACTCGGCGTCGAACCAGGAGATTCAATGTACACGACGATGCCTGAATAATCTCCGTTCGGGATAGAAAACTCTCCTGATATTTCTGTCCATACATTTTTCTGGACAGAAGTTGGATTCGTTGCCTGAATGTAGTCAGACGCACCGTTATTCGAAGATGTTTTGACTGTCGCTTTGAATTGTGCCGATTGAGGCCCCTCGTCATACCTCACCCAGAAATCGATTTTGTAAGTTTCTCCCGGTGAGATCAACCCAAAAAGGTTATAACTCGGCCCCATCCAACTCTGCGTTCTGCCCGCCGTGTAAAGGCAATATTCGCCACTGTGGGGATTCGTTGAAGTTGCGATCAGCGTTGCACTTCCGAATGGAGACCAGCCCCATGTACTGCCGCTTTCGAAGGAAGAATTGACAATGACATTTCCAGTCATACCTAATACCATCATTGCAAGTAATAGACTTACACTCACAACGATCAATTTCCTGATCTTACCCACATTACCACCTCCTCAAACTCCTGAATAAGCCATAAAACCTCCATCTACAGGCACAGTTATACCCGTAACGAAACCTGACAAATTTTCATCACAAAGCCATATCAACGTTCCGACGAGTTCTTGTGGGTCTCCAAGTCGTCGCATGGGAGTATTTGCAATAACCTTCTTCAATCTTTCAGTAGGTGTTCCGTCTTTATTTGTGAGCAGATCTCTATTCTGTTCGGTTAAGAGAAATCCTGGAGCCATGGCATTTACCCTTATTCCGACATTGGCCAAATAGACGGCGAGCCATTGGGTAAAGTTATTTATCGCTGCCTTTGCCGCGCTGTATGCCGGCACTTTCGTCATAGGAACGTAAGCGCTCATCGAGGAAATATTGACAATCGTTGCGCCTTTTCTATTTGCCATCTCTTTTGTGAAGATTTTTATAGGTATAACAGTGCCCATGAAATTGAGATTTAAGACAGATTCAAAATCCTTCATGTCAAAATCAAAAAAGGTTGTTTTACCGATATCCGAAATTTCAAAAAATTCTTTCGACGTTATAGCCTTTGGGTTATTTCCACCTGCGCAATTGATCAGAATATCGCATCCTTTGTAAATTTCCAAAACTTTATCTTTCGCATCTATGACTTCTCTCTCATTCAACACATCGCACTTTATCGCGATGGCCGTCCCGCCATCTTTGTTTATTTCATCCGCTACTTTTTGTGCTTTTTCAAGTGTTCTGTTCAGGATAGCAACCTTTACTCCTTCGACCGCAAGAGCCTTCGAAAAGACCGATCCTATGACTCCTCCTCCACCTGTTATTACTGCAATCTTATCTTTTAAGTTTGTCTTCAATTCGTATCACATCCTTTTTCTATCGCCTCATTCAATCCGTTGATATACGCTATACCAAGTGCTCTGTCGTAAAGTCCATAACCTGGCCTTCCAGTTTCGTTCCATATCATTCTTCCGTGATCCGGACGGATATATCCATCGAAATTTATTTCATGCAAAGATTTCATTATTTTAAAAAGGTCTATCGATCCAGACGAAGAAAGATGCGCAGTTTCGTGAAATTTCTTTTCGGACAGGATTTTCACATTTCTTGCATGTACGAAATGGATTCTTTCTTTGAAATCTTTTATCATCCTGACAAGATCATTTTTGGGATTTGTACCAAGCGAGCCTGTACACAATGTAATGCCGTTGTACTTGCTTTTGACGGCATCCGTTATTCTTTTAAGGTCATCGTAATTTTTTACTATCCTTGGAAGACCAAAAACTGACCACGGTGGATCGTCCGGATGAATTGCCATATTTACATCACATTTTTCGCACGTAGGAATTATCTGTTCAAGGAAATATTTGAGATTTTTAAAAAGTCTTTCTTCGGTCATATCTTTGTACAGATCAAACAGTTTTTTCAAATCCTTTAGTCTGTATGGTTCCCATCCGGGCAAAGAGAATCCACCGCTATGCTTTTCCATCTCTTCAACGAGTCTGGCGGGGTCTAAATTTTTTATTTTATCGTCATCGTAAAAGAGTACATTTGAGCCATCCTCAAGTTTGAAATTCAGATCTGTTCTTGTCCAATCAAAGACAGGCATGAAGTTGTAACATACGACCTTTATTCCGATTTTACTCAAATTTTCTATCGTGGTTTTGTAATTTTGGATGTATCTGTCCCTTGAAGGAAGGCCAAGTTTTATGTCTTCATGAACGTTAACGCTCTCAACTACTTCAAATTTCAGCCCAGAATTTTCTATCTGTTTCTTTAATCTCTTTATCTTATCAAAAGGCCACACTTCTCCTACCGGCACATCGTAGATAGCACTTACCACACCGTATATTCCGGGAATTTGTTTTATCTGGTCAAGTGTTATTCTATCGTCGGATCCAAACCATCTAAATACAATTTTCATCTTGCACCTCTCAGAAATTCTTCAAGCTTTGCACGATTAGGTAATCCGTCGTTGTCTCCGGGCGTCATAACCTGCATCGCACCTATTGCATTAGCCCTCACAATTGCTTCTCTAAGTGAGATGCCATCCAAAAGGCCACTTATTATTCCGACATCAAATCCATCTCCGGCTCCGACCGTGTCAACGACCTTAACGTGAAAAGCGGGAACGTCGTAAGATTCATCTTTTGAAATTACAAATGCGCCTTTCTCTCCCATTTTGATAATAACGATTTTTACTCCCTTTTCAATGTAGAAATGACCTATCATTTTTGGATCTAAAAGTCCTGTCAGAATCTCGGCCTCTTTTAAGCCGGGCAAAAAAATATCGCTTGAGAAGGCTGCATCATTTATAATCTTTGCCATTTCATCTTTGTCTTTCCAAAGTTGAGGACGCAAATTTGGATCGAAGATGACGGGTACATTTTTCCCCTTTGCAATCTTCAAAAGAAAATTAAAAGCATTTCGTGTGTTCGTTGATAGCCCAAGGGTTATACCTGTAAGGTGAATGAATTTTGGATTCAATAACTTTACAAACTCAAGATCTTTTTGATCCATGAATGAGGCTGCCGAGTGCTTTCTGAAATAAAAGATCTCGGGATCACCATTTTCTTTTTTGCTTTTGAACATAAGGCCAGTAAGATTGGAAGAATCAAATTTGATGTAAGAGGGATTTATACCCTCTTTTTTGATAAAATCGTATATGTATCTTCCAAATGGATCTTCACCGAGTTTGGTAGCGTAAATCACGTCATGTCCGAGCCTTGCAAGTCCTACGGAAACGTTAAGTTCGGACCCTGCGATGTATTTTGTGAAATGATTTGAATCGTAGATTTTGTCTCTGTCTCCTGCCAAAAGCACCATCGGCTCTCCAAAAGTTACAACGTCTGCCATATACTCAACCTTTGACGCTTTCTAAAAGTTCTCTGACTCTCACACCAAGCAAGTCAAGATTCCCCATGCCAATGCCGCCTGTGAGGTATCCTCCGACACCAAGTGCGAATGCGCCGCTGTCAAGCCATGTTTTTGCGTTTTCCTTGTTTATCCCGCCTGTGGGCATAAAATCTATGTAAGGAAATGGGCCGTGAAGTATTTTTATAATCGATGGATTAAAAAGTTCTCCCGGGAATAATTTGACGATATCTCCGCCATGAAGGTATGCTTTGTAAACTTCTGTCGGCGTCTGTGCACCCAAAGAGCAAAAGATATTTTCTGTCTTGCAAAATTCTCCGACTTCTTCGATAACGCAGGGCGAGACGATGAACTGCGCTCCTGCCTTCAGAGCGGATCTGGCCTCATCTAACCGTGTAACAGTACCGGCACCGATCACAAAATCAGGAAAATTTTTTCTCAAATTTTTAATGACTTCGACTGCTCCGTTAACTGTAAAGGTTATTTCGACGATCTCTATTCCGTTTTTTAAAACCGTTTCGGCCATTTCTTCGGCCATCTCGGGGGTGTTTGCCCTTATTACTGCTATTATCTTTCCCTTGATCTTATTTTTAATTTCGATAATTTTCATCCCCTTATTCATGATTCCGTAAATGAAAATGGTACATAATTTATTGTAGCAATAAACTAATTTATCTTCAAGCAACAAAACATATAGAAAATTGAAGAAAATCTAACCAAAGACAAGATTATATTCTTTAATCACCTATTCGAGAATTAATCCGCCAATTTTAGATAATTTAAAGGATTTTTAAGGAATTTAATGCCCATCTAAGCAATAATTCTCCCATTTCTATAAGTGGTGAGAATATGTCACTCGATAAAAATTATTTCTGGAGATATTTTTAGATTCAATTTTTTAAGTGATCTTTCCATCGCACACTCGACAAGAGTTTTTACATCTGTGAAAGTTGCATCCCCAAGATTAACTATGAAATTCGGATGTTTTTCAGAAAATTTCGCATCCCCTATTCTGTAGTTCACGAGACCAATTTCTTGTATTACCTTCCACGCAAGCATATCTGGGGAATTTTTGAAGGTACTTCCAAGTGATGGATAATCAACTGGGTGATGGACTTTTCTGTACTCTATCTTTTCTGAGATCTCTTTCGAAATTTCAGAATAAGACATTTTGTGGATCCTTAAAAAAGCATCGACTATGAATTTCACCCCGAAAGATTTAAGATCGCTGTATCTGTAAGAAAATTTGACATTTTCTCGATTCAAAAAGATTATTCTACCGTTGAGATCTATGGCCCTTATGTAAAGAATGTCCTCCCATATATGATGGCCAAAGGCTCCTCCGTTCATCCAGATAAGCCCCCCAATCGTTGCTGGAATTCCTGCAAGGTATTGTGGCCCTCCAATTTCATGCTTCAAAAGGTATTCCATAAGATAGTCCACCTTAAGGCCACTGCTAACGTGTAAAATCTCACCGTAATGTTCTATTACCGGATTTTGATCCACGTTTATTATCACATCTTTGACGTTGTCCCCTATTAGAACTTTTGAACAATTTCCAAGCACGATCTTGTCTGTTACAAAGACCGGATTTTTCGCGTATTCAAAAGCATTTTCGGCCATGTAAATGGTGGCGGAAGGGCCTATCTTTATCTTTGAAATTTTTGAAAGTTCCATTTGAATTGTTGTTATCATGCGATCACATCTCTTTATCTTTGCCATCAAATATATTTTAACCGAAAAAGGTTTAGTGATAAAATAGTGCGGAGATGTAATTGACGGGAGGTTATCATGGTAAAAGGTTTTATGATCGATCTTGATGGCGTTGTTTACAAAGGTGATACCGTTAGAGAAGGATCAAAAGAATTTTTTGAGTATCTCAAAAAAGAAAATATACCCCACTGTGTTGTCACAAACCATTCAAGTTTTCACAGAAAGTATTATTCCCAAAAATTAAAGAGGATGGGGATAGAGGTCCCGATGGAGATGGTTGTAAGTACTCCATATGAGGTAGCGATTGAGGTCAAAAAGAAAGGTTATCATAAAGCCTTTGTTATAGGCAGGCAAGGGCTTATAGATGAACTTTTCGATGTTGGCTGTTATGTGACAGATGAGCCAGATGTTGTGATAGTCGGCTACGATGAAAGATACGATTTCCAAAAATTGACGAAGGCCATCAGATGGATACTGGACGGCAAGCCTTTATGGGTTGCAAATCCGGACAGACTTTTGCCAAAGGAAGATGGATTTTATCCAGACTCCGGGTCGCTGGCAGCCCCTATCGTTTACGCAACAGGCGTTACCCCTCTTTATTTTGGAAAGCCTTTCAAACACATATTCGAAATGGCACTCGAGATCATGGATATAAAGGCCGATGAGGTTGCGATGATAGGGGATACCTACGAGACGGATATTCTTGGTGCAAAGGGATGCGGAATAAAATCTATATATATAGAAGGTGTTCAATCCAATCCAAAGATAGATTCGAAGCCCGATTACACCTTCAAAAATTTAAAGGAAGTTCTTGAAAACATAGAAATCATAATGGGTGAATGATCGTGAAGTACATAGCGATAACGGGTGGCGTCATAAGCGGAATAGGAAAGGGCATAACGGCGGCCTCAATCGGTGCGGCCCTTCAATCTTACGGTCTTGACGTTGAGGTGCTTAAAATAGATCCGTACTTGAATGTCGATGCCGGTACGATGAATCCCAACCAGCACGGCGAGGTATTTGTAACTGATGACGGATATGAGGCAGATCTTGACCTTGGTCATTACGAAAGATTCCTAAACAGAGACATGACCAAATTTAACAATATCACGGCCGGTCAGATATACTCGAGTGTCATTCAAAAAGAAAGGGCTGGAGATTACCTTGGCGCAACGGTCCAGATGATACCTCACGTTTCAAATGAGATAAAGGCCCGTCTTGCAAGGTTAAAAGGAGACGTCATCCTCATAGAAATTGGGGGCACTGTAGGAGATATAGAGTCCGAAATCTTTCTTGAGGCGGTAAGAGAATTTTCAATGGATGTTGGAAGGGAGAACTTTCTTTTTGTCCACGTAACTTACATTCCTTACCTTAAGATAACAAATGAATTTAAAACAAAACCTACCCAAAATTCGCTTCAACTTTTGAGAAGAACCGGAATTGTTCCCGATCTCATCGTTCTAAGAAGCGAGGAAAAATTGCCTGAGTCAACGATTCAAAAGGTTGCGCTGTTCGGAGGAGTCAAAATAGATTCTGTCTTTGGCCTTGAAGATGTTTCGAACATATACTCTATCCCTCAGAAGATACACGATGAGGGTATGGATGGGATGATAATGCATAAATTGAATATCACCCCTTCCAAATCATTTGAATGGCATTATCCAGACTTTATAAGAGACGTGAAGATAGCGATGGTTGGAAAGTATCTCGCAACTGATGACGCTTACAAATCAGTCCTTGAAAGTGTCTTCCTTTGCGGTTACAAAAAGCCAGAGTTGATAGACGCAGAATCTCTTGAAAATTTAGATCAAAAGCATGTCAGAGACAAACTCGGGCGCTATCATGGAATAATAATACCGGGAGGGTTTGGAAAAAGAGGAATAGAGGGAATGATAAATGTCATAAAATATGCAAGAGAAAATGATGTCCCTCTTCTCGGTCTTTGCCTTGGAATGCAACTTATGACGATAGAATACGCAAGAAATGTAGCCGGACTTGCCGGGGCAAATTCAACTGAGTTCGATCCCCAGACACCCTATCCCGTAATCGACCTTATGGAAGATCAAAAGCGCAAGATGAATCTTGGAGGAACAATGAGACTTGGATCTGATGAGATAAAGATCCTGTCAGGTAGCAGGCTTTACGAAATATACGGAAAAGAAACTGTAAAAGAAAGGCACAGACACCGATACGAGATAAATTTAGAAGATTTCAAAAATATTTTCAAAATCTCTTCCTTGGATAAATCTGATAAATTGTTTATCTCGGCAACATCCAAATTCGCAGAGGCAGTAGAATTGCAGAACAAAAAATTCTTCATAGGAGTTCAGTTCCATCCTGAATACAGATCGAAGATATCAAGCCCGCATCCAATCTTCCTTAACTTCCTTAAGACATGTGAAAAAGAATAAAGCACGCGATTGCGTGCTTTATTCTTTTCGTATTTGTCTATTTAAACTGGGTTGCCTGAGGAGAAGGAATTAAATTCGTCGCAACAGGAGAAGCCGAAGAAACTGTGGCAGATTTCGTCGAAGTTGATTTTGGCGTTATCATGCTTTCAACTTGGGCGATGACCTGATCGATTCCCTGATAATTAGGATTGACTGCCTTTAACTGTTTTAGATATGTCAATTCTTGTTGTGGACTGTTGAGATCCTGCGCAATGCTTATAAGAGTAACCAAGGCTCCCTGCTTTATGGATGTCGATTGTGCCGTGTAAGACAGACTTTGAAGTCCAGATACAACGTAGGAGAACATCGGATTTATCTGGGACGCGTACATCTG
The DNA here is from genome assembly GCF_009936215.1 of Athalassotoga saccharophila. Lineage (GTDB taxonomy): Bacteria > Thermotogota > Thermotogae > Mesoaciditogales > Mesoaciditogaceae > Athalassotoga > Athalassotoga saccharophila. The sequence continues at coordinate 144,281 of NZ_AP019551.1, read as the reverse complement.
GTAGGTCTGCGGGTTGGAAATTATGGGCTTTAGAAGGTTATATTGGTTCTGGAAATAACTTAAGGCAACCTGTTGGTTCGAAGGATCGAGGCTGTAGAGTTTTGAGACTGCCACTGTCGAATACGGAACAAGTTGATATATTGCGGTAAGTACCTGTTTAAGTTGATCGTTTATTTGAGAAATAAGGTTTGTGTATTTGTCGTACTGGGCACTTATCTGATCATCTGTGGTGTATCCTTCTTTGTTGAGTGCTTGAACGGCTTTGTTGAAATTTATTGCCGTCTGAAGATCTGTCTGTTCGTTGAATAACTTTGTGAACTTTGTACCTGTGGCAGTGTTAAGGCTGTTCTGGACTTCGTTAAGTTGCTTTTGAAGGACATCAACGGGAACCCCAACGTACGTTGCAGGGAAACTTCCCTTGTTGGCATGATAACTTAAGACAGGAGCATATTGCGTACTCAGATCCGATTTGTACTGTTCAAGTGCTGTTACAAAGAGTGCGAGAAGTCTTGGATCAACAGAAGTATTGACCGTTGCCTGATTTGAAGGATATATGTACGATTTCATATTTTGAATGAATTGTTCGAGCCTTGAGGTATCTGTTGCGGGTATAGAGTAATATTCTTTAAAGTAAGGAAGTACCTGTCCTTCAAGTTGGTATGAAAATTTGTTCTGATTTTTGTAATTTGCAAGCCATTCGTTGAATTTTTGTTGTTTGACGTCATTTACAAGTGTGTTGTAGATACTCGTCGCCTGAACGATAGAATCGAAATTGTCGTACAGTTTTTTGGCCTCGACCTTTACGATCTCCCAACTGTAATTAGTCTGAATAGGGCCGATGACCGATCCCGGGGTGGCACTGAAAATACCGCTACCGAGTGCAGATTGTACCTGTTGCCTTGTAAGCCATCCAACCTCTCCACCGCTTGCCGATGTTGTGGTATCGAGGGAGTATTTTTTGGCGGCCTCTGTAAACGTTAAGGATCCAGATTTTATAAGACTCGCAACCTTTTGTGCCGTAGCCTGAGAGGAAAGAGATATATGGGCAATTTTGACCTGATCGTAGGTGTTTTCTATTGTCGCTTTGTTCGTTTCGTAATAATTTTTAACATCATTTTGCGTTACGTTCACAACCAAGGACATGACCCTTTGAGTTATTAGATTTTCCTCTACCTGCGGTCTTATGTAATTTTCAAAATTTTGAAGAGATCCATATTGTTGATTTATGTAATTCAAAACCTGTGGATTATTTTTGTATTGATTTACTATTGAGTTAACCTGATTATCCACATCTGATTTCGAAACACTTATATTGCTTTGCTTGGCGAAATAATCGATGATTTTCTGATCCACAAGGGTATTTATGGCATTTAACTCGAGTTGTGGCTCGACAAAGAGAGGATCTGGATCCTGCCCGTAGGTGTTCTTGTAATTGTTGTTTACATTTTGCATGTAATTGTTGAAATCCGTTGGCATTATCCAGTACTGGTATGAAAGGGGCGTTCCATTCTTTGTCACGAGCGCTATTGCCTGCGAAGGAGATGGGGCCTGACTCGCACTCTGGACCGATCCCTGCCCTCCTATGTAAGCCCCTACGCTCCACCACACAACTCCAACTCCAAAAGCCGCGACTATTACCCAGATAACGACGGCCGTGTGTTTTCTCATCCAATCCATCTTTTCAAGCAACTCCTTCCTTCTGTTCAAGGTGTTTTTTATATTCAATGAGTAAATTCAAAAGTTTTTCGATCTTTCCATTTTTTATGACACCGGTTAATATCATACCATTTTTTTGAAGATTTAAAGAATAGGTCTTGGCAAATTTAGAAAAATTCATCAAACTCTCTTTATCACCAAAGATTATTTCCACATCTCCGCCATTCGAGTTCACCTTTGTTATTTTGAGATCGCACAGGATTGCCTTGATTTTTGAATGAATAAAGAGATTTTGGACATGATCTGGAAATTTTCCAAACCTATCTACAACCTCATCTTCTATTTGATCTACCTCCTCAACGCTTTTTGCCGAAGCAAGTCTTCTGTATATCTTCATCCTCTCTATCGTGTCCTCGATGTAGTTCTGGGGCAAGATCGAAGATGGAAGCGATATGTCCGGATCGCAATTTCTGTTTTCGACCTTTTCTCCTCTCATCTTCTTTATAGTTTCTTCGAGTATCTCTTTATACATCTGAAGTCCTATTGCGTCTATATGACCATGTTGTTTTAACCCGAGCACCTCTCCGCTCCCTCTTATTTCGAGATCTTTTAAAGCAAGGTTTAGAGAACTTCCAAATTCGTTGAACTCCTCTATCGCTTTTAGCCTTTTCATGACCGTCTCTCCCGGTTCTTTTGTGTACATGAAATATATGTAAGATTTTTTTGAGGATCTTCCAACCCTGCCTTTTATCTGGTAAAGTTGTGCCATACCGTATCTTTCCACATCATCCACTATGAGAGTGTTTGCATTTGGAACGTCCACACCATTTTCAACGACACTTGTGGAAACTAACATGTCTATCTTGCCAGCGTAGAAGCCATTAACGGTCTCTTCGAATTCACGCTTGGTCATCTTTCCGTGGACAGTCGCTATCGTTACGGAAGGAAGCATTTTTTTGAGTTTTTCGACTATTTTTTCCATATCTTCGATTCTGTTGTGAATGTAGAAAACCTGTCCGCCACGATTTATCTCTTTTAAAATGGCCATTGTGACTATCTTCTCATTCCATCTCGTTATGTAAATGCGTGGCGGTACCCTTCCGATGGGTGGCGTGCTTATGACCGAGATGGCCTTTATGCCTGAAAGTGCCATGTAGAGCGTGCGCGGGATAGGTGTTGCCGAAAGGGTAAGCACGTCAACGTTCAATTTCAAGGATTTAAGATGTTCTTTCTGCCTTGCTCCAAATCTTTGTTCCTCGTCTATTATGAGAAGACCTATGTCTTTGAAAGATATCTTTTTTGAAAGGAGTGCATGAGTGCCTATTACGATATCTGATTTTCCATTCGCGATTGACTCTATCGTTTTCTTTTTTTCCGATTCCGCCGTCTGTGAATAGATCAAATCGACCTTTATTCCAAAAGGCTCCATCCTTTTCTTGAAATTCTCGAAGTGTTGCTTTGCCAAGATCATAGTCGGTGCAAGGAGAACAACCTGTTTTCCGTTGGCGACGGCCCTAAAGGCGGCCCTCATTGCAACCTCTGTCTTTCCAAAGCCGGAATCGCCACAAACGAGCCTATCCATGGGCCTTGGCGATTCCATGTCTTCGAAAACTTCCTGAATGGCCTTCATCTGGTCTGGAGTTTCGATATAGCCAAAACTCTTTGAAAAGGCCTCTTCGAGTTCGGTCTGGGGCATGAATGAAAATCCCTTCGATTCTTCTCGCATTGCGTAAAGTTCTATCAATTCTCTTACCTGATCCTCTATGTCCTTTCGGGCCTTTTCTTTCAAACTTTTCCATTCTTTTCCATTTATGTCTGAGAGTACAAAGTTAGATCCTACGTATTTGCTTATCTTTGTGAATTTTTCTATTGGCGTGTAAAGAATGGCACCATTTTTGTACTCTATTTTGAGGTATTCATGCATTCCATCAGTATCTTCAATGATCTCTGTGCCGCGGTATATTCCTATTCCGTGGTCTTCATGCACAACAGGTTCATTGATTTCTATTTCCTGAATGTAATCGTAAGCATTTTGAGAAGATACATGTTCGACACTGTAAGGAGCCATTCCTGCCTTGAACTCGACAACGTTATCGAGCGGTATTTTGAGAGGATTTAAAGAGACGTAGATGATCTTTTTATTTCCATCGATTCTTTCTATATCCGAATATGCAAATGACTTTACAAGTCTGAGATCGCCGTATATATCCTTCAATTCCCTCTCGTAATCCTCAAAATATTTTTTACATTCTTCCACTTCATAGATGACGAGATATTCATCTGGAGGGACAAGATCAAGAGCACATTGGGAGTCCTTCCAGAAAAGGCCTACCATGCCGTAAAGACTTTGAAAATTTTCAATCAACTGGGGATATCCTTCAAGTCTTTTTTTGGCGATCTCGAAACTCTCTTCATCGTGCCTAAATTCCGTTGCCGGATATATCGTTACCGATTCGATATTTTTCACGCTTATTTGCGTTTGTGGATCGAATATCCTTATCGATTCTATATCTCTGTCAAAGGTATCGATTCTTATGGGGCCTTCAACGGGCGAGAAGATGTCTATTATATTTCCCCTTATTGCGAATTCTCCGACACTTCTTACAGTAAGAGTGCGCGTGTATCCCAATTCAAAAAGCATTTTTGTGATATCAAAAGGTATAGAGCCTCCCGTCGAAAGCCTAAGACCATTCTTTATGAATTCGGCCGGAGATGTTTTCTTTAAAACTGCCATGATATCTGCTATTACTATCTTGCCAGAAATGATTCCGTAAAGTGCTTCCACTCTCGTCGCAAGATCGTCTTTCATAGGCTCAGCACTCTCGAGAGGCAAAAGATTTAAATCCGAAAGTATCAAACTCTCTATTCCTGCCTCTGAAAGGTTCGAGTGAAATGATCTTACCTCTCTATGATTTGGCAAAACGACGAGAGCGCCCATATTGATTTTTTGGATTTTCATGACTACAGAGAGAAGGCCTAATGTACCGGAAGAGTAAAAATTTATCCTATCTCCCTTTATGGAGAGGTTTTGAGAAAGAGATTCCAATTCTTCAACTTTTACAGGCGTATATCTATCACCTTTCCCCTGTAAGGGTCGCTGATCTTTTCACCGATCTTATCCTTTTTATTTTCGATATCTTTACCATTCTGTTGAGCGTCTGTGGCACTTTTGGAAGGATCATTGCCGTATCTTTCGCGTGCAGTTACGCGCTTTGCATTTCTGTCATTCTTAACCTCATTTTCCATCGAAACAACCTGCTGGGAAACGATGATCGATTGCTGGGCATAATTCGTGTTTTGAGCGTTATCAACGCTTTTTACTATCACAACCTGAAGGTCTATAGGTCTTAACATTCATACCCACTCCTTGATCATTTCTTTGATCTTCGAAAGAGCGGTGGAATGGATCTGACACACTCTCGATTCACTTATGTCGAGCACCTTTGATATTTCTTTAAAATTCAATTCTTCTTCGTAATAGAGAGAAAGTATCAATTGCTCTCTCTCATTTAGACTGCGAATTGCCTTTTCAAGTTTGGTTTTTAATTCTTGTTTTTCAAAGGCCTTATCCGGTCCTTCATCGTCTGAAGAAAAATTCTCTTCTCCTTCCTCTTCAAAAAAGTACTTGTCAAGCGATAATATCTGATCTCTCGATATTTCTCTTTCTACCATCTCCACATCTTTTACTTCCATGCCGAGTTCCCTTGCTATTTCTGAATTTACCTCTTCGGGAGCTTTTTGCGGATCTTCATTCAATTTTTCAATCCTTTTTTTCTCTATGGCCTTCATCTGTTTTCTAAGAGTTCTCGGCATCCAGTCCATCGATCTCAGATAATCTAACATCGCTCCCTTTATCCTTGAAGTTACGTAAGTTGAAACCTTTAGATTCCTTTGAGGATCGAATTTTTCAATGGCACTTAAGAACCCTATAATCCCTTCCTGGATGAGATCATCGACGGAGATCGAAGGAGGCAGAGATCGGACAAGATCGTAGGCTATCTTTCTCACGAGAGGATAAAACTCTCTCGCCAATTCTTCTTTATCGAGGTAATTTGCCATAATTCACCTACTTTTTTGAATCCTTCTTGTCAAAAAGTTGTCCCTTCAACCCACCCTTTCTTTCTAACAACACTTTGTAAACAACGTAAATCAAAAAAGTAATGATTCCGGCCGAGATGAGAGATCTTATCGCCGATCCAATTATATCCCATCCTCCAAGTATATTTATCAAAAAGAAAAAGACGGTAAAGATCAAAAAAAGATAAAAAAAGGTCCTATATCTGGATGATTTCAATGCTTTCCTTCCCGCCAACCTTTTTTATCATCAAAGTTCCATCTTCTATTTTGTATTCTATACTTCTTGCCCTATTTCCACCTGTGTCTTCGGCCAAAATTCTTATTCCCAAATCCCTTAAGACATCTTTTATTTTGTCTACGTTCTTTTTACCTATCTCGAAGCCCTTTGATTCGAACATAGAAGCACCTCCGGCTATCTTGGCCTCCATGTCTCTGACATTTGCACCCATTTTGACCATCTCATTTACCATCACCCTTATGCCGGGTTCTGCGTACTTGCCTGGGTTCCCACCCTGATCTTTTAATTCTGGAAGCATAACATGGATCATCCCGCCGATATGGGATTTTTTATCTCTCAGACACACGCCAACGCACGATCCAAGTCCCAAAGTTACGAGAATAGCCGGATTTTTTGCAACTTTGAATTCTCCTATACCTATTATCAACTTTTCTTCCATCTTTTATCAACTCAAGCCAAGTTTTTTAAAGATCACGTCTAAACTTCCGGGTTCAGGGAACATCGTCAAAAAGCCATTCAATTTCTGGCCATTGTGAACCTTTAAAATCGTTTCTATCATCAAAACGTCATCGTATTCTTTAGACGCCATTATAGATGTTTCCGAGATTATCGCAGCAAACATGTCCACGAGAAGAATCGGAACTTCTGTTTCAAGGAAGAGCGAGGTGAAATTCGACAAAGATATAACGTAAGTCGAGCATATTATATTTCCGATCTCCGAGATAACAGATCTTTCCATCTCATTCATATTCGTGAGATCTTCTGGACGTTGTCCCGTGAGCAGTTCTATAAGATGTTTGGTCGAGTCGGAGTCGAAATTCATAAGCATCTTTCCGGGCGCTTCTCCCTTTATTCCGACTATCGTGGATGCAACTATTTCTTCTGGATTTTTGAGATATTCATAAATCTCAGAAAGATCGACGAGTTTTACGGTTGGCACATCTATCTCGACCTCTTTGCTTATCATCGTGGATAGAGAAGTTGCCGCATTTCCGGCTCCTATATTTCCTATTTCCTTTAGCACATCCATTTGCATTGGATTAACCACATCTTTCCACTTCAATCTGTTTTTCCTCCTTTTAACTTCAATTCGAGTTTAAAAACGAAGCGTGTTATTTTGTCTTCGACAGAGGCCGGTAAATTCAAAAACATAACTCCGTATTCCCTTAATTCTGATGATTCATTTTCAACACTTCGCACGATCTGGGACTGAAGATTTTCAAAGTTGAGTTCTTCATCGAGTTTAAAATTCAAAGAGACGATCTGTCCCGTTTCTATGCGTGCGGGAGTTAAAATCCTCGCCCCGCCGGCGCTTACATCCTTTGTCATGAATTCAAAGGTTTCTGCTGTTCCTGCGACCTTAAGGGTACCTCTCGTGACAAATTCTATTCTTAAAAACCTTCTTCTTTGTATCCTTCTTATTTTACTTCTTATTTTGAATATGGTTATTGGCATTTTATTTTCCTCGGTATTTTCAACGACGACGGCGTAAAGCACGTAAATAGAACTTTGATCTGTCACGAGCAATCTCGCTATCATCCCTACAGGCAGGGGAATGAATCTTCCCTTCAAAGATGCCATACCGGCCTTTATAATATCCCCTTCTACATCTGCAATGGTGGACTTGAACTCTCCTCCTGAAAATTCCGGCGTTGAACTTATCTCTATCTTTAAAGGCAGCCCTGGTTTTATCTTGTCTATGCCTATCTCTTCCGAAAAGAACGGCATTTTATCTCCTCAATCCGAATATACTCTTTATTCTATCTACAAAGGTTCTTCTATCCGAGACCTGATCTACCTTACCATTTATAAAAGAAGAAAGGCCGAGGATCGCAAGGGAAGGCTGAATGTTTTTGTAAGAGATGACAAAAGGTGTCTGTTCTCTTACAGATCTTTTAACTTGCAAATCATTGAGAATCGAAAATCCCTTTTCAAATCTCAAGGATGAAAAACGCTGTGCTACGTCTTCAAACCTTTCTATTATATTTCTTCCTTCCGAAAGATCATTTACCATGTTAACCACTAAAAAGAACCTTCCATCTGGCTTTTTCATCGAAAGCAATTTCACAAAGGTGTATCCATCCATTATGGCCGTAGGCTCTGGAGTTATGACAAGGATAAAATCGTCAGAGGCCGTGTAAACGTCGTCTAACAGTTTTGAATATCCCGCGCCGGTATCGAAAAGAATGTAGTCGACATCACTTACGAATTCGTAAAATTCAGAGAAAAGCCTCTCTCTTTCTCCAAATTGAAAAGCGTAAAAATCATTTGCGCTGTTTCCACTGTTTAAAAGCCAGAATCCGTATTTCGTTTTTTCTATAATATCTTTTAATTTAAGACCTCCAAAGAAATCTTTCAATGTTTTTCTGGATTCTATGCCTCCAAGTATATTCAAATTCGCAAACCCAACATCCATGTCGAAGACAAGTACCCTCTTTCCCATATTCGAAAGAGCAACTGCAAGGTTAAGGGTCATCAAAGATTTCCCAACTCCGCCCTTCCCTGACACGGTTGTTATTATACGCGCAAGATGTACCTGATCTCTCAATTCAGAAGCCTGATCCTTCACCGGCCAACAACCTCTTTCACAATGAAATCTTCAAAGTCGAAATCTGCCGCAGAAATTATATCTCCCGGCACACTTTGACCATTTGTGACAAAGGCAACGGGTTTTGAGTCTCGGATCGCCATAAGCGGTCCAAAAATGGACACGGTTTCATCTATTTTGGTAAGCACTACATGTGTTATTCCGATGGGCGAAAAATGTTTTATATTCTCTTCCACGTCCATTCTTTTCTTTGTTGCGTCTATAACAAGAAAAACAAATTCTGGCTTTATAGTCTTTACGTAGGTTTCTATCTCCGATATCTTAAGTTCGTCGAATTGACTTCTTCCGGCCGTGTCGATAAGGATTATTCTGTTTGGAGTTGAAGAGATTATCTCCATGGCCTGATCCGGTGTGTAGATAACGTCGAATGGTATATGCATGATATCGGCATATGTCTTCATTTGCTGGGCCGCAGAGATTCGGTACGTGTCAAAACTCAATATTAGCAAGGGCAATTTATCTTTAAGGCCAAGTTTTGCCGCGATCTTTGCTATAGTTGTGGTCTTTCCAACGCCCGTTGGCCCTATGAAAATGGCCTTCTGACCCGATGAAAAATTCACTTTTTGCCTTTTCACGAAATTATCGAACAATTGACGAATCGCAAATTCTATCTTTTGTTTGTCTTTTGCGTCTTCGACCGTCATCTTTTTAGTCAAATCGCTTACTATGGAAAAAGATTCGGAGGGATTCATTCCAAGTTCTATGAGACGGATTCTCAAATTCTCGAAAGGCTCGGGAAAGAGTCCTGTCATCCTGACTTCGGATATTTTCTCGCTGACCCCCTTTATGCTCATTTTTATTTCCGCGATCTCTTCTTCGATCGTTTTTTGAGATGGCATTCTTTTTTCCTCTCTCACAACCTTTTCATCATCTTTTATTGCCATCACTTCGACATAGGTTTTCCCTCCTATGCCGAGAAAACTTCCGCGCTTTATCTTTCTCGTTTGGACTATTATTGCGTCTTCCCCAAGTTCTTCCTTTATCTTTATCATCGCCTCTGCCATAGTCTGGGCGGTGTATTTCTTCAATTCCATCTTTAACCTCCGATGTTTATCATATCTTCTATTTTCAATTTCGCATCATCTGTGATTTCCTCGTAAGCGACTACCGATACTTTGGGTAAAATTCTCGAGATGTAATTGAAAAGAGCCTCACGTATCGACGAAGAACAGAGTATAACTGGCGTACTTCTCTTTTCCATGACCTTTTTCATCGAAAGGGATATCTTGTCTATTATTTTAGACATCAATTCTGGATTAACATTTAAAACTTTATTTTCTCCCGAAATAGATAGTGTTTCACTTAATTTTTCTTCAAGATTTTGTGACAAAGTTATAGCATGTATATATCCATCTTCCGATTTGACAGATTCTGTTATCTGCCTTTTCATGGCGATCCTTGCTATGGCATAAAGTTCTGGCACGTTGTTACTCTTGTCACCATGTTCGAGCAACGCTTCAAAGATCACGGGTAGATTCCTTATCGAGATTCTTTCCTTTAGAAATTTCTTTAAGACATTTCTAACAGTATACTCCTTCATAACCGAAGGGATCAATTCGTTAACAAGAGATGGAATTTTTTGTCTCATGCCTTCTAACAAAAGTTCCATCTCCCGCCTTCCAAGCAATTCCGATGCATGACTTCTCAAAACTTCCATAAGGTGGGTTGCAAAAACGCTCGGTGCATCGACAACGGTATATCCAAGACCTCTTGCCCTTTCTCTTTGATCTTCATTTATCCAGAAAGCCTCGAGTCCAAAGGCAGGCTCTCTTGTTTGAATTCCTTCTATCTTTGCCTCGACCATCGATGAATTTATTGCAAGCAATTTGTTTGGAAAGAGTTCGAATCTCGAGACTTCAGCTCCTAAGATCTTTATCACGTACTCGTTTGGTTTTAAAAGCACGCTATCCCTTACTCTAATCGGACTTACCATAAGGCCGAGTTCGTACGCTATTTGTTTTCTAACCATCGTTACCCTGTCAAGCAGATCGCCACCCTGAAACTTATCGGCAAGCGGGATAAGACTGTAGCCTATCTCTATTTCTGCCGTATCCGTATTTATTATATCGCTGACATCCGAAGATGGGGATGTTTTAGTTGTGGATATAGATGGCCCACTCGCAGTTTCTTTTTCGGGAGCAGGCATAGAATTTCTTGCAAAAATTCCAAAAAGTATAAAGATGCTTCCTATTAAAATCGTCGAGAATTTTGGAAGAGGAGTAAAAATTCCGAGCAAGGCTATTATCACGCCAACGATTATCAAAATTCTTGGCTCAGATCCGAGTTCTTTGATAACGTCTTCTCCAAGCGCGTGTGTAGAGGCCGCTCTCGATACTATTATTCCACTCGCCACAGACATCAAAAGGGCAGGAATCTGTTCAACAAGTCCGTCTCCAACCGTAAGAAGAGTATACGTCTGAGCCGCATCGGTTATGCTCATGTGTTGCATAAGCATTCCTATTATAAGACCACCTATTATGTTTATAAAGACTATGACTATGCTCGATATCGCATCTCCGCGCACGAATTTAGATGCTCCATCCATCGCACCGTAAAAGTCAGCCTCTCTTCTTACCTCATCCCTTCTTTTCTTTGCTTCGCTCTCCGTTATCACACCGGCATTGTAATCTGCATCTATTGCCATCTGCTTTCCGGGCATGGCATCAAGTGTAAAGCGGGCCGCTACTTCGGAAATTCTTTCAGTTCCGCGAGTTATAACGATGTACTGGACTATAACTATTATAAAGAAGACAACTATACCGACTATGTAATTTCCGCCCACAACGAAATTTCCGAAAGCGATTATCACATGACCGGGAAAGTTTTTACCATCAAGCAATATCATTCTTGTCGCGGCGACATTAAGCGCTATTCTGAACAAGGTCATCACAAGCACAAGCGTTGGGAAAGAAGAGAGATCTATGGCCCTTTTTATGAACATCGCGTCCATTAAAACTATAGAGGAGATGCTTATATCTATTATCTGCAAAAGATCGAGCATAAAGCCATTTAACGGCAAAATCATAAGAAGTACTATGAAAAGTACTCCTATTGCCACGATAAATGCGCCGTATCTCGATATCATATCACACCGCGTTCTTCATTTTGTAAACTGTAACGAGTAACTCGGCAACGGCTTTGTACAACCTTGATGGTATTTCATCTCCTATTTCAACACTTTTAAAAAGTTCGCGGGCAAGAGGAGGATTTTCTATTATCGGTATTCCATATTTTGAGCCTATTTCTTTTATCCTCTCGGCAACCTCCCCCGCTCCCTTTGCTATAACCTTTGGGGCGTTCATATCTTCCTTGTACTCTAACGCGACGGCTATGTGTGTAGGGTTTGTAACTATCACATCGGCGTTTTTGACATTTTGCATCATCCTGCTTCTTGCTATCATTATCATCTTTTCGCGTTGCTTTCTCTTTACCAACGGGTTCCCTTCGTAATCCTTCATTTCGTCCTTTACTTCTTTTTTCGTCATTCTCAAGGATCTCTCGTATTCCCATCTTTGATAGAAGATATCAAGAATTCCTATCACAAGCAACGCAAGACCTACCTTCATGATCAACTGAAAGATCATATTACCTATTATAACAGATGAATCTAAAAGGCTTTCCTGAGAGGTCATAAGGTATTGATTCCATCCGGCAATTATGGTTATGTAACCGATGTATCCTATTATCGCTATCTTGGCAATTGATTTGATGAATTCAAAGACAGATCGCAGAGAAAACATCCTTTTGATGCCCTCTATGGGGTTCAACTTACTAAGATCTGGAATTATCGCCTTCATCGAAAAGGCAAACCTTGTCTGGAGTAAAGATGGAACTGCCGCTCCGACAATGCCTGCCACCATAACTAACGCGAGCCATCCGAGTGCTATGGAAAAAGCCTCTGTTAAATATCCCATTGCCTGCGTTACGGAAAGGTTTCCATCTGTACCAAAGGCATCTGTAAAGACAAAAAAAATGTGTCCCCATTGATAATAAAGTTTACTGAAAGTGAAATAAACGACAGCCGATACCGCTAAAAGTGCCGTGGCGGAATTAAGATCTTTAGATTGGGCGACCTGTCCTTCTTCTCTTGCCTTTTGCCTGCGATGAGGAGTTGCCCGTTCGGTCTTTTCTGGATCTGCAAAGAGACCAAGATCTACGTACATGTCACATCTCCGAGATGAAAACCATTAACTTTGCCGAGAGTTGATTTAAAATATCTCCAAAGACGGTAAACCATATAGGAATCAAAACCGAAAACATCAAAAGTCCCACAAGTATGTTAAGCGGTAATCCGACCATGAATATGTTCATTTGTGGCATAACCTTTGCCATGATTCCAAGCAATAGGGTAACCATTATCATAAAGGCTATTATGGGAAAGCCTATCTGCATTCCAACGGAAAAAATGGTGCCGACCTCCTTCCAAAAGGTTGGTACAAAAGAGGTTCCAAGGTAAAGCGTGTTGACGGGTATCATTTGAAGAGAAGAGGTTACGGCATTTATCAAAATGCCAGGCCCTTCGATTGAAACAAAAAGGTAGGCGGCTATAAGATACATCAATTGACCAAGAATGGGTACCTGTTGATCACTTTGGGGATCGAGAACGTTGGCGACTGCAAATCCTATTTGATAACCATAAATCTGGCCTGCCAATTGAACGGCATCGAAAAAGATCGTTGCAAAAAGGCCTATTGCCATTCCTATCGTGAAATTGATAAAGATCATCCACGCTATCACGCCAACGGGTGTTGAAAGATAAACGACGGCGCTCGAATAAGGCATCAATATCCATGAGAGAACAAGGATTATCAAAATCTTGACGCTTCTCGGTATAAAGGACGCGCCTAAAAAAGGTGAAAAGAAAAACAAACCAGCAAGCCTTGTCAGGATCATTATCCAGACAAGAAATCTTGTTTCAAAAAACAGATCAAGACTCATAAAGTCATATCATCGATAAATACTGAGTCCATAGCATGATCGTGTAATCTATGACTTTCTGGAACATCCACGAACCTGTTAAGGCTATAGTAAAAAACACAGCGAGTATCTTTGGAACGAAGGTAAGGGTCTGTTCATTTATCTGGGTTATCGCCTGAAAGATGCTTATTATAAGTCCCACCACAAGGCTTACTATAAGAGCCGGACTTACCACTGTCAAAAATAGAAAGATGCCCTGCTTCACTACATCCATAAAAACATCGGCAGTCAAAAGATCACCCCTTTTTCTTAACAAGTTGTGGTAAAATGTTAATGGTTATCGAAAGCATTATATCATAATGCAAGATTAACTCCCAAAGAGAGGTCATTTCCTTGGACAACTTTGTATTTTACGCGATTTTGTTTTTGATACTTTTCGTAGTGGTAATTCTCTTTGCCTACATCATCTCTTATTCTTACAAGAAAAGTAGGAATTTGAGAAAGTTAAGAGAATGGTTTGAAATAGTGGCGGGAAATGGCGACGGAACGGAATTCGAAAAGTTTTTAGAAACCTTTTTTTCTCAAAGTGGCTGGAGTGTCAAAAAACCAACGTCTAACACGAATGCATCCGATTTTGGCGTTGATCTGATACTCGATGGTAAAATAGCGGTGCAGGCCAAAAATTGCACAAATGGAGTAACGAACAAAGCGATTCAGGAAGTATTTACCGGCATGGAATACTGGAAAAGTAATGGTTTTCCACGTCTTAAGTATGCAGTGGTTGTTTCCACATCTAACTTTACAAAGGCTGCAAAAAAGCAGGCTTACGCTGTGGGTGTTATTTTAAAGGATGGAGACGATATAAGAGAGGCTTTAAGAAAGGGCCTTTCAAAGAGGTGGGTAAAGGAGAGAGTATGAAGGCATTTGCGCTTTTTCTTTTGATAGTCGGACTATTTCTATTTCTTTCGATAATAGGGGTTTTTAATTTTAACTTTCGCCTTATCGTGGAGATAATATTTGCCATATTCTTTGCGGTGGAAGGCATAAGAGAGTTGACGAAAAGAAACTTTATAGGGATAGGCGGGATAATATTCTCGGTCTTTCTATTTACGAGCATATTCCAAGTCTTCGGTTACAGATTTTCTCTCAATCAAACCTTTGTGGCCTTGATAGCATCTTACCTTATAGGAATAGGAATTCACATTCTTTTGAAGAAAACTATCACTCCCAATTTCTGGGAAAAATGGTAAGTGACGATAATAAGAATTTTTAGAGAATATTTTGAAAACAAGGGTATGGGATATGTTATACTTCTAATAGTTAACGTCACCGTCTGAGTGCTTCCTCCTCACCACCGCCCGGAAGAACGGGCGGTTTTTTTTGATCCAAACTATTGACATTGAAAAATAAAAGTGATATACTGTTTAACGCTGCTAATCAATTTGTTTAATTATATTAGATTCATGTGCGAAATAAAACAGAGTTCTTTGAGATAAATTAAACATTTTTTCTTGATCCTTATTGCTTTTTAGCGTTTAATATTTTAAACAAAAGCACATCATTAAAGAGGTTTTCTATGGAAATAGGGGCAAAATTGAAAAGGCTAAGACTTTCGAGAGGATTTACTCAAGAAGAACTTGCCGAGAGAGCAGACCTTACAAAGGGTTTTATTTCTTTACTTGAAAGGGACAAGACTTCACCTTCCATAGCAACTCTCGAACAGATCCTTAACGTTTTGGGAATAAGTTTGAGGCAATTCTTCGCGGAAGAGGTTCCATCAAAAGTCGTTTTCACGAAAAAAGATAGAGTACCTCTTTACGATGAACCCGAAGGTATAAAATCGATGCTTTTGATACCCGGCGTTGAGGACAAAAAAATAGATCCAAAAATAGTTGTGATCAAGCCCGAAGGAGAAACTCTTGCCGAAGATTACCATCAAGGAGAAGAATTCGGATACGTTATAGAAGGTAGCGTTGAATTATGGCTCGATGATGTGAGATTCAAATTGAAAAGTGGAGATTGTTTTTATTATAAAGCCGATAGAAAGCACCAGTTGAGAAATGTTTCAAAGTCAAAAAAGGCTATTTTGTTGTGGATAACTATAGATTAAAGGAGGCGCGCCGCATATGAAGGCTCTTGGAAGACATCTACTTATAGAACTTTACGGTTGTGAACCATCTGTTCTTGACGATGTAGCCGGCATCGAAGAACACATGAGAATGGCAGCAAGAAAGGCGAATTCTACGATTGTTAATTCCACTTTTCACCGATTCAACCCTTACGGAGTTAGTGGAGTGGTTGTAATCGCAGAATCTCATCTGTCGATTCATACGTGGCCGGAATACGGTTATGCTGCCGTTGATATATTCACATGCGGAGATTCAGTCGATCCATGGAAGGCTTTTGAGTATCTTAAAAGTGTCATGAAATCACAAAGGGAATCCATTATAGAACTCCAAAGAGGAGAATATGACAAAATCGGAATCGAAGGATTGGAAGGTGTAAAAGTTGGCTAAGGAAAATTTGCCCTTCTTTTTTGAAGAATTTGTGGCCGGAGGAAATGTAAGCACAAAATATCGCCTGAGCAAGATTGACTTTTCTAAACAAAGTCCCATCCAAAAGATAGATGTTTTCTCAACGCCGGATCTGGGAAAGGTTCTTGTCATGGATGGAATGGTCCAACTTAACGAGAGATGGGAATTCACGTATCATGAGATGATTGCCCACGTTCCTCTCTTTTCGCATTCCAATCCTGAGAGTGTGCTTGTCATTGGCGGAGGAGATGGCGGCACGGTGAGGGAGATATTAAAACACAGATCCGTTAAAAGAGTCGATCTCGTGGAAATAGATCCTGACGTTATAAAAACGTGCAAGGAATACTTTCCATCTGTGGCGTCGAAAATTATGGATCCGAGCGTTTCAATATACAATGAAGACGGAAAGAATTTTGTCGCCAAGAAAAAGAATGAATATGATGTCATAATAGTTGATTCGACAGATCCGTACAAAGGAGCGGGCAATTCTCTTTTTACCGAAGAGTTTTATTCATCCTGCCGGGAAGCGCTTAAAGATGACGGAGTGATCTCAGTTCAAGCCGAAAATCCAGTCTACGATTCCAAAGAGATGGAAAGATGTTTTAGGGAAATAAAAAAAGCCTTTCCGATCGTTAAACCTTATATATCCTTTGTGCCCATGTATCCTTCCGGATTCTGGGTCTTCGTTTACGCGTCAAAAAATGTCGATCCTTCTTTTAAAGGAGATGAATCGAGAATAAAAGCGCTTGATGGAACATTGATATACTACAATCGCAAAATTCACGACGCAGCCTTTGTGCTTCCTTCTTTCCTTGAAAGACTCATGTCTTTGATATAAGTTCAAATTAAACAATCTATCCGGCAGGTTATCCTGCCGTTTGTTTTTGTAAAATGGAATTTTCATATTTCAATTGAAGCCCAAACCGGCAGGCATGTGTATATTTTCATGGTATAATTGAAAGGGTGAAAAAATGGGAGTTGTCCGTTATCTTTTTACAGCGATTGCATTTTTATTTTATATGGCTTATGCTCCTTTCTTTGTCAGAGGAGTTAAAAAGAGAAATGGCATAGAAAGAGAGAAATACATAAATCTTCACGTTGGAAGATGGGGAAGAAGGTCCTTTTCCTTTCCCGGAAGTAAGGTTCACATCTTTGGAAAAGAAAATATACCTCCAAAGGGCCCATACATAATAGTTGCAAATCACAGAAGTATGTTAGATATAACTCTAATTCAGGGATACGTAAATCCACACACAGGCTTCATAGCCAAGAAGGAATTGGGTAATTTTTTCACAGTTGGAAAGTTTTTAAAAGTCCTTGGAGGAGAACTTATAGATAGAGAAAATCCCCGTGATGCCGTTTATGCCATAGAGAACGTAATAAAAAGGATGCATGAAGAAGGCCAGGTCATTGCGATTTTCCCCGAAGGAACAAGAAGCACAGACAGAAAGATACACGAGTTCAAGGCAGGATCGATGAAGATCATAACTAAGGCAAGAGTCCCAATTCTACCGATTGTGATATCCGGAACGGAAAGATCAATGCCAAAGGGTTCAATGTACATAAAAAGGGCCGATATATATCTTTCCATAATGCCGGTTATAAAATTCGAAGAGATCGAAAAGATGGGATCAAAAGAGATCGCGGATTTTTTAAGGGATAAAATGACGGCCGAGTTACAAAGAATCGAAGGAGGTGAGGTAAATGAAAGAAGTAAAAGTCAAAGGATTGGCATTTGACAAGCGCAACAACACACCTGTCGTTATTCTCGAAATTCCGAATTCTTCCCTTGTCCTTCCGATATGGATAGGATCTTGCGAGGCATTTGCGCTCTCTCTTGCCCTTCAAAAGGCCGAATTTCCAAGACCTTTGACCCACGATCTGATGTTAAACATAATAGAGAGTTTCGGTGCCATTCCACAAGAATTGTTCATAGATTCTTTGGAAGACAACACCTACAAGGCAAAATTGATATTGAAAGTGAACGATCAAAAAAAAGAGATAGATTGCAGACCTTCAGATGGAATTGTACTTGCCACAAAGAAATCAATACCGATTTTTACAACTGAAAAGATAATAGCAGAGGGAGGCATAAGGATAGAAGATCAGGATCAGACCGAAGAAAGAGAGTTCAAGGATTTTGTAGAACATTTAGATATAGATCAGATAAGGAAGTATTTCGAAAATGAAGAGAAAGGCGAAGGTGAAGGCCACGAAGGAAATTGACCTGATGATGGAGCAGATCGTAAAAAGTTTTAATTTGTCGCCTCGGCTCGAAGAAGCAGCGCTCTACACTTTAAAATTGCCGGGAAAACGTTTAAGACCCAAATTCGTTCTTGCAAGTGCCCGGGATTTTGATGTTGATGAAGAAATCGCGATGAAAGTTGCGTGTGCTACCGAAATGATGCACGCTGGATCCTTGATTCACGATGATCTGCCGGCAATCGATAACGACTCGTACAGAAGGGGGATGCCATCGAATCATGTGAAATTCGGAGAAGACATTGCGATAATGGCCGGAGATTTGCTTTTTTCGATAGCGGGGCACACGTGTACAGAATCTAAAAACAACGATGTGATAAAGGCCTTCACAAGAACTCTCATAGAACTTGTAAATGGTGAAACGATGGATATACTCATGGCAAAAAGTCATGAATTTCCGTCTAAGGAAGAAGTTCTTGAAATGTACAAAGGCAAGACTGGTGCTCTTTTTGCTTTTGCATTTTCTTTTGGATCTCTTATGGCAGGCGAGGATTCAACTCCCTACGCGGAGGCGGGATATAATTTTGGTATCTACTTTCAAATTCTCGATGACATAATGGACCTTACGGCCACATTTGAACAGATTGGAAAAACCCCACGAAAGGACGTAGAGGAAAACAAAGCCACTCTCGTAAAGGTCATGGGCGTTGAAGAAGCCAGAAAATTTGCCGATAATCTTCATGGAGAGATTCTTTCGAAGATAGGGAACGGGCATCTTTACAAAACTGTAAAGGAGATCCTTGGGTGAAGATCTTTGATCTGTTTAAAAAATTATTTTCTTCAAAAAAAAGATTGATCATCGTTTCGTCTGTTGCAGGAGTTATCATCGTTTTTTTGGTAATTGTTTTTGCTATTTCTTCTTTGCCACAAAAGAGTAAAAACGTCGAAAGTGTCGAGATATCTTTTCAAGAAGGAGCCTTTGATCCCGGAAATTATCCCATATCATCTCCCATCACTAAAGATTCTACTCAATACACTACCCTTACTGCCATATCGAGTTTTGTTGGGACGCCTTACGTATTAAAATGGAAAAGTGGCACGAATTCAATGACAAGATCGCCTGTCATCATTTCGATTCCAATTCCCTCTGAATATTATCTCGGCCTCAATCAGTCCAATCTTGAGGCCTTTGAGGTTTTCCAAGATGGAACGGTTCAGAGTTTGTATGGAGGCCAGATAAGTGAGATAAATGGTAAACCATATCTAACGGCCATGACTTATTTCCCTGGCATAATAGCGCTGAGATTGAAAACATACAATGTATCTTACGGCCTTATACCTCTTAACAAAATTTCAAACCTTCAAAGTAACATTGTCATTGTTCCGGGAGAAAACGCGAATTTTTCAGGTATATTGCCAAATTTCTCATTCAATTTTTGGGTCCAGGACTTTCCCAATTACAACGTATATCTTTTTTCCTATCCATTGACCACCTATCGTGACTCTTCGTTCACCTCTCAGATGATATCTTACTTTGGATCTTCTGGATATGACAGTTATACCCAGTACGTTGGTAATTTGCTTTCCAGTCTTCTCGGGACGCTTCAGGGAAACACCTACATCTTTGCCCAAGGCATTGGTGGGTTGATAGCCCGTTACGCTGTTGAATCAAATCCTTCTGCCGGAAATGTTAAAAAAGTTGTACTCTTCGATACACCAAATGATGGAACAAATCTTGCTTCTGCTTACACGATAAGTAATCTTTACAATGCCGGCGATGAATTTGTAAGCCGTGAATTCGGACTGTCTGTTAACTCCGTCAAATACATACTTAGCACGGCGATTTCTTACCTTTACAGTCTCAATTTTTTTGCAAAAGATCTTTCGCCCAATTCATCTTTTTTACAGAGATTGAACAAAATGACCGTTCCACCCGGAATAACCTTCATAACGATAGCGGGAACCAATCCGGGGATCGCAAACAGCAATTTCGGATCTCTTACCTCTACCTTTCCAGAACTCGTAACTAATTTGGGAGACGGTTTTGTTTCTGTAAAAAGTGCGACAGCCTTTGGAAATCAAAAATTCACCTTTCCATATTCTTTTTCTGACATTTTCATTCATAGCAATGTCATAAAATTACTAACAAATCTCGTCTCGACAACGACCTCATCGACATTAACTTTCAAATCGGACAACTTCCCTCAAACTATCCAATCGACCACAACGAAGATATCAACTGTAAGTACACGGGTTATGACTTACAAATATCTTTCGGAGGGAGATTATATAATCAAAAAAGCCTCGCCTGGAATCTTTCTCAAAAAAATATACTCTGTTTCTGTGCCAAAAGTAGGAAAACTGGAGGTAGCATCTAACGGAACGTACATTATCTCTTCGAATGATGTGTATTATCTCTCTCTTGGAGGAAGTGCGAAGGTATATTCTGGAAATGTAAGATTTTCAAATCTTTACAATGGCAATCTTTATCTTATCACTGATAACTGGCAAATTTTGAAATTCGATGGCACCTTGGCAACCTTTCAAGGAACCATCACTGCCTTAAATTACAGAAATGTCTTCGTAATGGGCAACAATATCTATACTCTTTCACAGAATTCCACATCGACTTTTTTATCCGAAAACGGTAAGGTACTTCTGACAGTGCCAGGCATTAGCGGACGTATGTGGTACATGCCATCGATTAACTCTTTTGTTGTTATATCTACATCTTACATATCCCTGTACGATCTTAACAGCATGACCGCCACCTTTTTTGAGCCGATAGACGATCTGATGAAAAAGATCGACATGAAATCAGATCAAACTCTCTTTCCATTTAATTCTGTTTTTGTCTCTGGAAAGACGATGTATTTGCTTTCCTCAAATTACATGTTGCTTGCGATCGATATGGTTCAAAAGGGTGTTCAGATAATAGGTAATGGAGATGTGGGAAACGGTAAAATACTGCCTTACGGAAATTATTTTATCGTTACCGGAGATCATACCCTTAACTTTTACGATATGGTAAATCGTGTAAAAGTTCCGGTGTATCAGGTTGTAAACTCTCAAGTAATAGATGCCACAACGTATAATTCTTACCTCTACATGATCACCGTGAAAGGAGGTGTCTATGAAATTGAGGTTTATCAAAATTAGCATCATATCGATTCTTGTCATCTTTCCGATTCTATCTTTCGCCCAGAATTTAAACGTTTATTATTCTCAGGGAGTAATGTATTTTAACGTTGGGAATTACAAAATGGCAGAGGAATATTTGAAAAAGGCTCTTACCCTTGATCCTTCTCTCGAGAATACTTCGAATATAAAGACACTTATAGGATTAAGCGCACTCTATTCTGGAGATATGGTAACGGCGAGGGCATACCTTCCAGAAAATTTCCTTACGACGGCTAAGGGTACATCTATTGAGAATACAACCAATCTTATAAATCAAATAGCCCACTGGGAAAGCAACCCATTACTCTCTTCGTACCAAAGCAATACAAAGCCCAAATCTCTCTCCATAGTTGAGATTTTTCTCATCTTTATTCTTCTCTTTGCAAGTATGGCCACGTTGGCGACTTTGTACATAATATTTAGAAGAAAGAAAAATATCATAAAAGCGTCTTCTCTTAAGGTAGAAGAAAATGAAGAGAACGTTGAAGACGAAATGAAAGATATTTTGATAGGAAATGAGCAGAAGGCTCTCTCTTACGATACGAATATAATAAGTGACGAAGAAATAGAAGAACGACTAAAAAAAGCCTTGAATGCAGACAAAGAAAAGGCAGAAGAAAAGAAAACAGTCATAGTTCAGGAGCCAGACAAAGTGATCAAGCAGGTAAGTCAAGACCCTTCAGAGGAAGAACTGGCAGCGCTTGCACAGGCAATTCAAGAAATTTTGTCCAAGGATTCCGAAAAATCTGACAAATAACCTTCCTGTCTCTCAAACATTGCTTTGGCCTTAATTTTGTCATTTTCGTGATCGTAGCCGCATATATGCAGTATGCCGTGAATGCAAACCCTTAGTATCTCTTCGTTGAAAGAGACTTTGAATTCGTTCGCATTCTCTTTAACGTAAGAAGGACATACGTATATCTCTCCCTTTAATTGAGGAAGATCGTAATTGAAAGAAAGTACATCGGTAGGTCCATTTGAATTTCTATAGGCGTTAAGTCTTGTTATCTCTTTTTCATCGACGAAGGCGAGCACTATATTTCCATTTTCTTCCTCTCTCCTTAAGACCTCATTGAGGATAGATTTAATAAGGTCGATATTTATATCGATCTCCTGTTCGTTAAAAATCTCAATTGGCAATTCTTATCACCTTTTCGACCTCTTCTTTTGAAGGATAGGAAATACGTGTTTTCAACCTCATAGAAAGTATCTTTGAAAATTCTTGTGATATCTCATCAAGGTCTCTCAGAGACAAGCCGGAGTCGTCAAGTTGTCTTTCATTGTAGACTTTATTTACTATCTCTTCGACGATGTTTTGTATTTTGGAAGGATTTATTTCCTTCATTGATTTAAAAGTCGCCTCGCAAGAATCGGCAAGCATAACAATGCCGGCCTCTTTTGTACGTGGCTTTGGACCGGGGTATCTGAAATCGTCCGGACTAACATTGAGATTCTCTGATAATGCCTTCTGGTAGAAAAAAGATGCCATTCTTGTGCCATGATGTTCTCTTATTATGTCCTCAACAAGCAATGGAAGCCTGTATTCTTGGGCCATCTTCACACCGTATTTGACGTGAGAGGTGATGACTAAATAATTCATTATAGGTGACATCTTATCGTGTGGATTAGGGCCCTTTTGATTTTCTGTAAAGAATTCGGGCCTTTTCATCTTTCCTATATCGTGAAAATAAGCGCCAACCCTTGCGAGAGTGTAATTTGCGTTTATTCTGCTTGCGGCCATTTCACACATATTGGCAAGTTCGACACTGTGAAAATATGTACCGGGTGCCTGCATCGAGAGTTCTTTCAAAAGTGGGTGGCTCAATCCGCCAAGTTCAAGTAAACCGATATTCGAATATATCCTCGAAATATATTCGACATAGGGCATAATTCCAAAGGCTAAAATCATCGAGATGAATGGATTAAAGAAAAGAATTAAAATATCTTTACTGTTAAGAATGTTCAAGTTAAGGTTCATGACCAAAAAAATCCCAATACCTATTACGGCCGAATAAAAAGTCATCTTGGTCATGTCCGTTCTCTTGTTGAAATTCCTCACAAGGTATATGGCACCAACAGAACTGATCATGTAAATCGCAAAAACTTTGAAGTCGTAAAAAGAAATGACAGTTGCAACTGTTGAGAGTGTAAAGGCAGACGCAATTCCACTTTCAGTGCCCATCAAAGCAGTTATGAGTATGACACCCAACCATACGGGTATTCCATATGGACCAAAAAAGTAAGCACCAATTGGGAAAAATAGAATAGTTACAAATATTAAAGATGCATAGGTCCAGAAATATTGGTCATGAATTTTAAAGAATTTTACATGATCACCTATCCATTTAAAGGTAAGAAAATTGACACTTCCTATTATCATGTACTCGCTTATCCATTCCAACTTTGGACGTATGGAGAAATTCGCGAGAATAACCATTATTAAAGGTGCGGCAATGTAATAGAAATAAGTGTAAAACTTTTTACTTTGAATTTTCTTCAAAAGATTCATAGGCTTTTATTATCCTCTTTACTATCGGATTTCTTACGACATCCTCTTCTTCCAAATAAACGAAAGCGACACCTTTGATCTCTTTCAATATCTTCTGAACTTCCAAAAGTCCCGAATCAGATTTATTTTCAAGGTCTATTTGGGTTATGTCTCCCGTGACAACGACCTTTGATCCAAACCCCATTCTTGTCAAAAACATCTTCAATTGGCCGTGAGTTGTATTTTGCGCCTCATCAAGGATCATAAAAGCATTGTTTAACGTTCTTCCCCTCATGTAAGCCAAAGGAGCAACCTCGATGATGCCTTTTTCCCTGTAATAATTGAACCTTTCGGGACTCATCATATCAAAGAGTGCGTCATAAAGAGGCCTCAGGTAGGGATCAACCTTCTCTATCATGTCTCCCGGCAAAAAGCCAAGTTTTTCTCCGGCTTCGACTGCGGGTCTTGTGAGAACTATTCTTTGTATTTGACCGCTTCTAAGTTGCTCGACAGCCATTGCGACGGCTAAATACGTTTTTCCCGTTCCAGCAGGGCCTATGGAAAAGACTATGTCATTTTCCTTCATCGCATCTATGTACTTTTGTTGACCCTTGGTCTTTGGAAATACACCAACTCCTTCTATCTTTGAAGAGGTTCTTTCTTTCGTATTTAGAAGATCTCTTATGTCAACACTCCCTTCCTTTAAAACTATTTTGACCATCTTTTCAAGGACACCGTTAACGTGTTTTACCTTTTCTTCTTCACCTTTTATCCACAATTCAGAATCCATTAAAGTTACGCCAACATCAAAATATTTTTTTATTGCCTTAAGATTGGAATCGTACTCTCCAAGAAAAGAAACTATGTTGACGGATTCAGGTATCTTAAATCTTGAAATAGTCTCCAGCGATAAACACCTCCATTTTCTTCCCTATCATTGATATTATATACCAAATGGATTTCAAATTACCAAGAACGCGTGATCTATAATCGGCAAAGCCTTTTACCGATCACTTCTTACCGTTTACATACACGAAGAACAAGTTCATATAAAGTATGTAATAATATAGGAAATAAAAGGTGGAAGGAGAATATATGTACCTGAAAATCTTTCTTAAAATCATCCTTTATTGGATTTTAATTCCGTTTGGAATCGCTGGAATTTTTTCTTTATGGCCATCAGAAGGCTTGATGTGGGGTATTTTCTTGATTATATTTGGAATATTCTGGGCTGGAATTTCTGCCGCATATCTGATATTGGATGGTCATGGTTCTCCTTTTAAAGAGATTGAAACTAAAAGATTTGTTAAGTCTGGTCCTTACTCGATGAGCAGACATCCAATATACTTTGGATATCTCCTTTACACCCTCGGAGTAGCGCTATTGTTTAATCTTCACATTTTGTGGGCGTGGTTAGCAGGTCTGGTAATTATTTTGATACTCGCGATCTTGGAGAACAGATCGCTTTTTAAAAGATTTCCACAGGCGAGAGAAATTCATCTTCCATTGATTCTTCCTTTGAAAAAATGGAGAGTTGATCCTGTTGTTGAGCCTCCTTTTCTTTACGCTTTTATGTTTCTTATCGGAAAGTTCATAGTGCCTTTCTTCTACGATGTAAGAATGGAAGGAAAAGAAAAGATTCCAAATGGCCCTTACGTTGTGATCGCAAACCATGCATCTTATCCCGATCCACTTTTCGTCATAGACATACTCAATTCTTACGTTAGATTTCCAATCACAAGCGCACATTACAAAAGATTCTCATGGTTTTACGAACTTGTCGGAATTTTTCCGATAAAAAGATACACGGTAGATGTGCATGCCATAATGAAATTCACAAAGACCATGAAAAGTGGAGGAATAATAGGTATCTTTCCCGAGGGAGAAAGGAACTGGGACGGAAGACATCTTGAAGTACAGGAGGGAGTAATAAGATTGTTAAAGATGTCTCCCAATCCTATCCTGCCGGTAAGAATAGAAGATATTCATCTCTTATGGCCAAGATGGGCAAAGAAATTGAGTAAAGGAGTTGTGAAGGTTAAGATCGGCGATCCTGTAAATCCTCAAGATTACCAAAAAGCATTCGATTTTATATTTTTAGATACATTTAAATCTAAAACTTACGCCGATTACAGAGGCATAGAGGCATATTTGTGGCAGTGTCCCAAATGTGAAAATATCGGAAGTGTAAAAGGTTACAAAAAAGGTTTCGAATGCAAAAATTGTGGCTCAAAATGGATAAAGCCGACAGTTGAAGAAGTAAGAAAATTACATGATTCGATCTCTTTATCGAAGGAAATTCTTCTCGAGGATGAAGCCATAATAAATGGAAAAAGATCAAAATTTAGAATGGATAAAAACAATATAGAATTGGGAGATCTTACCTTTAATTTATGTGAAGTTCAAAGTTTTTTAACGGAATCAAGCAAGCACATCTACATATTCACAAATGAACTTTTTATTGTAAAACCTTTAAAAACATCGCCTTTAATGTGGAAAGAATACTTTGATTTTTTCAAAATAAAGTGATATAATCTTCAAAAATAATTCCTCCAACGAATGTCGAATAAGACCTTTGTATAATTTCGGGAATTGGGCTCGAAAGTTTCTACCAGACGACCTTAATCGTCTGACTACAAAGATATAAATCACCTTCGGGTGATTTCAAATTAAATTTAAGGAGGAAGAACTATGAAAAAATATCTTTTCCTGATTTTGCTTACGTTAATTGGCCTCTACGTCTTTGCTGCCCCTCTAAAAGTTGCCTTCATTTATGTCGGACCTGTTGGTGACGATGGATGGACTTATGCACAAAACCTTGGCAGATTGTATGTTCAAAATTACTTTGGAGACAAGATTCAAACGACCTACATAGAAAGTGTTCCTACCGCAAATGCCGTGAATGTTTTAAAGCAATTAGCGCTGAATGGCTACAACGTGATATACACCACGAGTTTTAGTTACATGGATCAAACTGCAGAAGTTGCAAAACTCTTTCCAAATGTTATCTTTGAAAATTGCTCGGGTTATCTTACGGGACCAAATATGGCCGTTTACTTCGGCAGAATCGAAGAGGCAGAATATCTTACAGGTCTTATAGCAGGGTCTATGACAAAAACGGACAAAATAGGTTATGTTGCCGCCTTTCCGACTCCTGAGGTTATAAGAGGGATAAATGCCTTTGCACTCGGGGTTCAAAGCGTCAATCCCAAAGCCACCGTTCAGGTTGTATGGGTTAATGACTGGTACAATCCTCCAAATGAAAAAGAAGCCGCTCTTTCTCTGATAAGTGCCGGTTGTGATGTTATAAAATCCGAAACTGATTCTCCAGCCCCACTTCAGGCCGCCGAGAGTAAAGGCGTGTATTGCATAGGATACAACACGGATCAAAGTTCTTACGCTCCCAAAACTTTTTTGACGGCTTCAGTTTTCAACTGGGGAACATATTACAAAGATGATATTCAGGCGATACTCGATGGAAAATGGAAAACGCACAACTTCTGGGGAGGACTTGACAGTGGCGTTGTCGGTCTTGCCCCGATGAGTAACCTCGTTCCGCCTCAGGTTCAAAACCTCGTAAATGCGATGGAAAATGCAATAAAGACCCATTCTTTCAATCCTTTCTCTGGCCCGATATACGATCAATCCGGAAAATTGATGATCCCGGCGGGTCAAAGTTTATCCGATCAGGATTTGCTTTCGATGAACTGGTTTGTAAAGGGAGTTATCGGAAGTATTTCAAAATAAGGGGGAGTGAAGATGAAAAGTAAATTCCTTTTTGTGCTTTTGCTTGTGGGAATATTTACGTTATCACTCGCGGCTCCACTGAAAATAGCATTCATCTTTGTAGGACCGATAAATGACAACGGCTGGACACAGGCCCATTACGACGGAGGAGTGCTTGCGATTCAAAAAGCCTTTGGAAATCAGGTCCAGATAAAATACATAGAGAATGTGCCGGAAGGTTCTCAATCTCTTAGCGTTCTAAGGGCTCTCGCGTCTCAGGGATACAAGTTGATATACGCTACAAGTTTCGGATACATGGATCAGGTTATTCAAGCCGCAAAGGAATTTCCAAACACCATCTTTGAAATGTGCTCGGGATATGCGACATCGACGAATTTAGGCGAATATTTTGGCGCAATGGAAGAGGCAAGGTACCTTTCAGGGTTGATAGCCGGATCTATGACAAAGACCAATAAAATAGGATACGTTGCGGCATACCCAACGCCTGAGGTTGTAAGGGGAATAGACGCATTTACTTTAGGCGTAAGATCTGTCAACCCTTACGCAACAGTTCAGGTTGTATGGACATACACATGGTACGATCCTCCGACTGAGAAAGAGGCCGCGTTGAGTTTAATAAACGCTGGCTGTGATGTTCTCGCACAGCACCAAGATTCGCCAGCGACTATACAGGCGGCCGAAGAAAAAGGCGTCTACGCGATAGGATATGATTCTCCAAATATGGGTCAGTTCGGACCCCATTCTTATTTAACCGCTCCGATTTGGAACTGGGCCGCATTCTACGTTCCAAATGTTAAATCTGTCCTCGATGGCACATGGAAGCCTACCTTCTACTATGGAAATATGGCAGATGGTCTTGTTGAACTTGCCCCGATGAGTAACCTCGTTCCACCTCAGGTGCAAAAACTCGTAAACGCTATGGAAAATGAGATAAAGTCCGGCAATTTTGATCCATTCGAAGGCCCCATATACGATCAATCTGGAAAATTAATGATACCGGCCGGCCAGCGTGCAACCTTGGATCAGTTGCTATCGATCCAGTGGTTTGTTCAGGGCGTAATAGGCAGCATTAAAAAGTAAAGATATGTCCGAAAAAATTCTCGAACTCAAAAATATCTCCAAGTCTTTCTCCAATTTGATTGCAAATGACGGCGTGGACTTTGACCTTAAAAAGGGCGAGGTCCACGCCCTTCTCGGTGAAAATGGGGCCGGAAAGACCACGCTCATGAATATTCTTTACGGAATATACAAGCCAGACGCGGGAGAGATATTTTTAGAAGGAAAGAAAATAGATATTTCTTCTCCGCGCGATGCAATAGAGAATGGGATAGGAATGATCCAGCAACATTTCAGTCTTGTTCCTTCATTTAGCGTTGTCCAAAACGTTGCTTTAGGTCTTAAAGAATTGGGAATAATTCCAGACCTTTCAAAAGTTAGAAAAAGGATCGTCGAATTGTCAAATAGATACAAGATCAATGTAGATCCAGGTGCAAAGATATGGCAACTTTCGGCCGGTGAACAACAAAGAGTTGAGATCATAAAATTACTTTACGTTAAATCAAAAATAATGATACTCGATGAGCCTACAGCCATATTAACCCCGCAAGAAGCAAAGGGCCTTTTTGAGACGATAAGGGAAATGACGGCCAACGGAGCCTCGGTTATATTCATAAGTCACAAATTAAAGGAAGTTTTGGAGATATCTGACAGAGTGACAGTGCTAAGACACGGAAAGGTTATTGGAACTGTCGAGACGAAAGGATCGAATGAAAATGATCTTGCGAGAATGATGGTCGGCCGCGACGTCGTTCTAAAAATAGACAAAAAGCCGTCGCACCCTTCAAAACCGATTCTCAAAATAGAAAATTTACACGTTATCGGGGACAAAGGAATAGAGGCCGTCAAGGGAGTAAGTTTGGAAGTAAAAGGAGGAGAAATTTTAGGGATAGCCGGTGTCGAAGGAAATGGTCAAAGAGAATTGGGAGAGGCCATCTATGGATTGAGAAATTACACCGGCAATATCTTTATAAATGGTTCTAAAGTCAGGTCGGGAGATGTCCTCGAGAGAATAAAAAATCATGTTGCTTACATTCCACAGGACAGAAAAGCGGATGCCCTGTGCGGTGGATTGCCCGTGTACAAGAATTTATTCATCAAGGCCTTTTCCTCTCCTGTTTTTTCATTCAACCCCTACTTGTTCTATCCAGAAAAATTGAGAAAACCTGCTGAAAAACTGGTAAAGGAATTTTCAATTTCAACTTCCTCTGTAGATCAGGAAGTGAAATTTCTCTCGGGTGGAAATATGCAAAAGGTAGTCCTTGCAAGAGAGATAGAAAGTGAGCCGAAACTCATAATAGCGGTTCATCCGACGAGGGGTCTTGACGTTGGAGCGGAGGAATTCGTCTACAACGTCTTGCTTGCCCAAAAAGAAAGGGGGACTGCGATACTTTTGATAGCGGGAGATCTCTATGAAATATTTAATTTATCCGATCGTGTTGGTGTGCTTTACGAAGGTCAGATAATCGGATACAGCGAACCTGACGAATCACACATCGAAGAGATTGGGCTTATGATGGCAGGTGTGAAAAATGAAGATAAAATTTGAAAAGAAAAGCACAAAACCTTCAAAAGTATCTATATTTCTATCTTCTCTGATTTCTATTTTAATAGCGCTTGTCTTTCTCGGATTTATAATTCTTTCTCTCGGAGATGATCCATTCGAAGCCTACTGGCAACTTGTTTCATGGGCGATGGGAACGGTCCCAGGCCTTATTCAAAGCCTTGTTTCAATGATGCCTTTACTCTTTACCTCTCTCGGGGTTTTGATCGCTTTTAAAATGAAATTGTGGAATATAGGTGCAGAAGGACAATTTCAGATGGGAGCCTTTGCAGCCACATGGGGTGCTTTGTACCTATTTCCAAACATTCACAATCCATGGGTGATGATACCACTTCTCATGATTCTTGGAGCCGCGTTCGGTGCCTTTTGGGGATTCCTTCCCGGTATCATGAGAGCATATCTCGGTGTAAATGAGATATTGAGCACATTGATGCTCAATTACGTTGCGATATACTGGGTCAATTATCTTACATATGGTCCGTGGAAGGGACCGGGAAGTTATAACTTCCCCATAACTGCAAAATTTCCTCAATCGGCGATCCTTCCCCAGTATGGTTCTGGGGGGCTTAACTTTGGCATAATAATCTCTATAATCATGGCATTTTTTGTGCTTTATCTTGTCAAGTACACGAAGTTCGGCTTTCATCTCGAAATCGCCGGTGATAATTTGCGTGCCGGAGAATATGCGGGCGTAAATGTTAAAAAACTTATAATCCTTGCGATGGTAATAGGCGGAGCGATCTCCGGCATCGGTGGAATGGCCGAAATGAGCGGGGTGCTTTTCAGGTTGCAGCCTAATTTTTCTCCGGGTTACGGTTATACGGCCGTCATCATAGCGTGGCTTGCCCGTCTCGATCCAATCGCGACGATTGTCGTATCTTTCTTTTTTGGTGTGTTGCTTGTCGGAAGCCAGCAACTTCAACTTTTCATGCAGATCCCATCTTCTTTGATAAATGCATTCAACGGGATATTGCTCTTTTCTCTTCTTGCGTCTGAAGTATTCATGAGATACAGGATAAAGGTGGTGAGATCATGAACGACATTGTGATATCGACCTTTGCCGGCGCAATAAGGGCGGGAACGCCTCTGCTTTTTGCGACCCTTGGAGAGATACTCGCCGAAAGATCTGGAGTTTTAAATCTCGGTCTCGAAGGAATGATGCTAATGGGTGCCTTTACTGGTTTTAGCATATCATACATCACTGGAAATCTATGGCTTGCCGTACTTGCGGCCATTTTGGTTGGTGGACTTATGGCCTCCTTGCATGCCTTTATGTCAATAACTTTGAGGATAAATCAAGTCGTAAGCGGCCTTGCGCTTGTTTTTCTCGGACAAGGATTGAGCGGTTTTTGGGGCAACGCCTATGTTGGAATGCAGGCAAATAGTTTTCAAAATCTCAAAATACCTCTTCTCGGAGATATTCCTTACATAGGGCCTATCGTTTTTAACAGGGACATACTCGTTTACATAGGTTATATATCTGTACCTGTAATATGGTGGTTTCTTTACAAAACGACTGCCGGAATGAATCTAAGAGCCGTTGGAGAAGCGCCTGATGCGGCCGATGCGAGAGGCATAAATGTCATACTCACAAGATATCTTTACACGATTATAGGTGGATTTTTTAGCGGCCTTGCCGGCGCCTACATTTCTCTCGCTTACACGCCAATGTGGGTTCAAAATATGACGGCAGGACGTGGCTGGATAGCCGTTGCACTCGTTATATTTGCAATCTGGGATCCGGTCATAGCGCTTATCGGTGCCTACGCATTCGGCGGGATAAGCGTTTTGCAATTCAGTTTTCAAATACTTCAGGTACCAATACCTGTGAACATAATGAACATGTTCCCGTACATCTTTACGGTGTTTGTAATGCTTTTTGCCTCAAGCAACAGGATAAAAAAACTCTTTGGTGCTCCATCGGCTCTTGGCGTACCTTATTCAAGGGAAGAAAAAACTTAGTTTTGATGGTTTTTTTTGTAAATTTGAAAAAATCGCGAATAATCTTCTGCCTTTTCAGGTACGAATTCTTCGTATCTGAAAAGATCTTTTTGATCTATCCCGAGCGCTTTTGCACCGATAAGAAATGCGCCAAAGGTTGAGGAATCCTCTTTGAAGATATAGATTTTTTTGAAAAGATTCCCAAGTATTTCCATGAACAATTTTGACGACGACATTCCTCCGCTCAGATGAACCTCTTTTATCTCGATTCCATTCTCTTCCATAGTTTCTTTGATCTCGTAAAGGCTGAAGGCTATTCCTTCAAGCACAGCCCTGAAAAAATCTGATCTTTTGTGATCTATTCTTATTCCAAGAAAACTTCCATTCATTTCAGAGTTCCAGTAAGGAGTTCTCTCGCCGGTTATGTGCGGCAAAAAGATAAGACCGTTGGATCCGGCAGGAATTTTCTCCGCCATCCGTTCGAGATTCTCGATCTTGCCACCAAAAGTCCTGACAAACCAGTCCAAGGCCACTCCAACGTTGTTAACTGCTCCACCTATTACAAAGTTTTTTTCATCCAAAATGTAGGTAAAAAGTCTCATCTTGGGATCGATAAATGGAGAGGAAGATACAACTCTCAATGCCCCACTTGTGCCGGCATTCAAAGCGGCAATTCCCGGGTCTATTGCGTTAGATCCAAGATTCGAAAGAGGTCCATCCGCGCCTCCTATCACAAATGGAATTTGCGGGTCTATCCCGATCTTTTTTGCGTATAAATTGCCTTTCAAAATGTAATTTGTCGGCACAACGTATGAAAGTTGATCTTCTCTTATGCCTGCAAAATCAAGTACGTCCATGTCCCATTTCCTGTGCCGTATGTTAAAAAGCCCTGTCGAAGACGCGATGGATTGATCAACCAAATAGGATCCAAAAAATTTGTGAAATATGTACTCCTTTAACGATATGAATTTGAATGTTTTTTCGAAGGTTTCCCTTTCTCTTTCTCTCATGTAGAGAATCTTTAAAAGAGGAGACATCGGATGAATCGGAGTTCCAGTTCTTTTGTATATCTCCATTCCCATTTGCGTGTTCTTTAGATTCGCAGAGATTTTCGATCCTCTGTTGTCCATCCATATGATCGCGTTTGATAATTTCTCTCCTCTATCATCAATGGGTATGAGGCTATGCATTGCACAACTGAAAGAGATGCCTTCGGGATTTCCGACAATTTCGATGACCTTCTTTAAGTTTTTCAAAATGGCACGAAATATAAGATCAGGATCCTCCTCGGCCCATCCTTTTTGAGGTATCCTTACCGTGTATCGTGATTCGGCATCCGCTATTCTACGGCCTTCCAAATCGTAGGCGACGACCTTTGTCCTTGTTGTCCCAATGTCAACTCCTATTAAGCATCTCATGAGTTTGAGTTTATCCATTTGACGATCTCTTTTATGACGTCATCGCTTACATGACCTGAAACAAGGTATTGATCCGGAGATGGAATTCCTTCCCATTTCATGAAAATATGATCGAGATCCTCAAACCATTTGAATGTGAAGTTGTCATCTGATCCAAAGTTCTCTTTGAAAATGTCGTAATCCTTCTTTGTTACCTGGTAATCCTTTCCCCCCTGCATTACAAGAACAGGCATTTTCAAGGTTTTGAGAATATCGATCGGGTTATAACTGTCCACTTCGTAGTAATAACTCGCAGGCGCCCCCATAACGATGGTAGAATCTTTGAGTTTATGTGCTTTTATTTCTTCAAGTTGTGATATCATGACTTTCATCTGTTGTGTCTCGGTTGAATCTTTAGTTATAGAGATAAGGTAATCAAACTGATCTATCATTACATCTTCCAAATTTCTTGCCGGCGCTGCAAGCAAGATTATTCCCGATGCCTTGTCTGACATTTTCGCAATGGCTGGATCAAGGTATCCGCCCTCGCTGTGGCCAAGGATGAATACGTTCTTCACATAACTTTGAGATTTCAAAAATTCTATTCCATCTAAAGCGTCTTTGAAATATTCATTTTCGAGATCTGTCTTGATCTGTCCACTTTCAAATTCTTTCGCATAAACGTAAGTGCTTTTGTCGAATCTTAAAACGACTATTCCATTCGACGAGAGACCATACGCTATATCTTCAAATGGTCTGTTGGGTCCTATCGATTCATTCATATCTTCGGGGCCAGATCCGGCTATTAAGATAACGGCTGGAAATGGACCCTTGCCATTTGGTATTGTAAGTTCGGCCGGCACCTTGTATTCATTTCCTATTTCTATCTTTTTTATTTCAAATTTGGAAGTAATCGCGTAAGGTGGAATCTCGTAAAATCTTGAGGCTGGTCTGAAGAAAAGGCCGGCTACCTTTGAATTTTTGTCGACAGTTACAAGGATATCAAGATAGGATTTTTGAAATTTTGAGAATAGATCAAAGACCGTGTACTCTCCACTTTGCGAGATCTTTATTCCTTCTATTGATTCAAATTGTCCAAATTGATTCTCGATCTGATTCCACACTTCTTTCATCTTCGAAGGAGGCAATGCCTGCTTCATTTGATCTGTAAAAAGAGATTCCGCAATTGTGAAGTTTCCAGACACGAAGTCCTGAATTAATCCTTTGACGATGTCCAAATTGTCAGCGAAAAGATCTGTGAGTAAAAAAGCAATGCCAGTTGAAATCAAAATGAATTTTCTCATGAATTTCTCCTTTCCTTTGTCATTAAAGACTTTTCCCGCATGCCACAAGCCACCCGTCACCTGCTACATCCCAATTATATGCCACCCATTCGGCTTTTGAAATATATCTGGTATAATATAGAAGATGACTGTGTTTAAAAATGTGGACGAGAAGAAAATCAGGGATATTTCTAAGGAATTTGCCGCAATGATTTCTAAGGGCAGCGTTGTACTCCTTCAGGGAGATCTGGGTGCCGGAAAAACCACCTTCGTAAGGTATCTTGTCGAAGCGCTCGGAGGGAATCCTCGAATGGTTACAAGCCCAACCTTTACCATTGTCAATGAATACGATGCGCATTTGAAAGTATATCACGTTGATCTCTTCAGGCTCAACGAGTGGGAAGTTGAAGAACTTCCAATTGAAGATTATCTTGATCCCGACGGTATAACCCTTATCGAATGGCCAGAAAAACTTGGAAATCATGTACCGGAAGAATATTTTAAGATCGAATTTGAGTTCGTGGATGAAAACCACAGAAATATCAAGATATCTTCAAAAAACGATCCTTCAAGATTTTAGAGGTGATTTTTTTGCCAAGAAATAGAAAAATAGAAAATATACAAAAGCAAAGAGAAAAAGTTGCAATGCCTCCGGAAGAATTGCCCTGCGTTCCGCTTAAAGGCGGAGATGTTGCCTTTCCGACGGCATTGATCCCATTTCATGTTGAACGTGAATCTGCCATAAAGGCTCTCGATAAGGTTGTTGAAAACAGTGAAAGATATCTTATTCTTGTTTCTCAGAAAAATCAAAATGTTGAAATTCCCGATTCGGCCGACCTTTACGAGATCGGGACATTTTCGCGTCTTTTGCAACTTGTAAAACTTCCTGACGGTAGCATAAGGGCACTTGCGGAAGGAATAATTCGCGTTAAGATCACGGAATACACTCAAAAAGAACCTTTCCTTCTTTGCAAATACGAAGCACTCGAGAAGAGAGTAAGGAAATCCAAAGATCTTGTTGCCGTAATGAGACTTTTGAAAAGTAAAGCGTTGAAGTACTTTGAAATGACAAAAAGGTTGCCAGAAGATGCCTTTTCTGAACTTTCTTTGATAGACGATCCTGACAAACTCGTCGACACGATAATCTCTTTTACAGAACTTAGTCTTGAAAACAAGCAGAAATTTCTTGAGATCATAGATCCAAAAACAAGGATCATTGAATTTCTTAAATATCTGAATTCAGAGATAGAACTTCTAAAGATAGAGGCAGAGATAGATGACAAAGTCAAGGAAAAGATAGATAAAGGCCAAAAAGAATTCTACCTTAGAGAGAAGATCGAGACGATAAAGAATGAACTTGGCGATGATACTTCAGAAACAGACGAATTAAAGGAAAAATTGAAAAAAGGGCATTATCCTCAAGAAGTAAGGAGAACTATAGAAAAGGAGATAGAGAGATTCGAAAAGATGTACCCATCTTCACCCGAGGCGACGGTATCGAGGAATTACATAGACTGGCTTTTTGATATACCCTGGTATTCAAAGACGAAAGAGGACGTAAATGTTGAAAGGGCCTCAAAAATTCTCGAAGCAGATCATTATGGACTTGAAGATGTGAAAGACAGGATTTTAGATTACATAGCGGTCAAGCAGTTGAATGAAAACGCAAAATCTCCAATACTCTGTCTTGTCGGCCCTCCGGGAGTTGGAAAAACCTCTCTCGGCATGTCTTTGGCGAGAGCACTTAACAGGAAATTCGGTCAGATAACCCTCGGTGGTATGAGAGATGAAGCGGAAATAAGAGGCCATAGAAGAACTTACGTTGGAGCACTGCCCGGTCGAATAATCCAGACACTCGTCAAAGTTGGAGTGAATAACCCGGTCATATTGCTTGACGAAATAGACAAAATGGGGATCTCTTTTCAGGGAGATCCTGCCGCGGCGCTTCTTGAAGTGCTCGATCCAGAACAAAATTCTCGCTTTGTCGATAATTACATAGAAATCCCATTCGATCTCTCGGGTGTTGTCTTCGTCACAACCGCAAATACGGTCGAATCTATACCTCCTGCCCTTTTAGACAGGATGGAGGTTATAGAGATACCCGGGTACACCTTTCAGGAAAAAGTGGAAATAGCGAAAAGGTTCTTAATTCCCAAATTGATTCGTGAGTATGGAATGGAAAAGATAAAGATCAGGATCACAGATGAGGCGATTGGAAAAATAATAGAAGATTACACCCTCGAATCGGGAGTAAGAAATCTCGAAAGGACTTTGTCAAAACTTTTAAGGAAGATGGCAAGGAATATCGTCAAAAATCATGAAAACGCTATTACGGTAAAATCTGTGGAAGAATTGTTGGGTGCGCCTATGCTTGTCAGATCTCAGATTCCTTCTAAACCATCGATTGGTGAAACAATAGGCCTTGCATGGACTCCAACGGGTGGAGAGGTGCTTGTCATAGAGGCAACGGCAACTGTTGGAAATTCCCAGACCTTAATAACGGGTAACCTCGGAAATGTTATGAAAGAATCCGTTACGATCGCGATGACATTATGCAAAAGTTTATGCGATGACAAGTACGAATTCTTTAAAACCCATGATTTTCATATTCACGCTCCAGAGGGCGCAATACCCAAAGACGGACCGTCAGCCGGAATCGCGATACTTACTTCTTTGTGTTCGGTCGTAATGGGAAAGGCTGTTAGAAATGATATTGCAATGACCGGAGAGATAACGTTAAACGGTAAGGTGTTAGCCATAGGCGGTCTTCGAGAAAAGATACTTGCCGCAAAAAGATTTGGAATAAAAGAAGTGATAATTCCAAAATTGAATGAACCTATGGTCAGAAAAATGAAAGAAGATGTAACCTCCGGTATAAAGATCCATTACGTTGAAGATGTGAAGGAAGTCTTAGAAGAGGTCTTTGATGTTCGTTGAGAAGGTCGAATTGAGCGTTGATGCCCACCAACCCTCGGATTTTCCCGAGTTTTTAAGTGGAGAGGTGATCTTCGTGGGCAGATCCAATGTCGGCAAGTCTTCGATGCTTAACGTCATTTTTGGGAAAAAACTTGCCAGGACAAGTTCAATACCTGGCAAAACTAAATCTTTGATCTTCTTTAAAGTCAACGACGAATATTACTTCGTTGACTTTCCCGGTTACGGTTATGCAAAAACCTCGAAGGCGGAAAGAGAAAAGTTTCAATTACTTGTCAACGCTTATTTTAAAATGAGAAGGCCGTCTGGCATATTCATGCTGATAGATTCCATGATTCCAAACCAAAGATCTGATATAGAGGCTTTTGAGTTTTTTAAAAATTTTTCAGACACCTTTCTTGTTCTTACGAAGATCGACAGACTTTCGAAATCTAAGATAAATGAAAAGATATCCGAAGTTGAAGGTACATTCAAAGAAGCAAAGAGCGTAATTTTATTTTCATCTGTTAATAGAGCCGGGCTGTTAGAGACAGAAAAAATATTAAGAGAAATTTTGAAAACGAGGTGACGTTTTTGAACAAGGATGAAGCACTTGAGTATTTAAGGATAGGTCATTTGCCAACGGTATGGTGTCCGGGATGTGGAAATGGAATAGTTCTAAAGGCAATGCTTGAGGCGATAAAAAATCTTGGACTACAAAAGAGCAACATCGCCGTTGTATCGGGAATAGGATGTTCCTCAAGAGCCACGGGGTACATAGATTTTAACACGATGCACACCCTTCACGGAAGGGCAATCGCATTTGCAACCGGCGTTAAACTCGCAAGGCCTGATTTGAAAGTTATCGTTATAACCGGAGACGGTGACGCTATGGCCATAGGAGGAAATCATTTCATCCATGCGTGCAGAAGAAATATGGACTTAACGATAATAGTTTACAACAACAACATATATGGGATGACAGGTGGTCAGTACTCTCCGACCACGCCATTCGGTGACAAGGCAACAACGGCACCTTATGGAAACCTTGAAAAACCTTTCGACATCGTTGAAATGGCTAAAACGGCAGGCGCGACATACATTGCGCGCGCCACAACTTATCATTACATGTTAATGGTAAAGTACATTCAAAAGGCAATAGCCCATGAAGGGACCTCGGTCATCGATGCCATTACTCAGTGTCCAACGTATTATGGAAGATACAACAAATCATCTGACGCGCCGGGAATGATGCAATATTTCAAAGACAATTCTATCAACGTTGAAAAGGCAAAGACGCTTTCGCAGGAAGAACTGGCAGGAAAAATTATCATAGGAGAATTTGTAGAAGTTCAAAAGAGCGGGTATGTCTCTGAATACGCTAAATTGCGCGAAAGATTGAAGGTGGGATCATGAGTCAAAATCTCTACACTTCAAAATCAACGGAGATCCCATTTAGCATAAGGATTTCTGGTATAGGTGGTCAGGGAAATGTGCTCTTGGGCACTATCCTTTCTGACGCTCTCGCGAAGGAAGGAAAGTGGGTAGTTCAGACACAGTCCTATGGAGCGCAGGTAAGAGGAGGCCTTACTAATTGCGACGTTTTGTTCTTCGATGAGCCAATAGATTTTCCTCAGGTAAAGACTTTCGACATCTTTTTTGCAATGCACGATATAGGACTTAAGGCCCATTTTAAATATCTAAAAAATAACGGGATAATATTCGTTGACTCATCGATGTGCTCGGATATACCTTCATCTGTTATGGTGATAACAAAAAAGATCGTCTCTGTCCCAATAACCCAAAAGGCCGAAGAGATCTTTGGCAGGCACGTTTTTGCCAATGCGATAAGTTTGGGGCTTATCGCGGCAACTACACGTATAGTCGGTCATGAAGCGCTTGAAGATGCGATAAAGGAAAATGTTCCACAAAAGTACATAGATGAAAATCTCAAAGCGCTTGATGAAGGGTACAAATTGTCGACAAAGGTTTTCCAAATAAGAAAAGATCTCAAGATGCCATATTCAAAAGGTACTAATATAAACTTTGAATGAAAAGAAGAACTTTGATAAATAGTTTTAAATACGCATTTAACGGAATGGCACATGCGCTAAGCACCCAAAGAAATATGAAGATACATTTTGCAAGCGCAGCAGCCGTAATCATTGTTTCTTTGATTTTGAAATTAGAAGCAGACGAGTTTTTGTGGATCTTCCTTGCAATAACGCTTGTCCTGCTTTCTGAGACATTCAACTCTTTTTTTGAAGAGTTTCTTGATTTTGTAAACCCTCAATACAGTGAGAAGGTAAAGCACATGAAAGACATGGCGGCTGGCGGTGTTCTGACGGCCGCCATCTTCGCGGTAACTGTTGCAATAATAATATTCGGAAAGAGATTTGGGATAAATTTGGCACTTTACGCGAGTTTGGTTTTATTTGCCTATCTTTTTTACATATTCATAATCTTTTTTAAAGGTGGAAAAAATGGAAAAAATTAAAGTGGCAATAGTTGATGATTCGGCATTTATGAGAAAGATAATGCGAGACTCTTTGCAATCGCGCGGATTTGAAATTGTAGCGATCGGGAGAAATGGTCAGGATGCTGTGGAAATAGCGTCAAAGGGAATAGCGGACGTTATGACCTTAGACGTTCAAATGCCAGTTTTGGATGGTTTGAGCGCCCTAAAGGCTATTATGAGTAATTCTCCAATGCCCGTGATAATGGTAAGTAGCCTGACCGTCAAAGATGCGGAAATCACCATAGAGGCACTAAAAAGTGGTGCTTTCGATTTCGTGGCGAAACCGGGTGGGGCCATAACATTTGATTTAAACGAGATAATAGATGAACTCACAGAGAAATTGATCCTCGCGAGCAAGGCAAAGATATCTCCGAAGATTTCCCAACCCAAAGTAAGTAAAACGATCCATCCACGTGGGTTGTACGATATGCTTTTTATAGGATCTTCGACGGGCGGACCGAGGGCTTTGGATTATTTGATTCCAAACCTTCCAAAAGACTTTCCAGTTCCAATTGTGATAGTTCAACATATGCCGGCGAATTTCACAAAGACCCTTGCAGATAGACTTTCAGAAGAATCAAAAATAAGAGTTTACGAAGTTAATTCTCAGATCAAAGCGATGCCTTCGACGGGTTATGTTGCAAAAGGAGATTCACACTTGGAGGTTACCGTGAACGATGGGATAAATTTAAGACCTTCAGATGGTCCCAAGATAAATGGGGTAAAGCCGGCCATAGATTTCACACTTTCAACCATAGCAAAGGCCAATTTGAAGATTTTGTGTGTCATCCTTACAGGGATGGGAAAAGATGGAACTGAAGGACTAAAACTCATGAAGAGAGAAAACTTCACAACGATAGTTGAGTCCGAAAAGACGGCCGTAGTTTACGGAATGCCACGTGCCGTCGTAAATGCGGGCCTTGCCGATTACGTCCTCGATCTCGACAAGATACCAGATAAAATAATAGAACTCATCTGAAATTCACGCTTTTGATTAATCCCTCTTCCTCAAGTCTCTTTACAAGATATTCCGAATCGTGAAGGTTCTCTATCCTGAACTCTTCCGAGGCTATTTTGACGGCCTCTTTGAAATTAAAGCCGAGATCAAGAAAATTGAGAAGTTCGTCTTTGTAATCTCTGAAAGCGGGATATTTTTTTAGAGTTTCAAATTCCCATTCTTCGTCCTTTTCATTCATCCACGAGTCACCGAGAGGACCTTTAAATCTTTTTACACCTTTTGATCTAAGATCAAGGTTTATCTCTTTTTTGACGTAATTCATAAGATTTTTGACATCGGCATATTTTGAGAAGGCTTCTAAACTTTTGTAGGTTCTGAATGCGATCCAGTTTTTGACCAGAGGATCTTTATCGTATTTCATGAAACGATCAAAAATACGGCTGGCCGTCGCTTGGGCAATTTCTTTTGAAATACCATCGATTATATCTCCAAGACTCTCGAGTGTCGCCCTTCCTATCCAATCAAAAGATCGAACACTTGCCTTATCAGGGGTATCCTCACTTGTGTGGTAATATCTGTCTGGCCACTGGGTAAGGGATACTGCCTGAACACCGATAGAGGAATCTACGAAGATGTAATGGTCCGATCCTCCGGAATAACTTCCCTCTTTCATTCGAAAGCGTGGATTTTGGAGATGGACTGCCATCAATTCATTTATAAAAGATGGTAGAGACCACGGTGTTGACGAAAGATCGAGAGTGGATCCAGTGATGTCTTGATCCTCGCCGACCATGTCAAGATTTATGTTGAATTCAAAATCGTGATCATGATCTGTAAGGTAGGCGATGGTACCGTACATTTCTGGTATCCATAGGGCTATTATTTCTCTGTTTATCTCGAACTTTTTCAATACCCTTACTATTTCTGCAAGTAAGGCGGAACCACTTGCGTTGTCATTTGCTCCGGGCTTTGGATGGCATAGATGGGCAGTCAAAATTATCGGCTTTTCTTTTCCCTGCTTTCCAATTCTCGCTTCCAAAATCTCAAGTTGATTCGTGCCGGAATCAACATCCATGAAAGATTCTATTTCTAAATTTTTCTTTGCAAGAGTTTTTAAATCAACGTACTGATTGTAAGAGAGCGCAAAACCAAATATACTTTCATCGCTATCGACTGGAAATGCAGTGTAGTTAACGGCATCTGGAATCAATTCTGGACTCCTTTTTATATAAGGA
Organism: Athalassotoga saccharophila; assembly: GCF_009936215.1. Taxonomy (GTDB): domain Bacteria; phylum Thermotogota; class Thermotogae; order Mesoaciditogales; family Mesoaciditogaceae; genus Athalassotoga; species Athalassotoga saccharophila. Next base: position 101,769 of record NZ_AP019551.1, on the reverse strand, counting down.
TCCTGTGCCCTCATAAAATAAGATAAAACACACCTTGCACCGAACTTCTTTGCCATTCTGTAAACCCTTGAGGGATTACCACTTGCAAGGATCGCCTTACCACGAACGTCCTTTTTGTAGTCCTTTTCATTTTCTCCATCTCCCACATCGACAACCTTGAGCCTTTCGACTCCGTTTGTCTTTCCAGAAAGGAAGATGGCATTTATCGGAGAGAGTGCGAGAGATCCTGCTATGTATTTCCCATTTACGATCTTTAAAAATCCATCTTTAAGATTCCAACCCCTTGGCGTGCGCCATGTTTCGTAAGTTCTCTCAAGAGGGTATTTCAAAACCCTTGATTCTCCGATGAAATTCTGAATCAAATTCACCGCCCTCGAAACCCCATCACCACCCTTTGATCTGTGAAATCTTGAAAGTTCCCATTCTAAATCGAACGCATTTTGCGGAAAAAATTCTTTTAGAAATTCTTCCTTCATTCCATCACCTTCTTTTAAAGATTATAGCAACTTTTGGACTTAAATTAAGATCCGTGATAAAATCTGTGATTGGGTATGAAATGCTAATTGATTACTACGTGCACAAGCATGCGCTATGTGTCATGTAGTTAATTAAAGGGGACAAATATGAAGATTACATGGGTATGCTCTATTTGTGTATACTTACTCGTTTTTTTGATAGGCCTTTACACTTCCTTTGTTCCTTTATGGGTAATTTTGGCGAGTTTTTTTGCATTGATGATTTTTTCATCCTTTTTTGTCCTAAAGCATTTACTTTCCCGGATTTGGCACGAAGAAAAAACATACAAGGACGTTAAATGGGAAAATTTAAATGTATTTATAATTGTAGTTGAAAAAAATGAAGGAGCGGTAATATTCGACGCAGTTGATCATTATCTTTCTTTTCCAGACAATGTCAAAATGCGCATCTACGATGACAATTCAACAGATGGCACTTACGAAAAATTGATCGAAAAGTCTAAAGAATACCCCGGTAGAATTGATATCGTCAGGCTCAAAAAGGCAGACAGAGTTATCCATCCAAAGGGAAGGGGAATTGAGGATGCTTTCCATTCTATTGAGTCGGATTACTTTTTTATCATAGATGCAGACTCGAGAGTTTCTTTTGAGGATTTTAAAAAAGGACTTTTTGCTGCCAAAAATCAAAATATAGATGTGGTTCATCTGACAAGGCGTAACGATACGGCCAATAATGTAGGATACAGAATCGGTGATGCAGATGAACTCATGATGACTGGAATGAAAATCATAAACTTAATTCCATGGGTCTTTTCTGGCTCTGGATTTTTCATAAAAGGCGAAGTCGCAAAAAAATTCAGTTATGAAAAGGACGTTTTTAGCGAAGACACAGAGATGGGAAAATACCTGCGCAGAAATGGATATAAAATAGAATATTTTATAACCCTTCCAGTTCACGAAAGAGCGCCATCAACCCTTGGGAAGTCTTTCAAGCAGAGAATCAACTGGCTGAAGATGGGCATTCCTCATTATCTCAAAGAGGAAAAGATCGCGGTCTTGATCGGAAATTTTGTTTTTGCGTCTTTCACCTATCTACCTATTTTCATCTATTCCATTCCATCTTTGATTGTAATTGGCCTGGGAGGTTTCATCTTTGGTCTTGTCTTTACAACGTTAAAAATCGTCGGTAAGAAATCTTTTTTGCAAAGTGTTTTTGACACCTTTATATATATAGCGGTTGAGTATGTGACATTTGCTTTTATATATCCGGTCTTATTCTTTTCGAGTCCTTGGAGAAGTGTCAAATTCGTCAAAAACGCATCTTGATACATCGGAAGGTGAATTCATGAGATCGATAAACATACGCTCTATTTCGGACAGGGTTAAAGGTCAGGGTGTTGATTCGGCTTTCAAAGAACATTCGAAGTTGTTAAAAAAATCAAAGAAGTTCAACGTTTTTGTCAATTCCAAAGACTTATTTGACATTTTGCACGTTCACACATTTGATATAGGTTCTTACTTTTTGATAAAAAAATACAGACATCATCACAAAAAAATAGTCATAAGTTGTCACGTTATGCCAGATTCTCTTAAGGGAAGTTTAAAAATTCCGAAGATCTTATTTCCGATCATCGTGAAATACATAATACATTTTTACAAGCAGGCAGACAGACTCGTTGTTGTAAATCCTTTTTACAAGGATGAACTTGTAAAGGATGGTCTGGATCCTGACAAAATAGTTTACGTTCCAAATTACGTTTCGGATGAATTATTTCATCTCGTTGATAAGACACAAAAGTCCGAATTAAGGAAAAGTCTAAATATACCTCAAGACAAATTCGTGATAGTCGGTGCGGGTCAGGTTCAGAAGCGCAAAGGAATAGATGATTTTGTTGAGACGGCAAAATTGCTTCCAGACTTTCTTTTCGTATGGATCGGCGGATTCTCTTTTGGTAAAATAACGGATGGGTATGAAAGGTACAAAGAAATAATGAAAAGTCCACCTTCGAATCTTATTTTCACGGGCATTTTGGATCGTTCGGAGGTCGCAAAATATTTTCAATCTTGCGATGTGCTTTTCTTACCATCTTATCAAGAACTTTTTCCAATGACCGTTCTCGAAGCGACACAGTGTGGACTGCCTCTTGTCCTAAGGGATATCCCACTTTACAAAGAAATACTCTTCGATGGTTATCTGTCCTCAAATGATGCAAATGGTTTCGCTTCTCTCATCAAAAGGTTGAGAGAGCAAGAGGCTTTTCGAAATGAGTACATCGGGCGATCGAGAAAGATAGCAGACTTCTATTCCGAGAAAAATGTTTTAAGAATGTGGGAAGAACTTTATGATTCTCTATTTTTGCTTGACTAAAAATACATTTATGTTGTAGAATACCAAGTGTTAATAAAATTTAATTGAAGGAGGCAAAGAGTCATCAAATGCCTACGATTAATCAGTTGATTAGAAAAGGAAGAGAGAGATTAAAGAGCAAAAGTAAATCACCAGCGCTTGGCGGGAATCCTCAGAAAAGAGGAGTTTGTATTCGTGTTTCCACGATGACGCCGAAAAAACCAAATTCTGCTCTCAGAAAAATAGCAAGGGTAAGGTTAACCAACGGGGCAGAAGTAACTTCTTACATCCCGGGTGAAGGGCATAACCTTCAGGAACACTCCGTCGTGCTTGTAAGGGGAGGAAGGGTTAAGGACCTGCCTGGAATAAGATACAAGATAATAAGAGGCGCTTTGGATGCCCAAGGCGTTGAGAACAGGAAAAAGGCGAGAAGCCGTTACGGTGTCAAACGCCCGAAAAAGCAAACTGCTTGATCTTTGGAGGTAAACGATGAGAAGGAGAAGGGCTGAAGTAAGAAAGGTTTTACCCGATCCAGTTTATCACGATGAACTTGTAACAAGATTCATTAACAAGATAATGTGGGATGGGAAAAGAAGCGTTGCCCAGAAGAATTTCTATAACGCTCTTGAGATTGTAAGAGAAAAAAGTGGAAAAGAACCGTTAGAAGTTTTGAAAAAGGCCTTTGAGAACGTTGCACCGGTTCTTGAAGTAAAACCGAGAAGAGTCGGAGGAGCAACATATCAGGTTCCAGTCGAGGTGCAGGAACCGAGAAGGACTTCTCTTGCCGTAAGGTGGATAGTCGAGGCTGCAAGATCGAAAAAAGGAAGGCCTATAAGCGAGAAATTGGCTGAAGAAATTCTCAATGCTTATTCAAATACAGGAATTGCCGTCAAAAAACGTGAAGACGTTCAAAAGATGGCAGAAGCAAATAGAGCCTTTGCTCATTATAGATGGTGATGGTTTTAAAAATGCCTGAAAAAGTTTTACAACTTGAAAAATTAAGAAATATAGGGATAATGGCACACATAGATGCCGGAAAAACAACTACTACAGAAAGAATACTTTTTTATTCTGGCAAAAAGCATGCCATGGGAAATGTCGATGATGGGAATACCACGACGGACTGGATGGTCCAAGAAAGAGAACGTGGTATAACTATAACTTCGGCATCTATTTCATTCGACTGGAAGGGTCATCATTTTAACCTCATTGATACGCCCGGGCACGTGGACTTCACAATTGAGGTAGAACGGTCTTTGAGGGTGCTTGACGGTGCCATTGCCGTCTTTGACGCATCGGCTGGAGTTGAGCCTCAATCTGAAACGGTCTGGCGTCAGGCTTCAAAATACAAAGTCCCAAGAATTGCCTTTATGAACAAGATGGACAAGATTGGCGCCGATTTTGACATGGCCGTCAAATCCATGATCGACAAATTAGGTGCAAAACCTCTTGTCATTCAATATCCGATAGGATCGGAAAGTTCATTCGAAGGCGTTGTCGATATAATAAACATGAAGGCCATAAGATGGGTGGATGAACTTGGCACAAAGATGGAATATTCCGAAGTTCCTCCAAACCTTCTCGACAGGGTTGAAGAGTTAAGAGACGAACTTATGAACCAACTTGCAGACATAGATGATGAAATTCTTCAGATGTACCTTGATGGAGAGACTATACCTGTCGAAAAGATAAAGGCCGTTATAAGAAAAGGCACGATAGAAACTAAGTTCTTTCCGGTGCTTTGCGGATCTTCTTTCAGAAATAAAGGCGTTCAACCTTTAATAGACGCCGCGATGGATTACCTTCCGTCTCCCCTTGACCTTCCCCCTGTTTCTGGAAAGGACCTCGACGGAAATGATGTCGTAAGATTCCCATCTCCGGACGAACCTTTTACAGCGCTTGCGTTCAAGATACTCTCCGATCCGTACGTTGGGAAACTCACTTATTTGAGGATATACTCGGGAGTGCTCGAGAAGGGAAGTTACGTTTACAACTCCACCAAAAGAACGAAAGAGAGGATATCGAGGCTTCTTCAAATGTTCGCGGACAAAAGAGAAGATCTCGATTACGCAGGCCCTGGTGATATAGTTGCATGTATAGGTCTTAGGGTCACGACTACCGGCCATACGCTTTGCGATGAGGCACATCCTATAGTTTTGGAATCTCTCGATGTTCCGGATCCGGTTATATCCATAGCGGTTGAGCCTCAGAGCAAGGATGATGAGCAAAAATTGAAGGATGCCCTTGCGAGGTTAATGGATGAAGACCCGACATTCAGAGTTTCAGTCGATCAGGAAAGTGGAGAGACAATTCTTGCAGGAATGGGAGAACTCCACCTTGAAATAATAATAGACAGATTGTTGCGTGAATTCAACGTTAAGACCCAGATTGGAAAGCCACAGGTTGCCTACCGTGAGACGATCTCTGTCCCCGTAGACGCCGAAGGAAAGTACATAAGGCAGAGCGGTGGAAGAGGTCAGTACGGTCACGTGAGAATAAAGTTCGAGCCTCTTGAAAGAGGAAAGGGATTCGTTTTTGAAAATAAAATAGTTGGTGGTATAATTCCGAAGGAATACATTCCCGCGGTTGAAGAAGGCGTCAAAGAAGCACTTTCTTCGGGTAGTTTGGGAGGATATCCGGTTGTTGATATAAAGGCCTCGCTATACGATGGATCCTATCACGAGGTAGATTCATCCGAAATAGCCTTTAAGATAGCCGGTTCTCTTGCTACAAAAGAGGCCCTGGCCAAGGGAAAACCAAAATTGATGGAACCGATAATGGAACTCGAAATAACAACTCCTACCGAATATATGGGAGATGTTGTTGCGGATCTTAATTCAAAAAGAGCGCAGATAACAGGATTTGACACGAGAGGTAATGCGAGAATAATAAAAGCGCTTGTCCCTCTTGGAGAACTTTTTGGTTATGCAACGGTTTTGAGATCTTTAAGCCAGGGAAGGGCTGTTTACACTATGAAATTTTCTCATTACGCTGAAGTTCCTCAAAATTTTGTCGATAAGATAATAAAAGTTAAATAATTTTCAAGGAGGTAGAATTTAAATGGCAAAGGAGAAATTTGTAAGAAACAAACCACATCTTAACATCGGAACGATAGGACATATAGATCATGGTAAGACAACTCTCACAGCGGCGATAACCAAAGTTCTTTCCATGAAGGGAGAAGCGGAATTCGTTCCATTCGATCAGATCGATAAGGCTCCAGAAGAGAAGGCAAGGGGTATAACGATTAACGTTTCTCACGTTGAGTATGAAACGGACAAAAGGCATTACGCCCATATTGACTGCCCGGGCCATGCTGACTACATAAAGAACATGATAACTGGAGCGGCCCAGATGGATGGTGCCATCCTTGTCGTTTCTGCAGTCGATGGTCCAATGCCACAAACGAGAGAACACATATTGCTTGCCAGACAGGTCAACGTTCCGGCGATGATCGTGTTTTTAAATAAAGTCGATGCCGTCGATGATCCAGAACTCGTTGATCTCGTAGAGATGGAAGTAAGAGAGTTACTCACGAAATACCAGTATCCGGGCGATGAGATTCCGGTTATACGCGGAAGCGCTTTAAAAGCACTTGAAGCGACAAGTCTCGATGATCCTTGGGCTCAAAAGATCCTTGATCTTATGAACGCGGCTGATACCTACATACCAGAACCGAAGAGAGAGGTCGACAAACCATTCCTTATGCCGGTTGAGGATATCTTTACTATAACCGGACGAGGAACAGTTGTCACGGGAAGAGTTGAACGTGGAAAGATACACGTCAACGATGAAGTCGAACTCGTAGGTTTAAGACCGACTCAAAAGACAGTTGTAACCGGTGTTGAAATGTTTAGAAAATTGTTGGATGAAGGTATAGCCGGCGATAACATCGGATGTCTTTTGAGAGGAATCAAAAAAGAAGAGGTTGAAAGGGGACAGGTGCTTGCCAAACCCGGTACGATAACACCTCACACAAAGTTCGAAGCGAACGTTTACGTTCTTAAAAAGGAAGAGGGAGGACGCCACACTGCTTTTGTTCCGGGATATAGACCTCAATTCTTTATAAGAACTGCGGATGTCACCGGAACGATAGTCAAATTGCCAGAAGGCGTCGAAATGGTCATGCCTGGAGACAACACGGTCATGACAGTTGAACTTATAAAACCAGTCGCGCTCGAGGAAAGTATGAGATTTGCCATTCGTGAAGGTGGAAAAACAGTTGGCGCTGGCGTTGTTTCCAAGATACTTGAGTGATTCTGGAGGGGATAAATCCCCTCTGGATTTTGAAGGAGGTTTTTTCGGATGGCAAAGTCGAAAATAAGAATAAAATTGAAAGCGTATGATTACGAACTTTTAGATCAATCGGCCAGAAAGATCGTCGAAACTGTGAAAAAAACAAGCGCTAAAGTTTCAGGACCTATACCGCTTCCGACCGAAAGAACAGTCTATTGCGTTTTGAGGTCTCCACACACGGACAAAGACTCAAGAGAGCAGTTCGAAAAGGTCGTTCACAAAAGACTCATAGACATATTGGAAGTTCAGCCTCAGACAGTTGAGTCTCTGATGAAGATGGATCTTCCGGCCGGTGTGGAAGTAGAATTGAAACTGTGAAGCGGCTGGAGGTGTCTTGATGAAGGCTTTACTCGGTAAAAAAATAGGTATGACTACAATATTCAAAGATGGCCAGGCCATTCCCGTAACGGTCTTAAAGGCCGGTCCGTGCGTTGTAGTTCAGAAGAAAACTGTTGAAAATGACGGATACAATTCAGTTCAGATAGGTTTTGAAACTATTCCCGAAAAAAAGGCTTCAAAGCCAATGATGGGTCATTTTAAAAAGGCAAATGTACCTCCCATGAGGCATCTTGCCGAAATCAGAACTGAAGATATCGAAAGTTATCAAATCGGTCAGAGTTTAGATGCATCTATCTTCGCAGAAGGAGATCATGTCGATATTTCCGGTAGAACAAAGGGAAAAGGTTTTCAGGGCGCAGTCAAAAGGTGGAATTTTGGCGGTCATGATAAAACACACGGAACGAAATTTCCCAAACATGGATCCACAGGAATGCACACTGAACCTGCAAAAGTTTTGAAAGGAACCCATATGGCCGGACACATGGGAGATGTAAACAGAACGATAAAGAATCTTCAAATTGTCAGAATAGACAAAGACAACTCAACTATAGCGATAAAGGGATCAATCCCTGGCGCTCGTGGTTCTGTTGTCTACATACGTTCTGCCAAAAATTGGAAGGTGAAATGATCATGGCAGAAGTTAAGGTTTTGAACTTGGAAGGGAAAGAAGTTGGAACGATTTCTTTGAAGCCAGAGATATTCGAAATAGAGCCAAATAAAGATCTGCTTTTTAGGTATATCCATAAACAACTTGCAGATAGAAGATCTGGAACTGCTTCGACCAAACTCAGAGGAGAGGTCTCGGGTGGTGGAAGAAAGCCATGGGCTCAAAAGCACACTGGCCGCGCGAGAGCAGGTTCGATAAGATCGCCTCTTTGGAGACATGGTGCCGTCGTCTTTGGACCCCGTCCGAGAGACTGGTCGGAAGGATTAAACAAAAAGATGAAAGCCGGAGCGATAAGATCGGCTTTATCCGCAAAATTCAAGGATGGTAAATTACTCGTTGTCGATAAATTCGAGATGGATGCTCCAAAGTCGAAAGAATTCGTTAGCGCTTTGAGAAGGATCGTTCCATCTTCAAATGCCGTTATAGTCTTGGACACGAAAAATGATAAGCAGATCAACGTGAAACTTTCTTCGAGAAATCTGAAGGATGCGAAAGTTATAATTGCGGATAATCCCGGCAAAAACACGACCAACGTAGATGGATTGAACGTTTACGATTTGATAAAATTCGACTGGGTTGTCCTTACAAGGCGCACCGTCGAAAAGATATCGGAGGTGTATGGAAATGCCGTTAGGTGATATAACACCTCATGATGTGCTTATCAGGCCGTTGATAACTGAAAAAGCGTTGTCCGGTGTAAAGAATGCGACTTATTCTTTTGAAGTTGATTTGAGGGCCAATAAGCATACTGTCAGAAATGCCGTTGAAAGGCTTTACAACGTTCAGGTTGCCGATGTCAGGATAATGAATGTCAAGGGAAAGCCGAAAAGATATGGCAGATCCGAAGGATATTCGAGATCCTATAAAAAGGCAATCGTCCAGTTAAAAGAAGGATTCAAGATCCAGGAACTTGAGGGTCTAATCTGATCAACTGAAAGGAGCAATTTGATATGGGACTTAAAAGTTTTAGACCTACCTCTCCTGGAGTCAGGCACATGATAAGATCTGATTTCTCCGAGATAACAAAGGAAAAGCCGGAGAAATCTTTGACGGTTGGTAAAAAGTCTACGGCCGGAAGGAATTCCTACGGTAGAATAACAACCCGTCATCATGGGAGCGGAAACAAAAACAAATACAGAATCATAGACTTCAGAAGAGATAAAATAGGAATACCGGCGAAGGTCTTTTCGATCGAATACGATCCGAATAGAAGCGCGAGAATAGCACTTCTTCATTACGTTGATGGAGAAAAAAGGTATATAATAGCCCCGCAGGGATTAAACGTTGGAGACACTGTGGTATCCGGCCCTGATGCAGATATAAAGCCGGGAAATGCGCTACCGTTATCGAAGATCCCGGTTGGAACCTTTGTCCATAACATAGAATTTGTCCCGGGCGCTGGTGGTAAAATAGCGAGAAGTGCAGGAAACTCCGCTCAACTTATGGCAAGGGAATCTGGGTACGCGCTTTTGAGGATGCCCTCTGGAGAATTGAGAAGGGTTAGAGAGACCTGCATGGCCACAATAGGAATCGTCGGAAATGAGCAACACATGAATGAGTCTTCTGGTAAGGCTGGTAGAAGCAGATGGATGGGAATAAGGCCTACCGTAAGAGGTATGACTATGAATGCCGTCGATCACCCAATGGGTGGTGGAGAAGGAAGAACAAAGGGTGGAAATATCCCGCAAAGTCCATGGGGCACACCGGCCAAAGGGTACAAAACCCGCCGTGGCAAGAGAAGATCTGACAGATTCATAGTAAGAAGAAGAAATGATGTCAAGGCGCAGTAGCGAAAGGAGGAAGATTGAGTGAGTCGTTCAACTAAAAAAGGCCCATTTGTAGATGCGAAACTCATGAAAAAAATACAGAGTCTAAATGAAGCCGGCCAGAAACGCGTCATAAAGACATGGTCGAGGGCTTCGATGATATTGCCAGACATGATAGGACATACCATAGCAGTTCACAATGGAAGAAAACATATACCTGTTTACATAACCGAAGCAATGGTGGGACATAGATTGGGTGAATTTTCTCCGACAAGACGTTTTGGAGGTCACACGGAGAAGAAGGCTATAAAGGGAGAAGTTAAGAAATGACAGAGGTGAAATCGATGGCCGAAGATAAAAAAAGAGTTAAGAGATCTGTTTTCCACAGAGAAAGAAAAGCATCTGCTCCCGAGCCAATAGAAGCCATTGCTCGCGGAAGATACCTTAGAATAAGTCCGTACAAGGTGAGATCCATATTGAACACCATACGAGGTAAGAATGTAAGCCAGGCATTGCAAATACTTGAGTTTGCCAATACAAAAAGCGCAAAACTTGTCCAAAAAATTCTCAACAGTGCCATAGCGAATGCCCAAAATAATTTCAAACTTGACGTTGACTCGCTCTACGTTGCAAGATGCATGGCTGATGATGCTCCGAGATTGAAAAGACTAAATCCGATGGCAAGAGGACGCGCTTCGATGATGCTCAAAAGGCTTTCTCACATAACGATTGTGGTAAGAGATAGATCAAAAGAAGCGGAATTGAAATCACCTAAAGTTCAACCTGCGACTGAGAGCGAGGTGCAATGATATGGGTCAGAAAACACATCCAATAGGTTTTAGGCTTGGGATTTCTCACGATTGGCAGGCAAAATGGTTTAGCGAAAAACATTACTCTGAATATTTACTCGAAGACGAGGCAATAAGAAAAAAGGTAAAGAAAGAATATTACCATGCCGGCATATCGAAGATAAAAATAGAAAGGTCCGGAAACAGGGTAAATGTGATAATAGTAACGGGTAGACCGGGCATACTTATCGGAAAGAAAGGCGCCGAAATAAACAACATAAAAAATCTCGTTAAATCAGTTGTCTCTCCAGAAAGAGAGGTTTCAATAAGTATTGAAGAAGTTAAAACGCCCGAGTTAGATGCACAATTAACAGCGGAATTCATTGCCGGTAGAATTGAGAAGAGGGCTTCTTACAAAAGAACGATGAAAAGAAGCATTCAATTTGCCCTTAAAAAGGGAGCCCTTGGTGTTAAGACGATGGTTGGTGGAAGAATAAACGGTGCTGAAATAGCCAGAAGCGAATGGTACAGGGAGGGAAGAGTTCCTCTCCAAACTTTGAGGGCACATGTGGATTACGGATTTGCGATAGCCAAGACGAAATACGGAGTGCTCGGAGTCAAGGTTTGGATATTTACCAAAGAAAATTCGCCGGTGAAATCAGCCTGATTCGTTGATAAGGAGGTTTGCAAAGATGCTTATCCCTAAAAGGGTTAAATATAGAAAACAGCAGCGCGGAAGAATGAGAGGCTTTGCCAAAGGTGGCACGGAGATAAATTTTGGAGAATGGGGTCTAAAAGCACTTGAGCCTGCATGGATAACGAACAAACAAATAGAAGCGTGCCGTGTTGCTATAATGAGAAGCCTTAAAAAATCTGGCATGCTGTGGATAAAGATCTTCCCAGATAAACCTGTCTCCGTTCATCCTGCCGAAAGCAGAATGGGACGCGGAAAGGGAAACCCGGAAAAATGGGTATGTGTTGTTAAACCGGGAAAGATCATGTTTGAAATAGGAGGAGTCAACAAAGAGGTTGCCGAAGAAGCCTTAAGGTTAGCATCTTCAAAGTTGCCCATAAAGACGAAGATCGTCCAGAGGACTTCCTTTGGAGGTGAATCGCTATGAAGGCTAAGGATTTAAGAGAAATGACCATAGACGAATTAACGGCTCTTGAAAAGGATCAGAAAGAGAAACTTTACAAATTGAGGTTTCAACTCGAACTTTCCCAACTTCAAGATACGTCGCAAATAAAACAAACAAAAAGAGATATAGCAAGAATAAAAACGCTTATAAGAGAAAGAGAACTCGGTTTGACTCCCGTTAATTCGAATAAGAAGGGGAACCAGAAATGAAAAAACATCTAATCGGTGAAGTTGTAAGTAACAAAATGCAAAAAACCGTGGTTGTACTTGTAAAAGAGACCGGAAGGGATCCGAGATTCGGAAAAACCATTGTCAAGACATCAAAATACAAGGCTCATGATGAGAATAACGAATGTAATATAGGAGACGTAGTAGAGATAGAAGAAACGAGACCTCTTAGCAAAGAAAAGAACTGGAAGGTCATCTCAATAGTCAAGAAAAATACTCTAAAGGTTGAAGAGACACAGATAAGCAAGGAAGAAGGTGTTTCCCAGTGATTCAGCAAGAGAGCATATTGAACATCGCAGACAATTCTGGTGCAAGAAAAATCCTTGTCATAAGAGTACTTGGTGGTCCTAACAGAAAAAGAGGTACTGTTGGAGATGTCGTCATAGGGACTGTTAAAGAGGCCGTTCCACACACCGACATAAAGAAAAGCGAAATAGTAAGGGCCGTCATAGTGAGGACAAGAAAAGAAATAAGAAGGCCGGACGGATCATTCATAAGATTCGATGACAACGCCGCAGTTTTGATAGATAAGGAAAATGAACCACGGGGAACAAGAATCTTTGGTCCTGTGGCCAGAGAATTAAGGGAAAAAGGGTATATGAAGATCGTATCCCTTGCTCCCGAAGTGTTGTGAGGTGGAAATATGAAAAGACACACTCTGAATATACGAAAAGATGACACCGTTGTGGTCTTGAGCGGCGAAGATAAGGGAAAAAGAGGAAAAGTTATAAAGGTACTTCCTGATCAGGGGAAGGTCATAGTTCAGGGAGTCCATATGATAAAGAAACACCAAAGGCCTACCGCATCAGTTAGAGAGGGAGGAATCGTTGAAAGAGAAGCCCCTATCTATGAATCCAAATTGATGGTAGTTTGCCCTAACTGTGGTTCTCCCACACGCATCTCACACAAGAAGACCGAAGATGGAATGAACATAAGAATCTGCAAAAAGTGTGGAGAAAGCATCGATAAGATCTGATGCGAGAGGAGGAATAAAATGTCTGTTGCTTTGAAAGAGATATATGAAAAAGAGGTTGTACCCTTTTTCATGAAAGAACTTGGATACAAGAACAAACTCGCAGTTCCGAGAGTAAGCAAAGTTGTATTGAATATGGGTATCGGCGAGGGATCGCGAAATCAGGCAATAATCGATAAACATCTTCAGGAACTCACGAATATCGCCGGACAGAAAGCAGTCGTCACAAAGGCAAAGAAAAGCGTTTCCAACTTCAAGATAAGACAGGGTATGCCCGTCGGAATAAAGGTTACCCTAAGAGGAGAGAGAATGTACAACTTTCTCTACAAATTTTTCAACATCGCGATGCCAAAGATCCGTGACTTCAAAGGGGTCAATCCGAACTCCTTCGATGGAAGGGGAAACTTCTCGATGGGCTTGTCAGAGCAGACTATCTTTCCCGAAATAACAGGTGAAATTTCGAGAATTCAGGGAATGGACGTAATTATAGTTACGACGGCAAAAACAGATCGAGAAGCGAGATATCTTTTGGAAAAACTTGGCATGCCGTTTAGCAAGAATTCTTAAGGAGAGTGATGAAATGGCCCGCAAAGCGCTTATAAATAAAGCAAACGCAAAGCCTAAGTACAAGACTCGCCAGTACACGAGATGCAAGATATGTGGAAGGCCCCATTCTGTCTCGAGAGAATTGGGCATTTGCAGGCTTTGCTTCAGGAAATTAGCCTTAGAGGGAAAACTTCCTGGAATTAAAAAAGCCAGTTGGTAAGGATGTGATAAGATGTATACAGATACTATAGCCGATATGCTTACAAGAATAAGAAATGCGAATATGGTCTACAAAGAGGTTGTAGATGTGCCGGCCTCTAATATAAAAAAGGCCATACTCGACATTCTTAAAAGAGAAGGCTTCATAAAAGATTACAAATACATAGAGGATGGCAAACAGGGCGTATTGAGAATCTTCATGAAATATTCCGGCCAAAAAAGAACGAAGATAAGGACGATAAACTCGATAGTGAGAGTTTCTCACGCCGGAAGAAGGATATACGTCTCAAAGGACAAATTGCCAGTGGTCAACAGTGGCCTTGGAATAGCGATAATCTCCACTTCTAATCCGGAAAAGCCCATTATCACAGACAAAGAAGCGCGCGCTCTCGGAATAGGTGGAGAAGTCATAGCTTACGTATGGTAAGCGGAGGTGTGAAATGTCGAGACTTATAAGAAAACCTATAGAAATTCCAAAAGGTGTCGAGGTAAAGATAGATCCAAATACCATAACCGTTAAGGGACCTCTCGGCCAACTTTCCATGAATTATCTTTTCGTTGATTTCAAAATAGACGGAAACAAAATATGGGTTTCACAAAAGGAAAACCTTGATCTGCCCCCAAGGGTCATGAAGAAGAACAGGGCCATAATTGGAACGAGATGGGCACTTCTTAAAAACATGATCGAGGGAGTAACCAAGGGATTCCAAAAAGAACTCGAAGTTGAAGGTGTTGGATACAGAGCCCAACTTCAGGGTAAGTCTTTGATCCTCAACCTTGGTTATATCCAGCCCGTTAAACTCGATCCCCCGAAGGGAATAACCATAGAAGTACCGAAGCCGAACCAGGTAATAGTCAAAGGAATAGACAAAGAATTGGTTGGTCAATTCGCGGCGAAGATAAGAAAGACGCGTGAGCCTATGGTCTTTGCGAAGGGTAAGGGTGTAAGATACGCCGGAGAAGCGATAAGGCTCAAAGAAGTAAAGAAAGTTTAAGGAGGTAATACTGTGATCCAGCCATTTGACAGAAAAGCAAAAAGAATAAAAAGACATCTTGCGATAAGAAGAAGAATTCATGGTACCCATGATGTTCCGAGACTTTCTGTTTTTGTAAGCGATAAGCATGCCTATGCCCAGATAATAGATGACGACAGCGCTAAAACGTTGGTTAGCGCTTCGACTCTGCAAAAGAGTTTGAGAGAAGCGCTTAAGAATAAAACATGGAATAAGGCAGCCGCGCGCCTTGTTGGGAAGGAAATAGGTGCCCGTGCGATCGAGGCCGGAATCAAAGAGGTTGTTTTTGACAGAAGCGGTTTTCGTTACCATGGAAGAATAAAGGAAATCGCCGACGGTGCTCGAGAGAGCGGATTGAAATTTTAAGGAGGTAAATGATGCCACGCGATCTTCAGAAAGACGATGAAGATAGAGAATTAAGAAGAAGGCCACTGGAAACAATTCAGGAGTCGGAGACGGAATTCGAAGAGAATGTCGTAGAGGTAAGAAGAGTTGCCAAAGTTGTGAAGGGTGGTAAAAATTTAAGTTTCAGGGCCATTGTGGTCGTCGGAAACAGGAATGGGAAGGTCGGTCTTGGCGTTGCGAGTGGCCGCGAAGTTGTCGATGCAATAAGAAAGGCTTCGAACCTTGCCAAGAGAAATATGATAGACGTAAACGTTGTGAATGACACCATTCCTCATGCCGTCGAGGTCAAATTCGATTCCGCAAGATTGCTTCTAAAGCCGGCCGCACCCGGAACCGGTATAATAGCGAGCAATACGGCAAGGCCTGCCTTGGAACTTGCGGGTATAAAGAATGTGCTTTGCAAATCTCTCGGATCCAATACGCCTCTTAGCATTTTGAGAGCCGTTTTTAAAGCCTTTGACGAGATAAAACCACCCGAATATTACGCCAAATTGCGCGGGATATCTTTAAGGCAATTGTTCCATGGCGAGGAGGTTACAAAACAATGAAGGTCAGAATAGAACTTGTTAAAAGTCCCATTGGCTACAAATACGATCAGCGCCAAACTGCCAAGGCTTTGGGACTTAGGAAGATGCATGATGTCGTTGTGGTAGAACAAACTCCTCAAATTCTTGGAATGGTAAGAAAGATTTCCCATCTTGTCAGGGTTGAACAAGTACAATAAGGAGGAATTCGAATGAAACTTGAAGATATAACTCCAACGCCGGGATCGAGAAGAAGATCGAAACTCCTCGGAAGAGGAAGAAGTTCAGGTCATGGAAAAACCTCCACCCGCGGTATGAATGGTCAGGGATCGAGAAAGAGCGGAAATGTGAGAACTGGATTTGAAGGTGGACAGACTCCACTTTACAGAAGATTACCTAAAGGTGGATTTAAAAACGTAAATCATAAAGAGTACGTGCCTGTCAATGTTGGGGATCTCAATGATTTTGAGAACAATACCCATGTTACCCTTGATCTTCTCATAAAAAGCGGCCTTGTAAGACAGATAAAGGATGGGGTGAAAATTCTCGGAAACGGAGAATTGAAAAAATCCTTAAAAGTAAGTGCGAATGCCTTTAGTGCTTCGGCAAAGGAGAAGATAGAATCTGCCGGCGGGCAAATAGAGGTGATATGAGTGTGGGAGGCAATTAGGAACTCATTCAAAATTCCCGAGTTAAGGAGCAGAATAATCTTTACTTTTTTGATGCTTGCCGTATTCAGGCTGGGTGTTTACATACCTGTACCCGGCATAAGCCTTGCAAGTTGGGCGAATTTTTTTAACGGCGTTTCCGCAGGAGCAGGTGGAGGATTTTTTACCTTACTTAACGCTTTTGCCGGCGGTGCGCTGAGCAATATGTCTATATTTGCAATGAGCGTCACTCCTTACATAAATGCCTCCATTATCCTTCAACTTTTGATGGCCGTTGTTCCGAGTTTGAAGGAACTCGCAAAAGAAGGAGAACAGGGAAGACAAAAGATAGAAAAGTATACCCGCGAACTCACACTTTTACTTGCCGCTGTCGAAGCAGTCGCTTTAACGATAGTCGTTGTCATGCCTCATGCGACTCCCGGGCTTAACAAAGTTGCGTTCATAATACTTTCTTCGATCTCCCTCATGGCAGGTAGCATGTTCTTACAGTGGATTGGCGAGATGATAACTGACAAGGGAATAGGAAATGGTATATCTATAATCATCTTCGCAGGAGTTGTCGCGACATATCCATTCTATCTTGGCCAGATGATCATTTCAAATCTTTCTATAACTTCGTGGGCTTTGTTCTTCCTCATTTTCGTCGTCACGATCTTCGGCCTTATATACATAATGCAGGGCGAAAGAAGAATAACAGTCCAGTACGCTAAAAAAGTAGTGGGAAGACGCATGTACGGTGGTCAATCGAGTTACATTCCAATGAAGGTAAACCAAGGTGGAGTTCTGCCTATAATCTTTGCCGTCGCTATATTGATGATTCCATCGATGATCGCTCAATTCACGCACAATTACACATTGCAAAGCATTTTCGGATTTAATTCGGTATTTTACATCGTAGTTTACGCTCTGCTCGTCTTCTTCTTTACATATTTCTACAGTGCAATAACCTTTGATGTTCACGATGTCTCGGACAACATAAAAGAATATGGAGGATTCATACCGGGTATCCGTCCGGGAGTTCCGACAGAGCAATATTTGGCAAAAGTTTTGAGCCGCATCACCTTTTTGGGTGCCATTGCTCTTGTCGTGATAGCGCTTTTACCGAACATTTCTGCTACAATAGTTGGAAGCAACTCCGGTCAAATAGTCGGTGGTGTGGGAATGATGATAGCGGTCGGTGTCGCACTTGACGTTGTCCAGCAGATGGAAGCCCATCTCATCATGCGCCATTATGAAGGATTCATAAAACGTGGCAAATTGAAGGGGAGAATATGAATATAATCTTCGTAGGTCCCCCCGGAGCCGGAAAGGGAACTCAGGCGCAGGTTATATCTAAAACTTTCAAAATTCCGCACATCTCTACCGGAGATATGTTAAGAAATGAGATGGAATCTGGAAGTGAACTTGGAAAAAAAGTCAGAGACATAATAAACTCGGGAAAACTCGTTGACGATGCCGTGATGAATCAAATAGTGAAAGAAAGGCTCTCAAAGCCAGACACAAAAAACGGGTTTATACTCGATGGATTTCCAAGGACTCTTAATCAGGCGAAGGCTCTCGATGAGATACTTTCTTCGATCGGAAAGAAACTCGATCATGTCATATACGTGGATGTTCCAGAGAAGGTCATCGTCGAGAGGTTATCGGCGAGGAGAATGTGCCCTAAGTGCGGCAGAAATTACAACATGATAACCGATCCACCGAAGGAAGATGAACTTTGCGATGATTGCCATGTTCCTTTGATAACGCGCGATGATGATAAACCGGAGACGGTAAGAAACAGATACAAAGTTTATCTCGAATTGACAAAGCCTGTCATAGATTACTATTCCGCGAAAAAACTTCTCTTTACCGTAGATGGGACATTACCGGTAAGGGAAGTAGAGGAAATTTTGATAAAGATGATCGAAGGCAAAAAATAATGGTAAAATTGAAATCGGAAGCAGAGATCGATGCAATGAGATATCCAAACAGAGTCGTTGGAGAGGTTCTTGAATACATCAAGGACTACATTAAAGATGGAGTTACTACCTACGATCTTGATAGAATAATAGAAGAGTTTTTTGAAAAGAAACATGTCATACCGGCCTTTAAAGGCTATCAAGGTTATCCGGCTGCCTCTTGCATAAGTCCGAATGAAGTTGTGGTCCATGGAATACCTTCCAAAAAGATCGTCTTAAAGAATGGAGACATAGTCTCGATAGACGTTGGAACGATTTACAATGGATGGTATGGTGATGGGGCAAGGACCTATGCGGTGGGTCAGATAGACGAAAAAAAGCAAAAATTAATAGACGTAACGCGTGATTCATTTTTTGCCGGAATAGGCCAGTTTAGAACTGGAAAGAAACTGGGAGATATATCCTATGCCATACAAACTCTTGTCGAATCTAACGGCTTTTCTGTCATAAGAGATTACGTTGGCCATGGCATAGGTCAGGCTCTTCACGAAGATCCTCAAGTTCCAAACTTTGGCAAACCGTCAAGGGGAATTCCTTTGATGGAAGGGTTAGTTCTTGCGATAGAGCCAATGGTGAGCATGGGAGATTGGAAGGTAAGAGTGCTCGAAGATGGGTGGGGAGTTGTTACCATCGATGGTCTTCCGAGCGCCCATTATGAGAACACGGTGGTTTTACATAAAGGGGAGGTTGAAATATTGACGATCCCGGAGGGAATTAATGCCTGAAGAAAAAGACATGATAAGAATAGAAGGGCGGGTTATAGATGCTCTGCCCAACACGACCTTTAAGGTGATGTTAGACAACGATCTTGAGATACTCGCACACATTTCCGGTAAGATGAGACAGAACTTCATAAAGATCGTACCAGGAGACAAAGTTGTAGTTGAGTTATCTCCTTACGATTTGAAAAAGGGAAGAATAGTTTACAGGAAAAAATAAAGGAGGTTCAAAAATATGAAAGTTCAAGCTTCGGTCAAGAAGCGCTGTGACGCTTGTAGAATTGTAAAAAGAAATGGTGTCGTGAGGGTTATTTGCTCCAAAAACCCCAAACACAATCAAAGACAGGGATAAGGAGGGGTCGAAGGATAAATGGCTCGTATTCTTGGTGTAGATTTACCGAATGAAAAGCACGCATTTATAGGACTGACCTATCTTTATGGCATAGGCCGAACGAGGGCTATAGAGATTTTGAACGCAACCGGCATACCTCTCAACAAAAAGATCAAAGATCTCACCGATGATGAGATAAGGAAGATCACCCAGTACATAAACGAACATTACAAGGTCGAGGGTGATCTAAAAATGGAAATTCAAAGAAACATAAAGCGCCTTATCGAGACGGGATCTTACAGAGGATTAAGGCACAGACTTGGCTTGCCCGTAAGAGGCCAAAGGACAAGGACCAACGCGCGAACGAGAAAAGGTCCTTCCCACGGCGTGGGCGCCAAAAAATCTTAAAGGAGAGATAAGATAAATGGCTGAAAAGAAGAAAAAGACATCTTCAAAAAGAAAAATACATTTTGATTACGGTGTTGCCCACGTGCTTTCGAGTTTCAACAACACCATAATAACCATAACTGACAAAGATGGCAACGTTGTAACATGGTCAAGCGGAGGAGACGTTGGATTTTCAGGATCGAGAAAATCAACGCCATTCGCGGCTCAAATGGCGGCCGACAAGGCGGCAAAGGAATCCATTAGCCTTGGAATAAAAAAGGTTGACGTACTCGTTAGCGGTCCAGGTCCCGGACGTGAATCGGCCGTAAGAGCGCTTCAGGCTGCCGGTCTCGACGTTCAGAGCATAAAAGATATAACTCCAATTCCACACAACGGTTGCCGCCCCAAAAAGAAGAGAAGAATGTAAGGAGGTTTGAATAAATGGCAAGGTATACAGACCCTGTCTGCAAATTGTGCAGGCGGGAGGGCAAAAAACTCTTTTTGAAAGGAGAAAAATGTTATTCTCCGAAATGCCCAGTTGAAAAGAGACCGTATGCTCCGGGCCAGCACGGAAAAGACAGACTTAAGATGACACAGTACGCAAGGCAATTAAGATCGAAACAAACGATGAAAAGAACCTATGGTGTGCTCGAGCGCCAGTTCAGAAGGTATTTTGCCGAAGCCGTCAAAACTAAAGGTGTTACTGGCACAATGCTCATAAGAAAGGTCGAATCAAGGCTCGACAACGTTGTCTTCAGACTTGGGTTCGCGATATCGAGATCTCACGCGCGCCAACTTGTCAACCATGGCCATATTTTGGTCAATGGAAGAAGAATTGATATACCCTCATACGAGTTAAGGCCCGGAGATGAAATAGAACTTCACGAAAAGATTAGAAGCAACACAGACGTCAAAAAGGCGATCGAATCAAGAACTTCAGGCAGCGTTTCCCCGTGGCTTGAAGTCAATTACGATCTGTTCAAAGGCAAGTTTGTGAGAATGCCCGATAGAGAAGAGTTAGAACTTCCTCTCGATGTTCAGGATATCGTCGAGTTGTATTCTAAGTGAAAAATCACGTGAGGTGGTTTAATGATAAATTACGTTAAACCTGAAAGGTTTACAGTTGAGGAGGAAAAAGAAGACGGTGGATACCTTTACGCGAAATATTCCATTTATCCTCTTGAACGCGGCTACGGCGTTATGATCGGTAATGCCCTAAGGCGCATACTTTTGTCTTCCATTCCGTCAATAGCGATCACGCGCGTCAAGATAAAGGATGTCTATCACGAATATGATGCCGTAAAAGGTGTTAAAGAAGATGTCCTCCAGATCCTCCTTAACGTTAAACAAATTCAGGTAAAAGAGAATGTTCCCGTTACCGAAGAGCCGGTCGTCATGACGCTTCAAAAGAAAGGTGCCGGTATTCTAAAGGCGAAAGACATAAAATGCCCCCTCGAGGTTAAGATAGCAAATCCAGATCTGAAGATAGCCACGTTGAATGAAGATGCGGACTTTTACATGGAACTCTTTGCCGAAAAAGGGAAGGGGTACCTCCCGGTCTCAGAGATGGAAATAGGAAATGACATTCAAATACTCCCGGTGGACGGAATCTTTACGCCCGTTGTCAGAGTTAACTTTAGAACGGAAGATTTCAGAGTTGGAAAGAAGATAGATTACGATAAACTCATACTCGAGATATGGACGAAAAAATCGGTCGAGCCAACAGTGGCATTAAGAGACGCGCTCAACATATTGATAGAGCATTTCGAATTTTTGAGATCCAACCTGCCCATCGACCAAAAAGAGAATCCTCCCGTCCTGGAGAAAAAAGAAGAGGAGAATAAAGTTAAAGAAGAATCAAAATCGCAAAGCGATGATGCGATGGCCATTTATGATAAAATGAAGATAGAAGATCTTGAACTTTCCGTAAGAGCACTTAATTCTTTGAAACGTGGTAAAATAGAGACGGTGGGAGAACTTTTGAGAAGAGATGAAAAATCCCTTCTGAAAATAAAGAACTTTGGAACAAAATCTCTCGAAGAGATAAACGAAAAACTTGGGAAACTCGGTCTTAAACTCAAAGCCGAATAAATGGAGGAATACTTATGAGACATAGAGTTAAATTGCATGCACTTTCGAGGCCAAGCGATGAAAGAAAGGCTTTAATGCGCAGTCTTGTCCGTGAATTGTTCATTCATGGAACGATAGTTACGACCACGCAAAAGGCAAAGGCTGCTTCCGAATTCGCTGAAAGGATAATAACCCGCGCAATGGCCAAAGACCTTTCTGCCAGAAGATATGTGAATGCATTTCTTAACGATGAAAAATTGACAAACAAAGTCGTTGACGAAATAGCGCCAAAATTTACCGGCAGGAAAGGCGGATATACCCGCATAATAAAGATGAAAAAAAGAAATGGTGACAACGCAGAATTGGCCATCTTTCAACTTGTAAAAGAAGAATGATAAGACTACCCTGTAGGGTAGTCTTTTTACGATGATGTGGCAAACTATAACTTTCTTCATTGTTGTTAACGTTATTTCTTCATTCATGACTTGGTCGAAGACCAGAGAAATGTCTTTAAAAGTTAGCAAATTCAACCAAATACTCTACACTTTCTTCGGAGGGGCTTTTGGTATTCTCCTTTTTTCTTTCATCACAAAGCAGAAAAATTACAAACCGATCTTTCTAACTCTTATCATACTTGAAAATATTGGAATTTACATATTGCTTTACGAACTTGCGATTCACGTTGCAAACCGATAAAAGAGGTGATTTGAATGAAAATATTCATCGACACTGCCAATATCGAAGAGATAAAAACGGCAGCATCGTGGGGAATTTTGGATGGCGTTACCACAAATCCAACGCTTGTCTCCAAGGAAGGGAAGATAGACTTTAAAACGAGAATAGCCGAAATATGCAGCATAGTAAAAGGGCCAGTCAGTGCCGAGGTAGTCTCGACGGATTACGATGGGATGGTAAGAGAGGCAAAAGACCTTTCAAAAATCGCCGACAACGTTACCATAAAGATCCCGATGACGGAAGACGGAATAAAGGCCGTCAGAACTCTCTCACAGATAGGGATAAAAACGAATGTTACGCTCGTATTCAGCGCAAATCAGGCATTACTCGCGGCAAAAGCGGGAGCAACCTTTGTAAGTCCGTTCATAGGAAGGTTGGATGATATAGGCAACAATGGAATGAATGTCTTAAGCGACATATTGAACATCTATTCGATATACGGATTCGAAACAGAGGTTATAGCCGCGAGCATAAGAAGCCCGGAACACGTAAGAATTGCCGCTTTGATGGGTGCTCACATAGCGACAATTCCATTCGAAATAATAAAACAGATGTTTAAACACACCCTTACAGACGTCGGATTAGAAAGATTTTTGAAAGACTGGAAAAAGTATCAGGAAAATTTGAAATGAAAGGAAAGGAGACCTTCGTGGCTGAAGAAGAACAGGCCAGTAAAAAGATCCTGGAAGATTTAGACATAAAAAAGTTGCAGGAGTTAAGAATAAAAGAACTTTACGAAATAGCAAGAAACCTTGGAATCCAAAGGGTAGCGCAGTACAGAAAAGACGATCTCATCTCCGAAATCCTCAAAATACAGGCAGAATCTAAAGGATACAAATTCAAAGAAGGCGTCCTCAAAATTCAAGAGGGGGGATACGGCCTTTTAAGGGTTGACAGTTACCTTCCAAGCCCGAATGATATATACGTCTCGCCATCACAGATAAAAAAATTTGGGCTTTTAGACGGAGATACTGTATCTGGCCAGACGAGGCCGCCAAAAGAAGGAGAAAAGTACTTTGCGCTTTTGAAGATAGAGGCCATAAATTACAAAGACATCTCCCTTTCCAACGAAAGGGTGAATTTCGAAGATCTGACGGCGCTCTATCCTAATGAAAGGTTTATATTAGAGACCGAACCTCAGTATTTAGATACCCGCCTTATAGATATCTTCGCTCCCATAGGTAAAGGTCAAAGAGGGCTCATAGTCTCTCCTCCAAAGGCAGGAAAGACGACCATTCTCAAGCACATAGCCAATGGAATCGCCGCGAATCATCCGAATACGAAAAGAATGGTGCTTTTAATAGACGAGCGTCCCGAAGAGGTAACGGACATGCAAAGATCTGTCGATGCCGAAGTTATAGCGGCCCCATTTGACATGCCATCGGAAAAACAAATAGAAATAGCCGAACTTGCGCTCGAAAAGGCAAAAAGACTTGTAGAATACAAATACGATGTCGTAATACTCCTCGACAGCATAACAAGACTTGCTCGGGCTTACAACCTTTACCTTCCGCCTTCGGGTAAACTCCTCTCGGGTGGTGTCGACGCATCGGCGCTTTACAAGCCAAAACATTTCTTCGGCGCCGCGAGAAACATAGAAGAGGGAGGAAGCCTTACGATAATAGCAACCGCGCTTGTTGAAACGGGATCCAAGATGGACGATGTCATATTCGAAGAGTTCAAAGGCACAGGAAACATGGAACTTGTCCTGTCAAGGCAACTTGCGAATAAAAGGATCTTCCCCGCAATCGATCTTAACCTTTCTGGAACAAGAAAAGAAGAATTGCTCTTCGACGAAAAAACGCTCAAAAATGTCTGGCTTTTGAGAAGGTTCATAAGTTCGATGAATCCCGAAGAGGCAATAACCCTTATGATCTCGAAGTTAAAGGAGACAAAAAGTAACGAGGACTTTTTTGCGCTGCTCAAAAACGAGAAAGACGCTGTGAAATAACTTGACATTCTTGACTTTGAATAGTATAATTTTCAATAATCGATCCTCTGTCTCGCCCGCAGGGGGGAGTGAGTTTTTGAAAGTATAAAATCTTTGTAAAGGAGGTGTTTCCTGGTGCTCAAGGAGTAACCAGGATTGCCCATGAGTAAAAAGGGGAAACTGGGTTTGCTCTTAATGTCGGTGGTGGTCGTGGCACTTGTGCTGTCGAGTTGTTTCTTACCACAGCCTAAAGTGCCTCCTACAGTAACTCCTTCACCGGCACAAATAACCGCATATTCGGGGTTACCATTTACCTTCACAGTGAATGCCCAGAGTAGCAGCGGTATCTCACAAATAGTCGCTACATTCTTGGCGAGTACTACCATCAAAACCTCAAGTCCTGCAACCTTCACATTTACGGCGCCAGTTGTTACTCAAGCGGCCCAATATTTCATTAACGTTAAAGTCTACGATAACAGTTCCTCCCATCTGATGACCGAAATAAATGTTCCGGTGAATGTTTATCCAGTGACTACCGGTACCGTAACTTACGCGGTTCAGTTGAACAACGCCAATGGAATTTATCTTTATCCAGTTGGCCCTGCAGAGAATGGCGCGGTTATATTCACGATAAATGTCTTCAAAGGCAATAGTCTCTTAAAAGGCGTTAACGTCTACGTCGATGGCCAGCCAATACCCGCCACTCCAACGAGTGCTCCGGTAACTCTTGCAAAGGCAAGCGTTGGAAGTACGCTTCTTGTGATTGAAAAGAGTTACGTTGCCAATTATTACATAACGGCAAGCCATGCCGGACCTCATACCTATTACGTGGTCTTCTACGGAAATGGCAACACGCCGGTGGCAACATCAACGACCGGGTACTTCTACATAACATATCCTGGCGCACAAAAGGTAACATTAAGCAGCGCCACACCGCTTTATAATACGAAGTATATAAACGGTGTCAGCGGTAATGTGTCCTTCACGGCAAATGCGACAGATTACACATCGCAATACGAAGGCTTCTTGATAAATGGCACGCCATTCGCGACATTTGTAAACGTTGCGACGGCAGTCAAGGTGCTTAACGCGTCCTATCCGATCACCGTGCCAGTTAGCGCTCTTACATCTGCCGGATCGACAACCTTCATGTTCAAAGATGTCTCGATAGGCGGAAATACGGTCGTCGCCTCTCAGACCTACGTTGTCGTAAAATCTGCACCTGTTTTGAGAGCATCTTACAAAGGAATTCCATCGAGCGGAAATACTCTCTACGTTGGAATAAATCCGACAACATTCCAGGTTTACGCCGCCGATCCATACTGGATGACCTCTGCGGCAACGCTTGGGACACAACCATTCTCGTTGACAAAGAATGGAACGGCGACAGTTGATGTCTCGGGTCTCACAAACAACGCCACAGAAGCCTTCACGGCAAAGGTTACAAACTACGCAAATCTTTCTACATCTCTTAAATTGACCGTTGTCCGTGTAACAGTGGCACCATCCATTAAATATGCCAAATTGTATGGACTTTCGACATACAACGGAGTGCCATATTCGACATCCGGTACGATAACGGTTGTTGCAAGTGTGACAAGCCAATATCTCAATAGTGTCACGCTCAATCTCCAGACCGATAGCGCAACGCCGGCGATGTATGCTCTTACAAAGAGTTCAACTGGCTTGTGGACCGGAACAATCAACGCTGGACTTTTGCTGCCCGGAACTTACAAATCATGGATAAGCGCCCAGGACCTTGCTCTCAACGTTGCAACGGCATTGACATCTCCTGCGACAGTTAACGTTTATATGCCAAATCAAAATGTATTCACGACAAAATTGACAACAACGCCTGCCGCATCGGTCAATGGATATTACAAGGCCGCAACATTGACGGCAAATATCAATCCTAACTGGGTATACGCGATAAAGACAGTTATACTTTACAGAACTGGTGTTGCTTCTACAACCAAGCCCGGCACACCTGGACTTGCCTCTTATGCATTTACGATAAATGCTTCTGGTACATACAAGATAGTCACAATCGATAACGTCAACCAGAGGGCAACAGGAGTATCTTACCTTGTCAACATAGACAGTTCAATTCCAACAGTGCAGGTTGCCAGTGCCACTGCTAATACACCAACCGTGACGATAAATGCCACGGCAATTGATAAGTATTCCGGAATTGCAAACCTCACATTACTTTACCAGACGCTTGGTGGAACTGGCGCTGACAATGGTCCATGGGTTACGATAGGCTCAACATCGACAAACAACGCGACAAAGGTTACATACACATTCACGTGGAAGAACCTTAACACCCTTCCCGATGGAAAGTACAACATAAAACTCCTCGCCACAACGGGAGTTGGGAACTCTGCATCCAGAACATCTTACGTGATCAACAACAATGCGGGCGCACCGAAAGTTTCGTGGACACCATCTGCAACGCTTGTATTCACGAATAAAGCAACTTACGCTGTCAGTTTCACAGTCCAGAATGAATCTGACATAACGGCAACGATGACTTACAGATTTTTAAAGAGTTCAGGCAATAGCAGTGCCACATCAAGATTTGTCTCTTTGAGTTATACGGCCTATCCTCTTACTGAGGCCACGACGCTTAAATTCAGTCCATCTGGGACCTACACTTACAAAGCAACTGTAACTGATATGGCGGGTAAAGTTGCCACAACAACCACCATGTTCATATATGATAGCACAGCACCTACCGCAACGTTAACTGCGGCTACCGGAACGATCAACAGTTACGGTAAGGTTGTCGCGGCCGCTGGAACGCCTGTAACATTTACGGTTAAGGCAACTGATAACCTTAGTGGAATCAAATCAGTCGTTGTCAATGGCCAGCCAGCAACGTTAAAACAATTAAAGACTACAGGCTCTTATGGAGTAACGCTTGCGGCGACCTACACGTTAACACTTAACGCGCCTACATATACTGCCAACGCGACATGGACAGTCACCGCGACGGTAACAGATAACGCCGGGAATGTCACTACAAAAACGCTTCAGGTCTGGATAGACGCGGCCAAACCGGTTATAAGCGTAAGTTTCTACAATCCAGGGTCATCCGGTAATAAAGGTTATCTAACACCGCTCAACGGTTATGTCTATTCAAGCGCTTCTCCGACAGTAGTTGCAACTGTGTACGGATATGAACTAACCGTGAAAGCAACATATTATGCCAATACAAACAGTGGAACTAAATTAAGTCCGCATCCAGTATCAGCATCAATTCCTGCGTCTTATGTATCGTTTACGGCAACGCATACAAACACCTTGTACAAATTAAGTGTTATTGCAACAGATAATCTTAACAAACTCTACAATTCCAACACAACATCCGCAACAGTTGTGATTGGAAACCTATCTCCAACAGTTCAGGCCACACTGCAAACAAGATCTTCGACTATACCTTACATGCTCAATGGCAAAAATATGGATCACTACATTAACCTCGCATCCTCTAACACAACCTACAATGCAACGATAATAGTAAAAGATCCTAATATCATCCCAATCCAGAGCGCCGCATTCTACATAAATGGAACACCGTACCCATTCATATCCAATGGCCAATTTGTAACGCAACCGGGACTTAACGTTGTAAGCAAGACATTGGTAAATGGCGGAATAACGGCTGCCACATTAACTGTGAACCTTAATCAGACTCCGTATGTTTCACAGACCGGTCTATACTATCTTACAGTTAAGGCAACTGATTACGCTTTGAATACTGGCAGTACAACTTCACCAGGAACAGCATTCTACTACGATGTGACAAAGCCTGTATTACAACCCAACAAGACGCTTTACAAGTCTGGAAATTACTATTACTTCGACCTTGGCTTCAGCGAGCAGATGGCAACTCTTACCAATAAGAGTGTTGCCGCAAGTATAGTGACATTCCAGTTGTCCAACGGCCTTACCTATACATCTAATCCGGCATCTCAGATATTTGTGCCTGTAACATCTGATCATACCGGACTGCTCCATATCTGGGGCTTGAAGACAACATCTGGAGCGACAACTAATGTTCTCCCGCTCGCGGGTAACACTGTAACAATAACCGTCGGTGCATCTTACGTTAGCGCCGGTGGCAACCCTGTTGCAGGTCCTGTGACGGTAACCTTTACAAATGTTTCTGCTCCAAAGCCAGTCAATCCATAAATAAACATGCCAAATGCAAATCCAGCACCTTCGGGTGCTGGATTTTTTGTATAATATGATTAACATAAGTGATACCCTTAATGATGACTGGAAGAGGAGGGATTGTCATGAGGTCAAAATATTTGATGTTTTTTATAGGCGTAATTTTTGTCGCGTTAATTCTTTCGGGATGCTTTCTTTTGCCAAAGCCATCTGCAGTTGCACCGCAACTTTTGTCTCCGGCAAATGGATCGACGAATGTTTCGACAAGTGTAAATCTTGTATGGAAGGGCTCAAAGTCAACGTACGAGATCTTTTTTGGAAGCAAAAACCTTCAGTATCTTGCCACAACCAGTTCTACATCTTACACGGTAAGTGGTCTT
The DNA here is from genome assembly GCF_009936215.1 of Athalassotoga saccharophila. Classification (GTDB taxonomy): domain Bacteria; phylum Thermotogota; class Thermotogae; order Mesoaciditogales; family Mesoaciditogaceae; genus Athalassotoga; species Athalassotoga saccharophila. The sequence continues at coordinate 72,684 of NZ_AP019551.1, read as the reverse complement.
AATTATTCGACGACCTACTACTGGAAGGTTGCAAATGTTGTGAATGGTCAGGCCGCGACAAGCGCCGTGTGGTCTTTTACAACCATGGCATATCCAAAGCCCGCGACTCCTGTTTTGAACGTTACTTCTGTCTCGACCAATTCTGTCTCTTTATCATGGCAGACAGCCTACGCATCGGCAATATTTTTGTATGGATCGACATCCACAAATTTCAGCCAGTACGCAATTCTTTCAGGTTTATCTGCCTCTTACACGGTAAAGAATTTAGCCCCATCCACAACTTATAAGTTTTTCATCGTTGCAACCAACGCATCAGGACGTGCCACGTCTAACACGGTAAACGTAACAACACTTTCTTACACACCACCGGTAGTACCAGTTCTTCCCGTTATAAAAAGTTTCGGTGTAACTTCTGTTTCGACGAACACGGTAACTTTAGAATTCCAGACCCAAAATGCCTCGGTGATATACATTTACAATCCGCCATCTAAATTGTTGCTTGCTACCGCAAGCGGAAATGCAACCTCTTATACGGCAGTTGGCCTTAAACCTTCAACTGCTTACAGTTATTTCATAGTCGCGATAAATCCATCAGGACGTGCCACGTCTAACACGGTAACGGCAACGACATCTCTCTATATTCCACCGCAAAGTACTTTTTCCGTCTACATAACGGATAAGCCAGTCTCTCCATCTCTAATTCAGCACCTTTACGTTAATATCTCGGACATATCGATACACCTTTCGAATGCCTCGACATCTACGTGGTACACATCGCCATCGAGTGGAACGTACGATCTGACGACTCTTGCCGGCACTTCAATCAAAATTGCCAACTTTTCTGTGCCATCTACATACACGATCACGCAGGTCAGATTTAACATAACATCGGCGACGATTGTGATAAATGGCATCTCTTATCCGCTTATAATTCCTTCGCAGACGATGAAGATAAATATTCAGGCCATAAATGCCTTTGAATCAAATGGCACCTACCTCGACTTTGACCTTTCAAATTCAGTTGAACAAACAGGACAGGGATACATATTCAACCCCGTCATCCATCCAATCAACGAAAATGTCCGGGCATCAGTTACTGGAGTGGTCTTGAGTAACTCGACTCCTGTTGTAATGGCATCTGTTTCTCTGACGAATTCCTCAACAACAGTTGCCAAGACCTACACAAAGCCTAACGGCGTCTTTACAATAGCAGCAGTTTCAGTCGGAAATTACACGCTCACAGTCAATGCCTCGGGCCTTAGCACGTATTCAACATCTGTCTCGCTTTCAAAAGGCATGAACAACATCGGGACGATAAATCTTTCTCCACTCTTACCTTCTACGCCGATATTAACTCTTTCGTCTGTGAATACTTACTCGGTTAATTTGAAATGGAGTGAGAATGTTCCGGTTTCCGTATTTAAAATATGGCGCACAACAAACCCAATGCAGGCTTATCTGCTTATCGCAACTGTGAATGGCACTCAGAACACTTACACTGATATAGTCGAGCCGGGACACACGTATTACTACATGGTAAGCGCGGTGAATTCGTCAGGCGAAAAGTTTTCAGGTACTTCTTCTATCTTTGTGGGACAGAATTATTTCACAACGCCAACATCTAATGCTTTTGTCACAGTTTATACGTATCCCGGAAATCAACCCAATCAGTCAATTCAATCCGTAAAAAATAGATCACTCATAGATACCGTGAAAGCCGTTAAACCATTGAGTGTTTCAAGCCAGCCAATTCCTGTGAATGAGATTTTACAGTATCAAATTTCTCAGAATTATTACAATCTAAACCTTTCTTACGCTTTTGGAGGATATCCGAACTCAACGCTAACGCTTTCTTTTATAAATCAAAATGGTGCGATATACCTTCAGAACTTTGCTCCAAATCCAGTTCTTGTTCTCGATAGCGTTTACGGAAATTATCCAACCTCTGTCGCGACGAATGCCATTGTGCTTTTGAGTTCGGGAGCAACTGCCATATCTTACAATTACTCAAGAAGTTCAACATACATACCTTCTGCAACAATCGGCGGAAATAACTACAAAAATGTCTTACTTGTTACGCTTTCTGGAGGAGGATACACGGTAAATCTTTATTTTGCTCAAGGGTATGGACTTGTGAGTTTTTCGATGAACCAGAATAATCCTCTGTTCCAGTTTACCATATTGTCTACAAACACGACGATTACCCCTGTTTATCCGTCTGCTCCATCAATACAATATCCATCTAATAATTTAACAGTGCCGTCAACATTCACCCTCAACTTTTCTTCATCTGCCGGGACATATACGATATATATAAATCAAGTTCCCGTAGTCGCAACAACTTTAACAAATGTAAAGATAGGGCCTCTTACAAACGGGACTTACAACCTTGCCGTAAAATCCACAAACGCATACAAACTCGAATCGCTTAGTCCCACGATAAACTTTTATGTTTCCGGTGGATGGGTTGCAACTCCAACCTACGTTATAGGTACCTTTACAAACTGGGCAACGAATTCAAATTATCAAATGACTTACAATCCTCTCACTCGCACTTACACACTTTCGACGACAATTCCTTCCTCTCCTTCGGTCTACGGTGTCAATGAGTATATGATAGCCCAGTCATATATGGGAAAGATCATAAAATACGGCTACCAGCCAATTCCCGTAAGCAGCGGAAATGTTACCTTTTACTTTAATCCTTCGATGGTTAAGCCATTTACATCTTTGGGAATAGGAGACAGTTCAAAGGCAAATCAACAATGGTATTTCGCAGGAGACATGAGCAACTGGAACTTTGTCCAGATGACGGGAAACAACGGAATCTTTACCGCAACTCTGACAACTTCTACAATACTGGGACCGGGCACCTACAAGTTCAAAATAACTCCACAATCGGCATTCAGCATCTCTCCAGCGAATCTTTTGCCCTATTACTTTAATGGCTCATACAGCGCGTATTTCCTCTCAGATGGTACATTGTCTCTTGCGACGCCTTCAAATACATTCGTAGTCCAGTTCAACACGATAAATTCACAGGTAAAAATAACATCTGCCACTCCAACTTTATGTTATGTTGTGGGAGATTTTAACGGATGGCAGGAAAATCCCGCTTATAAAATGTCTTACAGTGCAACCTCGGGTCTTTATTATCTGACGACAACCTTGCCGTCTACCGGCGGATATAAAATACTTTACAATAATAACTTGTATGGTGGAAGTAATATCCCGGTTAATTCTAAGAATGTCACATTCTATTTCAATCCTACAAATAATGGCGGGAACTCTTCGGCTTTTGGAATAGGAGACACGTCGAAGGAATCTATGACGTGGTATTTTAGCGGTCAGATAAATACTTGGTCTGCATCTCCAATGGAATATATAGGAAACGGAACATTCGTAGCAACTTTCACAGGCAACTTCATACCCAATGTTACAAATCTACAGTATAAGATCAAGAATGTAACTGGTTGGCCTAACAACTATCCTTACTATTTTGATGGTAGTAACTGGTATGCAAATGGAGGGAATGGCACATTAAATCTAACAACACCGGCATCTGTCATTGCCGTGTATTTCAACGTTCTCAACAGTTCTGTCAGTGTAGTGCCTGTAAGCGGTGCGAATATAGGATATTACGTTGAAGGGAGTTTTAATAACTGGAGTCCTCAGCCATCCTACAAAATGACACAGACATCTACAGGCCTTTATTATCTCACAACGACACTTCCATCTTCTGGTGTATATAAGGTTGTCTACGTTGGAGGTCAGCAACCTATCTACTATGGCGGTAATGGCTCCAACAACGATTACGGAAATATTCCTGTAAAATCAGGTCCGGTTACATTCTATTTCAATCCATCGATTGCGAGCACAAATTCTGCCATCGGTGTTGGAGACACGTCAAAAGAATCGATGAGATGGTACTTCGCGTCGGACATAAACAACTGGAATCCAGCGACGATGACCTATATCGGTAACGGTACATATGCCGCGACCATTACAAGACCATCGACAAATGATTTTGCGGGAGGGTATGGATACAAAATTCTTCCAATAAACACGTGGACTCCTCCTTCAACATACGTTCAATATTACTTTAATGGATCTTACGGAGCGCTTATTTATCAAGCAAATAATAATATTCCTAACGGCACAATACTTGTGCCTCAGGCAACGACCGTTGTGGTATATTTCAACGTCCTCAAAAGTCAGGTAAGCGTTACAGGTGTAAATATTCCATCTACAAATCAGGTTATAATCGCATTCCTTGATTCTTTAAGTCAAATAAATGCAACCCTCAACGCAACCGTTAACACGTCTAATCTTTCTCAATTTTCATTCAGCGTAAATGGTCAAAGTGTACCGATTTCATCTGTCTTGAATGCGAACACCGGACAGTCCGGGATTACAAATTACATAACGATAAATCTTTCGATGCCTCTAACTCCTTCTGCCGTTGCGAGTCCTATGATTTTGTCAATAAATGGATTTGCTCCAGCGACAGTTTACGCAAGGTATGCGCTAAATGATCCGGCATTTTATTACACGGGTCAGTTAGGCGCGATATACACTCCTTACCAAACTACCTTCAGGGTATGGTCGCCGGTATCGGACCATGTAAATCTTTTGCTTTATTCGAACTACAACAGCACGGTTCCATACGCAACCTATCCAATGTCAAGAAATTCTCAGGGAGTTTGGTCTGTAAGTGTTGCGGGTAATCTTAATGGCATATATTACGCTTATCAATATCACAGATACGGTCAGTGGGTCACGGCCCCGGATATTTACTCGTATGCCGCAAATGCCAACAACACACTTTCAGAGGTTGTTGATCTGTCCCAGACAAATCCAAATGGATGGTCTTCAGACGTTGCTCCATTTCCTGCCGACATGACAGACGCGATGATTTACGAGGTCCATGTTCAGGACTTCACCGATAATCCAAATTCAGGTGTCCTTCCACAGTATCAGGGAACATATCTTGGTTTTACCCAAAGAGGAACGACTTACAACGGACTTCCTACGGGGCTTGATCATCTCGCATGGCTTGGAGTGAACTACGTTCAACTTCTTCCGATAGAAGATTACGAGGATCCTCAAAATCCAGGATATAATTGGGGATATGTTCCGTACCTTTACATGGTTCCAGAGGCAAAATATTCAACGACACCGAATAATCCCATAAATACAATAGAAGAAGTTAAACAAATGATAATGGCTCTTCATTCTGTTGGTATAGGAGTTGTACTTGACATCTCATTCAGCCACACATCCTACGTTACAACGCCCTACACTGCGGCTGTGCCTTACTACTATTACAATTATAACGAATACGGTCAGATGACCAATTACTCAGGCGTTGGTAACGATCTGAAGACCGGCAATACAATGGTTGCAAAACTCATAATAGATACCTTAAAGTACTGGATGAATCAATATCACGTTTCAGGATTCAGATTCGATCAACTCTACCTTTACAATCCGGCCACGATCCAGCAGATAATAACTAATTTGACTGCAATAAATCCTGGTGTCTTACTTTATGGCGAGCCATGGCCCGCTTCCGGTGCGCAGTTCGTCTATGGAGATCAGCGCGGTATGCATATGGGAATGTTCAACGGTTATTTCAGGGATGCGATAACCGGGAGTGCTCCAGATTACTCATCTCAGGGCTTTATAGATGGGCAACCGTCACAAAACCAAAGTGAGATAATGGAAGGAATTGTTGGAAGTATTACGTACAACAACTTTAGCAATGATTTTGCATCCGAGCCCGATGAAACCATAAACTACGCAACCTCTCACGATAACTACACTTTGTGGGACAAAATAGTCGGCGCCCAGCCTTCATGGACAACGGCACAGGATATAGCGGCACAAAAATTGGGACTTGCCATTCCTTTACTTTCGGAGGGTGTTTTCTTTATGCAGGGTGGAGACGAATTCGCGCGCACTAAATATGGAAATGGAAATTCTTACAATGTCCAGTTCCCGAATGAATTCGACTGGTCGAGATTGACAACATTTGCAACTGTGGATAACTACGTTCAGGGATTGATTTCAATAAGAAGATCTCACCCGGCATTTACGATAGACTCAGCCCAAACTATAAGAGACAATCTTTCATTCCTTCCATTACCTTCTGGAGTTGTTGGATACACGATAAATGGATCTGCAGTTGGAGATTCGTGGTCTGAAATTCTTGTCTATTTCAATGGAAATACAACTTCTCAGCAGGTAACACTTCCGGCCGGCACATGGAACTTAGTCGTTAATCCGTACGTAGCATCACAGACGCCTGTTGGAACTCTTTCAGGAAGTATCACTCTCGAGCCTTTGAGTACATATGTGATGTATCAATGATCACAGCGCCCAATCGGGCGCTGTGTTTATGTGTTATCTCTGTTTCGATATTATAAAATTTTCTTCAGTTCTTCTAAATCTATATCGAATATGTGGGAAATTATGTAGTCCAGCACGGCTGGATCGGCATTTTGAATTTTGCCTTTCAACTCTTTTGTGTATTTGTCTTTGAACTTGGCTATAAGCAATTTGGCCGCGTAATCTTTCATTGCCTGAAGTTTTCCTTCTTCAATACCTTGTTGCAATCCTTGCTGGAGTCCTTGCTGGAGTCCTTGCTGGAGTCCTTGTTGAAGTCCTTGCTCTATTGCTTCTTTTCTTTCTTTTTCGAAAATATCAACGCTGTACATCTTGACCAGCCTCCTTTTTAATTCCTCTATAAAACTTCTTTCGTAAACCGTTGCGGTTATAACAAGCGTGGACGTTAGCAGATCGTTTCTCAGATTGACATCTACATTCATCTTTGCTTCTTCATCTATCAATTCTGTTATCAACTCTTTATTGCAATTTTTCATCAAAGGCATTAAAATCATTTCAATCATATTTCCAGACTTCATCTTTGCATGCTCTAAAATGACATTTGAATCCATCTGTGAAACTTTTATAAAACCAGGTTCGAATTTCACCATCTCATTTTGAATTATCTGTTTTGGCACATCCGATCTGCCAAGATATATGACGTATGTTTTCACTGGCACCTTAAACTGTCTGGTTAAAAGTGCATTGTAAACAAAGAATCTGTTGAGATCATCGGGCGTCATTTCCTGTTGAAATTCAACATGAACAATCTCTTTATCTACCTTCAGAACAAAGTCGGCGTGAAAATCAGATATTCTTACATCTTTTATTTCTTCAGAAAGATTTTCAACATCATTAATGTCATTTATGCCGATGAATTTTGCTATTTCATACGGAGAAATATGAGAAAAATATTTCAAAATCACATCTTTGTACGCCATAGATGCCCTTCTTCTTAATACTTCGCTTTATTATAACATTTTCAGTTTAAAATCAGTATTTTGTAAAGTCATGAAAATAAGAAGAAGTAAGTGTAAAAAAAGCCACGTGCCACCTGCTTATATTCGCACAATTTGTATATCGTAAAAAAAGATGTGTTATAATAACTTCGCATTATGCGATATCGCAAATTGCGAGGTGGAAGATGGAGAATCCATTTAAATTTGGTATGGTCGTTAGGGGATCGGATTTTTGTGATAGAGAAAAAGAAATGACCGATTTGATCCAGATTATCAACAGCGGAATGAGCGTAACTTTGATCTCTCCGAGAAGGTACGGAAAGACCTCTTTGATAATCAATCTTTTGGATCGTTTAGAGGGGTACAAAAAGGTCTACATCGATCTTATGTCTGTTGTTTCTTTGAACTCCTTTTTGGAGAAATATTCCACGGAGATACTCAATTCGGCCGGGGGATTGAAAAAATTCATCAACAAACTTAACAGGATGATAAAGATAAGCGGAAAGATAAGTCTTGACATTGGCAATTTGAAATTAGAAATAGATGTTGATCCAAATGCTGTCGATGATGTTGAAAAGATAATAGAACTTCCTTCAAAAATTGACGGGAAGTTCGTCATAGTCATAGACGAATTTCAGGAGGTAATGAACGTAACCGAAATAGATCTCATATCGATTTTGAGAAAAAAATTCCAGTTCTTTCAAAATACGGTCTTTATATTTTCAGGAAGTAAAAGCAGTATAATGCGCGAAATCTTTGCGAATCCGTCCAAGCCATTTTACAGATTCTCCCAGATTTATGAACTTCAGAATCTTGGAGAAGAATCGAAGAAATTCATAATGGATAAGTTCAGATCTTCTGGGGTGGAAATCGAAGATGAAACTTTCGAAAAAATATACGAAATCACAAAAGGCCATGCCTATTACCTTCAGGCTCTATCCTACCATCTCTGGTTTTTGGTAAGGGAGAAGAAAAAAGCAGAAGTGTCAGATGTTTACGGCGCTTTAAAGAAGGTTATCTTCGGCGAAAAGGCGGCCTTTGAAAGTTTGTGGGATGATCTGACTCCAAATCAAAAGAAGGTTTTAAAAATTTTATCCCGCGATCTTTCTCCTTATTCGGCCCGATTAAGTGCCGGTAGCGTCAACAGAGCCTTAGAAAGTTTGAAAAAGATCGATCTTGTTGACAAAAACGGTGAATTCAGGATAACAGATCCGATCTTCAAAGCATGGCTTAGATCTTACGAATGACTACCAGACGAAGTTAAAATTCCGAATAGTCGCACCGGCGGGTCATTTGGCACGTAGAGTAAAAACTCAAATTAAATCAAACTTCAAGTAGTATAATAAGAAGATATCTAATTTGGAGGGATGAAAATTGAAAAAGGAAAAGGTTAGAGTTGGAATAATAGGATGTGGAGGAATCGCAAATGGAAAACATCTTCCCGCGCTTTCGAAGATTAAAGAGGTTGAAATAGTTGGCTTTTGTGACATTATCGAAGAGAGGGCAGCGAAGGCCGCAAAGGAATACGGATCAAAGAATGCAAAGGTTTACAAAGATTACAAAGATTTGCTAAAGGATAAAAGTATAGACGTAGTCCATGTATGCACGCCAAACAAATCACATTCGGAGATCTCTATCGCGGCGATGGAGGCAGGAAAGCATGTGATGTGCGAAAAACCCATGGCCAAGAATGCGATCGACGCAGAAAAGATGGTCGAGGCCGCAAAGAGAACAGGAATGAAACTAACGATAGGTTATCAAAATAGATTCAGGCCCGATTCTTTGCATCTTAAGGAGATATGCGACAGAGGAGACCTTGGAAGGATATATTACGCAAAGGCTCACGCGATAAGAAGAAGGGCCGTTCCAACATGGGGCGTTTTCCTTAACGAGGAGGAACAAGGTGGAGGGCCTTTGATAGATATAGGAACGCACGCGCTCGATCTCACACTTTGGATGATGAACAATTACGAGCCAAAAAGCGTTGTTGGAACGACCTACCATGAACTTGCAAAAAAGAAGAATGCGGCCAACGCATGGGGACCATGGGATCCTAAAAAGTTTACGGTCGAAGATTCGGCATTTGGCTTCATAATAATGAAGGATGGATCGACCATAATTTTGGAATCAAGTTGGGCGCTTAACACCTTAGATGTGGGAGAGGCACAGACCGTTTTGTGTGGTACAGAAGGCGGCGCCGATATGCAAAATGGTCTAAGGATAAATGGAGAGGAGTTTGGGAGACTTTTCGTAAAAAATGTGGCAGTCGATCTTAAGGGAGTTGATTTTTACTCCGGAGAGAAACTGGAACCACAAGACGTCGAGGCGAGGCAATGGATAGAGGCTGTCATAAATGACAAAGATCCGCTTGTGAAGCCTCAGGAAGCCTTCGTCGTTACAAAGATCTTAGATGCGATATACGAGTCTGCGAGAACCGGAAAACAGGTAAATTTTTAGGAGGTGCGTGAATGATACCGGTAGCGCTTCAACTTTACACCCTGCGTGAATACGCATCTAAGGACTTTACAGGCACTCTCAGAAAGGTTGCAAAGATTGGCTATCAGGGAGTGGAATTTGCAGGTTATGGAAATATGAAGGCCGAGGATCTTAAATCCTTACTCGACGAATTGAACATGAAGGCGGCCGGAAGTCATGTCTCCATCGATACTCTTCGCGACGATCTCAAAGATGTTATAGATTACAATATAAAGATAGGAAATCATTTCATAGTTTGTCCATGGCAAAAGTATTCCGGAAAGGAAGATTTCATCTCCTTTGCGAAGGAACTTAACGGTATAGGAAAAGTGTGCAGGGAAAATGGACTTAGATTTTGTTATCACAACCATGCACACGAATTTGAAAGGTTCGATGGGACTTATGGCTTTGACCTGCTCATAGAAAATACCGATCCAGAATTCGTCTATTTCGAGGTAGACGTCTACTGGCTGAAATACGCCGGAGCCGATCCCATAACTTACATAAAAAAACTTGGAAGTAGAATGCCTTTGATTCACATAAAAGACATGGAGAGAGTCGGAAGGGATTTTGCCGAGGTCGGGACCGGTATAATGGATATTCACGGCATAGTGGCAGAGTCAAAGAGATCGAATGTTGAATGGCTTATAGTCGAGCAGGACAAGTGCAACAGGGATCCGTTCGAAAGTATCAAGATAAGTTTTGAAAATCTTAAAAAGATAAATTCATGAAGGAGTGGTAAAAGGTGAAATTAGGCTTTCTAACAGTTGCTCTCGGAAATTTAGGGCTTGATGAAACAGTTAAATGGGCATCAGATCAGGGATTTCAGGCGCTCGAGGTGGGAGCATGGCCAATTGACAACAAAAGAGATTATGCCTCCTCTACTCTCGATGTAAAGAATTTGGATGAGAAAAAGGCAAATGAATTCAAAGAACTTTTCAAAAAATACAGAATCGAGATATCTTCCCTTGCCTATTACGATAACAATTTAGACGCCGATTTGAATGTGAGAAATGCGCACATAGATCATCTAAAAAAAGTCATAGACGCCGCTAATTTGCTTGGGGTCAAATATGTAGGCACTTTTATAGGTAGAGATATAACAAAAGACGTAATCGGAAATATGAAGGAGATAGAGAAGGTCTTCCCTCCGATAATCGAGTATGCTAAAAGAAAAAAGGTCGAGATAATGATAGAAAATTGCCCGATGGTTGGATGGCAAAAAGAAGGAGTTCAAGGAAATTTATTCTATTCTCCCGCTTTGTGGAGAGAAATTTTCGAAATCTTGCCGGATCTCAAATTAAACCTTGATCCGTCACACCTTTACTGGTTAGATATAGACTACGTCGATGTCGTCAACGAATTTGCCGATAAAATAGTCCATACCCACGCAAAGGATACCCAGATTCTTCAGGATGGCCTCTACGATAACGGCATCTTTGGGCCTCTTTTTAAGAATGGAAAGGGATGGTGGAGGTACAGATTGCCAGGCCTTGGAGAAATAGACTGGAAATCATTCATCTCTGCGCTTTACGATAACGGTTATAATGGCGTGATAAGCATAGAGCACGAAGATCCGGTGTGGGAAGGAAGCGTAGAAAAGGTGAAAAAAGGTCTGATCTTAGGATACAGAAACCTCTCACCTTATATAATATAAATATAATGTAAAAAGGCGTACATCGTACGCCTTTTTTAATAATAAGATGCCCCTTTTTTGACCTTTCCTCTGAAATGCTTTTTTACGTAAAAGTTGTATGCGAGTATAACGGGTATAACCATCCCTATTCCGATAAGCATCGCTATTAAACTTTCATCCGGCGAAGCAACGTCGACTATTTTTATATTTGGAGGAACTATGTAAGGGAAGACCTCGAAGACGCCGGCGACAAACATATCGATTACGAGTAATGAAACCCACATGTATAGTCCCTTTTCGTGTTTCTTTGTAAAAGCATTGAGGATTATCATTAATATTATGAATGCGGCAAGAATGTAAAGGATGGCGAGAATGTATTCGTCGGGACTCGAAAACCACATCTTCATTTCGGGAAGGTTTAAGAAGTGAAGCAAGATTAGGCCCGTAACGGTAAGAAGCGTCGAGAGTATGGCCGAAATTATAACCCTTGTGTAATTTGCCCTTTGGATTTCTCCTTCCGTTTTTGATACCGTGTACGAAGCCCCTAACATCATGTATCCAAAAAGGAAACCAAAGGAGAGTATGAATGAAAATGGCGTCAGAAAGTCCCACGGGCTTCCCGCGAATCCATGTGGCCCTATCTTTATCCCTCCGAATAGCCCTCCCACGGCAAAGCCCTGACCAAAGATCGCCGCGAGACTTCCAAGGCCGAAGAGAACATCCCAAAGTCTTTTATTCTTGGCATGATCTCTGAACTCTATGGCCACGGCCCTGAAGATAAGACCAAAGATTAAAATCATTATCGGGATGTAGAGAGCATTCGCACCGATTGCGTAAACTGCCGGAAATGCGCCAAAAAGAATCCCTCCGGCCATTACAAGCCACGTTTCATTTGCGTCCCAGAATGGGCCTATTATGGCTAAACTTGTTGAGATGTGATCTTCATTTTTGTCAAAGAGTGCCCACACGCCTATGCCAAGATCCATGCCATCCAAGATCACGTACATGAAAAGTTCAAATGCGAGGATGAAAAACCAGAGATCTGCGAGAAATTCATGCATTTTCTTTCGCCTCTTTCATAGGAAGCGGGCTTTTGAGATCTGGGCCTGCTTTTATTATCTTACGTACAAACACGATAAAGAGGACAAAAAGCAAAACGTACGTTGCTATAAAGGCTGTCAATGTGACCATTACCTGTGCTGTCGTGAGATTTGAGACGCCTTCGGAAGTTCTCATTATTCCGTATATTATCCACGGCTGCCTTCCGACCTCACGGGTTATCCATCCAAGTTCTGTCGCTATAAAGCCAAGGGGAAAGCCCCAGTACCATATTTTCCAGAACCATTTATGTTTTGACGTGTTCTCGTACTTTAAATATCCCTTTACCCAGTACCACAAAGCCCATAGCATCATGAAGACCATTATAAATCCTATGAGAACCATCAATCTAAAAGAGTAAAATGGCAGAATTATGGGTCCTCTATCCTCGGGTGGAAAATCTTTGAGACCTTTGACCTGAGCCGTGAATGATCCGGTATCGAGAAAACTCATAAGACCGGGTATAGGCATGTTTATGACAAATGAATTCGTCTCTTTCGATCTGTCGGGTATGGCAATAAGATGCCATGTGGCGCCCGTACCGGCAGGATTTGTATTCCAATGTGATTCCATCGCCGCAAGAGTGGCCGGCTGGTAATCTCCAACGGCCTTTCCCGAGAGATCTCCGAGGTAGACCTGAAGCGGGGTGGCAAAAATCGCGATTATAACGGATATTTTGAATATTTTGAGAAAGAATTCGGTGTTTTGATTTTTCAATATGTAGTAAGCGCTTATTCCCGCTACAAAAAATATAGTTGTTTCTATGCAGGCAATCCACATGTGCCAGAACGAGATCGTGGCAAATGGATTCAAAATTGCCTGAAGGTAATTTATCGATGCGACGGATCCGTTGACGATTTTAACACCGGTTGGTGTTTGCATCCACGAATTCGCGTCCATTATCCACCAAGCAGAAAGTGACGCTCCAAATGCCACCATTATAGTCGATACGAGATGTGCCCTGTTAGATATTCTGCCCCATCCAAAAATGAAGAGGGCCAGGAAAGCGGCCTCGAGTGCAAAGGCCATTGAACCTTCAAATCCAAGTATATTCCCAAAAAAGCCTCCGACAACTTGAGAAAATCCTGCCCAATTTGTGCCGAATTCGAATTCAAGCACCAGCCCGCTCGCAACTCCTATGCCGAAGGTTAGAAGGAAGATCTTCGACCAGAACCTTTCATGTCTGTAGTAGACCTCATTCTTCGTCTTAAGCCAGAGAATCTCGAGAATGACCATCATAAAACTCAATCCTATGCTCAAAAGAGGCCAGAGCATGTGGAAGGCTGTAGTTACTGCAAACTGAAGTCTCGACAAGAATAGAGGATCCACAAAAATCCCTCCTTTTTTGGTATAATTTATTGATATTCATTTTCATTTTTAATAGTATATCATATTTGAGAGGTGGAGAATGATTCCAAAATTTCCAGAATTCAAAGAAATAGAAATAGGAGACAGAAGATTTTTGAAGGATCGCATATGGAATTACCAGCCGGAAAATTCGGAGATGAACTTTACAAACCTTTTTATATGGAAAGACCATCTCAAGGTTAGATGGACTGTTTTCAAAGATACGGTCCTTTTTATGTGTGGCGATAGACCTTATTTTTTGGAGACTGTAGGAAAATTGGAAATAGACGATCTCAAAAGCCTTTCTTCATGGATATCATCTCACAACTCGGAAATAGTTTTTGACCGAGTTGCGAAAAAATTCACGTCACTTCTGAACGATGATTTTAAAATTATTCCATCGAGAGATCAATTCGATTACGTTTACAAAGCAGAGGATCTTATAAATCTTGCGGGAAGAAAGTACCATTCAAAAAGAAACCATCTTTCCAATTTTTTAAAAATGTACCATTACCAATACCTCCCAATGACTGGAAAAGACGCGATCTCGGCTGTTGAACTTGCCAAAAAATGGTGCGAGGAGAAAAGATGCAAAGACGATATGAACCTTTTAGACGAATTTGAGGCCACAAAACTTGCCCTTGAAAATTTCGATGAACTCGAATTAAAGGGGGCAATGATCCTCATAGATGGAGAGATACAGGCCTTCACGCTCGGAGAGATGTTAAATCAAAACACCTTTGTCATTCATATCGAGAAGGCAAACAAAGCCTATGAGGGAATTTACGTGGCAATAAATAATCTCTTTTGTAAAAATAACCTTAATCCCGGCATGTTTGTAAACAGAGAACAAGACCTCGGAGACGAAGGACTTAGAAAGGCGAAATTATCCTATTTTCCGGATCATTTTGTCGAGAAATTTTCCGTTCTGTCAGGCAACTCCTTGTAAGGATTTTTTGAAATCTGAGTTTCGACGAGTTTAACTAATTGTCCAAAATTTTGCCCGGCCGCGTCCTGCGCGTAGATATCCATAAGCCATTGGCGGTACCAAGATTCACCGAATTGGTCCGGTACAAGGTTTGATTTGTATATTCCCTTTTCCATCTCGTTAAAGACTTCTGACAGTAAAAGAGAGACAAACTGGGCCGAGACGACTTTTAATTGTTCATTTTTTGGCAAATCCTGTATATTCGATGAATTCATCAAACTCAAAGGAGAGATGATCACATTATCACCACATTTTGTTGAAGAATTCCGGCTTTGTGAAGGGCCTCTGCTATGGCGATTATGTCCTGCGGTGTGGCGCCAAGGGCTTTAAGTGCGTTGACAAGGTCTGCGAGTGTATTTCCAGAAGAACTGCTACCATTTTGTAATTGACCGTTGACGATCGATATGGAGAAATTTCCGTAACTCATCGTGAAATCTGGAAGAGTTATGTCTCCTCCAAAGATGACCGTGCCCGTTCTTTCATTTATGACGATTTCCTGTGGAAGGTTTGGAATGACTTGAATTTGTTCAACTATGGCAAGAAAATCTATTAGATTGTTTGTAAAAGCATTTGGCACCTGTATATCAACGGCTCCGGCGCTGGAGGCTATCGCTATGTTGGACTGGAACTTTGAATTTATCGCCTGTGCAATTCTTGCGGCCGTCACAACGTCTGGTTTGTTAAGAAGCAATGTCACGATGCCGGCCTTAACTATGCTGGATGGAATCTCTTTTTGAACTATCGCGCCATCTGGAATTGTCGCGACAAGAGAATACCTCTGTTGAAGTGAAACACTTTGATTCGTGTTGAATCCACCTATCGAAAGTTGACCTTGAGCCACGGCGTACACATTGCCGTCGGCACCGTAAAGAGGGGTTTCAAGTAAAACTCCTCCCTGAAGGCTTTTCGCATCTCCTATCGATGAGACCGTAACTCCCAATTTCATTCCGGGATAGTAAAATGGAGGTATATTAGCCGTTACCATGACAAGCGCCGAATTTTTTGAATTGAGATCCGATGGTGCGACGACGACGCCGAAGTTTTTGAGCATATTCGCGATCAATTCAGATGGAACAGGGCCACTGTCTCCATTTCCATTCAGTCCAACGACAACTCCCACACCAAACAATTGGTTGTCCATAGCACCTCTTATTTTAGTTATGTCCTGTATCGTCACGACATCGCCAGCCGCGAGTACGATTGAAATTAAAATTACCAAAGTGATAAAAAAGATCGATATCTTTTTCAATTAAATCGCCCCTTTAAAAGATCAAAGATGCCAAAGAATTCATAAACCATGTTATCCATCTGTCATTTTGAACGCCTTCTTGAAAGACGACATTACCATCGTACCATATTTCAAGATCTGCTATATTTGAAGAATTGACTATATTCCCGGGCTGAATATCATTTGGATTTACTATGCCTTTTATCTGTATCTCCCTCATCGAATTGTCTATCTTTATATCTCTCTTTCCAGTTATTTCAAGGTTCCCGTTCGGATAAACCTTTGTGACAACGGCAGAGAGTGTCGTTACAAATTGTGACTGATTTTGTGAGGAGATGGAATTGGTGTTGATGGAAGATGAAGGTGAACTTGTGGGAAGTAATTTTGATATGTCGAAATTGGTCACAGACTTTATAAGCCCTCCTATTATTGAGAGTATTCCTCCCGTGTAATTAGGATTTTTGTAAGAGTAGGAGGTATTCGTCGTATCGTAAATCATGACAGTTATTGTGTCTCCAACCTTGCTCGCGACCGGAAGGGTAAAAAGATTTTTGAAATTAGAATTGGTTGAACTTTCCCATAAAGAGTCGGCAAAGACAAATGAGAAGATCGAAATAAAAAGAAATAAAATGATGAATTTTTTCATGAATTACCTCCGTAAATCTTCACTTTGGGCCCGCTTTCCAAAAGGCCGTACATCAAATAACCATTTTCTATATTTCTTACGGGTATAATCTGGCCGATATAACCATTTTGCATGACCCTTACAAAGGTTGTTACCGTCAGACTGTTATAAGAGACATAGGCAACGATTATCTGTCCTGCCATAACGTCTGGAGGCGTGGAAATGCCAAGTGGCGATATTATTTGTCCTGCTTTGAATGACCATAAGGTAAGATTTCCAATTATTCTCGAAGGAATCGTCGCGTATGCCGTGGTCGTCGCGTAAACGTCCATTGGCATTTGCTTTATCATATCGGCAGTTATTCTTTGTCCGTAATTTATATCGACAGATGCCACGATGACATTTTCAATTTCCTCGGGCACGTATTTGATGATTTTCGCATCTATAACTTTTCCATCTTTGATCACGTTGACCGGAACGCCTACCATTTTGCCAGAAATTTTGAATGGTCTTCCAACTGCTAATTCATCGAACTTGGGAAGTTGAACCTTTGAAACATCTGTCAGAGTTATTCCCTTTCCAAGATCTGCCGCGGCGATTCGGGATATATCATCGAAAGATTTTGCAATTCCTATCCTGCCTATCTCGAATGTGGCATTCGAATAAGATACGTTTTGGCCAGAAATGACTTTGACAAGCGCGAAACAATTCTGACCGAATTGAGAGATATTACTTACCTCTATATCGTAATTTGAATTGCGAATTCCCGTAGGCTGGAAGTTTACAACGAAAATATTTGAAGTTCCCGCCTTTGACGCGATCGCATTTTGAATTTTCAAAAGATCAACTGGCACTTCAGTAGAATAAACCATTATCTCTTTTGAGGTTGGAATAACCTTCAGCCATTTTATAGATTGTTCAGCCCTTATTTTTATGCTTTGAGCATCAAGGTAATAATATGTTCCGGGTTGTGGCGCAAAGGCGACGATGAAATTTTTAAGGTCTGATACGGATACGCCTGTGAACGTTGAAGCGAGATCGTAAAGTGTTACATATTCCGATGAAACCGTCGTGCTCGATTTGAGTGTGAGTTCTATTCCAAGGCCAAAGGCGTAAATTTCAATTGAAATCAAAATGATAATGGCTAAAAATTTCTTCATTGCTTGAGTGTTGCCACATCCTGTAACATCTGATCTGAAGTCTGGATAACTTTCGAATCAAATTCGTAAGCCCTCTCGGCATTTATCATGTCTACCATTTGCTGGATGACATTGACATTTGAAGTCTCGAGATAGCCCTGTCTGAGCGCTCCAAAGCCGTCCTGATTCGCAATGCCTTGAATTGGTTGACCCGATGCCGGAGTTGCCACGTAGAGGTTGTCTCCTATCGATTCCAATCCGGCAGGGTTCAAAAATCTCACAAGCGTGATCTGACCAACCTGAGTCTGGGTACCACCTGGCTGGGTTACGGTCACGGTGCCATTTGGCGCTATGTTTATCGATTCAGCGTTTTGAGGAATCACTATATTTGGAACGACTACATATCCATCACTTGTCACAAGCCTTCCCTGACCATCGAGGTTAAAACTTCCATCTCTTGTGTAGCCTATCTGTCCATTTTGAAGTTGAACCTGAAAGAAACCGTCTCCGTCTATCGCGAGATCGAGAGGATTGCCAGTCGAAGAAAGACTTCCGAGTGTAAATAAACGGTTTGTCGCGACAAGCCTCGTTCCATGGCCAACGTAGAGACCAGTTGGGGATTGAGTGTTTTGGGATGTTGGTGTGCCGGCTATGTAAAGATTTTGATAGGCAAGATCGGCAAATTCGGCCCTGCTCTCTTTAAATGCCGTTGTGTTGGCGTTGGCTAAATTATTCGATATCGTGTCTATCATGAATTGCTGGGCATTCATGCCCGTTGCCGCTGTTGAAAGTGAGTTAAGCATTTTGACCTCCTTTACGTTACGCTACCTACATTTATTCCCGTTGTCATCATTGAGTCCTGAGTTGTTATAGCCTTTTGCGCTATCTGGTAATTCTGAAATGCATTTATCAAATCAACCATTTCTTTGACGGCGTTGACATTCGATGTCTCGAGGTACCCTTGCATCACTTTTCCATTTGGATCAAGGATGAAAGGTCCACTCTGGGCAGTTGACACAAAGGCATTTCCACCAACCTTTTGAAGATAGGAAGGATTAGCAACGTTAAAAACGGCCGGTGCTTGTCCGCTGTCTGCCATTATTGGCTGAAGTGCCGCACCGAGTACCTCTCTACCCATATTATCGACAAGTTCACCGTCTGGAGAAATGTTAAAACTCCCATCTCTTGTGTAGAGAATTTGATTTCCATCTCTGACGGCAAAAAAACCGCTTCCGTCTATCGCGTAGTCTAATTTTCTACCTGTCTGTTGAAGTGCGCCTTCACTCATATTTGGAAGGACTGAATTCACGACAACGGCATTTGTCATTTTTCCTATAGGTGAGAATTTTGAAGGCACGATTTCCTTGTAAAGTTCTCTTTGCATTGTCGCGGCAAAGGTCATGGAATCGGTTTTAAATCCATAGGTGTTCACATTGGCTAAATTGTTCGATATCATGTCTACCTGTGCCTGATCGACAAGCATTCCCATCGTTGCGTCGTAAAGCCCTGTATGCATTCGATCACCTCAAAAGATCTTTCAACGCGCGTTGAAAAAATTCCTAAATGCAGGTAGTAGGTAGCGGGTGGCAGATAGCAGGTAATACGTAGTAAAAATTGAGAATTGAAAATGGACAATTAAAACTGTTTACTCTTTACTACTCACTTCTCATAAACCCCAATTTGTTAACCTTGACTGGTTATCTCACGAGATAAAGAGAATTTTCTTGACATCTTCAAGACTGATTTCGAAAATGTGATCCATTATGTAATCAAGCACATCCTCTGGTGCCTTGTTAACAGCCTCTCTCATTTGCAATGTGTATAATTCCTTGAATTTGGCAAGTAAAAGCCTTGAGACACTTTCTCTTAATGTCTCTATTTTTCCTTCTATTTTTCCTTCTAATTTCCCTTTTATAATTCCTTCTGTAATGGCTGCTTGCCTTTCTTTTTCAAATTGTTCAAGCAATTTTTGTCGGTCTTCTTTGAAAATATCTACATCGTACATTTCAGTCAACCTCCTTTTTAATTCCTTCACAAAATCCTCATCGTATACCGTAAGGGTCATCAAAAGAGTCGATGTAAGTATATCGGCCTTTAACCCTTCGGGAATCTTCATCGTAGCCTCGGTATCGACTAATTCAACGATATCCTCTTTGTCACAGTTCCTCATAAGAGGCATCAATGCCATCGCGATTATATTCCCCTGCCCGCTTTTTGCCTTCTCGAGTACATCCTTTGCATCCATCTCGGACACTCTTATTACCTCGGGCTCGAACCTTACTATCTTTCCTGAGATAATTTGAGGTGGTATCTTGACATTTCCAAGATAGATTATGTATGTGTCAATGACCCTGTCAAATTCTCTTGTAAGCAATGCATTGTATACGTAAAATCTGTTCAGATCATCTCTTCTCATTTCCTGCTGGAACTCAACGTGCAAAATCTTATCTTCTGTTCGAAGGACAAAGTCCGCGTGCAAATCTGCGATTCGTATGTCTTTTATCTCCTCTGAAAGGCTCTCGACTGTTTCGGAATCAACTCCTACAAACTCTGCGATTTCTTTCGGGGATATATGGGAAAGATACTTGAGTATCACATCTTTGTATGCCATAGATCACCTCAATTAATTATAACACGACGATAGCAGGTAATACGTAGTAAAAATTGAGAATTGAAAATGGACAATTTTCAATTTTTAATTTTCAATTATCAATTTACATTCCGTTATTCACTCCTTATCAAGGTATATCGCCATATATTATAAATTTAAAGTTGATTCAGTATATGTTATAATTTCGAGAGGTGAGATATGAGTACATTCGTTGCGATAATAGGTGGCAGTGGGGCCGGAAAGACCACTGTCGCGAATAAAATTCTTGATAGATTTTCGAACAGAGCGGTATGTATCAACATGGACAGTTATTACAAAGACTTAGAGCCAGGCGTGGATCCGAGAAATGTCAACTTCGATGCGCCAACTGCCTTTGATTTCGATCTCTTCCTTTCGCACCTTGTCGATCTTAAAAATGGGAAGGCGATAGAGGTTCCAAATTACAGTTTTGTAACCTATAGACGGGACACATCTAAGACTATTCACGTTGAACCACGCGATCTTATTATAGTCGAAGGGATTCTTGTCATATACAAAAAGGAGATAAGGAAACTCTTCGATCTGGCCATCTACGTTGATGAGGATGCCGATGAAAGACTGATAAGAAGGATCGAAAGAGACACAAAGGAGCGCGGAAGATCTATCGAGTCTATAATATTTCAGTACAGAAGGTTTGTCGCGCCGGCCTTTAGAAGTTTCATAGAACCGCAAAAGTACGATTGCGATATCATCCTTCCAAGGGGAGGGGAAAACCACACCGGTCTTTCTATAATAATCGAAGCACTCGAAAGGATGCTCAACAAATGATAGAATTGGAGGATTTGTCAGTTGTTTCAATCCAGTTGAATAGAATTCCCAAAAATGTGTCAGAGGTCGTAAGGCGTTGTTCTTTTGGATTTCCTGTTGTCATAAGATCCTTTCCGATTTTGGATGGGAAACCTTTTCCAACACTTTACTGGCTTACCTGTCCATTTATGAGATCGGAGATTTCGAAGATAGAAAGTAACGGCGGAATAAAAAGGTATGAAGAAATTCTTTCGAATTCAAAAGAATTACTCGATTTGCAGATAGAGGCACATCTAAAGGCCAACGAAAAAATTAAAAGTTTTGTCGATGAGAACGTTAAAGACCTTTTTAAGGGAGGAATGGGAGGAATAAAGGACTTCAGGCACGTGAAATGTCTTCACATGCATGTTGCATACCACCTTGGAGGGATAAAAAATCCCGTCGGTGAAAGCGTACTTTCCGAGATAAAGATGGAATGCGAGGATGGAATTTGCGGTAAGGGAGGATAAGATGGATTACACGCTCATTATAGATGAAGGTACAACAAGCACAAGGGCAATTATCTTTGATGAAAACGGAAATATCATTTCTTCGTCTAACAGGCAACTTAAGGCGATCTATCCATCTTCTGGGTGGGTCGAGCAAAATGCCGAAGAGATCTTTTCAAAGACTCTCGAATCGATAGAAGATGCCATAGATCAATGTGGGTGTACTCCGAGTAAGATTGGAATAACAAATCAACGCGAGACCGTTGTCGCGTGGGACGACAGAGACGGACGATCTCTTTACAACGCGATAGTCTGGAGAGATAAAAGAAGCCAGAGCCTTTGCAAAGAGTTAAAAGACGCAGGTTATGAGCCTATCGTGAGGGCAAAGACTGGCCTTTTGATCGATCCTTATTTTTCTGCCTCCAAGATATCATGGATGATAGAAAATGTTGAGGAGGTAAAAAAGCGCGTCGGAAGTCCTCATTTGAAGTTTGGAACGATAGATGCATACCTTGTCTGGAAATTAACGGGAAATCATTTCACAGAACCGTCCAACGCATCGCGCACGATGGTCTTCGATATAAACACGATGAATTGGGACAAAGAGTTGCTTGAAGTCTTTAAAATACCCTTGTTTTCGATGCCCGAAGTTATAAATTCGAATGGAGATTTTGGAAATTCCAAATATGGAAAGATTGTCGCCGTCTTAGGCGATCAGCAAGCATCTTTGATGGGCAATCTATGCATTAATTCGGGCGAGGTTAAATGTACCTACGGAACGGGAGCATTTATACTCGTCAACGCGAAGAACTCGAAGACCCCTCCATTTGACGGACTTTTGAAAACAGTCGCATGGTCGATGAATGGAACTGTCGATTACGCATTTGAAGGATCTGTCCTCTCAAGCGGAGAGGTGATAAATTGGCTAAAGAGGATATCCCTTATAAAAGATGAGGTAGAAATAGAAGAACTCGCGCGGCCGGCAAAAAGCGATGGAATTTATTTTGTTCCGGCTCTGGACGGTCTTGGATCACCGCGATGGGCTCCAGGAGCGAGGGCGCTTTTTGTGGGGATGAATTCTTCTCACACAAGAGCGAATATCATAAGATCGGTAATAGAATCGATGGCCTTTTCGGTGGCCGAGGTTATAGATACCTTCAAAAAAAGTGGATTGAGCCTTTCGACCATACGCGTCGATGGTGGTGGATCGAAAAATTCTTTGCTCGTTCAGATACTTTCGAATGTCACGAATTTGAAGGTTGAAAGATCAAAATTTCACGAAATGACATCTTACGGTGCCTTTTTGATGTCGAAGGTAAGAAATGATCTTAGCGAGGCTTTGCCTCTGAAAAAAGAATTCGATCTTTTTGAACCTGCGGAAAATATCGATTCAATTTATAAAAGATGGCAAATGGCAGAAGAGATATCTGTAAAATGGTAAAGGAGATGATATCATGCAGTTATACATCGATTCGGCCAAAATAGATGAGATCAAAAAAGCCCTCGCTTTGGGGTATGTCCATGGAATAACGACCAATCCAACGCTTTTAAAGAGTGCAGAGGTCTGGAAAGAATACAAGAATTTGAGATCTTTTTATTCGAAATTGTTGGACATGTGCGATGGAGAGGTTTTCGCGCAGATTCCATCTCAAAAACCCGAAAAGGTTCTTGAAGAGATTGAAAGTTTGGACATGTCGAGACTCATAATAAAAATACCGTCTGTTTCGGGGGGCATAGAGATCGCAAGATCTCTTGTAGATCGTGGATACAGCGTGTGCGCGACGGCTGTATACACGCCCTCTCAGGCGATAGCGTGGTCTTCTCTCGGCGCAGACTATGTGGCGGTGTATTTCAACCGGATGGAATCGAATGGAATGGATGCAAAGGGAATCGTTAAGACAATTTTAAATTTACTTTCCAAAACGAGGACGAAATTGCTTGCGGCGAGTGTAAAGACCACCGATCAACTCGATTTTCTCGTAAGCAGCGGCGTTGAGTACATAACTGTAGGGTATGATTTGCTTGAGAAACTTATAATCTCCGAAAACAGTCAAAAAGATGCCAAATCATTTGACGATGATATGTCAAAGGTGATGAAGGCCTTTTCAAAGTGAGATCAAATAAGTAGATCTTGGTAATTTCAATTTCGTATGCCAACTTATCTGAGATTATTTCGGGTGAGTTATGTGTATTTTTAAATTATAGAAAGAAAGTAAAGGTGAAAAAATGGCAGAGGACGTAAAAGACGCAAAAAAAGATTATCAAAAGATGCCGGTTGATGATCTTCTAAAAGAGTTAGAGACAGATCCAAGCAAGGGTTTGTCGAAAGAGGAAGTAGAAAACCGTGTAAAAATTTATGGCTACAACGAAGTACCCGAAAAAAAGCCCAATCCATACCTTAGTTTTGCCAAGAAATTCTGGGGATTGACGGCGTGGATGCTGGAGGCTGTGATCGTTCTTTCGATCATTTTGAACAAAATGATCGATATGTACGTGATCATAGCGTTGCTTTTGTTGAATGCCGTTCTTGGCTTCTTCCAGGAACAAAGAGCATCAAAAGCGGTAGACGCTTTGAAAAAGCAATTACAGATAAATTCGAGAACTCTCAGAGATGGTAAATGGGAGATGATTCCGGCACGTGAACTTGTGCCCGGCGATATCGTCAGGGTTAGGGCAGGAGATTTTGTCCCGGCAGATCTTAAATTGATAGACGGCCAGGTCGAAGTAGATCAATCGGCCCTGACGGGAGAGTCTTTGACAGTCTCGAAGGAAAAGTCAGACATGCTTTTTTCTGGATCCATTGTCAAGTCAGGAGAATCGACTGCCATCGTCGTTTTGACAGGAACCAAGACTTATTTTGGAAAGACAACTGAACTCGTTCAGGTTGCAAAGCCGAGGCTTCACACCGAAGATGTCATCTCATCCGTTGTGAAATGGCTTTTGATAATCGTCGGAGTAGCCTTAGCAGTCGCATTTGTCGTTGCGATATTCCTCGGAATAAATCTATTCGACGTTGTTGCCTTGGCCCTTGTGCTTTTGGCCTCCTCTATTCCGGTTGCTTTGCCGGCCATGTTCACTATAAGCATGGCGATAGGTTCTATGGAACTTGTCAAACGTGGTGTGCTTGTAACAAGGCTTAGCGCTTCCGAAGATGCGGCGACGATGGACACGCTCTGCTCGGATAAAACCGGCACGATAACGATGAATAAACTCTCCGTTGCCGGCGTTATCCCGATGAGTGGTTTTGATGAAAATACCGTCATACTTTACGGATCCCTCGCCTCTCAGGAAGCGAACCACGATCCGATAGATCTTGCCTTTTTGAATGCGCTAAAGGAGAAAAAGATATCAACAGATGGATTTAGCCAGAAGTCCTTCACCCCTTTCGATCCCAAAACAAGAAGAACTGAGGCCGTAATTGAACATGACGGAAAGACCTTCCGTGTCGTTAAGGGTGCCGTTAACGTGATCGCAGAACTTACCAACTCGAATATCGACGATTTGAACAAAAAGACCGTTGAATACGCTTCCAAGGGATATAGGACCCTTGCCGTTGCAATGGGAGAAGATAATAAACTTAAAATAGTCGGACTCGTGGCCCTCTACGATATGCCAAGGCCTGACGCAAAGAAATTGATAGGTGAATTGAAGAACTTAGGGATATCGGTTAAGATGTTGACCGGTGACGCTCTTCCAATAGCCCAAGAGACGGCACGTCAGGTTGGCCTCTCGGATTCCATAACCGCATCGAAGGAATTCGAAAAATTGGTGGAAGAAGATCCCGATAAGGCTGCCGAGATCGCCGAAAAGAGCGATGGATTTGCCGAAATTTACCCGCAGGACAAATATTCCATAGTGAAAAGTTTGCAAAGGAAGGGTCATATAGTCGGTATGACCGGCGACGGTGTTAACGATGCTCCATCTTTGAAACAGGCCGAGGTTGGTATAGCCGTCAGCAGTGCTACAGACGTCGCAAAGGGTGCGGCAAGCGTTGTCTTGACCGGAGAAGGACTCGGAAACATAGTCGATCTCGTCAAGGTTGGAAGACAGATATATCAAAGGATTTTAACATGGATCTTCAACAAGGTCGTAAAAACCTTCCAGATAGTTGTCTTTGTCGTGGCGGCATTTTTGTTAACGGGTCGTTTTATAGTTTCGGCCTTTGACGTCGTGCTTTTGCTCTTCGTCATAGACTTCGTAACGCTTTCAATATCCACTGATAATGCGAGATGGTCAAAGAAGCCCGATACATGGAACATAACTGGTCTTGTAAAATCATCGATAGTGCTTGGGATACTCGTTGTTTTGGAGTCTCTCGCCATTCTTTACATAGGATTGGGCCCTCTCGGGATTTCTCGAGATTACGAACTTTTAAAGACCTTTTCTTTTAGCATTCTCTTTTACTTTGGTATGATGACCGTCTTTGTCGTTAGAGAAAGAGGTCATTTCTGGTATTCCTTCCCAAGTAAATCCTTATTTTACATAACGATAATAGACATGATAGCGGTCGCTCTCCTTGTTACCTTTGGGTTCCCGGGACTTAAGCCTATCCCGATAACTGATACTTTGATTGTGATAGGAATGTCGGCGTTTTTCTCCTTTGTAGTTAACGATTTCGTGAAATATTACCTTCTGAAAGGTAAAAAAGCATGAAAAGGCCATACATATTGCTCGATGCCGGGGGGACTCTTGTCTTCCCGGACCTCTTTTGGCTTTCGAATTTAATGAAAGGATACGGAATAGATGCAAAAGAGGAGGATATACTCAAAAGAGTTTACGAGATAGATTACCTGATAGACAAAAGCATGAAGGAAAGGGTTACACTTATAGAGGGTAATCTTCTCGAGGCACTTTTCGGTGCCTTTACGAAGTCAAAGGAGACTGTAAGGATTTTAATAGAAAAAACGAATGAGAGGGACAAAATCAAAAATCTGTGGGCCTATACCTTTGACTGGGTAATAGAGACGCTCAAGATCTTGAAGAACATGGGATATTCGATGTCTGTCATATCCAATTCAGATGGAAGGGTTGAACAAGTACTCAAAGAGACTGGAATTGCACCTTTTATGGATAAGATATACGATTCTCAAATCGTCGGCATAGAAAAGCCAGATCCGGCGATCTTCAAAAGGGCCCTTAGCGAACTTTCGATTTCTGCCGATGAAGCGATCTTCTTTGGCGATATGTTTTACACTGATATTCTTGGAGCAAATCGGGCCGGCATAAGGGCCGTCCACATAGATCCCTTCGGATTTTACAGGGAATGGCCGGGCGAAAGGATAAAAAATGTCTCATTCATTCCCGATCTTGTAAAGATGGATCTATCTTCGCACCGGTTCTTTCCATTTATCTACGAATTGAGCCATGAACTAAACGGGTGAAAATAAGAGTCTTATAAATGGTATAATTTCAAAAAAGATCGAAGGAAAGGTAGATGAAGAATGGCCACACAGGTAAAGTCTAAACCATCTATTTCAAAGTTTGAAGAGTACCTTCTGTACTTCATAACACTTTTCATTCCAATAGTCACAATTGGTCCTATAACCTACGAGTACAGCACACAAAAATACGCATTTTTCACGATTTTGATCTTCATTTTGTTCTTTGCCGTCATAATGGAGTTTAGAAGGCAGAAGCAGGTAAATATAAACATCCCACTTCCCGCAATAGGATGGGGCCTTTTCACGATTGCCACGGCCCTTTCTTTGATAAGTGTTATGATA
This sequence comes from Athalassotoga saccharophila, assembly GCF_009936215.1. Classification (GTDB taxonomy): domain Bacteria; phylum Thermotogota; class Thermotogae; order Mesoaciditogales; family Mesoaciditogaceae; genus Athalassotoga; species Athalassotoga saccharophila. The sequence continues at coordinate 45,194 of NZ_AP019551.1, read as the reverse complement.
GAGAACTTCCCATATTTGAGGTTCTCTGGAATGTGGGTGCTTTACTTTGCAATGACATTCCTCTTCGTCGTCTACCTCGTGAACAGGATAAAAGACAAGAGGATAATGATAAATATCCTCGGAATGCTTCTTATAAGTGCTGGATTTATAGTACTTGATTCCTTTTTGAATTTTTACGCGGGATGGGACATATGGCTCGGTCACATAGGGACTCCTTATCTCAGGGATAATGTAAGGGCTACGATAGGAAATCCAGACTTTGTTCCAGATTACCTCGGTGTTTTGCTCTTTGTGGCGATATACTTTATCTCATCGAGAACCCTCGGATACGATACATCAAAGGACAAGGATAAAGTTTACAGAAAATTGATGATCATAAAGATCTTGGCGACTATAGAGGCAATACTTATGGTTGCCGTTATAATCTTTTCCCAGACAAGGGGAGTCTTCATAGCAATACCTCTTTCTGTGGTCTTTTTGGCGCTTCTTTACACGTATTACCAGAATTTCAAAGTCAAAAAAGAAGATTCGAAGATAGACGATATAGGTAAAAAATTAAGGAAATTATCTACCACATTGCTTGTAATCTTTATCATAGCGGTTTTTGTAGAAATGTTTTTGTATTCTATCCCGGGTCCATTCACCGGAAATTCCTTCTCTCTTACCGGTAGGGTTAGTTCATCAACGCAGGCACTTTCAAATGCCGGGACCGCACAGCAAAGGTTCCTTGCATGGTGGGCATCTGTCTACCAGTGGAAAGATCACCCCGTAATAGGTCAAGGCCTTGGAACTTACAGAACGGATTTTCTCTACTATCTTGGAGTTTCGATCGAGCACCATCCATCCCTTATGATAGCGTGGAACAACTTCATGAAAGCACACAACGATTACGTTCAATTGCTCGGCGAGACCGGACTCGTTGGAATTTTGACTCTTGCCTTTGCGCTTGGAAGCCTTTTGTGGTTTGTGCTTAGAGTCTTAAAGAAGAAGGATTCGGACGATGCGCTTCTTATGATGCTCATCTCCGCGGGATCGATGGTCACTCTGATAACGAGCATGTATTCCTTTGCAGAACATCTCATGCCGGATTCGATGACTTTGACTATTCTTCTTGCCTTTTTGGTCTCCGATTACTTCAATAAAGATGGAGATCTGACGTGGAAGATCGTTTTAAACAAGGCGAAGTTCGCTGTCTCCTCTCTTGCCTCTTTGATAATCTCGGCCGGTGTCATGATCCTCATGAATATGTATTTCGTGAGCGAGGTTTATTTCCTTTACGGAAACACGAATTACCAGTACATAAGTGCCTACCAAAATGCGGCGTCTCAGGCTAACAACCAGTTAAATGCCGTTCAAAATGAAATTAACCAGTTAAAATCTTACAGTGGAAATTACGCCTATTTGAATCCACAAACCTATATACAGTCGAGAATTCAACAATTTCTTGCCGCTAATCCCGGTCTTAACCAGACGCAGGCTTCCATCCAACTCGAATCTCAAAGGCAGCAAGAATATAACCAGATAATGAATCAATTGAACTCGAACCTTCAAAGCATTCAGACCGCTATAAACCAGTTCAACGATTACGAAAATCAATCCTATATCGGTGCAAAGGACGATTTCCTCAATTCGGTAAGGTGGGACAACACGTACGGTACCTCTGAATTTTACCTTGGCCTTCTTGCAACCTTCCCGCAAAGAGATCAGGAGATAATAAACGAGTTGAACAAGGCATTGTCCTCTGGATCGACCTCGGCTCAACTTAACGTTTTAAAGGATCTCTTCTACGGTCGAAATGACATAACACAATTTATTCATCCCCAGTTCAAGAATCTCAATTACGAGGGAGATTACGATTTGATAGCGAGTATGGTCAATTCGGGTATACCACTTGTCGAGTTGTGGAATTCTTTGAATATAAACCAACTCGTTCAGATGCAGATGTATCAGGACGGCATAGATTATCTAAAGACCTCTCTCGAGTCCTTTGCGGAGAAAAATTCTTACAGGCTCATAGGTCAATTCTCCGCGCTTTTGTCGAGCATGAACAGATCGCAGGCGTCTATATATCAAAATGCGATAAGTAAATATCCAAAGTTCAAATCTCAATTCGAAGCGCTAATTCAAAAGCATGACGAACTTGCCCAGCAGGCCTTTACCCAGATGGAACATTGGTACGATCAATTGATCTTCATCCTTCCTGGAGGATGGAACAGGTATTCTGGGTGGAATCAGGTCTACTCGGAATACATAAACAACATACTCCAAAATGCTCCTCTCGACGCGACCACTTATGCCAAGATCAAAGAGATCGCTCAAAAATATGTCTGGGCAGGTTATTACATGCAAAAAACTTTCTGGGCAATTCCAACAAACACGATGGGAATCTTTACCTCCCTCGCTCAAAATTTCATAGACAATCACATGTATTCTGAGGCTCTAACAACTGTCAACGACACGCTTGCGATATTCAAACCTGCCTACGAGTGGAATGTCGCAGATCTCGAAAGGTACAAGGGAGACACGACTATATACAACAATGCCCAGGATTTCATAAATCAATACAAAGAACTCGAGACAAAACGCGTCCAGTTCCTTTCACAGTTGAAGGCTGTTTACGAGTACGCATTCACGAATCCAACTCAGAAAGCGACGGCCGAGGAGTACGTTAAAGATTGGAACCACAATATTCTTACGAATGTTACAACAAATGACTCAACATCTGATATAATATCTGCTATAACGAAGATGATATCCGAAACTAAATGATAGATAAAGAGTTATCAAAAAGGATACTTTTGTGTATAATAGAAAAGTATCCGAGAAAAGAAGAAACAAAAGATCCTTTTCAAGTTCTTATAAGTACGGTTTTAAGTCAGAGAACACGCGATGCCAATACAGCGAAGGCATCGCGGGCTCTCTTTTCAAAGTTCCCGACGGCGTACGAACTCTCCAAAGCGGAAATCTCAGAGGTGGAGAGGCTCATAAGGTCGGTGGGAATGTACAAACAAAAAGCGGAGCGGATAGTCAATATCGCTCGTGAGATCGTCGATCTATGGGATGGGAAGGTTCCATCTACATTGGATGATCTCATAAAATTCAGCGGAGTCGGTAGGAAAACGGCTAACATAGTTCTGGCTGTTTCTTACGATCTTCCTGTTATTGCAGTTGATGTGCATGTACACAGAATTGCCAACAGGATTGGGATCGTAAAGACTAAAACACCCTTCGAAACTGAAATGGCCTTAACGGAGATAGTGCCGGAAGAATACCGCAAGCGTTTGAATGGAGCGATGGTCAATTTCGGACAGACAGTTTGTTTACCGAGAAATCCAAGATGTATGTCCTGCACCTTTAAGGAGGTGTGCGAATACGGACAATCTGTTATCAGCGGGAGCGGAGGTAAGGAAAGTAACGGAAGTAGAGATGGACTTAAGCGATCTGACAACTTTCAGAATGAGCGGAAAAGCGAAGGTGATAAAGCCTCTTGATCTATTGCACTTCGAAGATCTGCTGATTTATTTCCTCGAAAACAAGAAAGATTTCAAGATCATTGGCGGGGGATCCAACACAGTCGTAAGGGACGGAATAAAAATTCCATTTATCCTGACCTCAAATCTCAACAAATACGAATTTGACGGGGAATACGTTATCGCGGAGAGCGGGGTAAAACTTTCGATTCTGCTTTCAGAAACTATAAAGCGTGGCATTTCAGGTCTTGAATTCTCGATCGGCATCCCGGGCACTATCGGCGGTGCGATCTTCATGAACACCGGCGCCTTCGATGGCGAGATATCAAAATGTGTTGAAAGCGTTGAGGTCATAAATGAAGAAGGAAAGACCTTTGAAATGAAAGCAGAGGATTTGAATTTTTCCTACAGGCATTCCGTCTTTCATGAAAAACGCATGTGGATAAAAAAATGCGTCTTAAAACTCCAATTCGCAAAAAATAAGGAAGAGGTACTCCAAAAAAGTCTAAAAAATTGGTCGAGAAAAAGAAGTACCCAGCCGATAACCTTCCCAAGCGTTGGATGTGTTTTCAAAAATCCGCCCAATGAGTATGCCGCAAGGTTAATAGACAATGCCAATTTGAAAGGATACCGTGTCGGAGGCGTAGAAGTCTCAAAACTCCACGCAGGTTTCTTCATCAACGTTGGAAATGCGACCTTTGAGGATTTCAAAGCAGTTTACGAAGAGGTAGTCAAGAGGGTGAGAGAGAGATTTGGAGTAGAACTTGAGTCTGAAATAACGATTGTAAGTTGATCGAGGTGTTAGAAATTGAAAGTCTTATACGGCCTGTGTACATGGGGCTTAGGTCATATGACGCGCAGTTTACCAATAATGAGAAGACTCGTAGACGAAGGTCACAAACTCTTCATATACACTTCGGACAGACCTTTAATAGCGTTGAAAAAAGAATTCGGAGACAAATGTGAATACATAGAAAGCGTCGAATATCCAAGCCCTTACACTAAGAATGGCACTTTTGGGTTGAGAATCACTTTGATGATGCCGGCCATTATAAATGCCATAATGAAGGAACACAGAGAAGTAATTAAATTGTCGAGAGATCTTGACATAGACGTACTGATATCCGATTCCGAATACGGAGTTTTCGATAAGTCAAAACCTTCGTTTTTCATATTTCATCAGTTAAGGTATGTTCCACCTAATTTTCTTTCGGTTTTGAAAAATCAAACAGAAAGGTTTAACTATTACTTCAGAAATTCCTTTACAAAATTCATCGTTCCAGATTTTCCTTTTAACGGAGGGTTAACCGGAAATCTTTCTCACAACCTTTCTTACATCGATCCAGAACAGGTCAAATACATAGGAATTCTTTCAGATTACCAAAGAATGAACCTTCCTCAGGATATAGATTATCTCATCTCTCTTTCCGGAAGAGAGCCGAGTAGAAGCGTTTTCGAAAAGAAAATAGTGGATCAGATAGGCGCTCTAAAGGGAAATGTTGTGCTTGTGCGCGGAATGCCAGAAAATGCCGAGAAGTTGAAAATACCAAATGTTGAAGTGATAAATTATGCCGGAAAGGGATTGAGAGACGAACTTATGAACAGGGCAAAGTTCGTGATAGCGAGATCTGGATATTCTACCATAATGGATATGGTCGAACTTGGGAAAAAGGGTCTTCTTGTGCCGACGCCGGGACAGACGGAACAGGAATATCTGTCAGAGTACCTCGCGGAAAAACTTTATTTCTATTCTGTAGATGAAGAAGAACTCGATCTCGAAAGAGACATCGAGATAGCAAAGAGTTACAATGGTTACAGGCCACCGTGGAGAACCGAACAAAGTGTTGAGAAGTTCATGGATGTTATAAGTGCCACAATTGGAGGTTGAAGGTGAAGATAGTATCTATAGTCGGAGCAAGACCGCAGTTCATAAAAGAAGCGTTGATTGGAAAAAAATTGGAAGAATTTGGAATAGAAGAAGTTCTTGTTCATTCGGGCCAGCATTACGATTTCAACATGTCAGACATTTTCTTTAAGATACTCGAAATAAAAAATCCGAAATACAATCTTGGAGTCGGATCTGGAACTCACGCGGAACAGACGGGAAAGATTATGATGGAATTTGAAAAGATTCTAATCGATGAAAAACCCGACCTTGTCCTTGTCTACGGAGATACGAATACGACTCTTGCCGGCGCCCTGACGGCGGCAAAACTGAAGATTCCCGTCGCCCATGTCGAAGCCGGTCTAAGACAGGAACCGAAGGACATGCCCGAAGAGATAAACAGGGTTTTGACTGATAGAATCTCTCACTTCAAATTTTGTCCTTCTTTAAAAGCCATAGAAAACCTTAAGGCCGAAGGAATAAGAGATGGGGTTTATTTCACCGGAGATGTTATGTTAGATGTTTTTATCAAGATAAAAGAGAAGACAGATATGAAAAGCGTACTCGATAAGTACGATCTGAAACCTCAAAAATACGTCCTTTCGACCATCCACAGGGATTTCAATACGGATGTAAAAGAGAGACTCGAATCCATATTGAAAGGTTTATCAAAGGTGTCTGAAAGGATGGATGTAATCCTTCCACTTCATCCGAGAACCAAAAAAAGAATCTCCGAATTCGATCTTTTCAAATTCACAAAAAACATAAAAATAATAGATCCGGTTGGATATGACGAAAGCGTTGCCCTCACGTGCAATGCCTTTCGTGTCGTTACAGACAGCGGGGGCCTTCAAAAGGAGGCGTATTTTGCGAAAGTGCCCGGTGTCGTGATGATGAAAGATACTGGATGGATAGAATTGATAGAATCTCGGTGGAATATCCTCGTCGACGCAGACGATGAGATGATCTATGAAGGCGTATTTAACCATCCTCTTCCCGAGGAAATGGATAACATATATGGCGATGGAAATGCCTCCGAGAAGATCGTTGAAATAATAAAGGAGAAATTATGAAAATAGGCGTCATTGGATTTGGAGCGGCCGCGATAGGATTCATCGATGAGATAAAGGATTCTGACAATGAAATACACGTGATAGAAAGATCTCCCGACATCTACAGTTCGAGCATCTCTGGAATAAGATCTGATGGGAAACTCTTTGTCTCCTCAAGCATGGGAGGAGAGATAGAGATACCGCTTGAAACTCAAAAAGAAGTCGTGAATTTCTATCTTGAAAAACTCGATGAGGCAGAAAGAAAAGAGGTAAAGACTGGAATATCTTTTGACAGGAATTCTCCATTCTTTGAAAAGTTTTATTCAAAGGGATTCGAACCTGTCAATGCCTATTTTTATCATATAGGAACTGATAAATTGAAGAATCTTCTTGGAAGAATTTACGATGAATTTTCTTCATTCAAGAATGTAAAATTCCATTTTGGCATAAAGGTTGAAAATATAAAGTTAGAAGGAGAAAAAATAAGGGTTACTGGCACGGACTTTGAAGAACTCTTCGATTACGTTGTTGTGGCGGTGGGAAGATCCGGACATGGTCTTATAAAAACCGTTACGGCAGATCATCCAGAACTTGTTACATCCGGAAATATAGTGGATGTTGGAATAAGGTACGAATTGCCAGATCACGCCGTTGAAAAATTGAACGCAGAGATGTACGAGTTCAAGGTTAGAATGAGGGCAAAGACCGGCTACATGGTAAGGACCTTTTGTAACAACCCATCTGGTAAGGTGGTGCTCGAGGAGTACGAAGATTTCGTCACTGTCAATGGCCATTCCAATTCGAATGGAAGCAGCGAAAACACGAACTTCGCGGTCCTTTGCAGCACGTCTTTCACCGAGCCATTCAACGATCCGATAGGATACGGAACATACATAAGTAAACTCGGAAATATTCTTGCTGGAGGAAGAAAGGTTATACTCCAGACTTACGCGGAATTTCTTGAGAATAAAAGAACAAAAAGGATAGGAAGGGTAAAGCCAACGTTGAGTGAAAAGAATTACATCCTTGGAGATATAAATCTCGTCCTCCCAAGAAGAATAGCCATATCAATTGCCGAGTTCATAGAAAAACTTGGCGAGGTTGTGCCGGCTATTGCTTACCCGGATAATTTGATGTACGCAGTCGAGGTTAAATTCTATTCGAAGAAGATAAACAACGAAAGGTATAGAAATCTCAAATTCATAGGTGACTGTAGCGGTCACACAAGATCGATAACTTACGCTACGTGCCATGGAAAGATAATTGGCAGAATGTTGAGAGGGGAGGCTTGAAATGATAAAGAATTACGTTCTCGATACGAACGTTTTGATCCACGATCCGAATGCGATCCATTCCTTTGAAGACAACAATCTCATAATTCCATTGCCCGTCATTGAAGAGATAGACAAACTCAAAGGCAGACCCGGCGAGATCGGAATGAGCGCAAGACAGGTGGCAAGAGAACTCGACAACTTAAGAAAAAATGGTAAGTTGTTCAAGGGCGTTAAAATAGACGGCGGTGGCACGTTGAAAGTCGAGGTAATAGAGGATTTCAAAGAAATGCCGAGATTTTTATCGGACAAGGTCATGGATGACTGGATACTATTTTACACCATGGAAATAATCAGAAAAACTCCCGATCTAAAGACCATCCTTGTCAGCAAGGACATAAACATGAGAATAAAGGCAGATGCCCTCGGAATCGAGGCACAGGATTATTTAAAGGACAAAACAGATGAAATGGCCCTTTTCAGGGGATATTTAGAGGTAAATTCAGATCCTCAAAACTTCGATCCCGTGAAGAACAAAGTAAGGGAAAATGAATTCGTTAAATTCGATTCGAAGATATTCAGATTTAAAAATGGGAAATTCATTCCAATCTCGGTAGATCAAAATACGAATGTATGGGGCATACATCCTCTTAACTTTGAACAATCAATGGCACTCGATCTTTTGCTCGATCCAGACCTTAACCTCGTTACTCTTATGGGAATAGCAGGAACTGGAAAAACGCTTCTTTCGATAGCGGCAGCCCTTGAAATGGTTACAAACTCGAAGATATACAAAAAGATCACCGTCACAAGGCCGGTCATTCCCATGGGAAAGGACATAGGATTCCTTCCGGGCAGCGCCGAAGAAAAGATGAAGCCATGGCTTGAGCCCATAAGAGACAACCTTGAATTTCTATTCGACAATGCGGGAAAATCCATCTCAAAAATAGATTCGCTCAACTTTCTTCAGGTTGAGGCTTTAAGTTACACAAGGGGAAGGACGATACCCCATCAATTCATAATAGTCGATGAATCTCAAAATCTGACCCCTCACGAGGTAAAGACCATAATAACGCGTGCAGGTATTGGAACAAAGATAGTTCTAACCGGAGATATTTCCCAGATAGACAGCCCTTATCTTGATGCCTTTTCGAATGGCCTTTCTTACGTGACGGCAAAATTCGCAAATCAGAAGATCGCGGGTCATCTTACGCTTTCTATAGGCGTAAGATCGGATCTTTCAACTCTCGCTTCTGAGATACTTTAAGGAGGCTATCATGCTTTTTGAAAAGATAAAGATCGGAGATCTCGAACTCAAAAACAGAATTGTCATGCCGGCGATGTGCCAGTATTCGTCCGACGGGACGGGAGTGGTGAAGTCATGGCATCTTTCACATTATCAAACAAGGGCCGTCGGAGGGACTGGACTTATAGTCATCGAGGCAACGGCAGTCGATCCGGACGGGAGGATTTCTAAAAATGATCTGGGAATATGGGAGGACAAGCAGATAGAAGGCCTTAAAAAACTCGTAGATCTCGTTCATGAAGGCGGATCGAAGATCGCAATTCAACTTGCCCACGCCGGAAGAAAGTCGAAAGCGACTGATGAACCCATTGCCCCTTCGGCCATAAGGTATAGCGAAAATTATTCAAAACCGCGCGAGATGACAAAGTCCGAGATAAAGGAGATCGTCGCGAAATTTTCTATGGCCGCCCGAAGATCAGAAATGGCAGGCTTTGATGGGATAGAAATACATGCCGCCCACGGATATTTGATAAATGAATTTCTTTCGCCTCTTACGAATAAAAGAGAAGATGAGTACGGAGGAAGCATCGAAAATAGAACTAAGTTTTTGTCCGAAATAGTCGATGGAATAAGAGAAAATTGGCATAAACCATTGTGGGTCAGGGTTTCGGCCTCCGATTACGCGAGAGGCGGAAATGATGTTGAGGATACAGTAGAAGTACTTAAGATTCTCGGAAAGCGTATAGATGGTGTGAATGTCAGCGGTGGTGGAGTAGTTCACGAACAGCAAATAAAGGTTTATCCCGGGTACATGCTCGAGAATGCGAAAAAGATAAGATCTCAGACGCATTTAACGACGATTGGCGGTGGGCTTATAAATTCTTACGAACTTGCCGAATTTGCCATCAATTCGCATTGCGATCTTGTCTTTGTCGGGCGCCAACTTTTGAGAGATCCTTACTGGCCATTGAAATGCGCAAAAGAGGCTGGCATAGATTTGGAATGGCCATTTCAGTACGAAAGGGCAAAAATTTATTGACACAACCTTAAATGTAAGTTAATGAGTTAATGTTAAAATCTTCCTTGAGAGTTAAAAAAAGAAAAATGGAGGCGATCGAGGTGCCACTTTACAGATATGTCTGTCCTAAATGTGGGCATGAGGAAGTGCTTTTGAAAAAATTTTCCGAAGCAGATGAAGTAAAATGCGAGGTGTGCGGTAGCAAAATGATAAGGCAGATGGGAAATCTTGAGACGATCGTCTTCAAAGGTAATGGTTATTACACGACCGATTTCAAGAAATCTCCAGCCGGTTCTTCAACAAAATAATTGAAAATTCATCTTTTTTATGGTATTCTATATGTAATCGGGGCGTGGCGCAGATGGCTAGCGCATCTGCATGGGGCGCAGGAGGTCGCTGGTTCAAGTCCAGTCGCCCCGACCAGAAAACCCATCCTTGAGGATGGGTTTTGATTTTGATATGGATAAATGGTAAAATCTTTTTCGGATAGATTTGAAAGGAGAGGAAAGCAGTGGAAATTTCTGCTATAAAGGTTAAAGAACTTCGAGACATGACCGGTGCCGGAATGATGGACTGCAAAAACGCCCTTGTAGAGAGCGGAGGAGACATGGAAAAAGCCAAGGAAATATTGAGAAAGAAAGGTCTATCTAAGGCGGACAAGAAGATGGGACGCGCTGCCAACAATGGATGGATAATCGATTACATCCATTTCAACGGAAGAGTTGGCGTGATGTTAGAACTGAATTGCGAGACAGATTTCGTCGCCAAGACAGAAGAATTCAAATCTCTCGGAAGGGAAATATGCAAACATATTGCCATGCAAAATCCCAAATACATAAGCAGGGAAGATGTCGATCCTGCGACATTGGAAAAGGAAAAGGAAATATACAGGGCCCAATATGCAGCAACCGGAAAGACGGGACAGGCACTTGAGAAGATAGTTGAGAACAAACTTGAAAAGTTCTACGAGGAAAATTGTCTTATGGAACAAAAGTTCTTCCTCGATGAGTCAAAAACTATTTCAGACATGATAAAAGAGGCAATAGCAAAATTAGGGGAAAATATTTCGATTGGCAGGTTTGTCAGATTTGAAATAGGTCAAGGGTGAGCGTATTGCTCACCTTTTTTATTTCCTTGGACGAGGTGCTATATGTATAAGAGGGTACTTTTGAAATTGAGTGGAGAGGTACTTTCTGGAGAGGGAAAGAAGGGCATAGACTACAAAATGGGAGAAATAATAGTAGATGAGATATATCAGGCCCTTCAAACGAATGTCAAACTTGGAATAGTCATAGGGGCTGGAAATCTTTTCAGAGGAGAGGAGTTATCTTATGTCGGATCCATAAATGCGGATCAGATAGGCATGCTCGGGACAGTTATAAACTCGATTTATCTCCTTTCTGCCTTGAAAAAGCGTGGAATAGGTGCCGTTGTGCTTTCGAAAATAATAGATCTGCCTTCTGTTGAGACTCTTACCTATGATGCTATAGAAAGGGCCTTTGAGGAGAATAAAGTTGTTATCTTTGCAGGCGGCACCTCGAATCCTTTGTTCACAACCGATACGGCGGCGGCATTGCGCGCGGCAGAGATGAATGCCGATTTACTTGTAAAAGGAACAAAGGTCGATGGAGTTTATTCGAAAGATCCCAAAAAATACATCGATGCGAGCAGATTCGAAAGATTAACATTCGAAGAGGCTATAAACTTGAATCTCACAGTTATGGATACTGCAGCCTTTGCCCTGTGCAAATCTCACTCTATTCCGATAATCGTCATGGACTTCTTCACCCGTGGAAACTTCCTGAAGGTGCTTAAAGGAGAACAGATAGGAACGCTTATCTTCAACAAATAGTTTGAATTCGTGTGATATAATTAAAAGAAATCAATTTCTTGAAAGGGGAGTATCGAAAATGGCAGTTAATCCATTGATAAGTCAGGCCAGAGAAAAGATGGAAAAGTCGATCGCGTCAGTTAAAACAGAACTTATGCATATAAGAACCGGCAGGGCTTCTGTTGCTTTGCTTGATGAGGTTAAACTGGATTATTACGGTACACCCACCCCTGTCTCACAGGTTGCGTCGATATCGGTTTCTGAAGCGAGGACTCTTTTGATAAAGCCGTGGGATAGGACCCTTCTGCCTTTAATCGAAAAGGCCATTTTGGCCTCCCAACTCGGTATTACCCCAGTAAATGACGGATCCGTCATAAGGTTGAACTTCCCTTCACCGACAACCGAACAGAGAAAGAGCCTTGTGAAAAAGTCAAAAGAAATCGTTGAAAATGGTAAAGTAGCGGTTAGAAATATAAGAAGGGACATTCTCAAAGTCTTGAAAGATCAAAAGGATGAAGGAAAGATAAGCGAGGATGATGAGAAGAGTTTAGAAGAAAGCCTTCAAAAGTTAACGGATGAATACGTGAAAAAACTCGATACGATCTTCGAGGAGAAGGAAAAGGAGATAATGGAGTTTTGATTCCACTTCACCTTGCAATAATAATGGACGGAAATGGAAGATGGGCCACGAATCGGAACCTTCCACGCTACGAAGGTCACTGGAAGGGTGCCAGTGTGGCCGAGAATGTGATTGAATGGTCAAATGACAGAGGGATCAAATACCTAACTCTTTTTTCTTTTTCGACCGAAAACTGGAAAAGGCCTCCGGAAGAGATAAAGATGATCTTTCATATTCTTGTCAAATATTTAAGCGATAGAATCAACAAAGTGATAGAAAAAAACGCAAGATTGCACTTTATTGGAGACATAGACGCGTTAAGTCCGGAAACGAGAGATGTATGTCTCAATTCTGAACTTCTTACTTCCAAATGTACCGGTATGGTTATAAATCTTGCCGTCAATTACAGCGGAAGATATGAGATTCTTAAGGCCGCTAAAGAATCAAAAGGTGAGAACTTTGAATCTTATCTTTACACGGCCGGTCAGCCGGATCCCGATCTTTTAATAAGGACCGGCGGGGAGAAGAGAATAAGCAATTTCATGCTCTGGCAGATGGCTTACACGGAATTCTATTTCACAGATGTGTTGTGGCCGGACTTTTCGGAAAATGATCTTGAAATGGCCCTTGATGACTTTTCAAAGCGTCAGAGAAGATTCGGAGGAATTCAATGAAAAAAGAGACAAAAATACGTCTTATAACCTCTGCTGTGGCAATACCGTTAGCGATTTTGTGCTTTTTCAATTTTTGGAGTACCGTTGCCCTTTCGGCGATCGCTGTGGGTCTTGCCGGTTACAATTACATTCAAATAACGCTTAACGGATCGAGAAAATTTCACAGGTACTTTTACATAATTGCCATACCCGGACTCAACGTAGTCTTTGGTTTTTTGGTTCACAATCCGGCGATGATAGTGCTTGCCTATTCTTTCGTTATGAGTTTGGGATTCTTTCTTGCGATAGCATTTAAAGATCCCAACGAGATTATAGAAAGAAACATAGTTTACGGAACGATGGGACTTTGGTATCTTTCATTTAACCTTGCTTTTTTCATTCTCATATATGCCCAATTCGATGCGGTCTATTCTTTGAGCGCTTTAGGATCTGCCTTTGTCTTTGATTCGGCCGCGTATTTTGTCGGGTCAAGATGGGGAAAGCATAAATTCATCAAAAGAATAAGTGCGGGAAAATCAATAGAGGGAATAATAGGTGGCTTTGTCTTTCTTATAATCTTCTTTTTGATATATGATTCTGTACTTTACCCATTCTTTGGCTGGCGTCATTTCAGTTGGATCTCAATCTTTGTGCTTTCGGCCGTATTTTCATTCTTTGACACGGTCGGAGATATAACACAGTCCGTCTTCAAAAGAAATCGTCAGTTGAAAAATGCCGGCAATATATTGCCCGGCCACGGAGGTTTTTGGGACAGGATAGATGGTCTTTTGATCTCCGTTCCAATGTATTACGTAACCTTTGTGATATTGAATAACTTCCATATACTTAAAGCATGATAAAGAAATATTCTTATTTCGCTTTTTTTGCGTTTGGATTTTTCGTGATGATCCTTCCAAGCGCCCTGCCACTTGCGATGAAAGAATTTGGCATGGATTATTCTCAAAGCGGATACGTTATGATGCTTGGCACGGGAGGATACATAGGCGGATCTTTGATATGCGCTCTCTTTGCCCACAGGATAGGTCTTAAGAGAATAGCGATGCTCGGATCTTTGATTTCAGCGGTAGGACTTTTTTATTTCTTTTTTGTCCATGATTTTTTAAATCTTTCCATTGCCAATTTTTCGACGAACATAGGGATGGGTTTTATAGAGACCGGCATAGGTGCGTTGATCGGATCTTTGGAAGAAAATGTTTCGAGTACACTTAACAAGGTCAACGCACTCTTTGCCCTTGGATCTTTTGTAAGTCCATTTGTCGTATCTTTCTTTATAAAATATGGAATTAACTGGCAATTCTCATATCTCTTCGCATCGGTGATAGCGTTTATCTCATTAGTCGTGTCTTTGAAAATAGGAAATATAAAAGAAAGGCCTGCCGTCTCTTCCCAAAAATTCAACGCATTCAGCGCATTTTTCGTAATGATATACGCCATGATAGGAATATACGTAGGATATGAAGCGACTTACTCTTCTTGGATAACGACCTTTTTGACGAATTTCAGGCATATCAACGTTGCAACGGCGGCACTGTCTTCGGCGATCTTCTGGATTGGAATGTTCGTCGGGAGGTTATTTGCAAGTTATATCAAGGTAAAAAACGAAATATGGTTAATCTTCATAGTCACATTTTCCCTTGCTGGCGTTATTTTTTCCATAGTGATACCGCAATTATACATCTCGATGTTTTTCATATTATTTAGCGGTTTCTTTTTTGCAAGTACGTATCCAACTATACAACTTATGCTTATAGAAAAGGCCGGGGCTGGAATAGGCAATCTCATGGGAATCTTTGTCTTTTTCGTTGGGATAGGGGCGACGCTGTCCCAATGGATCGTGAGCGGCCTTTCAAATGCCTTTGGTATCTTTGTTGGATTCAGCGTAATTCCTGTCATGGTGATGACGGAATTGATACTCTCATTTTCGATGAAGAGGAAAAATTCACACAACGAGATGGAAAATCGTAGTATATAAAGGATATAATTGAATATCTATAAAAGAAAGGAAACACGTATGGTTAAATTTTCAGATTTAAATTTGTCGGAGAACACTCTTAGCGCACTTGAGAGAATAGGAGTGAACACACCGACGCCAATCCAGTCGTTGGCAATACCGCCAACTTTGAAGGGGAAGGACGTAATAGGTCAGGCCCAGACGGGAACAGGAAAGACCTTTGCTTACATCCTTCCGGCAATTGAGAATATAACGGGAGATGGCTTGCAGATACTTGTTTTGTGTCCCACAAGGGAACTTGCACTTCAGGTAACCGGCGAGTTCAAAAAGTTCATCGATCCTCGAGACGTTGTCACAGTCTACGGTGGCCAAGAGATTTCTTACCAGATAAGGGCCATTAAAAAAAGCAAAGTGGTAGTTGGAACTCCCGGAAGACTTATCGATCATCTTCGCAGGAAAAGCATAAAATTGGACAGCATCAAAATGGTTGTCATAGATGAGGCCGATGAAATGCTTAACATGGGATTTATAGATGATGTTGGAACAATCCTCGAAGAGGTTCCACCTCAGAGACAGACCCTGCTCTTTTCTGCCACAATGCCAAAACCTATAATCGAGATCACAAAGAAATTTCAAAGGGATCCGATCCTTATAAAAGTTCCTTCGAAAGAGTTAACTGTTAGCGGCATCCACCAGCACTACTTTAGCGTGAAAGAAAAGGATAAGAACGAATTGCTCTTTAGAATACTCGATATTTACAATCCTCAAAGTGCGATGATCTTTTGCAACACCAAAAAAACCGTCGATGATCTTTCGTCTGCTTTAAAAGAAAACAATTATCTCGCTGACGCAATTCATGGCGATATAAAACAATTTCAAAGGGACAAAGTCATGAATGCTTTTAAATCTAAAAACGTTAAAATACTTGTGGCAACGGATGTAGCGGCTCGTGGTCTCGATATAAAGGACGTCGAGATCGTTATCAATTACGATCTTCCAAATTACAACGAGTATTACGTCCACAGAATCGGAAGAACCGGCAGAATGGGAAAGAGCGGGATTGCTTTCACATTCGTCACCTCTCATGAGATTTACAAATTACACGAAATAGAAAGATATGCCGGAAAGATAGAAAAACTCGAAATACCATCGATAGAAGATGTCGAAAACAAAAGCAAGACCGTACTTTTAAACAAGATAAGAGAAGAACTTGAAGGAGAAGGATATAAAAGATATATAGAGAACGCAAAGATGCTTGTCGAGGAGTTTTCCGAAGTAGAAGTCGTGGCGGCACTTTTGAAGATGAATGAGAAGAATTTTAGAAAGCGCGAATTCAAAGCGATCGAAAAGATAAGAGACAGAAGTGATTTCGAAAAAAGGTACGTAAAAAAAGATAGGCGGGTGGCACGAAGAAGAAATTGAAGATTACGCGCTGCGTCCCAAATTGTTGACTATACTAAATTCATTTAACCAATAGTCGCTCAGGCAGGTGCCCCGTTCGATGTCTGGTTCTTGCAAACTGCGCCGGACTTGGAGGCATCCTGTCATCTGAAGTAAGTGATCATTCGGAATTTCAACTTTGTTTGTATTGCTTGATCTGTATTGGAGGTGAAGATGGTGAAGAAGGTACTCATTATAACTTCGCTTTTGATCATTTCAATCTATGCATTTGCGACTGTGAATATCAACGTATGGTTCAGTTGGGAGGGACAAAAGGAGTTCGAAACCCTTGTGAACAAATTCAACGAATCCCAGTCCCTTTATCACGTTAATCTCGTCTACATTCCAAACATGACACAAAAACTCCAGATCTCTTTGAGCGCCGGAACGCAATTGCCGGATATAGCGCTTGTGCGCAATGACGTGATTGGCATGCTTGCAAATGCGAAAGTCATAACCCCCATCTCGACAGTCTCTACTTTGCCAGCATTTATGGATGCTTTCAAATTAAATGGTAAACTTTACGCATATCCTTATTACGCCGATCTTCAGGTTGTCTACCTTAACAGGAGCATTTACCAAAAATCTCTCCCCTACGACTGGACCTTGAATGACTTTGAAGAGGTTGCCTCCTCAATTAAAGAAACGGGTCATGTAGGACTTTCGATGAACGCTTTTTCTTCTTACTTTTTCAATTCTTTCTATGCGGCATTTAACGGAGGCAAAATTCCGATGGAAAATGGTGTACCAATAGTCAACAACGACGGTACAAAGAAGGCCTTTGAATTTTACAAAGATATATTCAACGTCAAAAAAATAGCGGTTTCTTACGATAAATCTGCCCTTATCCAGTCTTTCAAATCTGGAAAGGCCGGCATGTTAATTCAGGGATCATTTTTGATACCAGATTTCCTTTCGTCAAAACTTGACTTCACGATACTTCCCTATCCAACTCTCGACGGTAAGATGATACCTCCAACCTTTGATGCGAAAGGATTTGTAATCTTCACGGATAACAAGGCTGTAAGATCATTTCTTGACTACATAAGTAGGCCGGATAACGAAGTGTATTTTTGCAAATCAACCTACAAATTACCCGCCAGTATCGATGCTTTGCATGAGTTGGAGAATTCAAACGATTTCTTCAAAGTGATGGATTTAAGCGCGAGAAATGCCTTGATCGTACCGACTACGACGATCTTCAACGATGCTTATTCAAATGCTATAACGACCGCGTTACAGTTGTACCTTACGAAACAAATGTCTCTCGACGAGTCTCTTCAAAAGGCACAGGAATACATAAATTCTCAGGCTAAATGAACTTTTTTTGGCTTTTGTTTTCGGTAAGTCTTTTGATTTTTTCTCTAACAGTTGCAAGGGCAAAGCCGGTTTATACTTTAGCCCTTGCAATTTTATTGTTTCTCGTCAATTTTTTTCCTTTCGTATGGGGAGTTGGAATTTCCTTTTTTGATTTCTTCCCACCGGAGATGAAATTTGCCGGCATCAAAAACCTTAAAATGGCCTTTTTTGATCCAGGATTTATTCTCTCGTCTAAAATAACGGCTCTATGGGCGATGACCGTGATGGTAATCGAGATCGCTGTCTCTTATCTTCTGGCTATTTCGATTTACTCTATGAAAAAATTTTCCTCTTTGTTTTACACGTTAGTCTTACTACCGTGGGCCATCCCATCTTACATAAGCGTGATCTCGTGGACCTCTTTAATAGAGGGATACGGTGGAGACTCATTGCTTTCGCGCATTTTCGGAATGCCATTCGATCTTACCACGAATATACCGGCCGCTTTTTTATGGAGTGCTTTTGTTGCGGCATGGCTCGGCATTCCGATGGTAACGCTTGTCATATTGAGTAGCCTTCAGACGATCTCTCCAAACCTAAGAGATCTTGTCAAAATGGAAGGAGCCAATCCATTAGAGACCGCTTTGAATGTTTACATCCCGCAAACTTTTCCCGTCGTCTTTCCATACCTTTTCATAATTTTTCTTGAGTCTTTCAAAGAATTTTCAACCATCTTTCTTATGACGGGCGGAGGTCCGGCACTTGTCTCCGGCTTTGGCCTTAAGTCAATAGTGGGATCGACGACAACGCTTGGTGTATTAATGTATGATAAATTCAGTCTTACTCAAAATTACGGTGTACTTGGCGCATATTCAACGGCAATAGGGATCGTGATGGTCTTACTCGCATTTATAGGATGGAATTACAGATTCTCAAAAAAGAAAAGAAATTTGATCTTATCACTTGTGCTTGTCCATCTTTTATTCGATCTGTGGGGTATGGGATCTGGCATCTTTGGGATTTTCCCGGCCTTCTTTTACTTTGTCGCGCTTGTTTTGTATCTAAAAAGGCGCAAATTCAAAAAATACATCATGGCAGGTGGCTTGATCGATCTTGGATATCTGATTCTAAGCGTGTCTCAAAACGGGTTTGGCGGTATAAGCATATCGAGCATTATCTCTTTGATTCTCTCTGCAACGCTTGTCTTCGAAGGAAGAATATACGTCTCGCGCTTGAACCCATCGAAGGCCTTCTGGAAGATTTTAAAGATCGGATGGATGGGATTATGGACTGTGATAATCTTTCTGCCGGTTTGGAATGTCTTTGCTATGGGCTTTTCGAGAGAAAATCTTTTGCCAATCTCTTCTTTTTTACCGGATGGTTTTACCTTCGATAACTTTGTCTCTCTCTTTCAAAATTACGATTTTGGCCAAGCGATAATCAACAGCATCATAATAAGCGTAATGGCTATTCTCATAGCGATACTTACCATCTTTCCGGCAACATACGCTGCCGTTCACAACAAAAGTGCACTGAGACTTGGAATTGTCATTCTCGTCTCATCGCTCTTTACAGGCATGCACACGCTTATTCCTCTTGCAATAACCTTTAGATTTTTAGATCTTCTGAACAGTTATTTTGGAGTTGCGCTAATTCTTAGCGTTCATGCCGCGGCCATTTCGTATTTTTTACTCTACCCATTTTTGATCGAATTGCCGAAAAATATAGAAGAATCTGCGATGATAGACGGAGCAAATGGATTTACAAGGATGTTAAAGATAATTTTTCCTTTGAGTTTGCCCGTTTTATGGACTATAATAATATTTGTTTTTATAGACAGTTGGAGTTCATTCGTGATTCCACTTATATTTTTGAATAACCAGAATTTGTATCCCGTATCAATGACAATGTATAATTTAGTGGGTCAGTACGGTCTTACTTATTCAAAATGGAATATATTCGGAGCAGGATCGATTGTGAATATCGTAATCGTTGTTGTTGTCTTTTTGATGGCAAGAAAATACATAATAAGTGGCATAATATCTCGAAATGGAGTAGATGATTGAGATGGAACTTTTAGGGCCTCTGAAGATGAACCAGATAGATCTCGATCAGGCGGACATCGATAGATTGACGCTGTACATAAAAAAACTCGAAAAATGGGGAAATATCCATGCCTTAACTTCTGTTTCGGCCCGTGAAATACCTTACGTTTTTGTGGTCGAGCCAATTGTTGCCGCAAAAGCACTTGGAAATCTTGTTGATCCTTTGCGTTGTCTCGATATGGGGACCGGCTTTGGAAATCCCGGAGTGGCAATGTCAGTTTACTTCAAAAAGAGTGAATTTTTGCTTGTAGATGCCTCGTACAAAAAGACTGCCCTTTTGCGACAAATAGTCGATGAGGCGAAATTCGAAAGGATAAAGGTTGTGACATCGAGACTTGAAGAGTTGGAAGAAAAGGATTTTGATCTTGTAGTTTCGAGAGGAATAGGACCGCTCGATAGGACTTTAAGATATTCTCTCAAATTTTTGAAAGAAGGCGGACTTGTGGCTATCTTTAAAGCAAAGATAGATCAGCAGGAATTATCAACTGTCAGGGTGGAAAATTTGAAATTCGAAAGAACGATGAATTTGAGAGTTATGTATCCGTCAAAAGAAGCCTCAAGATATCTTATCGTTTATTCAAAATCTACAGTTTTGGAGAGTTGAATGATCTGGCAATTAGTAGATTCTGGGATTATGGATGGATTTAAAAATATGGCTTACGATCTTGCCCTTTTAGATAGCGTCCAAGATGAGCCTATTTTAAGGTTTTATGAATGGTATCCACCAGCACTTTCCATAGGAAGATTTCAGCGTACAGAGGATCTAAACATTGATTTTATAAGAAAAATGGGCTTCGATCTTGTGAGACGTCCGAGCGGAGGCAGGGCCGTTTTGCACTACGACGAACTCACATATTCGGTCATCTTACCTGCTTCTATGTCAAATAAAAGCGTTTTGGAAAGTTATCTCGAGATTTCGCGTGCGATTTTGAACGGGCTAAAAAGATTGAATTTAGACTGTCGTATTTCGAGGGACAAAAAAAATTACATGAGAAACTCAGCGTGTTTTGCCGTAACTTCTGTTTACGAAATCTCTGTTGATGGCAAAAAATTGGTCGGAAGCGCACAGGTAAGAAGAAATGGAAAGATACTCCAGCACGGATCCATTCCTTTCAAATCGCACGTGAAAGAATACGCGAATTCATTCAAAAACAGTGAGAGTCTCGATAAAATTCTTGAAGATTCGATGACATCGATCGAAGAACATCTCAAAATAACGATGGACGAATTGAAAAAGGCAATCCTTGAAGGTTTTATCGAGACTTTAAATATAGAGTTTCATCCACTTAAAACAGATGTTGATTTTGAAAAATATTTAAAAGAGGCCAAAGTATGGGATTAAAGATAGTGGCAACTCCTATAGGAAATCTTTCAGACATTTCTTACAGGGCCTTGGAGACTTTGAAATCGGTAGACGCTATTTTGTGCGAAGACACAAGAAGAACGATGAAATTGATAACTCATTTTGAGATATCTAAAGCGCTTATATCTTTCAACGATAACAACGCATCGAAAAAGATACCTTATCTTTTGGAAGAGATGAAAAAGGGTACTAATTACGCGCTTGTAAGCGATGCAGGGATGCCCGTTATATCAGATCCCGGAATGAAACTTGTGAATGAATGCCATGAAAATGGTATAGAGGTAGATGTCATACCGGGTCCGAGCGCTGTTGTATCTGCTGTGGCCGCGAGCGGTCTTAACGCTTCACACTTCGTGTTTTTGGGCTTTCTTCCGCGCGGATCTAAACTCAGAAAGATCTTGCGTGAAATGTTTGATATTGGTATACCAGTGGTCTTTTTTGAATCTCCTTACAGGATAAATGATACGCTCAAAGAGATATGCACACTCTCTCCACATTCGAGGGTTTTCGTTGCGAGGGAAATGACCAAGATAAACCAGACATTTTACAGGGGCACTCCGTGCGAACTTTGTGAAAAAGTTGATCCCGTCGGTGAGATCACCGTTGTGCTTGAGTGGGGGAAGGAATCTTGAGTTCTATAATATATTCCATCCTCGTAATAGTTTCTATGACCTTTGCGGTCAGGGCAAGCAACAACATGTTGGCAACTACCATCCCATTGCTTGTGAAGTACAATCTTAATTTCAACGGGGTCATGATAGGACTCATATCTGCCATTTTTTCCGTATCGACCTTTTTTATGAGTGGATTCATAAATTCCAGTCTAAAATCAAAAGACAGGCGAATACTCTTTATAACATCTTCCATCATTTACGCCATACTTTTTCCTTTTTTTGCCATTGCCAATTTCATAAGTGTATGGATACTTTCTATCGCGGTGGGATTCGTCTTGGGAGCCTTGATGCCAAATATAATCACTTCTGCAAGCCTTTATCCGGATCAAAGGGTAAGGGAGAGGGTCGTCTCGATTTACACGCTTGCGCTTAGTTTATCATTGATAGTCGGACCTACCATTGAATCTGCGATTCTAACGAAAATATCTTTGAGACAAACCTTCGTGTTTTTTGGAATCTTCGGAATACTGACGGCTATTCTCTCTTTTTTCATAAAATTTCCTCAAGAAGAGGTCAAAACTACCACCGTCAGGGCAAGCCATATCTTTAAAAATGTCGGATTTAGGATGTCTGTCATAAACAACTTAATGTACAATGTGCCATTTGCGATGATAACTGTCTTTGGAGGCATTTACGCGAAAGAAATGTTTCATGTCAACTATGCCATCGTGACACTGATGTTTTCACTTTTCTTTTCTACATCATTTGTAAGCAGGCTTTTTTTAACGATTAAACCCCCACAAAATATACCTTTACAAATGCTTGTATCGACACTTTTGACAGGCTTAGGCCTTATAATTCTTTTGATCTCGAACAATATATTCATTTATTCAATCTCTTTTTTGATCCTTGGAATTCCACATGGTCTAACCTATCCATTGTCTTTGTTGACGTTGACCCGAACCTTTCCACCAGAGTTAAGGAATCGGGCAAATAGTTATTTCTTTTCTATTTTGACGGCGATAGGCACCTTGATCCCGATAATATTTGGTGTAACTATTGAATTTTTTGGCATGAAGATGACCTTTGTCTTTATCACGATCTTTGTCTTTACGCTTCTGATTTTCTTAAAGAGGATATCGAAGGGGTTTGAACAGAGGTGATAGAATGAAGTTAGTTGAAAGGTGGAAAATGCGCTGTCCAATAATTAAGTTCATAGAAAGGCGCAGAATGAAAAAGACCAAACTTATCATAAAAAAATGAACATGGAGGAAAAAATTATGGCGAAAGAAAGTTTGCAGGACAGTTTTTTGAGTTTTATTCAGAAGAACAGAACGGAGGTAAAGATATACCTGACAAATGGCGTGCAAATAAAGGGCTTCGTAAAGGACTTCGATCCCTTTGTTGTCCTTGTTGAATCAGAGGATCAAAAGCAAAGCAGCATGATATACAAGGCGGCCATAAGTACCATAGTGCCCGCAGAGAAATACACACCTGACAGGGGAAAAGAATAAGTTGTGAAAGAGATTTGAAAAAATAAAACATACCACTCCTTTTGAAGGTCATATAGATAGAAACAAAAATTCGAAAGGAGTGGTTAGATGAAAAAGTTTTTAGTTCTTCTCTTCATACCCGTACTTGTGACGGGAATATTTGCGGCGTCTTCCACAACAACTCTTTCCCTCGGTGGATTGCTTTCTGGAGCAAATGCTTTTGTTCAGGAGTCTCAGGCAGTTCAACTTCAAACGCAGATCGGTCTTCTTGAGGTATTTAACGCAATGAAATTGACATCGGCTCAGGCCTCTGCTTTAGAGAGTTATCTCAAAGATTTCAAAACGCAGGTTAATGCCCTTCAGGATCAGAGAATAAAGGCATTGACTTCTTTAAGAGATGCCCTTGTTGCAAATGACGCTACGCAGGTAAGCGCGGCAAAGAGTGAAATTGCAAAACTTGATTCTCAGTACGCGAAATTAACGGAAAATTTGATAACTGAAGTCAAATCGACGATCACACTCGAGCAGGTAACCCTTCTCCAGCAGTATTTCGAGAAAACAGGTCTTGAAATGCAGCGCAAATTACTCGGTCCAAACGCAAGAAATGAAATAGGACAGGCCTTACCAAATAGAAATTTCAGATTCAACGTTGAGGTTAATCCACAGCAGATGTACAACATGATGAACCTTTTGCAGAATTTTGGAAGAAATGCAAGAATGCAGATCTTAAGGTCTCCGGATCTTGTCTACACTTTTGTCAATTTACCTTTCTATGATACTTTAATTCAGACGCTTCAACTTAAAGCCCAGTAAAGAATCCTTTAAAAAAGAAGGCGTGCGGTGATTGCCGCACGCATTTTTAAGGAGGAAATATGAAAAGATTTTTGATACTCATTCTATTCGTCATCCCAGTTTACGCATTTTCGATGACATTACCACAACTTTTTCAAAGTGCCGAGGCGACGAATACGATATTCCATATTGCCACTCTTAGTCTCGAACAGGCAAGTATGACATACCAGATGAACATGATTCAGGCCTCCATTCCAATCGTCAATCAAGGATCTGTCATATCGGCTCAAATCGCCTACAACACAGGCCTTCAAACATACCAGAATAATCTCAAAAATTATTATTCAAATATTTTGAGTTCGGCCTTTGGAGTCGAAATTGCAAAGATAAACCTCGAAATAGCCCAGATGAATTTGGACGTTTCAACTATGAATTACGCAAGCACTCTCGCACTTTTCAATCAGTCTATGGCATCGACAATATCTCTCCAGCAGGCTTCAATAACTGTAGATACAGATCAAAATAGCGTCAAAAATGCGTCATGGAATTACAACTTTGCCCTTTCGAATTTCACAAACACGACGGGTCTAAAGTGGAATATCGATTTCACCTTCCCAGATCTTTCAACAATTCCATCAAGTCAGACTATGTGGATCAACAACGATCCAAACGTTACACTTGCAAATCTTAATCTTCAAAATGCCAAGTATAACCTTGAAATAACGCCATCAAATGCGTCCCAGTATACTCTCAAGTTGGCCCAGATGCAGGTCGAACAGGCCTCTTTGAATCTTCAAAATGCGATTCTCAACTCCCAGAACAATTACTCTTCGGCCATTCAAAAACTCAGATACGATTATGAAAATGTTTTGAATTCGAAGGCAAATTTGGATATCGCAAAGAATAACCTTGACTTTTACACGAATGCCTACAATTCGGGCCTGATATCCCATTCAACCTATCTAAGCCAGTATAAAATACCCTATTTAAACACAGAACTTTCATATTACAACGCACTGCAAACCTATTGGAATGACTTGGTTTCCTATCTGCTTTCAATAGGCCTGAAGCCGGAGGTGGTTCTTAAGTGAAAAAATTCCTTCTTGTGCCAATTCTTATCTTGCCGGCCATGATCTTTGCTTCAAATGTTAATTTTTGGTCCATCTATAATATGGGTCTCAATCAAAATCCAACATACCAAAATGCCAATCTCCAGTTAATTCAGGCTCAAAACAATTTAAATGCCGTAAATTCAGTCTTTTACCCGACCTTAAGTCTTACAACATCGGCCCTTACATTAAATTCATCTGGAGTCTCTGTCACGTCCCAGTTGAATTTCACATTTGGACTTTTGAATCTTTATTCCACTCAAATAGGACTATCATTACCTTTGAATTTGAACAATTTCAGTTTTGGTAATCTTTATATAAGCGCTTCAAGGAATTTGATAGTCGAAAACGGTGCAAATTTAATGGAGGCGAAATCCTCTTATTCTAACGCCTTGTGGAATTTAGAGGTCACAAAATGGTCCTATTTAAACACACTCGTTCAAAATATCTTTAACTGGTATTTTTACCAGAGAATGATAGATCTCTATTCTCAGGAAGTACAAGTTCTTGAAGACGTTTACAAATCGATAAATCCATTGAATCAATCCCAGCAAAACAACGCCTACCAGCAATTGCTTTCGGCCCAGACGTCTCTTCAAAATTACAAAAATTCGATGCTTTCCATCCAGTCTCTTCCAAACTTTACGCCATATTCAACTGAACTGTACAAAGACACGATCTCCTTCGTTTCATCCCTGACTTCAAATGTTTCGACGAATGTGGATGTAGGCCAGATTGTATCCCAAAGGCAAGATGTTCAGGCGCTCGAGTATCAGTACAAGGCGTACAAATACCAGGCCGATTTATGGTACCTGCCGTTCATTCCAAATCCGTCTATAACCTTTTTACTGCCGGTAAACAATCCTTCAAAGTGGTCTCTGTCTTTGAGTTTGAACTTCTCGATTTTGAATGGAGGATTGAATATCTTGGAATCCCAGCAAAGGTTGACAAATGTTAGTATAGGACAGGAGAACCTGCAGAACGCCACAACTACTGA
This sequence comes from Athalassotoga saccharophila, assembly GCF_009936215.1. Taxonomy (GTDB): domain Bacteria; phylum Thermotogota; class Thermotogae; order Mesoaciditogales; family Mesoaciditogaceae; genus Athalassotoga; species Athalassotoga saccharophila. The sequence continues at coordinate 18,965 of NZ_AP019551.1, read as the reverse complement.
CATTTTGTCGCTTAACGGGCTCTTTTTGAACCAGAAAACTCTTCAAATAAATCTTTTAGCGGCCCAGAATAGCGTTCAAACGGTTCTTCAGAATTTTCAGACAATCCAAGCCCTTTACGAAAAAGGACTTGAAAGTTTTGATGATTACGCGCTTGCTAATATAAATTACCAAATAGCACTTTTGAATCAAGAAAGGGTTCAACAGCAAATCTTGTTGAATAAAATTCAAATAATGCAAATGGAAGGGATGCCTTTTGGAGGTGAAACAATTTGAAAAAATGGATTGTCGTTATAGTCATAATAGCAGTTGTAGTAGCCGGTGCCGTGTGGTATTTTGAATTCAGAAAACCTGCCGCAACTTCAACTTCTTCCACAAATCCGGACTTAGAGGTAATAAATGGACCTCACATCAATTACACTGTAAGTGCGACGAGTATAGGAAATTATCTTCCGCTCGTTGGACAGGTAACATCCAATGTTTACAACATAGGCCCTTACATTTCGGGCCAGATAACCAATGTCTACGTCCAGCAAGGCCAACTCGTGAAGATGAACCAGCCTCTTGCAAAGTTGAATCCAACCCAGTACCAGTTAAATTACATCCAGGCCCTTAACAATTATTACAACGCGCTGCTCACACGCGCGGCCTCTTCTGTGATAGAACAGTACAGACTCGCGCTTCAACTTGCGCAGGAGAATTTGAATTACACGACGATAACATCACCTGCAACGGGATTCATACAAACTTTAAATGTTGCAACGGGGGATTTTGTCAATGCCCAGACATCCTCTTCAAACCTTATAACTATAATACAAAACACGAATATGTGGGTTAACGCTTACGTTAGCGAGGTAGATCTTGCGGACATACATGTTGGTCAGAAGGCCATAATAACCTTCACTCAACTTAACAATTTGCAACTTACAGGAACAGTTTCATTTGTCCAGCCCTTTGCGACGACCCAGAGTGGATTGACGGTAATACCTATAAATATAAAATTCGATCAGGATCCTTCAAAATACGGTGTTGTTTACGGCCTTGATTGCAACGTGAATCTCATCATAAGCACCTCTAAAGGCTTCCTTATTCCTTTTCAAGCCGTATTCACAGATCAAAATGGCCAAAGATATGTGCTGTTAAAGACTCCTTCTGGTTATCAAAGACAACCAGTGGTCCTTGGAAATCGCTATGGTATGATGGTTCAGGTTACAAGCGGTGTTAAGGAAGGCGACGTTTTGATAATGAAGGCCTTGTCACAAACCCAGAATAATGCTTTCCGTGGACTTGGTTTCGTGGGTAGATGATATCTTATGGCAGCCCTTTTGGAGTTAAAAAATGTCAAAAAAATCTACGATATGGGTCGGGATATTCAGGTTGAGGCTTTAAAGGGCGTCTCTTTTTCGATAGAAGAAGGTTCTTACACCGCCATAATGGGCCATTCCGGAAGTGGCAAATCAACGCTTTTGCAGATAATGGGGTGCCTCGACCGGGCCACCTCCGGCGATATCATAATCAAAGGAACGGCAGTCAAAGACATGAATGACTTTCAACTCGCAAAGTTCAGAAACAAAACGATAGGATTCGTATTTCAAAGTTTTAACCTTATAGGGAATCTTACGGCCATTGAAAATGTTGAACTTCCAATGATATACGCGGGTGTACCACGGGCAGAGAGAAGAAAAAGGGCTATGGAACTTTTAAAATTGGTAGGTCTTGAAGAGCCAGAAGAGAGGGCCTTTCACAGACCCAATCAACTCTCAGGGGGCCAGCAGCAAAGAGTGGCTATAGCACGCGCACTTGCAAATGATCCTGCCGTAATCCTTGCCGATGAGCCTACAGGTAACCTTGCGACCAATCAGTGGAGAAGGATTTTGGATATCTTTAAAAGGTTGAACGAATCGGGAAAAACGATAATAATAGTCACGCACGATCCGCTTGTAGGACAGGAAGCCACAAGGATAATAACTCTCGAAGATGGTGCGATAATCAAAGACGAAAGGATAAGGTGAGATTATGGAAATTTTGCTTGAGGCATTCAGATCTCTTGGAAAAGACAAGTTAAGGACCTTCCTTTCGATGCTTGGAATAGTGATAGGAGTAATAGCCGTGATAGTCGCCATCGCTATAGGAGCCGGAACAACGGCAAATGTAACGGCAAGGATTTCTTCTTTAGGATCCAACGTTATAATAATAACCCCGGGATTCACGGGAGGATTTGGCGGAAGGGCGGCCGTAGCCCTGACAAGTGTTCTTCAGGAGACGGACGTTCAAAATATCCAGCAGATGGCCCCTGACGTCGCAGACGTTACTCCAATTCTTCAAAAAAGTTTTAACGTCATATATCAGGCCACAAATACCGTTGTCACAGTTGTGGGAGCCTATCCTGACACCTTCTCGATTTTGGATTTGCCACTCCAGAGTGGAAGACTTTTGAATCAAAATGATGAGAACAGCGATGCCAATGTCGCCGTTATAGGAAACACGATCGCAACAACTCTCTTTGGAAATGAGGATCCTGTCGGTCAAACCGTTTACGTATCGACTGGAAGTTTTCAGGTGCCTTTGACAATAGTCGGAGAACTCCAGCAAACGGGAAGCAAACTCACATTCAACCCGGATAACATGCTCATCATTCCATACACCACTGCCGCGGCAAAATTGATCCAACTCAATGGTGGTGTCTCTCAAATCATCGCTTCTGCAAAATCGGCCCAAACTGCCCTTAATGCCGTCGATGAGATAAACAATATACTTTACATGAGACTGCAAAATACCAATCAGTACAGGGTTATAAGTCAGAATCAAATTCTTTCCACCGTAAGTCAAACGACAGATGTGCTGACTTTGTTACTCGCATCCATAGCCGCAATATCAATGGTAGTCGGAGGCATAGGAATAATGAACATAATGCTTGTCTCCGTTACCGAAAGGACAAAGGAGATAGGAGTAAAGATGGCAATGGGGGCGACAAGAAGAAGAATAATGGTTGAATTCTTGGTCGAAAGCATGTTCATAACGATAGTTGCCGGTGCCATAGGAGTTGGTCTTAGTTTCTTGATAGCGGCGATTGTAACATATCTTGCATCCGGACTTGGACTAACGGTTATCATAACTTGGCCAAGTATAGTTTTATCCTTTGGAGTCTCTGTGGCAATAGGCCTTTTCTTCGGTTTATATCCGGCATATCTTGCCTCAAAGAAGAGTCCTGTCGAAGCCTTAAGATACGAATAAATTCCGGCAGGTGCCGGAATTTATTTTATCAGTTGCTCGAAGATGTATAATATATATGATAATGTCATGCATCACCGATCATGCTTTAAAGAGGAGGTGGTCGTGTGATTAAAAGCGAGCCTGATAGAATTCTTGAAATATCAGAAAGCGCTATACTTGGCGGCCTGACATCTTTGATCTATACCATGCAACTTATCACTGGAATCGGTACGGCGATAAGTTATTTAAGTCTCATACCGCTCTTTTACGCCGGGCGGAGATCTTTGTCTGAATGGGTAAAGGTAAGTATCGTTTCCTCTGTTTTCATATTCACTTTTAACGATATAGGCGGATCGCTTTTTTTCATTTTATTCATGGTACCGCTTTCTCTGTCTTTGTTGATAAGATTTTACGATTATCCACTTGCCGTTTCTTCAATTCCAATTTTTTCTTCGTTAATTCTTATCCTTTCTAAATTTTCATGGATGGTTGGATTTTCGATTCCATCTTTTTTGAAAGACTTTTGGGTAATACTTGCCTTTGGATTTTCTGCCTTAATTGTAGAATTGTTCTTGAAATTTATTCACAATGTCATTGAAAAATTCGAGATAAGTTCTCGTGGCAGAGTTAACGTTCCATCCTCTTTAATCTTGATCTTTGGAAGCGTGGTTGTCTTTTCAGTTTACGGTTTATCGTTTTCCACGATTTTTAGCATAGGTGCTATTTATTTCACCTTTTTCTTTGAGATAGCCTACGAGTCTTTGATGAGGGAGAGTTCGAAAGCATTCAAAAGAGTCGTCGATTACATTTTAAACGTTATAAGGCATATTCCATGATTCGAACTTTGAACTTTGTTTGGTATAATTTAGAAGATTTTAAATTGAAAGGTTTGTGATTTTTTTGAATTGCATAGAGGTTAAAGGTTTATCTAAAAAATACGGTAATTTTCAATCGTTGCAGGATGTTTCGTTTGAAATTAAAATCGGTGATTTCCTTGCCATTCTCGGTCCTAACGGGGCAGGGAAGTCCACACTCATGAAGATAATTTCGACACTTCTGAAAGGTTACAGCGGAAAGGTAGAGATTTGCGGGTACGATATAGAAAAGGATTCGAAAAAGGTTAGAGAAAAAATAGGAATAGTCCCAGAAAATTTCCTGCTTTACGACAAGTTAAGTGCGTGGGAGAATATGATCTTCTTTGGTGGGTTGTATCATCTTCCAAGAAAAGTGCTTTTTGAAAGGGCCGAAAGATTCCTAAAAAGCGTTGAAATGTGGGATTGGAGAAATAAAAAGATAAAGGAATTTTCTTTCGGAATGAAGCAGAGAGTTAACATAGCGCGCGCTTTTATGAATGATCCTGACGTGATTCTTTTGGATGAGCCTACCGCATCTTTAGATATCAAGAGTGCTCTGGCCATCAAGAATCTTTTGAAAGAGGTTAATGGCAGGGGAAAGACGGTGATTTTTACAACCCATATTCTCAAAGAAGTCGAAGAGATGGCAAACAAAGTTGCGATTCTTAACTTCGGTAATCTCGTCGCTTTCGGTACGTTGGAAGACCTTTCTAAAAATCTTACCGAAAAAACTTTGACGATAGAGGTGGAGGATCATCTTCAAGACGATCTCTTTTCGAAAAATGGATTAAAGGCACAAAAAATAGGACAAAAGGTGGTATTTAATTACACGACAACCCAAGAACTCGACATGATAATAAATATGATAGCGCAATCGAATCTATCTCTAAAGTCGATAAACTCTTCTAAAGGTGATTTTGACAGATTATTTTTAAAATTGACAGATAAAGGCAGGGATAAAAATTGACAAGGGAAGAAGACGTTGCAAGAAAAATAGAAAATGTTAAAACTTACATCAAAGAGAGAAATAAGAAAGGCGCGGTCTTATCCTTAATAGAAAATTTCGCGTGGATAACCTCTGGCGCTCGATCTTACGTCGCTCTTACGGATTCCGTTGGTGCGGCTTGGGCACTCATAACTACTGACGAATCTTACATCTTGACAAAAAACATAGAAACAACGAGAATGAAAAATGAGGAATTGCCATCGAATTTCAAGATCGTTGAATTCGACTGGTTTACAGATCCAAGGGAAAGTATCAAAAAAATTGTCGACGATCAGAATATCCTTTACGAAGAAGATCCTCAATTCGCGAATTTCCTATTCAATTCGAGGATCAAACTCAGCGAGTACGAGATTCAAAGATACGGCGAAGTTGGAGAGAGAAGTGCGATTGCCCTCGAAAAGGCAATGCTTGAGATAAAGCCTGAAATGACCGAAATTCAGGCAAAGGGCATCATCGAGAATGAAGTCGCGGCCCATGGTCTCGATTCTCTTCTTGTCCTTGTTTTTGGTGATGAGAGCAGAACAAAATACAGGCATAACCTTCCGCGCGAGGTAAAGATCGGGAAAAGGTGCTTTGCCTCTATATGTGCCAAAAAATACGGCCTTGTGATCTCTTCGACGAGAACAGTCGAATTTGGTAAGGATCCTCAATTCGAAAATCAGTACCTAAAAAACATGGAAGTCGAGGCAAACATACTCGATGCAACTTACAGGATGAACTCGATGGGGCATATCTTCTTTGAGATAGAGAAAAGTTATGCCTCTTACGGTTATCCTGACGAATGGAAATTACACCATCAAGGAGGAATAGCGGGATATAAAACTCGCGAACTTGTTGCCACTCCTCATATGCCATTCGAGATAACAAATGGAATGGTCTTTGCATGGAATCCAACCATAACGGGCACCAAATTAGAAGACACATACGTGAAACTCGAAAATGGAATGAAACTTTTGAGTTTTTATCCAAAAAGTAATTGGCCTTACAAAGAGGTAAATATCGACGGGAGAATCTACAAAAGACCAGATATACTCAAACTTTGATCGAAGATGATTTGATCAAAGTTTGAGTATACTCGTAACCGTTTCTTTGAAAAATTGAGATTCTTCCTCTGTGATCTTTTTACGCGCGTATCTTAACTTTACAAAGATTTCTGTCATCTTTTCTGATGTGCTTTTTTCAACGTATTTACTTAGATAATCTGCGAATTCATAAGGGGTCAGCGATGGATCCCCTATTTTTTTTCTTAAGACGTTGTAATAGAACAAAACTGTCTTGTCTGGAGGACCCGAGAAGTTCAAATCCTCCTTTTTGAATTCAAAATCCTGTTTTCCTTCAGATTCCTCTTTTTCTCCTGCCCTTTCGATTGGAATTCCGTATTTGAATACGTTGTAGATTATCATAACCACAACGGCTCCAACTATAAAGAGGATCACCAGAAAGAAAAAGGGAGGGATAGAGTAATTCGTAACTTTTACAGGTGTAGCGTTTGAGATTGACGCAAGATAGGTTATGCCTTGTTCATGCTCATGCATTTCTAAAGGTGGAGTCACGGAATGTTTCGGAATTCCTATAAAATAAAGTACCAATACGAAAATAAAAAGGATTGATACGATCATCCATATTACGGTAATGAGACCTTTTATGTTTTTCTTTCTTGTCTCTCTGTACTTTATGAAAAAATAAATAAAAATAGCACTTGAGGCTATTGAAAAAATACCAACTGTGTAAAGTAAAATGTTGTAAACCCATTCCATATAAAAAGTTGAAGAGATATTCTTGGCCGGTTGAGGAGAGACCGGGACACTTTGCATATGCACTATAACTCTTGATGGAGATGCGTGAACTGTGGTAGGGGTAGACGGTGAAAATGTGAATACGTTTTGTAAAGGTGAGATCGGCCTTACCGTCAAAGTTACAAAAAATATCGCTAAAAATGCGATCAGAATTATTCCTACCATTTTAAGTGTCGACCTGTGAATTATCCCATCATATAGCGAGTTAAGCACGATGGAAAAGAGAAATAAAGTCGCCATTCCCAAAGTTACAAATGGATTTATAAATTGGGCTACTATGCCAATTGTTGCGGCCGTTATGGCAAGAACAATGGAAGAGTTAAATTTCTTTCTTATGTTGGCAGACACAAGATAAACCACAAAGTAAGACACTATAGCCAAGATTATCGTAGATCCGGACGGTGGAAATGGATATGAAAACCAGTCTTTTAGCAAGAGATAGAAGTTATGAAAGACGAAGTTGAGAAAATTTCCACCATTGAAAAACCATAAAAAGATTATGATTGAAAAAAAGTATGGAATGATCCACACAACCCATGGCGCTTCAGATTTTGATCTGTACAAAAGCCACAAAAAGACTCCTGCCACGATCAAGAAGGCGAATCCTATCAAGGCGATTCCCATAAGATAACTCAGAAGTATTACAAAGGCAATAAGCCAGGATACGTTAAAAAGTGTCCATCGTTTTTTCATATCTCTTTATCGCCTCGTCAAAGGATTCGTTATCCAGCAAGACGTGGATCATAACGTTATTTTCGATCAATACGGCACTTCTATCCTTTAGCCTTTTTATCTCCGAAGGCAGAACTGAATAAGTGTCGTACTTTTTCTCGTAAGGCATCCTAAATCCGTATGGGATCACAAAAACATTTAACTGTGCAACTCGAGACCTTGCCATGAGTAATTTGGGTATAATCTCGTCTGTAAGGTATATCGATATAATTATTATCGTGGACGTTCTTGACATCGAAAAGATGTCGGATGTTATATTATTTTGAAGCAAAAGGGATTCGGAAGGATCGTCTATGCCTCTTGCACGCGCGAGAACTTCTAAGTAAGGAATATAATCTTTGTCCTTTACCGTGTAAACTTTGTCGGCCATGACCTTCAAATTCACCGGAATGCCTCTATCGTAAAAATATTTCACGAATCCAGATGCGGCCATGGATGCGTATTCTTCATAATCCTTTCTTATGTGAGCCCACACGTTTCTTGCGTATATCCCCTCTGGCAGATTGTAATCAACGTACATAATTACCCTTGAAGATCCGGTGTATTCGTATTCCTTTACCATCAATTCTCCCGTATGGGCACTCGCCTTCCAGTGAATCTTTTGAAATGGTTCGTTGTAATACTCTCTTACTCCGACGATTCGTGATGAATCTTCGAGAATTTTGAAGTCAGTCTTTCTGCCAGAGACCGGGTCTATAAGCTGCATATTCATCTTTTCAATCGGAAGTATCTGGGGAAATACGAGTATTTTTCTTTCCAAAGAGACGTTTCTATCTATCGAGAACAACTTGAGAAAACCGTTGACATGTATTTTTATATCGTTAAAAGAATGTTCTCCGCGCGTTCTGAATTTCATGGTGTAAGAAAGTGTCATAATTTCATTTTCAAGAAGGCCGGACATCTCTTTATTTCCAAAAACGAGATAGCCATCCGAGGAGAGATCGTTAATTTCGATTAAAAGCGGAACATTGGACATATTTTTTATTTTTGTTTCGCATTTTACCTCATCGTCCGTGAAGACTCTCGATGGAAAAACAGTCGATCTTACCTCGAGGGATTTGACCGCTTTTCTTACAAAAAAGAAATATATCCAGAAAAAAATATCTACAGTTAAAAGAAAGAAGAAGAAAGGTCCCAAAGCGATGAAAGCAAGAATTATAGTTAAAATGGTGAAAACAACAAGCGAAGATACGCTATACCTCATCTTTTTTTATCACAGGAACAGGAACTTCTTCTTTTATTTCTTCGAGGACATCATCGACATGTCTCATTCTCACTCTCGCCTCCGAGGTCAGGATAAGCCTGTGATAAAGCACCTCCCTCATTAAAGCCTTTACGTCATCTGGTACAACGTAATTTCTTCCTTTCAAAAGAGCGTAAGCCATCGATCCTTTCATGAGATTGATCGAGGCTCTTGGACTTGCGCCTAAGTAAAGTTCTTTGTTGAAACGAGTATGCGAGACGATCGAGATTATGTAGTCCTTGATGGTGTCATCTACGTAGACATTCTTTATCGCATTCCTTAAGAAATAAACTTCATCTTTGTTCAAAACGGGTTTAACGTCTTTTATGGGATGATGATCCATCTGGGATGTTAACATTTCCATCTCTCCATTTTTGTCTGGATACCCTATCTTCATCATGAAGGCAAATCTATCGAGTTGTGCCTCTGGAAGGGGAAAGGTGCCTTCGTATTCTATTGGATTTTGTGTTGCCATTACGAAAAAATTATCGCTCAATTTGTGTGTAACTCCGTCTATTGTAACCTGATTTTCGGCCATTGCTTCCAAAAGCGCGGACTGTGTCCTTGGCGTTGCCCTGTTTATCTCGTCAGCGAGAAGTATGTCCGTAAAGATCGGGCCCGGTTTGAAGACAAAATCCCCTTTTTCTCTATCGTAAATTGAAAGACCGGTCAGATCAGTTGGCAAAAGGTCTGGAGTGAACTGGACACGTGTAAAATTCAGTCCCAAAGAGATCGCAAAGGCCCTCGCAAGGACCGTTTTACCTGTCCCGGGCACATCTTCGAGAAGCACGTGTCCTCCTATCATAAAGGATATCAAAAGTTTTTCAATTGAATCTGACTTCCCAAAGATAACCTTTGATATATTCTCAACAACACGATTTTTGAGATCAACGATATCCATTTTGTCCCCTCCAAATAAAAATGACTCCCATTTAGGAGTCATTGGCTTTCGAGCATTTATGGTGAACTCCTCCACCATAAAATATAATAACACATTCAGCGTTAAAAATCAAGGATTCGTGTGCCAAAGGAATTATCGATCGGGAAGGCTTTCACGTAGCGCGTGGCTGGTAGCGAGCGGAGCAAAAAGTGAGAGATGAAAAGTAAGAGACTTTTGTCTTTAACTTTCTCGATTTTGACTGATTTTGGATTTGTTATGAAATTAGTTTCATATTATAATTAATAAAAAAGTAATGTTAAAGCCATCATTTGAGTTGGGAGCGAAAGATGGAAAGCGAAATAAAAAAACAGCCAACGATTTTAGACGTAAGTAAGATGGCAGGTGTATCGCCTGCGACTGTTTCAAGGTATTTGAATTCTTCTTCCTATGTTTCAAATGAAACGAAGAAAAAAGTCGAGAAGGCAATAAAGATTTTAAAATACAAACCATCGAGATTTGCCAGAAACTTAAAAACTCAGACTTTATTTAGCATAAGCGTGGTTGTTCCAAACCTTAACCTTGAATTCTACGGCGAAATCGTTGATGCCCTTTCCATTTACGCGAATCAAAGAAATGTTGAAGTGATGATAAATGTTACCCACAACCTTGATAGCATAAAAGAAATAGTCTTCGACTTTGCCTTTACAAGAAGAATAGATGGAGTTATCCTTTGCACGCCCGATTTCAAAACGATTGAGATGTTTTCGACCCTTACAATACCGATAATCGCTCTTGATTGGAGAAATGACATAGGTGGAGACATAAACGTTGACAGCATTACCATCGACAATAAAAGGGCGGCCTTTACCGCTCTCAGTTATCTCTACGGCAAGGGTCATAGAGATTTTTTGATCATAACGGGTGGAAGAAAGATTCAATCTTCTATTGATAGGTTAAACGGCGTGGAGTTATTCGCCCAGAGACATCCGGACGCGAAATTCTTTATAAAAGATGGAGATTTTACACCTCATTCTGGATACGACGTGGTCAAGCATTTTTTAAGATCCGAAAAAAAGATAACGGCCATCTTTGCTTTCAACGATTTAATGGCATTTGGCGGAATAAATGCGACAATAGAAAATAGTTTAAGGGTGCCAGAAGATATTTCGATAATGGGCTTTGACAATTCTTTTATTTCAAGTTACACATTTCCAAGGCTAACGACCGTTGACCAGCAAAAGGAAAAACTTGGAATTACGGCTGCATCTTTGATGATAGAAAGGCTTTATTCGACGTCCAACAGGAGAAATCGCGAGATAATAGTGCCTTATAAAATAATTGAAAGGGAATCCGTAAGACAGATAAAGGGGTGATTGTGTGAGAAAATACTTTTTTATGCTGATTCTCGTCGTTTTTTTAGGTTTTGCAGCGTTTGGTCAAAATATGATCGGCAACGGAAATTTTACCCAGCCTCTTTACACGCCATCTTCCATTCCTCCGGATGGAAATATATTCACAAATCACAACTGGTCTTTTCTTGTTAACGCCACTGGTGGTGGGACTGCCACGAGTGGAAATGGATATTTCGAGGCGACTCTTTACAGTGCTGGCTCTAACAGTTGGGCCGAACAATTACTTCAATCGCCAATTACTCTCGATCATGGATATATTTACAAATTCAGTTTCACCGCGAAATCCTCTATTCCAAGAAGTGTGGAGGTAAAAATTGGTGGAACGGCTGCTTTGGGATGGCCCGCTTACAATCCCGGGAATGGCATGGCTGGAGGGATGACCTTTAAACTTGGAAATGAATGGCAAACTTATGAAGGCACTTTTACGATGTACAGAGACACAGATGAACATGCGCGTTTTGAATTTGAACTTGGCCTTGCGACCGGAACGATATGGATAAAAGATGTTTCTTTAGAGCAGGTGGGACAGATGGAATCAAAGGAGGAAACTCAGGTTTCAACTTCAGTCCTGACAGACGTAAAGGGATGGAATTTGATATTCGATGAAGATTTTTCTTCTGCAACCTCTCTCAACACGAATATATGGAATTTTGACATTGGCAATGGCGAGACACAGGGAATAAAGGGATGGGGAAATAACGAACTTGAGTATTACACGAATCATAACGCATACGTTGAGAATGGAAATCTCGTGATCGAGGCTGACAAAGAAAAGGTCTCCGACCAGTATGGGACGTACGATTACACTTCTGCAAGGATTAACACCATGGGAAAGTTCTCTTTTGAATACGGTAAGGTTGTCATAGTTGCCAAACTTCCCGAAGGACAGGGAATATGGCCTGCTTTCTGGATGTTAGGAGACAATATAAATAAGGTGGGCTGGCCTTCCTGCGGAGAGATAGACATTATGGAAATGCTTGGAAATAACCCCGCAAAGGTTTACGGTACAGCACATGGCCCAATTTCTGGAGGAGTTGGAATTGGGCAGAGTTATACACTTCCATCCGGGACTTTTTCGGACACATACCACACATTCACATTCATATGGAACAAAGATGCGATGGGCTGGTACGTGGACGATCATCTATACTTCTTCCTTACCAAATCTTACGTTGAATCGCATTACGGCTCTCAAGATTGGGTATACGATCATCCATTCTTTTTGATAATCAACCTTGCGGTGGGCGGAAATTGGCCCGGAAATCCCGACAATTCGACCGTCTTCCCGCAGAAGATGTACATAAAATCGATAAAAATTTACCAGGCTCAAAGTTAATAAATCAAAGGAGGGAGTCACATGGGTAAAGTTAAGTTTTTTGTCCTGCTCATAGCCTTAATAGGCATAATGAGCATCGGATTTGCAGACGTTTCATATCCGTACCTAACTCAGTACGGACCGGCAATCGTCAACTGGGGAAGTAACGTCAAATACGGGGGAACTCTTAAGATAATCCTTCCAAACGGTCCTCTCCAGTATAGCCTTAACCCATTCATGGGAAACAACTCGACACTTCCGACATCCTTCATCTACGAATCACTCTTTTTCATAAACCTTACAGGTGACGTTACTAACATGCTCGGCACATCATACAAATGGACAGACAACAACACAGAATTGGATGTCACAATCCGCCAGGGTGTCAAATGGTCAGACGGAGTTCCATTTACACCACAGGATGTGGTCTTCACATTCAATTATCTAAAGGCCAATCCGAGTATAGACCTTAACGGTATATGGTCATCTGCGAATGATCTTGTCAGTGTAACGGCGAGTGGAGATACAGTCATCTTCAAACTTTCACAACCCAACATGGCGCTCTTCCAGTATTTGGTTGGAGAGCCAATAATACCCGAGCATATATGGGCAAATATTTCAGATCCTGCCAAATACACAAACCCGAATCCAGTCGGTACCGGTCCATTCCTCTTCAAGAGTTTTGACCAGCCTGCGAACACAGTTACGTACGTGAAGAATCCGAATTACTGGATGACCGGCAGGCCATATCTCGACAGTGTGGTAGTTACATCCGTCAACTCGAACGATACATGCACACTCGCGCTCATAAAACACGAATATGACATGTCAAACCTCTACATACCCGGAGTTGAACAGACTTACATCTCGAAAGACCCGTCTAACAACAAGATATGGTGGCCGATACTCGGGAACAATCATTTGATATTCAACGATGCGAAATACCCATTCAACATACCGGACTTCAGGAAAGCGATCTCGATGGCGATAAACAGGAACTTCATACTGACAAGTCTGTACGGGCCGCAATTCTCACAGTACAACAATCCGACACTGATAACCTATCCGCTTCGTTCATGGTTAGATCCGACCCTGACATCTTTGGCATCCTCGTTAGTTGCGTACAATCCGAAGGCGGCGCAGGATTTGCTGGCATCGATAGGGTTTAAGAAGAACGCGCAGGGTCTATTGACCGGTCCGGATGGGAAGGTACTGCCGACATTCACACTGAGCGTTGTTACTGGATGGACAGACTGGGTGCAGGCAGAGGCGATAATAGCGCAGGAATTAAAAGAGATAGGGCTTCAGGTTAACCCGGTCCAGCAATCCTTTGGTCAGTATTATTCGTCCTTACAGACAGGGACATTTGACATGTCGATAACATGGCTTAACCTTGGGATAAATCCATACACTCCATATTACTTTGCATTCAGTCCGACACAGACGGCACCGATAGGGCAGGTGGCATCTTCTAACTTCTCAAGATACACGAATCCTTTGATAACAGATGCGTTGCAGGTATTCAACACGACATCTGACCAGAGATTGCAAAGGCAGGCGATATACACGATAGAGAGGATAGTGTTAGACGATCTGCCAGTTGCTGCGCTTCTGCCAGTTCCGATGTGGGACGTGTACCAGACGAGCACGCTTGCGGGATTCCCGGATGACCAATATCCTTACTACATGGTAGGGTCTATTCAGGTTGCTCCGGAAATACTCGCCTTGAATATACACCTGAAATAAGAAATCGAGGGGACTTAGGTCCCCTCGATTTTTACTTCTTCAAACCTGTCATTTTCGAATTTGAATTCGTAAAGTTGGGTATTTCTCGGGATGTATTCTTTGACGTTATCGAGTGGAAGGTCTTTGACGTAAAGCAAAAAAGCAGATATAGTTACTCCATGAGAAACAAAGAGGATATCGTCATATTTTTGAACGTATTCTTTTATGGCCTGTATTATCCTATTTTGAACGTCTAAAACACTTTCAGAATTTTCTATTCTCCACTTCGAAGGATTTTCCATCCACACTTTGCCTTCGGGAGTCTTCATGAGTTCGTCGAGAAAATTGCCTTCCCACGATCCGTAATTCATCTCTCTTAACCTTTTATCGGTCTCAATTTCGACGCCGAGTATTTCTCCTATTATTCTCGCCGTCTGGTAGGCTCTTAAAAGATCGCTTGAGACAATTCTACTCACATGTCCCTTTAGCAATTCTGCGATTTTTTTCGATTTCTCTATGCCTTCCTCATTTAGAGGTACATCTATGCTCTGACCCTGTATTATTCCAGAAAGATTTGAGTCGGTCTGACCATGTCTGAGAAGGTAAAATCTTTTCATTCAATCACCCGTTATGTACCTGCCAATTATATCGATGCTTTTTTTGACGGCAGGGGTTTTAAAGACCCTTATTCCTTCATCTAAGCGGGCAAGCCATTCATCCTGAGATCTTTTTATTATTATGTAGTAAGTCTGGACGAATTCTTGATCCACTCCGACTGCCTTTAAAAGATATTCATCATTTCCCTTGAACAGGCCTCTAAACTGGACTACAACCCCATCTTCGCTGAATTTTTCATTTGAGATCTTTTCGAGTTTTGAAAGATCGATCTGCTTTAAATGTACATGTGGCATTTTACCATCCACCATTCTTTTTGTATTGAAATTCATACTCTTTATAACCAAAGACCATGAATCCCTCCCGAATTCGTTCCACTTCCGGCCATATTTTGTAGCCTTCAAGGACTTGATCTGCCTTTCAAAAAAAGGCACTTCAAGCGCTTTTAAATTTTGGGATATCCATTCGAAGTAATCTCTATCGTCTGTTACTATAACGAATTTGCCATCTTCCTTTAGAAGGCCAAGAACATTTTTGAAAAAGGATTTTGAGAACAACCTTTTTCCTTCCTGAGAATGCTTTGGCCATGGCAAAGGATAAAAAGAAAGTATCAAATCGAGTGAATGATCCGGAAAAAGTTCGGGAAGCAAGAATTTGGCGTCTCCATGAAAGATCTTAAGATTTTGAAGATCAAAATCTATTGCCCTTTTGGCGGCCTTTATGCAGGATATTTCGGAATTTTCTATGCCCCAGAAGTGATCTAATCTCCTCGATCTTGCCATTCTTGTGAGCATTTCTCCATTTCCAAATCCTATTTCCAAAATATGCCTGCCCTCTTCGATCTTAATGGGCATTTCTATGAATTCGGCAAATGAAATGTATTTAAGAGACCTTGTACTCTTCGAAACTTTGAAGTTTGTATAATTTTGCATAGAGTCCATTTTCTTTCATTAATTCCTCGTGATTCCCTTCTTCTATTATTTTACCGTCATCTATGACGATTATCCTTTCAACGTTCCTCACCGTTGATAACCTGTGCGCTATGATTATGGTTGTCCTTCCGGCAGTCAATTTCTCGCTTGCCTTCTGAATGAGCGCTTCCGTTTCAACGTCCACGTTGCTTGTTGCTTCATCCATTATAACAACTTTCGGTTGTCTGACAAAGGCCCTTATCATTGAAATGAGTTGTCTCTGCCCCATCGAAAGGTTCGTGCCTCCTTCGTGAACCTGTGTATCAAGACCGTGTGGCAGGGATGATATGAACTTTTCTATCTCCAAATTCTTTATCGCCTCTGTAACCATTTCGCGAGTTATCCTTTTGTCAAAAAGCGTTATGTTGTCCAGAACAGTTCCAGAAAAGAGCATTACCTCCTGAATTACTATATTCACCTTGCTTCTCAATTCTTCTATTGGGCACTCTCTTACCTCTACACCTCCGATCTTAACGCTTCCCTTCGAATAAGGGTAAAGGGCCGTCAAAATCGATGAGATCGTTGATTTTCCAGCGCCTGTATGGCCAACGATTGCCAGCCTGCCTCCATTTTCTACCGTAAATGAGATATCCTTGAGTATTATGTTATCTTCGGAATACCCAAACCACAGATTTTTTACCTCTATTTTCCCGTCCTTGATCTTCGCGTTTGATTTTGGATGGGCCGGTGATGGGAGTTTCAAAAGTGCCCTTATTCTCTCTATTGAAACCATTGCGGATTGAATATTCGAAAAATTTTCTGCGAGATCGTTTATTGGCGTAAAGGCCATGCCTATGTAACTTATGAAGGCGTAAAGAGTACCGATTTCGAGTTGACCGTGAATTATCGACTGGATGCCAAACCATATAACAAGTGCCGTACCAAGATACCTCAAGAAATCTATTAAGGGTCTAAAGATTGCAAAAACGAGCAATTGCTTCATGGCCGCAATGTAATATTCGTTGTTTATGACCGAAAATTCCTCTGATTTTTCTTTTTCTCTGTTGAAAAGTACCGTAACGATCATTCCGCTAAGATGTTCTGCAAGAAAGCCATTTATGGCAGCGAGTTTTGCCCTTACAGTTCTGTAAGTCTTTCTTGAAAGGGCCCTAAAGATGTAGGTTATAAGTGCCACCGCTATAAAAATTGGAATTGTGATGAGGAACAATTTGGTGTTTACGATGTACAGAACGTAAAGTATGCCGGCTATAAGTACGGCATCTTTAAAGATGGACGAAATCATCGTTGAGAACATGTTGTTCAAATTTTGTGTATCATTGGTGACACGGGTTACAAGTCTGCCACTTATGTTGGAATCGAAAAATTTCATGGGCTGGTTTACGAGGTGGACAAAGAGATAGTTTCTTACGTCATTTACAGCCCTTATCCCAACGCTTTGAGAGGTGTAATTTTGAATGTACGAAAGCACAAATGAGATGAGGTATATTAAAAATATCTCAAAGGCGATAAGGGTAATTCCGTTAAATCTTATTTTGTTGTACTCAGATATACTTATTTCATAACTTTGGCCATTTCCCTTGAAAATGTAATTTTGTCCTTCTTTTTGAACGGTATATTCTCCTTGTGGAGAGGGGATGAAATATTTTCCATCTATCTCTATTGAGTTATAGGATGGATTGTTAGACAATGTGTATTTGGAAGGATTTAGGTACAGATTTATCGCGTTGCTTGTGAGAATTGTTGGAAGAAGTCCTATCAAACTTACGAAAATCATCAGGATTATTGAAAGGGTCATCATCTTCCAGTATGGCTTTATATATTTAAAGACCCAGAATGAAAGTTTTAAACTGTCCCAGAAGGGTAATTTGTATTCTTCCTGTTCGTAATTTTGAGGCATCTTATTTCACATCGCGGATTCTTTTGTGTTGATTTTCAAGATTTCTTGAAGTTGCAATATCACTTTTTTGACCATCGCGTTGTCAAGTCTTACCGATTCTTCAACCTTTTTACAGGCGTAAACCACGGAAGAGTGATCCCGCCCAAACCATTCCCCTATCTCTGCAAAGGTCTTGCCAAGGTACTTTCTTGCAAAGAACATCCCGATTTGCCTTGCATTCGATAACTTTGCGGTTCTCAATTTAGCGTCTATTTCTGCCGGTCTTATATCGAAGATCATCGAAAGAGCGTTGAAGAATATCTCCTTCTCAACGGTCTTTTCACCTTCAAAATCCTTTATTTGAACGCCGGCTATCTCTTTTACTATTTTCGATATTTCAGATTCGTCAACGGCACTTTTTGAACTTTTGAACGCTATTTTGTTTATGATGCCCTTGAGAGTCCTTATGTTGTCAGATGCATTCACTATCTCTTTTAACATTTGATCATCGAGAGGTATTGAATTTCTTGCGGCAAAAGCCTTTGCAATTTCGAATTTCGTTTTAACATCGGGATTGTCTATCTTTACCATAAGACCCATCTGCAATCGAGAGACAAGACGGGGCTGGAACTGGGACAGTTGGACGGGCGTTCTGTCGCTGCAAAGGATTATCTGCCTTTGATTGTCTATGAAATGATTTAAAGTGTGAAAAAGTTCAGATTGAATGCCCTCTTTTCCTTCGAGTATCTGGATATCGTCTATCATCAAAACGTCTAATTTCTCTCTTAAATTCTTCCTGAATTCTATTGTAGACCCGTTTTTTATCGATACGACTAAATCATTCATGAATTTTTCAGCCGTCATGTACATAACGTGTAAATCCGGCTCATTTTCAAGCAAATAATTTCCTATTGCGTTCAAAAGGTGGGTCTTACCAAGTCCGACGCCACCGTAAAGAAAGAATGGGTTCATCTTGCCCGGATTTTTTGCGACTTCTATGGCCCCATCGTATCCTTCTTCGTTAAATGGACCGACTACAAAACTCTCGAATGTGTATTCTTTGTTGAATTCGCTAAGAAGCAAGGGCCTTTTTCTAACAAGAGGTATATTCTGCTTTGTCTGGGAGTCTTCGATAACTTCGTCTTTTATCTGATATGGCACATCGTGCCCGATGGCTTCTTTTATTGATTCCGAAAATTGACGGGCGTATCGCTGGCTTATCCAGTCTTTTATGAATAGATTTCCAACGCTAAAAGTTATGAGATCGTCCTTTACAGATTCGACCCTGAAGGTGCTAAACCACATTTCCCATATTTTTCTCGAGATTTTCGATTTCAAAGCGTTTATTATCTCTTCTCTTACGTCCAT